>JAKAUZ010000036.1 GCA_021817415.1 Thermoplasmata archaeon | reverse complement strand
AGGGGAGTGGTAATACTGAGAAAGGAGGATAGGGAAAAGGTGCTGGGCTTCCTGAACAGCTACTCTTTAACGCTCCATGTGAGAGAAATCAAGCTAACACCAGATGACGAAGAGATACTAAGGGGGTTCCACGAGTAATATTGTCCCAAAACTTACCTTATGAAAATATTTTAATTTCAGATAAGAGTAGAGTCAGGAAGATATATGCAAAGGTCTATCAAAATTTTGATAGTGGTGATAATTGCAGTAATCCTGATCGTTTCTGCCGTAGCCGTTGTTGAACTGGGTGTTCAGAAGGGACAAAACAGGAATGTCCTGACAGTTGAAGAAGGAGAATCTCCTGACACAATTGACCCTGCCGTAACGTTCTCCACACCGGGGTGGGAGATCGATAACCAGATATACCAGGGTCTTGTTGCTCCGAACGGTACCAGCACGACAACCTTCGTAGGCGTTCTTGCAACTAACTGGAGCATCTCCTCGGATGGGATGAATTACACGTTCTACCTCAGGCATAATGTTACTTTCAGCAACGGGGACAAATTCACCGCGTATGATGTTTGGTATTCAATTTACAGGACAATCATAATCGCCGCCTCTCCCGTTTTCATCCTTACACAAGACATGGCCGCAGGCAATGGAATAGATTTCAACGTGACTGCCCAGATGCTAAATACCATAAATTTCCAGAACCCGAATTCTTCCTCCCTGAGCTTAATGGAATATCCCAACCAATCAGTCCAGGTGGTTAATCCATACGAGGTAATACTTCGCCAGGGGTACGGCTACAATGGAAATTATCCATATAATGCATTCCTGATGACCCTTACCACCCCAATGGCTGCAGTGGTTGACCCTGCAGTGGTGGACCAGAATGGGGGCGTCGTCGCGGGGACACCGAACAGCTGGATGGTACAACACGCAATCGGGACGGGGCCATACGAATTGAGCTCCTATATCTCGACGCAAAGCATCACGCTGAAGGAAAACCCCAATTACTGGGGCAAATCAGTTCCTCAAAATGAGCTCAATTATGCAATTGCGCCACCTCACATCCCGACAATCATTATTGAGTACAAGTCCCTTGCATCAAGAATTTCAGACCTGAAATCCGGCCGTGCACAGATTATCGAGGCGCCCATCCAGGAGTACAAGAGTCTGAAGGGAATACCCAATGTTAATGTCAGTCTCCTCCCAATCCAATTCGGGTCTTCTCAAGGAGCTTATTTCGTCTACATGTCCCCACAGGCCTTCTCTCCTTTCCAGAACATTGACGTGAGAAAGGCTGTCACTTTCGCAATCAATTACACGGGGATCATCAACGCCGTATTTGACGGGTATGGGACTCAGTGGATAGGCCCAGTACCTCCGGGATTCGAGTACTATAACCAGTCCATAGCTGGGCTCAGCTATTATCCGTACGACCCAACCCTAGCCGCACAGGACCTTGCAGCGGCAGGATACAGGGCAACACTGCCCAATGGCACCGTGCTGAATCCGTCTGCGCCAAGACTCCCCTCCGTAAATTTCCTCTACACTTCCGATTCAACGTCGGAATCAGCAGCTTCTGCCATTATTCAGCAGAATCTTGCAACCATTGGGATCACGATAGTACTTACTCCGCTCACATTCAACTCCTATGAGAATTACGTATTTTCAAATGAGACCAATGATACGCAATATGCCATGGGCCTCAATTTCTATACTGAAGATTATAGCGCATCAATCGACTACGTATCTGCTATAGCAGATGGAGGTTACCTTGGAACGTCAGGTTACTTCAACAATTCTGTTTTCAATGCAACAATCAACGCAAGTTCTTCCAGTAATTCATCTGCTGTCATCCAGAATCTTTCTTTCATTACCCAGACCATGTATAATCAATACGTGATGCCGTGGCTCTATGTGCCGGATTTCATGACAGTGACCGAAAATGGAATTACTGGAATGATTCCCAATCCTGCAGGATCAGGAGCTGGATACTTCATGTTCTACAGTACTCTTCAGTACACCTGATAGGTGATTGAGTGGAAGGGAAAAGGGAACTAATATACTATATAGCAAGGAGAGCGGCAGCTTCGGTGCTGGTAATCATCGGTACCATAATCATTGTATTCCTTATCTCCCATCTTCTCACAAATGACCCGGCCAGACTCTGGGCAGGCCCAAAGGCGAGAGGGGTCACAATAGCTTACGTTATCCAACGATACCATCTCAATGCTCCATTACTGGTGCAGTTATGGTATTTCATCGTTGATTTTTTTACTGGTAATTTGGGCATTGACCCCATAACAGGTGCTTCCATTTCCTCCGAAATATTGTTCTATTTCCCCAATACCCTTGAACTGGTACTGACTTCGCTTCTTTTCATAATTATCATGGGAGTGGGATTGGGTTATTTGGCTGCCATCAATTTTTCTTCGAAGAAAGACGCTCTGATCAGGATTCTTTATTCAGCAGCATGGGCATCTCCCACCTTTCTTGTTGCAATTCTTGCTATCCTCATCTTCACATCCTATATCCCAATCTTTCCTTCAGGGGGAATGAATTCCCCTGGAATGATCCCACCTGCTCACATCACTGGGCTGTACGTGCTCGACTCCCTGCTTTCCCGTAATCTTGGAGACTTCACAGATGGCCTATATCACCTGATACTCCCTTCACTTGCCCTCGCGTTCCTGAATTTTGGAATTGTGACAAGGATCAGCAGGAACGGTATCCTGAGCGTCAAATGGCTGCCCTACGTAAAGGTTGCGAGAGCCAAGGGGCTCGATGAAACAAAGGTGAGTAGAAATCACATACTCAGGACCGGGCTGATTGAATCCAATACGGTCATCGCCGTGATGTTCGGCTGGCTAATAACTGGAACTGTGGTGGTGGAGCAAATCTTCTCGTGGCCAGGGATAGGCAAGTTTGCATATTCAGCGATATCGGAGAGCAATTACCCGGTGCTTATATTTGTGGTTATAACGTTCACCATTTTCGTGATAATAGCAAATCTAATAGCCGACATAATGTATGCAATTCTTGATCCAAGAATACGGTTGGGTGGTGAGAATTGAACCCAACTTACAGGAAGTGGCTTAATATTGTTTTCTCAAACCGCCTGTCAGCCTCTGGTTTTGTGATCATATCCATATTCCTGATAATTGCCTTACTCTACCTTATTTTTGGAAATTTGATTCTTCCCTACAATCCGATTCAGATAAACCTTTCACAGGTGAATGCTCCCCCTAGCTTCAGGCACCTGTTTGGAACGGATCAGGAGGGAAGGGACATCTTCTCAAGAGTCATAGCGGCACTTCCGGTTGACCTCGGCATCTCAATGTTGGTAGTTGTTGCATCAGCTGCACTGGGTCTCATACTTGGAGTTCTTGCGGGCTACTACCGAGGAATTTTCGAAGAAATAATAATGAGGGTTACTGACCTGTTTTTCGCCCTCCCCCCTTTGATAATGGCAATGGCCATTGCGATAACTTTAGGCTCCAGTCTGATCAACGCTTCAATAGCCATAATAATTGTCTGGTGGCCACCCTATGTGAGACTGGTGCGCGGTAGCACACTGGAAGTTACGGCTAATGAGTACATAACGATGTCAAAGGTCCTTAATACTCCATTCATAAAGATATTCACGAAAGGGATATTCCCGAACATTGTTACCAGTTTGCTTGTTTATGCAACCATGGATATCGGGACAGCAATACTCACCCTGTCAACGCTAGGATTCCTCGGAATAGGAATCCCAGTGGGCACTCCGGAATTGGGAGTCATGTCCTCCATATTATCAACCAACTTTTACACATACCCACTCGAAGGGTTGATTCCGGCATTCTTTATCTTCCTCATCGTGATGGGATTCAGCCTGACAGGGGAGGGAGTCGCAGAAATAATAGACCCGAATATCAGGGGTCACCTCATTTCCAGGAAAAGAAGACTTGAGGAGATGAAAAAGATTAAGGCAGGATCCCGGCCCTCTGATATAGGGCCCCAGTAGAACCGGATTCAGTACTTATCATTCCTCTTCATTTTCCTTACTTTTTTAATATGCTGATCTTTCCTGTCATCCTTCTTGGTGGGAAAGAATGCGGCTGCAACTATCACGACAATTACCAGTGCCATGACTATGTTGCTCAGCTCTGGAATATACTGGGTTTTGCCATCAATCCAAAGCTTGAGTGTGCCTAAAATAGGGAGATACCCTACAGCTATTCCCTTGACCTGTGTTATATTGACCAGTGAATTATCAATTCCCACGTTCACGTCTGCTCCCAGGTAAAAAGAGCCTTCCTTGAATGGTGAATTTGCTAGGTTATAATCTCCCATCGTGACATAGCCTGTGGTGCCTATAAAATTACCCAGGTCAACCAGAAGGTTCCTGTGAGCATATCCTACATTGAGTATGGTGACATTGTATCCATTTATCGCCAGCCACGAAGGATTGTTATCATTCGCTATTATGGGGGTGTCTCCATTCCAGCCTGATACGTAGAACATGGCCCTGTGGATCACCAGCTCCCCGAGGTAAGTGTTATCGTAAATCACGACATCACCGAAGTCGCCATAATATACCGGGCCTCCTGATTCCCTGGCGACGACGTATGTGATGACATTATTCTGGGAATAAACTTTCTTCATTCCAACTATGTCGCCTGTGTTAATCACACCAAGAACAAAGTTGTTGCCGTGCTGCATGGACTTGGACTCGACAACCACTGCGGGAGGCCAATTCTGCGTATATATTGTAAGGCTCCCGAATATTGCAAGTATGACAACCACTACGGTGATGGCGCTTATCATTTCCCATTTGTACTTCAAGATGTTCGAACTTGATTTAAATGACCATATTAAATATATTCCGTTGGAGGCACAGTCATGCTCAACCATAAGCAGACCGTCTGCATGTCACCTGCCAGCTAAGAGTCCCTGTCAAAAGCTTGAGTCCATGTCTGGAAATAATTCATCTGTATAACAGTTTATTAATAACTATTTTATATCGTACCTATGCCACATAAAAAAAATACCGATTATCATCTAAACTCAATGGATAAGAAGATTCTAAGGACAATATATGATTCGAGGGATACCAATCTTTCAATCATATCCAAAAAGGTCGGCCTGTCTAAATCAACTGTCCATAACAGGCTGAAGAAGATGAAAAATGCGGGGTACATTAATGGAGTGATACCTCTGATGGAACAATCATTCATCAAGAAACACATCACTGCTGTCTCACTTATAAAGGCAAGATATGGTCCCGAATATGCAGAGGAAGTCGGAAAGAGAATAGCACAGATCAAGGGAATATGGGCAGTTTACTTTGTCATAGGAAGTTATGATTTCATAGCCCTCATGAGGACAAGGAGCAAAGAGGAACTTGAATTCATAGTCAACGAGTTGAGCAAGACAGAGGGGATTGAAAGAAGCGAGACGATAATGGTATTGAATGCTCTGTCTGAAGATTTCCCGGAATCACTCAAGTTGACGGTAAACGAAGACTGATCTTCAAAACTTTATTTTCCATCTTCCGTAATTTGTGGATAAATCTTCCAAGGATGCTGTGTGACTGTATTGGGGATCAAAAGCTTTTAATACAGTGATGACACAATAAGTTAGTTCTGTCGGTTGCAATTGGAATCTAATGTCCCTCTCCAGATTGAGCGGACTCTTTATCAAGGTCCATTATCCTTGAATTCTAAGACAAGCCAATTTACTATCAATGTCAATTTTCATCCAGAAAGAAATGATAAAATATGACATAATAGATTTGATATTTGAGAGGGGTGAACGCCTTTCACAAATATTCCAAACCAATAGCAGTCTTCATCGTCCTCATTATAACCTTAGCAGCCATTATCTACGTAGTTCACCTCAGGACACCTGCGGAAAAAAGTGATAGAAGGGATAGCATCCTTATACCTCTCTATTCTGGCAATTCTGCTCAATGGCAGGAAATACTGAATCTTCATGCAGAGTACAAGAATGTTGGTTTCTATGTCATCGTAAACCCGGATAATGGTTCCGGCAACGCTTCAAATGCCACATATGCTAGCTGGATTGACAGATCTGAGGCGGCAGGAATTACTGTGCTCGGCTATGTTTTCACATCCTATGGGAACAGATCCATATCAAGCATTGAAGATGAAGTATCTAATTACACCAATTGGTATGGACTCCACTCAATCTTCTTTGACGAAGTGTCGGATAATGCGACAGAGGAGGCATTCTACCATGAGGTAGTCAATCAAAGTCATGCAAAGGGAATTAACTTTACTGTTGGGAACCCCGGAGATTTCGTCCCGACCGACTATCTTTCAATTTTCAACGTAACTGTGATATATGAAAACCCTGGTTATCCAGTTCTTTCAACCCTTCGGGAATATGCAAAGAACGTTGCCGGACTTCGGCTGGGGGTAATCGTTTACGCTGTTACTTTTTCAGAGTCTGAGATTTCTGGCATTGGAGAAATTGCAAGTACGGATTATTTCAGCGACCAGAATCTCCCCGACCCATACCAGAACCTTTCATCATACCTTCCTCAAATAGCACAGATCTTCAATTGAAATACAGTTTCAATCTGGCCTTCCACAACACAGAAGTACCTTCATCATTCCGGAAAGGAGAATACACGAAGCCTGATTTGAAGGCATCAGTCTGCAAGCCGTTTACAGGCTCCTGACCATATTTTTATTAAGCTGCAAAAAAGATGAAGGAAAAGTTATTGTTTTGGTATTAGAATATCAATTTACGAGGTTTGAATCATTATGAAACAGGAGGTACAGTGGACTAGCCTGATGGATGCGCCTTTGATAAGGACCGAAATCCCAGGAAAAAAGTCAACTGAGCTGCTTGCAATCCAGGATAAATTAGAGACGTCTAGCAGGTCATACACCACGTTCTTCAGGTTGGCAATAGACAGAGGGATAGGATCGACCCTGGTGGATGTGGATGGCAATGTCTTCATCGACTGGTTCGGTGGAGTAGCAGTCATGAACCTCGGGCATGGCAATCCAATTGTAATAAACGCAATCAAGGAACAGCTCGATAAAATCACGCACCTGACAGAGATACCTACTGAAGCCAGGATAAATTACCTGAAAAGGTTGAATGAAGTTCTTCCCGCAGGAATGAGGGACAGGTCGAGGGTGATGTTTACGGTGACAGGAGGAGATGCGTGCGAAGCTGCCGTCAGCCTTGCCAGACATATGACAGGCAAGCGCACAATAATAGCATTTGCAGGATCATATCATGGAATCGCAGGGGGGATAGTGAATGCAACTTCTAATACTCATTATCGCGAATATGCTGGATTTTACAACTCCAACTTTTTCCACGTCCCATATCCGTACCAGTACAGGTTCCCCTGGCCAGTGGACAAAGAGGACATATCCAAGTCAGTTGTGGGGTACATTGAAAACATCATGAGAGATCACTATTCCGGGGTCCCCCCGGTGGCTGGTATTCTTGTTGAGCCTATACAGGGAGAAGGGGGGTACGTGGTTCCCCCGGATGATTTTCTGCCGATGCTGAGAGAGACAGCAGATAAATTCTCGATTCCTCTGATTATTGACGAAGTCCAGAGCGGAATCGGGAGGACAGGAAGAATATGGGCAAGTGAACATTATAATGTCACCCCAGATATCATGTGCATTTCGAAGAGCATAGGTGGCGGGATCCCAATATCTTCAATTGCATACAGGTCTGATTATGACAACATCCCACCCGCTTTCCATCTAGGAACCTACAGGGGGAATCCGCTAGGACTTGCCGCAGGCGCATCAATTCTGGAGTATCTGAAAGACAGCAATATCCTTGACAGGGTGAGGACCAAGGGAGAATACCTGAAAAGGAGAATGATTGAGGTACAGGAAGGTTCCAGGATAATAGGCGAAGTGAGAGGAAAGGGATACATGATTGGGATGGAGATAGTAAAGAGAGGAAGCAAGGAGCCAGATGGGAAGGCGGCATCCGCAATAAGGGAAAGCATGCTCAAGTCAGGAGTGCTGATGCACACCTGCGGTCACTACTCCAATGTAATGAGATTCATGGCACCGCTGACAATTGAAGATCAACTGCTCGATAAGGGGCTGGAAGTACTCTCTGAATCAGTAAAGAAAACGGAGGGTTAAACATGATGTTCAAAACAATTAATCCTTTTACCAATGAAGTGGTGGGCGCATACGAAACCTATCCCCAGGATACAGTCAGCAGAATCCTGAAAGAAGTCAGATTCAACCAGAGGAAATGGGCAAGAGACCTCGGGGAAAGGATTGATTTTTTTAAGAACGTGGTAAAGCAGAATATTGTAAAGAATACTGAAGAGATCGCCACTCTTATGTCCAGGGAGATGGGGAAGCCAATCTCCCAGAGCATAGCTGAGGTTAACAAGAGCGTGAAACTGATTGATTACCTTATTGAGAATGGTCAAGAGATATTTGATAATGAGAACATCAAGACGGAGGCAAGGAAGAGTTACGTGCGTTTTGACCCACTTGGCGTGGTGATGGCGATTGAACCCTGGAATTTTCCGTTATGGCAGGCCGCGAGGGCCATATTCCCAGCCATGATTGCAGGGAATGGTGTCGTTCTTAAACATTCGATGACGGTCACAGGAGTCTCCTTGAAAATAGAGGAGATGATAAACAGCCCAGTTTTCAGGTCACTGGTAATCGATGGACCTGCAGCCTCATCCCTGATTGGCAAGTTGGATGGAGTTGCATTCACCGGTTCCACTCCAACAGGAGCAAAGATTGCAGAAATTGCAGGGAGGGAAATGAAGAAAGTTGTTATGGAACTGGGAGGATCAGATCCATTTATAGTCCTTAAGGGGGCCTCCATCACTTCTTCTGCCAAGGCAGCCACAAAAGGGCGCCTCCAGAACAATGGGCAGAGCTGCATAGCTTCAAAAAGAATACTGGTTGACAGTGACATCTACGATGAATTTGTTAAAGCACTTGATGCTGAATTCTCGAAGGTGAGGATTGGCGATCCACTGGACAGGAAGACCTATCTTGGTCCTCTTGCAAGCAAAGCGCAGAGAGACCTAGTTCAGCACCAGATAGACCTGCTGAAAATGTCGGGTAAAATGAGAGTCATTGGGGAAGGGGCAGGGAACATAATCCCTCCCACTATTATACAGACTGACTACAACTATTCAGAAGAAATATTTGGGCCGGTCGCGATTGTCAGGAAATTCAGGAATACGGAGGAAGCCATCGCCATGGCAAACGAAACACCATTCGGCCTGGGGGCATCAATCTGGGGTGATGTAAATGAGGCAGAGAAGATGGCTCCGGAGATAGAGGCCGGAATGGTTTACATCAACAGCATTGTCTTTTCAGATCCAAGGCTTCCTTTCGGCGGAACCAAGAAGAGCGGATTGGGGAGGGAGCTTTCAAAATACGGGAGCAGAGAATTCACTAACATGAAAACGGTCTGGGTGAACTGAATAGGGCATCCATCTCATAGGACACGAACACTCCAGATGAAGCAGCGTCAGTTAGATACAGTTATTGCATAATGTCCCTTATGGAATTTTGAAATATCCTTTACCTGGTGAACCTGGAAATGTTCCTTGATTTTTTTGACCTGTTCCTCAATTGAAACATCTGCTCTCACAGAGAAAGTCTTGAACATCAGTATCCCCCTCTTTGCCCTGAAAAATTCCATGTTCTTCTCAAATATTTCAATCTGGTTGGGTTGGGAAACATCCTGGTAAATCAAGTCGACCCTGTCTATCAAGACTGAATACTGCTGAGGCTTATTCCCGTCCAGCAGCATCGGAAATACATTCTCCCTCTCATCACCGAGCTGGATAAGTTTTACAAAGGGGATGGCAGAAAATTCGACTGCGAATATCATTCCGCCGGTTATAATGTCTGAAAGATGTGAAACTGTTGTCCCGGTTGACGCGCCAAGATAAAGGATGTGATCGTTCTCAAGGATGACTGGCTTGAGTCCTGTTTTGATGGAAGAGGCAAGCTTGGATCTTAAAGGAGAGAAAGTTCTGTAATACGCGTTCCCCCTTTTGAATACATCTTCCCCATAAACAGGTTTTGGGTAGGATGATTTTGTGTACATCCTGCCATTTTCCTCATATAGATTTTTCAGAAAGGTCTCTTGCATTATACAAACATCTCTAGGTTGTTTCCCTGCTTTGCTGACCTGTTCTTCTGCAATTTTATCTTTTCTACCGCATTTATCATGTCCTTCCTTGACACGAAGTCATTACCTTCCCTTATTGCGAACATTCCTGCCTCAACAGTGACCGCCTTCAGGTCTGCCCCAGAAAAACCTTCAGTAATGTCTGCGACTTTTTTCAGATCAACATCCTTCAGATTCATTTTCTTTGAATGAATCTTCAATATCTGAGCTCGTCCCTTTGAATCCGGGAGAGGTATTTCAATTATCCTGTCAAATCTTCCGGGTCTCATCAGTGCCTCATCCAGGGTATCTGGCCTGTTGGATGCAGCGACCAGCTTAATGTTTCCCAAAGGTTCGAATCCATCTATCTCTGCAAGAAGTTGCATCAGTGTCCTCTGGACTTCCCTGTCACCGGAGGTGGATGAATCAATCCTTCTTGACCCGATGGCATCCATTTCATCTATGAAAATGATTGATGGTGCTTTCTTTCTCGCTAGGTCAAAAAGTTCCCTTACAAGTCTCGCCCCTTCTCCTATGTATTTCCTGACCAGCTCGGAGGCAACAACTCTAATGAATGTGGCATTGGTGTTGTTTGCTACAGCCTTTGCAAGCAGAGTCTTGCCAGTTCCTGGACTGCCAACCAGCAGCACCCCTGTCGGAGGGTCGACTCCTACTCTTTTGAAGATCTCAGGGTTCAACAGAGGAAGTTCCACCATTTCCCTAATCTCCTTAATCTGTTCCTCCAGCCCACCTATATCTGAATAGGTGACGTTGGGTTTTTCGGAAATCTCAGATGCAACTACAGTTGGGTCGTATGCCTCCGGTATGACCGAAATGACAGATAGGGTAGCCTTGTTCAGGGCCACTCTAGCTCCAACTGTGAGCTTCTCCCTCGGAATGTGTTCTGAAGTGTAAACTAGGAAGCTCGGTCCAGTGCTGCTCCTGATAACTATCCTCCTCTCGTCCACAATATCCTCCACGGAACCGATAAGTAATGGAGGAAGCTTCATCCTGTTTAATTCTTTCTTCAGTTTCTCATTCTCGTCCTGCAGTCTCTTGTTTTCAAGTTCTGTATACCTCTTTTCCTCCTCTGAAACACGAAGTTGCCTCAAAACTTCCTCGACGTCATTGATCTCGTCCACGTCATCATCAGTCTTCGTCTGATTTCACCTTTGAACAATAACAATGATTTTTATTTAAAAGTAGTGTTTGGTACCTGCACACTCTCACCCCTGGTTCCAGTCCTGGAGTATTTTTTTATTGCAAAGTACAACAATGCTGATACAATTATGCTCACAAAATAGCTGATGTCTACCCCGCCAAGCATTCGGGAAAAGTATTGCGGATAGTATGTTGTGGTCACGGACCAGTTCATAATATTGAGACTCGGGATCCCTGGGTTCATGAAGGGTACTGAAACCATGAGTCCTGAGAGGTATGAGAACACTCCCGCGAATATAAAATTCCTATCAAATTTCAACTGGTAGTTCCTGAATACGAGGAAATCGACTATCAGTATGGCTACCCAGGGGGAAATCCAGTAGGCAAGTATTAGCAGGAAATCTTCGAAGAAGGAATAGAAGCCATTGTAAAATATTATTGAGAGAATAAGACCCACCACGGCCACAACACCCACGAATGTCGTCCTCTTCATCCTGATCCCTCCAACCAGGCCCGAAAGTGAGGAGGAATACAGGTTGAGGACGTTTGCTGAAATTCCCCCAAGGACGATTGCAAAGAGGGCGATTACAGCATATCTACCAGAAATCAACTGGAGTGAGCCCATGGCCGAAAGTGTTGAATTCAGCAGTATGAAGGATATTGAAATTGCGACTATTTCCACGAATGTGGTGGAAATGAATGAACCTGAGAATACGTAGGAGAATAATTTCTTCTGACTAGTGTTCTCCGGGAGATATCTTGAATAATCTGAGGCATAGGGCCCCCAGCTCATGAGATAGCTATAGCTTATTGCCACCATGAACAGGAACGATAGGCCGATAGAAATATTGCCAGGGACAATGTTATCCATCTTCCCGGTGACTATGATATATATAAAAATTATGAGGAATAGGATTCCCAGAATGTAGGACAGTATTTTTTCCAACCTATGGATGAAATCATGCCCGATGTAAGCGACAACGAAAACAACTCCAACGAATATCAATAGAAGGAAAACGTAAGATACCCTGAAGATCAGATAAAGAGCCTCGACTGCAAGCACGTTGTTAATGATGAACCACCCTACAGTATTTGATAGATTGACGAGCCCGAAAGCTCTCATCACTTTGGCCCCCATCGAATTTGTCGTGCTCATCATTTGAGGATACCCTGTCCTGGGCCCCATGATTGCAGACAATCCAACTATGGTGGCCCCGAGTATATTACCAATAATTATTGACAGCAGGGCGCTGGAAAAATTCATCCCAAGACTGAGAGGAATAAAGCCAAGTGCAAAGTCTGCAATTGTTAGATTTGCTGCAAACCAAAGATTGAATGATGATCTGGAAGACCCCTTTCTCATTTCTGGAGTTATTTTTTCTATCCCTACCGTCTCAACTGTCACTCCCGAACATGTGTTCAGGTTATATATATTTTAATCACGAAAGAAAATGTGACCAAGGGATCATTCCCTGTACACGTACCACGTCCCGGTAGCATAAGTGCATAATTTGCCTTCTGCGTCAAAGAGACTTATTTTAACGTATACTATTCTTTTTCCTTCCTTAATTACCTCTCCAACTGCCCTTACCAGACCTTTTTTGACTGGATTCAGGTAGCTGATGTTCAGGTTCGAGGTGACCTGATTTGTCTTGCAAAGACTGAAGACTGCAGTTCCGCCTGCAGTGTCGAGAAGCGTTGCGATGGCACCACCATTCATGAAATCCCCTGTCCGCATATGGTTCTCCTTTAAATCAAGCGTAGCCTCCGCGACCCCCGGGGAGACAATCTTAACCTTCATACCAACGAATTTTATGAAAGGATCATTCTCAATCATACCTGAAAGCAAATCCCAATCTTCCATAGACGATGCATAAAAAACAATTATATAAACAGATTATGTCAGGTGTTGCAAAGGACATACTGGGACAAGGAATACAAGTTCAGGGGAAGACTCTGGAGAGGAGGCTCCAGGGAAACTGAGATAATCACTTCCTTGATGGTCAGTGGATTGTCCCTGGATAATGGATGTGGTAACGGCAAGGATACGCCCAAGGTTGAAAACATCATAGGGAGTGACTTTTCCAGGAACGCACTGCGTCTCTATCCTCTTGAAACCAAGGTGCAGTCTGATATGAGGCACTTGCCATTCAAGGACGAAATCTTCTCAAATGTACTATTTCTACATTCACTGGACCATCTTTTGGAAAGTGACAGGCTGACCGCGATGCGAGAGGCAAAAAGGGTCCTCAAACGGGACGGGAATATACTGATCAAGGCATTCACCGTCCATGATTTCAGGTTTGGAAAAGGAATACTTGTGGAAAAAGACACATTCAGGAGGGGAAATGGAATAGTGACTCATTACTTCACAACAGACTATTTCAACCAACTTGACTTTCTCAGAGTAAAAAAATTAAATTTAATAAATTATAATATTATTATAAACAGGAAAAATCTTCTCAGGGAGGAAGTTATTATATTATTGCAAAAATGAAAACGGGCAGCAAGTGTTGAATGTGCTCTTTGAGATTTATACAAATATTCAGAAATATTTGAAAATTTATATATGAAAAAACGTTAAGGATTGAGTGAAAAAATGGATGATTATTCAGCCAAGGATATAGTTGTTTTAGAGGGGCTGAAGGCCGTTAGGAAAAGACCCGCTATGTATATAGGGAGCACTGATCAGCGTGGTCTTCACCAGCTTTTGTACGAAATAGTCGATAATAGCATTGATGAATCAATGGCTGGCGTGTGCAAGAACATATACATTTCAGTCAGAGGAAGGAAGGTCACAGTGGAAGATGATGGAAGAGGTATACCAGTTGATGTGCATCCCAAATACAATAAGTCTGCCCTGGAGATTGTCCTTACTGAACTCCATTCTGGAGCCAAGTTTGAAAAGAAAGTCTACAAGGTTTCGGGAGGGCTTCATGGAGTTGGAATGCACGTTGTCAACGCTCTCTCATCAAAGTTCGAAATATTCGTGAAACGGGATGGGATGGTGTACTACCAGAGATATTCCAACGGAGAGAAACAGACTGAAGTGATCAAGGCAGGAGAGATTGTAGGAAACTCTGTGAAATGGTTTGGGGAGGAGAGAGCTGATTTCCACATTGAGAGTCCCACAGGTACGCTGACTATTTATGAACCGGATGAAACCATAATGGAGCCGGTCGATTATTCAGAGCAGATCATTACCGGAAGAATTGAGGAACTCTCTTACCTCAACAAGGGGCTTACGCTGGTTCTTGACTGGAACGGGAAGATATCCAAGTATAATCACGAAGGGGGGATAGCTGAACTCGTATCTACCATGAATTCAGGCAAGGTCACCCTTCACGACGACGTAATCTATAATAATATACAAACGGACTCGACAATGATAGAATTTGCAATCCAGTACAACGAGTCTGTCGGGGAGAATCTACTGGCTTTCGTGAACAACATAAATACCAGGGAAGGAGGTACCCATGTATCCGGATTCAGGGCAGCACTTACCAAGGTGATGAATGACGTCGCCAAAAAGGAGGAGATCATCGATTCTGATGATTATTTCACCGGAGAAGATGTCAGGGAAGGTCTCACGGCAGTAATCCACCTTAAAATGCACGAACCTCAATTCGAAGGGCAGACAAAGGAGAAACTGGGGAACAGCAACGTGAAGGGAATGGTTTTCAGCGCAGTTGCCGATTATCTGAAATTGTATTTTGAAGACCACCCAAAAGTTGCAGAAATTATTTCGAAGAAGGCCTTCCAAGCCGCTGAGGCCAGGGAGGCAGCAAGGAATGCCAGGGAAATGGTAAGGTCCAAGAACGCATTCGCAGCGACCCTGCCCGGCAAGCTTGCCGAATGCACTCTGGAAGACCCAGAAAAGACCGAGCTTTACATAGTCGAGGGTGACTCCGCCGCGGGACCCGCCAAACAGGGGAGAGACAGGTCATTTCAAGCTATCTTGCCGATCAGAGGAAAAATATTGAACGTTGAGAAGGCAGGATGGGATAAGATTCTCAAGAATGAGGAAATAAAAAACCTGTTTGCTGCAATAAACATGGGGCCAAATGATACTTATGATCCATCAAAGTTGAGATACGGGAAGGTAATCATAATGACGGATGCGGATGTTGATGGAAGCCACATCAGGACCTTGATACTCACCCTCTTTTACAGGCATCTCAAAGATTTGGTAATAAATGGACACATCTACTTCTCTCAAGTTCCACTTTTCAGGATCCAGAAGGGAACTACTGTAAAGTATGTGTATTCTGAAAAGGCAAAGGAAGAAGCGGTGAAGCAATTCTCCAATCCAATTGTCCAGAGGTTCAAGGGACTGGGAGAGATGAATCCTGATCAGTTATGGGAAACAGCAATGAGTCCCGAGACCAGGAGACTTGTAAAGGTCACAATAGAAGATGCTAAGGAGGCAGACTATATTTTCACCCTTTTGATGGGTGAAGAGGTTGCACCCAGAAGAGAATTTATAATAGCCCACGCCAGGGAAGCGCAGAACATCGATGTGTGATTAATATGGTAGAAACCAGAGCAATTGAGAAAGAAATGAGATACTCATATCTTGATTACGCGATGAGCGTGATCATGTCGAGGGCCATTCCAGACGTAAGGGATGGACTCAAACCTGTTCAAAGAAGAATACTGTATTCAATGTATGAAATGGGACTGACATTCGACAAACCTTTCAGGAAATCAGCCAGGATTGTCGGAGACGTGATGGGAAAATATCATCCCCACGGGGATCAGGCTATATATTCCGCACTCGTCAGAATGGCACAGGACTTTTCCATGCGGTATCCCCTAATTCAGGGGCAGGGGAATTTCGGATCAAGAGACGCTGATCCTCCCGGTGCACAGAGATACACAGAAGCGAGGCTCAGCAAAATTTCAAACGACGTCCTCACAGATATCGAATATGAGACAGTTGATTTTACGCCTAATTTCGATGGCACTCTGAAGGAACCACTATTCCTTCCGTCAAGAGTACCCAATATTATTCTCAACGGTACTTCCGGAATCGCGGTAGGGATGGCAACAAACATGCCTCCCCATAATCTTAACGAGGTGGTTGATGGATTGATCCATCTCATCAAGCACAGGGATTCCACAGTAGAAGACATAATGAAATACGTACAGGGTCCTGATTTTCCCACAGGGTGTGTCATCCTGGGTAAGAATGGAATAATCGAGGCATACAAGACGGGAAGAGGAAAATTTGACATGAGGGCGAGAGCGGAAATAAAAAAGAACGAGATCATATTCAACGAAATCCCGTATGAGGTAAACAAGGCAGAGCTTATTTCCAAGATAGCGCAACTAGGAAAGGACGGAATAATAGACGGTCTTGTCAACATAAAAGATGAGAGCAATAAGGAAGGAATTAGGGTAGTTATCAAGGTCAGGGAGGGGGCAAATCCAGAATTGACCCTTAAGCAGGTATATGAGCATTCACAGATGCAGGTCTCATTCGGAATAATTAACTTAGTTCTCATCGACGACGCACCCAAAACGGTTGGGCTCCTTGACATGATGAAGGAATTCCTGAAGCATCGCGAGATTGTAGTGAGAAGGAGGACAGAATTTTACCTCAAGAAGGTCAAGCAGCGTGAACATATTCTTGAGGGCCTGATCAGGGCGCTGGACAGTATAGACCTCACCATTAAAATAATTAGAAATGCCAGGGAAGTTAAGGATGCAAGGGAATCTTTGAAAGTGGAATTCTCTCTGGACGATGAGCAGGCCAATGCAATACTTGACACAAAGTTGCAGAAACTCACCGGGATGGAGATGTCCGACCTGAAGAAGGAATTGGAAGAGATCAGGAAGAAGATACTGGAATACACAGAGCTGCTTGAAAATGAAGAGAAAAGATGGGAACTTGTCGCCGATGAACTGGAAGAGATAAAGGAGTTGTACGGGGATGCAAGGAGAACCGAGATTTCTGACAGCTACGTTGAAACGACCGAGGAGGAGCTGATTCCCCACGAAAATGACACGATAATTCTGACAGAAGACAACAGGTTGAACAGAATTGAGGCCGACACATTCTCCCCACAGCGGAGAGGGGGGAAGGGAGTGTTTGCAGGATCACCCGAAAGCGAGATGAGACAGTTGATATCCGTGGATTCTCACGACAGGATTTTCCTTTTCTCAAGTTCAGGGAAGGTCTATCAGATCAAGGCATACATGATACCAAAAGGGGAGAGGAGGTCCAGGGGAAAGCTTATTTCAGCAATTTTCGACAACATCCCGGATAAGGTTATATTCATCATGGGCGAGAGAGCTGCTGCCGACAAGAAGTATTTGCTCTTCGCGACCGAAAAGGGGAGGGTGAAGAAGACAGAAATTTCAGAATTTATGAACATAAGGTCAAACGGCCTCATAGCCCTAAAGTTGCGGGAAGGGGATCTCCTAAAGGATGTTTTCATCACTGCAGGAAACGAAAGAATTGCAATGCTTTCAACGGACGGCAGGCTAGCACTGATAGAAGAATCAGAATTCCGTCCAATGGGAAGAAATACTTCAGGAGTGATTGGAATGAGATTCAAGGAGAACAACAGAGTATCATGCAATTCAACAATATCCACCAACGAGATGCTCATCATCACTGAAAAGGGTCTCGGGAAAAGAGTTTCGGTCGAGGAATTCAGCATGCGCCATAGGGGAGCAAAAGGCATGAAGGCTCTAAAGGTGACTGAGAGAACTGGAAAGCCGGTTTACGTGACCTCCATTGAGCAGGATGATGAATTCCTTGCCATAACGAAGACCGGTAAAACGATTAGGGTCAAGGTTTCCACAGTTCCGGCAAAAGGAAGATATGCACAGGGTGTCAAGATAATCGATCTTGACGAAGGAGACTTCGTAGTTTCTGTCTCCAGGATCACGCAAGAAAATGTAAATGGATCAGACAGTCAACCGGATTGAGTCCCAAGATCCTGTGGCTCCTGTCTCTCCCTGAATATACCTACATTGGTGGTTGCCGTCTCAAAGAACATCAAATTCATCTCCCTCAATTTAGCTCTCAGCTTTTCCCTATCTTTTGGAAGTATTATTACTGCCCCGCCCCCTCCGGCTCCGGTCAGCTTGGCCCCATATCCGTAATTGCGTCCCAGTGAAACCACCTTCTCTATTGTCTCAGTTGAAATGCCAAAGATTTTCAGTTCAGAATGATTTTCATTCATCAATTCGCCAATCTTATCGAGATTCCCTCTAATCACTTCTCTCGCCCCCTCTGATGTTATGTTTCCTATGCTTTCCATCACGTCCTTTGCCAATTTTCCTCTCTCATAGAACTTCCTGACTTTTGCCACCTGCTCCCTGGTCGATCCCTTCGAGCCCGTGTATACTATGACCAGGTCTATGGCCTTTGCAGGAATGCTGGAAAAATTCCATTTTCTGGTATCCTTCTCCACCGTCCAGAGGGGAATCCCCCCGCTCCCATTGGTAAGCACATATCCTCCGGCCACGATTGTGGTGGTATCAATTGGGCTGCCACTTCCCTGGACTGAATATTCTATTTCAAAAGCTTCCCTGGCCAAACTCTCTTTATCGTAATTCCTCTCGTGATAGAGAATTCCAGAAATGATCATGGATGACGTTCCCAACCCTGATCCAGAGGGCACCTGTGTCTCCACCTTAACTATAACATCCTTCAGGCCAAGATAATTAAGCGTCCTGTTCACAAATGTACTAAATTGAGCCCCATTTCTGCTAGGTATGACACTGATTCTTGCGAACAGGTCTACCGCTGCAGACAGTGCTGGGTAGCCATATACTACTGCATGCTCTCCGAACAGTATTATCTTATGGGGAGTATAAACAGCCATTCATCTGAGGGCGACTGGTTGGGTCGGTGCGCTTTCCTTTTCAACTACGACAGCAGTTCCGTAGGCCAGTATCTCTGACATTACCTGTCCTATTTCTGAAGAATCAAATCTGACCTCAATGACGGCATTTGCCCCAAGTGATTTAGCGTGCTGTTTCAGTCTTTCAAGAGCCTCAAATCTGCTCTGATCAAGCATCTGGGTGTATTCCTTTATCTCTCCACCTGCTATTGTCCTGAGTGAGGCGACTACGTTTCCTCCAATACCTCTTGACCTGACAATGAGACCCCACGTGAATCCCACTACGCTCGTGATTTTATACCCAGGAACGTATGGAGTACTCACAACAACCATGTCTGGCGAGGACGAATTATAGTTTCCCGAGAACATAATGGGTAAGAAAAAACAAATATAAAAATATCAGTATTCAGTCTTCTTCAGAGCCCGGGCTCTTTCCTGGTGGTTTCGGGCCTCCGCCAGCGGATGCTTTTGTTGCAATCACGTCGTCTATTCTCAGTATCATTACAGCAGCATCAGTTGCACTGTTGATTGCCTGTTTGCCAACCCTTATGGGCTCTATGACTCCGAGGTCCACCATGTCTTCTGCCTTGCCTGTGAATACGTTGACACCAAATGTTTTGTGCCCTTCGGAATGCTGCCTCTTCAGCGAAATCAAAATTCCAATTGCATCAAGTCCTGCATTTTCAGCAAGAGTCCTTGGGACTATTTCCATCGCCTCGGCATACTTCTCGATGGCAAGCTGTTCCCTTCCGCCAACAGTCGCACTGTATTCCTTCAGCTTAAGAGCGATCTCTGTTGCAGCTGCGCCCCCTCCAGGTACAATCTTCCCGTCTTCCAGTGCTGCAGCAACGACGTGCAGCGAGTCAACCAAGCTTCTCTCGATCTCATCGACCACGTGCTCAGTCCCTCCCCTGATCAGGACAGAGACTGCCTTCGGGTTCTTGCACCCTGTGACGAACGTAAGATGGTCTTCACCAATCTTTACCTCTTCTACCCTGTCAGAGTATCCAAGGTCTTGGGGACTGAGGTCATCTATATTCGTGATCATATTCCCGCCAACTGCTTTTGACAGTTTCTCTATATCGCTCTTCTTGACTCTTCTTGCTGCATATATCCCTTCCTTTGCAAGGAAGTGCATTGCAAGATCGTCTATTCCCTTCTGCGTGAGCACTACGTTGGCGCCGCTCGCTTTAATTTTATCCACCATTCCTTTTAGAATACCCTCTTCCTGTTTCTTGAATTTGCCGATAGCTTGAGGGTCCTCAATCCTTATTGAGGTATCAAATTCCGGCTTCTTGATCTCCAGGGCGAAATTCAGAAGTGCAATTTTCGCATTGTTGACAAATGTCGGCATGCCTGGGTGGACCCTCTCCTTGTCCACTATAATCCCCTGTATCAACACAGTATCCTCGATGGATCCTCCGTGCTTCTTTACGAGCTGGATGTCATCCATATCAACAATGACCTTCTGGCCCCTTTCCTGCTTGATCTGTGACACGGCCTTTACGGATATATCTGCAAGTTTGGCCTTGGATGTTGAAGCGCCTTTTGAATTCAGTGCCGTATTGGCAATCTTTGTCAAAAGAACGGCATCATTTCCAATAGGCGTAGATATGCTGCTCAACACTTCTTTTGCCTTTTCTGCTGCCATCCTGTATCCAGATGCTATCACTGTTGGATGGACGTTCTGATTCAGCAGATCCTCTGCTTTCCTCAACAGTTCTCCAGCAAGTACTGCTGCAGTTGTCGTTCCATCTCCAACTTCCTGATCCTGCGTCTTTGAAACCTCGACCATCATCTTGGCAGCGGGATGATCTATGTCCATCTCCTTCAGAATTGTGACACCGTCATTAGTTATCACAATGTCTCCAAGGGAATCAACCATCATCTTATCCATTCCTCTTGGGCCAAGTGTCGTCTTTACTGCATCTGCAATTGCTTTAGCAGCATTAATGTTATTCTGCATCGCGTTCTTTCCTTGCTCTCTCTTTGATCCTTCCTTTAAAATAAATATCGGTTGTCCTGGCATCATTGACCTTTAACACCTCGTTTTTCCTTATTTTATTCTTCTATATAAACATATCCTTAGCCCTGACTTTTGCGAATACTAAAAGAACGTGGAAATATTGTATTCCTGAGCATATCTGAGATAATGGAAATTCAGATATACGAGCACCACATTAACCATAAAGCCACCGTAGCTCAGCCTGGTAGAGCAGCTGATTCGTAATCAGCAGGTCGAGGGTCCAAATCCCTTCGGTGGCTTTTCCGCTATTTTCAATTGAGCCGTTAGGGTGTCCCGTACCCCGTCTAATAGCGACATCCATGCTCTCCTTTTGGTTTCTGGTACAGTTCGTTCGAGAGCATTTTAATGTCGCATGCAACAAGCTCTGGGGAGGATACATCGCTGGGCCATTTATTACTGGAGTTCAGACATTCCTCGGCACCAGGTTTCCATCACTTATCAAGTTCACACTCACTCCAGTAACCATGGTGCTGCCGTTAATCCGGTATGTCATTGAAACTGTCACCGTGAAGCGGACCAGGATAAACTGATTGTACTGCGTTCCTCACCCACCCTGCTCATCTCAATTCATCTCTGATCGATAGACAGTAGTCTGAGATTATCCCTGAGGCGCCAATGCTCCTGGCCCTTTTCGCTTCCGATACGTCGTTGACGTTCCAGAATATTATTTTCTTCCCTTGATTTCTCATTGCGTGGAAGTGAATAATTTCAGAAAGGTCAAAAGACGGGAGCAGATAATCGGTCTCAAGACTTAAGAGATATTCCTCGTTGATATTTTTGTCCCGTTCAATTGATTCTCTGTCGAAGAGGAAACCAGTTTTTATGTTCCTATCAATCCTTTTCACTGTGTTGATAGAATTGATGTTGAATGAGATCAGTACCTCATTGATGTGAGGGAACTGTTTCACCAGAGAAACAACTTTCTCCACCAATCCCTGGTTGACTTCATTGAAATCATCATCAAGTGTTTTGAGCTCTATGAAGTAAAGGAATTTTCCGACTCTCTCAATTACCTGTGACAGCAATGGGATCCTCTCCTCTGTCCCTTCTATGCTGGCCTCCTTCAGATACTGATAATCATAGTCATAGATCATCCCTTCCAGCCCTGTGAGCCTGCCAGCATAATAGTCGTGATACACTATGATTTCCTTGTCCCTTGAGAGCTGGACGTCCATCTCAATTCCGTCGAGTCCAGCATCCTTTGCAAGCTGGAACCCTCTTGCAGTATTCTCCACCTCCCTCTCCCTGAGCCCCCTGTGTCCTATAAAGAGGAACCTACCATCCATGAGTGTCACTCGGGTCATTGCAGACCCAATCTTAAGTTTTCATCAAGCTGCATCTCCCATAGGTAAAACTGACTCAGGTGGGAAGGGAAGGATAGGGAAAATAATATATTTCGGAGGAAATGTCGTCGGAGAAGGTCAGGAATGATGTTCAGGCAATTCAAGGATGGGCTTGTAGCGGGGGAAAAGAGAATATTCGCAGAGCTGAAAAGTGCGATGAGCCTCTCAGGGCAGGCAAATGTTCTCGTGATGGAAATGTTGAAGACAGAATCGGTAGAGAAAATTCAGGAATTGAACCACAGGATAAGAGAACTTGAAAAGACGGGGGATCAGGCATCATTCCAGATGCTGAGCGAAATATCATCCGGTGCACTTGTGTCTGGCGTGGTTGACAAGATACTTGAACTCGTATCACTGGTAGATGACGTGATGGACAAATTCTATTATGTAAGCAGGGAAATCAACAGGATGAATTTCTCTCAGGTCGATGGTATTTCCAAGAAAGATAAACTTTTTCACAACTCGCTCTACAAGCTTCTCATACTTTCGGGAGATGCAATCCAGCTTGTTTCAAGGATTTTTGACGAGGGCAATATGAAGTCCGCCCTCAGTCTCCGTTCAAAGATTAAGGAGATAGAACAGGATGGGGACAATGTCAAGGACAATGCACTGGATGACCTTTACCTAAAGAGCAAGGAGCTCACGTACCTGGAATTCCAGTACTACATCAACCTTCACCACAAGATAGATGACATTCTGGATGACTGCGAGGACATTTCGGATCTTGTGGTATCAATATTCAACTCTTTCACAAAATGATTGAATATCTGCTGACGCTGGTTCTCCTATTTGTCACAGTACTAGTGGTTTCAGGAAATAACACTTCAGTCTCAATTGGACCGCTGGTGGGAAGCGGGTCAGCACGAATAAGAAATGCGCAGGTAATTGTCATTATAGGATTCATCTCTGGGCTGATCATTCAGGGTCAAAGGATGCAGACAGCATCCTATTACCTTTTTCCTTTCAGAACGCCTGGTATGGTTGCACTTGCCTTCCTTGTGACATCATTGATTTTCACTCTCGGTCATTTCCTCAAGACCCCGCTCTCCCTTACCATGGCCCTGGTCGGTGTTTTGCTTGGCATGTCTTTTCACAGCTATTCTGCAGTCTCTTCAGCATTCGTTCTTCGCATGGTGCTGCTCTGGGGCATTGCTCCGCTGGCCGCATTCCACCTCTCATACTTGGCAAACAGGGCTCTGGGGAGATTCCAGAGCCATTCGATATGGAGAAGACTGGAGATTCTCAGGGCACTCCTTATTGCTACGTCCTTCATTGCATCTTACACGCTTGGTACGAATACTATCGGACTGATAGTGTCAATTGCAGGATTCAGTCCCCTGGACGTGATTCTGTCGTCAGTCGCAATCGTGGCCGGGGTACTCCTTTTCAGTTCAGGGGAGATAAACAGGATAGGGAGGGAGCTTTTCTCATTGAGGACAACGGGAGCACTGACTTCCATATTCATTTCTGCATTCTTGGTGGAAGCGGGTACGCTTCTTTCAATCCCGGTATCGAACAGCCAGGCACTTTCATCAGGAGTAATGGGAGTGGGCTTTTCCTACAGGACAAGATTTGTCAGGCTCTGGCCATTTGCAATAATAATTCTTGGTTGGATCATCACCCCGCTACTGGGCTTCATCGCAGGTTTCGGGATACAGTTCTTCTATCGCTGATGGTCCTGGCCTATACCCTCTACAGGCAAAATGGCCTGAAATAATTGGAAATTAGAGGGGATGGCTTGACCGTTCCTCCATCAATATGAAAAATGAGAACGTACCATCA
The DNA here is from genome assembly GCA_021817415.1 of Thermoplasmata archaeon. GTDB lineage: Archaea > Thermoplasmatota > Thermoplasmata > Thermoplasmatales > JAKAUZ01. The sequence goes on along the minus strand of JAKAUZ010000036.1, from coordinate 1,882 downwards.
ACTGAGAATAGAGGTGGTTTTGAATGAATTCATTTTGTTTAGAGGCGGATCAACGGTCTGTGAGGGTCAGGAACGATCCAGGTCAGAAATTTAAGGATACAGACTGGAAGCGTCTTCACAGATCAACCCTTTTTCATCGCTTTCCGGTATTCACGCAACTTTGCATAATATTTCCCGTATTCGTTCCTCGACATGTCGCGCAGTCCCCTGCCGGCGAACTCTACAACCGCCTTTCTGACGCGCCTGGTCCCACTGTTCAGAACCACCATACCGGCACCAACCAGGGAGATTACTATGGGTATGTAAATCTCAGGGTCAAGGTTCATGAGAGCTACGTAGGAGACAGAATGGTAATGATTTCCAGCCCCATTCACCACCACTTTTACTGTATAGAATTCCAGGAAAATGGTCAGTGCTATGCCAACGTACGCAATTATCATCCCAATGTAGGTTAACCTCTTGCCTGTTTCAATCTTCTGGAGAATTGACCGATCCACCGTATACCCCAACTCAGCGTCTATCTGCAGTCGAGAGTCATCCCCGCCCGTCATCAACAAAAGAGGAAATATACAAGTAAATACTTTTTGAATGTACGATCAGAAGAGTCCGACTATTGAGCCTCATTGAGTAGTAAAAATAATTTTCCGGTCGTCAGGCACCACTGTGATCTTCAGCTGTTCTGCTTCCTTACTGTCATATCCTTCAGCGACCCAATCCTCCAGCGAATCAGTATGAGTGATGCCGCGAGCACCAGCAAGAGCAGAATGATATAGACAATGTCAAACCTCAGGACTGTCACTGAAATGAAGAGGAAGGCGAATCCCAGCACGTAATATAACCAGACAAATCCTCTCAGAATCTTGTTGACACCGACGAAAGCATAGAGGAGATAACCTATGAATGAGAATACCAGGGAGAGTATCCCAACGGTTGCAACCGCATTAGCTTTATCAGGCGAAGGCTCTATGATGTAGTAGAACAGCAATCCTGCGAATATTGTCAGAATTATGGCAACCAGTATGGAAATAAGGTCTCTTGATTTCATTAGATTCAAGTTTACTAAGATTTCAGGATATTTAAGAATTACTAAGGATTATCCAGATGCTAAAAGGGGAATCTTATCAAAGGACCTTGATCATGGCATCTATCTGGGGGAATATGTCGCCCACTATGAATGTGGAACCGCAATATTTACACTTTACAGTCAAGCTATCCGGGAAAGGTAGCTGTGCATTACACTTGGGGCATCTAAGTTCTATGATTCCAGTTGAATGGGCTCCGATGTTCCCTGTTCCCCTTGGCATCTGGTTGTAAATTCCTTCCTTGGCAATCCTTTCAGCGAGTAAAATTATCTTCCTGTTCAGCTCATCCTTCAGCCCAAGCAATTTCTCGTATTCCTCCGTCAGATTCCTGTTTTTTCTGATACTGCCAGCAAGTTTAAGCAGGACACTGCTATCAGTCCTCCCCTTCTCTCCCCTGTAAATCTCCTCCAGAACCAGCAGATTCTTTTTTATTGAAACAATGTTCGCAATCTCCTCCCTCACCTCAGGGGGAAGATTGTCCTCCGTTATACTGGTCCCCACAGTTTTCCTGATATTCCCAAGCACCTCTTCCCTGATCTGTCTTTCCAGCAACATGAATCCCTGCCTAAACGAACTGCATTATCTGCTGATAGAGCGTTTTCATTGCGGCAGCGTTCCCTGAAAGCTGGATCAACGTCCTTCCCTGGATTTCAATAATGCCTTCCTTTGAGATCAATCCCCTTTCCCTATACTTGATCCCCTGAAGCTCGTCAAGTTTCTGCGAAACAACATCATCCTTCTTGACAATCAAGCCCCTTGCACTGTGAAGAAGTATCCTCTTGTCTGTCAGTACAAGAGAT
>JAKAUZ010000019.1 GCA_021817415.1 Thermoplasmata archaeon | reverse complement strand
GGATTCCTGAAAGCTTGAAGTTTATCATAGCCAGCCTGTATATTTTGTCGCTATTGGGCGCAGGCCTCATCAGCTCAAAATAAATTCTGAGCTCATTTGGCAGGAATATTCCAAATCCCTGTAGAACCAATATGATCACTATTATTCCGGCAACAATGATCACTGGATAACTAAGCCCGAATATCCCTTCATATGTCGCGAGGTAAATACCACATGTTATCGCAAGAGAGGCAATCTTGGGCATAAAGAAAAGCATCATTGGAACCAGCCTCTTAATGAACTCTATCCTTGAACCAACAGACATCTTTCTTAGGACTCTGGAAATAATGAGTCCCATAAACAAATCTATTCCTGTCCAGGTACCTCCCAAAAGAACATGAGCATAATCGAGGAGAGTCAGGTTTCTCAGGTATAAGACTGCTATTACCGCTATGGTTGGAACTATTACGATAAGGGTTGAGGCAGGCTTTATGATTCTCTTATCTTCCGTTGAATCATCCACGTTTTATTATTGCCGGAGATCTATAAACTTTGGTTTTACCATTTTTGAGTAAAACTAAAAAATATATAACCTTCAAAGATAGTACGGCCATGGTTCTATCGGGAAAGAGTTTAGCAATAGGGCTGGCACTGGTCGTGATTGTAATGTCATTTTTCATCCCTCTGGCCCCTGTTAATGCACAGACACCCAATTCAGGCGCAATCGGGATAGAGAATCTCACCGCAAAGATAATAGCAACTACGGGCGAGTTCATAACTGGCCAAGTGAACGCAACTGGCTTCACATTCGGTATTTATATAGGACCCGGAGTCAGTAACGTGATGATTTATCGGGCTCACGTTTTCGGAGCATCTGATCATGGAATTCTTGCAGTAGACACATATGGAATATCTGTGATAGACTCAAATATTACGGACAATGTTCTGCACCCCGTACCGACAATTCCTGACCACAAGGAAGTTGGATTCTACGGTGTTTCGGATTCTTACATCGTTGGCAACAGAATTACAAACGCGGGCGGCGACGGCGGAATATCAGTCTTTAGCAGTTCCTCTCTAGTACCCGCTGGCCTACCAGTCCCTGACGTCAATTCTAGCGGAAACAACAATTTCATTGCAGACAATTTCGTATCAAATGATTCACAGGGATGCGGTATAGTTGTTGCAGCCTGGGGACCAGGACAGATTGTCGCAAATAACTGGATATTCAACAACGTGGTAATGGGAGACTTCCTGACTCCACATGGCCCCACAGGATTCAGCGTTGGCACGATAGTTGTAGCGGCAGACTTTCCATTCTCGGTCGCAAAGAACAATGTGGTACTTGATAACAGAGTGATTGGTGGACTGGAAGATGGCATAATCATAAATGCACAAGCGCCTGGTGCAGCTGACATAGGTAATGAGATAGTCGGAAATTTCATTGAATTTGGCGCATTCCAGAGAATCAATAATCCACCATTTGACAATGCATCTGACCTTAACCTTGCCCCTGCGCCCAATGCTATAGCAATCTACGCAAATTACATTCCCCAGACAGCTTTCCCTACGCCTCCAACTGCACAGCACAATATCGTAATTGATAACACAATGGCTAATGACGTAATTGGTATCTGGGTAGCAAACGCCTACAACGGCACGTATCTGGGGAATACGTTCCAGAATATCAGCGTTCCTTTCGAGTCATTCTATGGAGTAGGGTAATCTCTAATCTTTTTCTTTATTTTACGTTGAATTCACTCCTTTCTTTTTTTATTTATAAAATTCCTTAAGGCCCAAAATACCCTGCACCTTATTCTAATGCAAAATGCCATGCTATTATATTGTCTATTAATTTCTAATACTCTATAAAATGAAAAATCAATTTCTTAACAGAAACGGACCAGGTAATGGCCTAATATTTAAATATTTTGTTTATGATAAGTGTGTTAAGCAATTGTGAGTGATAACCAATTCAATTTACCACGGTGTTCTTTCTGAGCAGAAAATATGCTTATATTTTCATGACGGCTTCCTGTGTCTGATACAAGAACTTGTTTGCCATTATCACATCTTCCATTGTTCTTTACAAAGCGGAAAAGAATATCTCGACCTGCCATCTCTTTCCATACTGCACCTCTTTCTCCCACGCATCCATTCCTATCTTCTTGATGCGTCTCACCTCTCTCCCACCTGCTGGATCACCACCCCTTGACAGCGATCTTGAACCTCTGCGTGGTGGAATTACTCCCCTCACTCCCTGTTGCTGAGATATTAGAACTTCTCCCTTCTGTCGTACCCTCCATCTCCATAGACTGGTGATGCTCTATCAACCACAGGGTAGAGCAACTTCCTGAACTCCTTCGTGTCGCGGGAGAACTCCTTGCCAACTGTGAATGAGACGACGTTCATCCTATCCATGTCAATGGCAGCGTGATCTTTATCCACCCCTACCTCTTTGGGCCTTACTTATTTGATAACCAATCGCCCATTTCTGTTATCTTGAAGCCAGATGAGTCTATTATGATCGTCATACCTTCTCTGGAAGCTCGATTGATCTCGTCCATCATTCCTGATATGGGGAAGCTCCTTATCCTCTGGAATATCGCCACGTAGCTTAGGAGATGGAACTTGCCTGTGAGTTGAGGAAGCTTCCTGACAAATACCCCAGGTTCCCTGAATGGAATGTTCCGCAGCTCCCTTACCTTTGAGAGAAAGACGAAGAACTCCTGGGGAAATTCCTATTGGTGGCCCACATTCCCATCGTTTTCTTTTTCTAGATCATCATTCCACGAATCAAGGAACGATTTGACTCTAAACCATATAGAGGAAGAGGGGAAATTGTACCAGCTATAGATTTGTTACAATATGATAGTGGATTCAGTTCATATGGACCCCATCATACGGTTAAATTTAGAAATATGGAACACCAGGCGAAGAAGTCGGGATCAAAGTCAGGAACTAAAGCAATTTAATGCTATTCCTTTCTTTTTAGTCTTTCGTTTAGATACCCGCTTTCATTTTGGCTTTTTACAGACACAGTTGGAATAGAGAGCCCTTCCAAATTAATGTCAGTGATCTCGACGGTGGAGGGATTCTGCAGTGTACTCCATTTTCCACTCCTAAATACCCTTAAGTCTCCCATTACCTCAACTTTGATACCTTTCACTCTAAAAGTACCAAAATAAGAATCGTATTTCTCGTTGCTGGAATAAGAGATAGGTACCACATTGTATTCTTTAAGGGATTCCTGTATCCTTATTGCACCTTCACGGTCAGTAATTATGTCAATATCGTGCGGTGTTACGTCAATTCCCTGGAGTGCCAAAGAAGTGCTTCCATCAATTGCCCATCTAACGTTAGAGGGTATTTTTTGCTTATTATCCTAATAGCCTCGACAAAAGCTGGATTCAGCATCTATATGTCTACAAACAGCATCTAATAACGATTCTTAAACATTACTATTATATTTTTAAAATTTTAATTATCTTAAGGCAAATGTCTCATTTTAAGACAATTCCCGTACTCTTTATTTCTCGTATATTGTTCTAGATAAGTATTGAAGCGAGCTTAATTTTGAATCGACCTTTTATGGGGGGCATATTTCTCAAATTCTGCAACTTCGATTCCTAGCTTTAAATAATATGGTCCTGCTTCCCTTCTAAGTTTTTTGATCCTTCTGGCATCTCCTGATCAAGATCAAGGAAATCCTTATCCTTCAGCTGAGACATTATACCTGGAAGACTTTTACATTTACTGAACCATTCTGGATAAAATGCTATGACAGAATCCATGAGCAAAGAATTACTATCTGTACTCTCTGGAACTACAGTCTTGATATTGCCAATTGTCTTGATGCCTTCCCTTAGATAAAACATCTGATATGATATTCTGTTTCCCTGTTGTTCGAGTATAATAAAAACTGCATTCATATGAGGTGGAATAGGGAAACTGGCCTTCTGACAAGGTAGTGGAAGACCGTATTTCCACTGATACGGAAGTTCTGGTAAAGGGCTACCAGAATTTGTTGAGTAAAGATGTCAGAGGTTAAGAACCTCCGACTGATTTTTACTTTTTTGATATTCGTATATTATTATATGATTCAGAGCGTCTTTTCTTCATTTATTATATAAATTGTAGAATTGGCATTCATTTATTAGCAAAAACGGGCCACGGGCCCGCCGGGATTTGAACCCGGGTCGCTGGCTCCGAAGGCCAAAAGGATGATCCAAACTACCCCACGGGCCCAATCTCCAAATGTTGTTTCTTGATTTAAAGTAATGGGGTCTTGGGGCATTGGGACAAAAGTAGCTAGTCTTCTTCCTTGCATATGAGAATGTAAGCTCTCTTTCCCAGGTATTCCTTCGGACAGTCTATCTTAGCTCCCGAACCGAATTTCGTCACCCTCTTCTCTATTATCACATCTATATTGTCCCGAAGATCCAGATTACCGTTCATCACCTTTACCCTTCTCATGTACGAAAGTATAATATATAGTAATATATATCTATTTTCATGATAGGAAGGATCACTCAGCGGAGGTATGATGACTTCAAAAACTCCATTGATGATCTCCTATCGCAATACAGGGAGATGTTCTCAATTCCAGTTGTCACAGACTGGAAGGATTACGAATTTTTCTATAAGGAAAGGATGAAGGGAATGGCTCTGGAACTGAGAGCCATGATAGACGAGTCTTCATCCGTATTCGTCGATGAGTTTGGAAGAAATCCTCTGCTAGAGGCAAAGGAGAAGGTATTCGTTGTCCTTGTGAAGGAGATATTCCGCCTGAGCAACAGGAAGGCAGCCTATCTCCTTCCGTTGCTTGGAATAGGAAAGGAGATAAGCTACAAAACAGTGGAGAGGCTCTATTCAGATCCACTTGTCATCATGATACTCAACAACCTTTTCCTGAATTCCCTCAAGAGGAAAGGTATTGCTTCAGTGGATGCATCTGGCGATGGAACAGGTTATTCCCTCACCGTCACTAAGCACTACCGTTCCCTGAGGGAGAGGAACGGCGAGACAGTCAAGGAAGGCAAGTTCGTCTACTCCTTTGCCCTGATGGATCTGGAAACAAGGATGTATGTTGGATATGCAGTTTCCGTTAAATCGG
>JAKAUZ010000062.1 GCA_021817415.1 Thermoplasmata archaeon | reverse complement strand
AACCTAAACCTGACAGGTTACAATAAGGAGGAGTTCATGCTTGTGGACAAGGCGAACCTGCTTACGCTGTCAGTACCTGAAGCGACCGTTCTGGTGGGAGGGATGAGAGCGCTTGATGCAAATTTCGGGCATTCTAAATTAGGAGTGTTTACTAACCGCCCGGGCATACTTACAAATGACTTCTTCACAAACCTCCTGGACAACAACATAGAATGGAAACCAATTAATGGGTCCGAGATCATATTCAAGGGGACTAACTACAGAACCGGAAAGACAAGGTGGACGGCAAGCCGTGTTGACCTTATCTTTGGAGCACATTCTGAACTGAGGGCCGTTGCAGAAGTATACGGAAGCAGTGACGCGAAAGAGAAATTCGTCACCGACTTCGTGTCAGCATGGACAAAAGTTATGGAACTTGATAGGTTTGACCTCCATTATTAGAATAAACCTACAGTAAGGTTATTTTTGAACTAATTATTTTTAAAATATTGATTACGATTCCCCTTTATTATATAGTTCTAATAAAAGACTGTCATTCTTTTTTTGCTATTATTTGGCATTCTCTTTCTGTTAATATCAGTAAATGCATGATTATAACCTTTTAGAAGGACTATGTCACAAAGCATGCGTAAGCCCATGGACACCTTGTGCTGAACATTTCTGTCAAATAGTCCTTTGAACTGACTGACCTTACGGCGTACTTTATGACGGGAAATGCCTTCATTTATTGATATGAGAGTTGCAGGTTAGTGTCTTGATAGGTTCTACCTCTTGAGCTAATCATTCCTGAAAAGCCTGAATGTGAGGGCACTTTTATTTCAATAGCAATACCTCACTTTGGGATCCTAACGATAGCTTCTTTAGAACTTATTCCCTGAACAAATTCCCATCCCTTCTCTATGTATTCCCTTACCTCTTTAAGTGGAATCACCTTTTGGGAATGACCATTATTCAGTGACATACCCATTTTATCCTTGACCTTTCTTTGCATTTCCTCACTGGGTAGTTCTAGCAGCTTGTTGTCATCTATCTCCTTGTCATCAAAGAATAACCTGAGATATTCCCTCTTGAACTCTATTTTCCACTTCTCCTTTTCCTCCTCGCTTATCTCCCTCTTCTCAGTCTCTAAGTATGGGGCACATTTCAGATAGGTTGACCTCATTTCCTCGATCTTGTCAGGCGTGAGCTTCTTGTTAGTTGAATACCTGGCAGAAATGTCTCCCTTGTGTCCGGTCCAGTATTCCCTACATTTGTGGGAGACTAGGCCCTTGTTCTCGCATATGTCCAAGGTACTTGAGAAGTATGCCCTCAATACGTATGGTCTCCATTGGAAATTCTATTTCCTCATTGCCTTTCTTATCTCCCTGGACACCAATGAGGTTCTAGGCCTCTTATGAACCCCAAGTAACGGTTCTTCCAGTGGTACGAGGGGGGAATCCTCTGTCAATCTTTCCCCTTCACTAATCCTAGGATCAAGGTAGGCCTTTCGATAGTTTGCTCCCTCATCACGCAGGAATGTTATGTATTCGTGCTTTGTCTTTGATAATGCAGGCCTCACACTAACCACCGTGGGCAGCTTCTCAAATTCAATTTTCCCGTCGTGAATCTTTGATTCTGGAGGATCATCGATTACTAACCCGTCAGTTCCATTGAAATTACCCAGCGTCTCGATTCTCCAGTCCCGCGAGTGCCATGAGGGATATAGATACCCTTGCCCTCGGTGAAGCAATTGCCAGAATCTTAGACAGCTCCTCCCGACCACGTTCGAGGAACAACCTGTAGTCCCTCCAATCCTAACCATCCGTAATTTCCACTGAATGTCAAGCCCGATCATTATGGGGTCCCATGCCAGAGATAACCATTCCCGGGAAAGAACGCCTGCTTACGATCTTGACATTCCTTTCAATAGGTTTCCTCAGAAAATCACAATGTATTAATCGGTTGCTGAATCCTTTTCATGGTCGAATTTACCCCAAGATAAACAAGTATGGCTCCTATGAAACTGAAGAGTGCGAAGAATATTCCTATGATGAACATTATGCCTGCAGCTCCGAAAGCGGAGTCGTTGAAATGGTCCCTCAGACGGAATGAACCAACTATGAGCCCCAATACCTGCCCCATTAAACTCAGGATAGCTGCCACAATCGCCATTGCAATTCCCGCTAAGACCAAGGCAATAGAATTGGCAAGGACACCGCCTATGACAAGTAACACAGCAACAACGATGAGTACCAGGCCTACGAAGTAAAGGTTTATTCCCATATAAGGAGAATTGAACCGTTCTGAGGATTTCTTTAGTAGTCTGTACCCCGATCTGAGAAAGATGAACGAGACCAGATTCAAAATGACTCCAACAAAAGAAACAACCACAACTGCAATTATGGTTACTCCGCCTAAAGTTAGCAGCTTTGATGTAGATGAAATGTCCTTAAGTATTACTCCGATGGAAAGCATTAAGATGATAAAGGCGACAAGGCCGAATAGATTGCCGGAAATAGAAATTATCGAAAACGTCCTTATCTTCCCCAAAGCAGCAACTATGTCCTGGTTCTGATCAACTGGCCAGGAAGAACTGGAATAGGTATCTTCTACCATCGGATTTTGATACTTCCGTCTCTTTTAAATGTTTTTCTCCTCTTATAAATGTTAACTTTTGGTTGAATTTTTGTGTTGGATATTTTTAGACAAACTTGTGAGGGAGCAGATCCATCATCAGTACCTTTTTCAGTTTACCGTCGACCTGGATTATCACCTTCGTACCGGGATCGTAATCTGTGATGATTTCACGGCACATTCCACAGGGAGAAGCTATCTCAAACTCCTTCCTATTCTTCTCTGGATTCGGGTGCTTCACTGCTACAATTGTATCATAATTGTGCTTGCCTGCAAGAATGGCATTTGCTAGGGCTATAGGTTCTGCGCACACCGCTATCCTCCCCACGTTTGCTTCCAAATGAATGCCTGTGTAGATTTTCCCATCACTGGTCCTGATAGCTGCACCCACGTGATGCCATCCCTCTCTGTAATTGCTTTCTATGACATGCCTTGCAGCTGCAACAAGTTCTAAATCTCTTCTGGTCACTTTAAATTCCATCAGTTTTCAAACCCATCCCAATTTAAATATTTACCTTTAGTCCTTAGTAAAACCAAAAATGGCTGGTTGCGTAATGTACAACTTGTGGACAGCGTCCCCCAGTGAGCGTATGTTCATGGATACCCGCTACTCTGGAGGAGAGTCTACCTTAAGAAGGAATGCGTGAAATGTACTTACCGCAAATCAGCAAATTATTCTGCTTCTTGATAAATCTGAACCATTAATTTTTGTCCTTTTTGTGCCTGGAGCGCAGAATGACTTTTATTGCATCTTCCCTGTCCTTATATCCAATAAATTTCATGAATTTCCCCTTTTCCAGCTCTTTATAATGTTCAAAGAAGTGTCTGAACTGATTCTTCTGGAATTGGGGGACGTCATTTATGTCACTTATGGTCTCCGAATTAGGGTCCACTTCGTTAACGGGGACAGCGATGACTTTATCGTCAATTCCTTCCTCGTCCTTCATTTCCGCCAGTCCCACTGCTCTGCATTTTACTACTATTCCTGGCTGGATCACCGCTGATGAGATCAAGAGTACGTCCAGCGGGTCGCCATCCTTTGCCTTTGTATCAAGGATCATTCCATAGTTTGCCGGATATTTCATCGTAGTGAACAGAACCCTGTCAAGGACAATGGTCTCAAGTTCCTCGCTGTATTCGTACTTGCAGTCGCTTCCCATTGATATTTCAACCAGAACGTAGAACGTTTCCGGGAAATCATCAGTCTGAAATATTTTCATTGATTTTCGATATGCAGCTTCGAATAAATCTGTTTCCGATAAGACAGCTTTCAAGACAGGAGAATTCTTAATGGGTGGAGTTAGAACTGGACCGGATTTTCCAAAACTGTGATACTGGACTGGCAAAGGTAATGAATCAGAAGCAGTTAGAAGTTCATGGGAAACCTGAGGCTTAAAGGGAAGACTGCATTGATAACTGGAGGGGCAAGGGGGATTGGAAGGGCGATTTCAGAGCTGTTCTCCTCTGAAGGGGCAAACATAGCCATCAACTACAACTCTTCTGTAGAGAACGCGCATATCCTGAAAAGCAAACTGAAAAATTCTGACATATTCAAAGCAGACGTGTCAGAGAGAGAAGAGGTCAAAAGTATGATAACTGACGTCAGCGAGAGGTTTGGCTCCATTGACATCCTGGTTAACAACGCAGGAATAATGGATCTTATGCCCTTTGAAGAATATGACGAAGGAAGGGTGGACCGAATGCTAAAAATTAATGTCAAGGGGCCGATATACACGATTCTGGAATCTCTGAATTACCTTAGGAAAAGCAGTTCACCCGTAATCATAAATATAGCATCAAATGCAGGAATCGGTACATCGCTCAGAAATACCACTTACTATTCGATCACCAAGGCAATGATAATAATGTTGACCAAGAGACTCGCTTTCGATCTGAGCGACTATGGAATAAGGGTCAATGCAATAGCTCCAGGATGGGTGGAAACCGACCTGACGACGCAGGGAAGGACAGGGGAAGAGATTGAAGCAGCAATTAATTATTTCAAGGACAGAACAACACGCCACATGACTGGTTCACCATCAGACGTTGCCCAGCTGGCTCTCTATCTCGCTTGCGACGACTCGGCTTACGTCAATGGACAGGTGGTGGTGATTGACGGCGGGAGAACTGATAACCTGACCCATTCGCTGTGAAATGCCATTATCTTGAAAGAGAAAAGTCATAATCGTACCTCAATGAGGGAGATTGAAAATCACATTCGGATGACCGTGAGTCATCTAATTCAGAGTGAAAAAAAGCGGGAAATGATTTTTCCCGCTCCGTTTCATTTTTTTACTGGGAGGTGGCTGCAGCTGGCTTTCTTCGTCTTGCGATACCGTATAATCCAGACCAGAAAAGGTATGATGCCATCATGATTACTCCGTAAATGACAGGAAAGACAATAACTACCAGCAATCCACCCATACCAGTCAACGCACCAACGATCGATTCAATGTGACTGATAGCGCTTACAGGGTATTGGATGTAGAACAGGAATGGTACAATGATCCCCACCAAAAGCGAATAGATTATCCATATTTTCCTCTGCTTCCAGAGAATGAACAGCGGTGGAAAAATTGCAGTCCACACAGGGGCAAGATAGGCGATCAGCAGGAATGCTGATATTATCATCAGTGCAAGGGCCAGATACGTTTCCAGTCTCCGACTAACTCCCGTCTCATACATATCTGATCACCGCCGTTACTTTCTGATCTGACATATCATAGTATCTGTGCTCCATCCAGTATGTAAGCTGGTTGCTGAAATAATAGCTCAGAACGTTCTCGGATGGTCCTCCAGGAAATACTCCGTAGAATTGGTTTGTGGCCGGAGAGCTTATTTCTCTAAGGGATGAACTGACCGTCACATATGGCTCAGGGATCTGAACGCTCAGAGGCACCCCACCGACGCTAACGGTGTGGTCATCTCCAAACATTGGGAGCGGGCCAATCGAAAACTCACTCAATCCTGTCATGCTTGCAATCTCCAGCATGTGCACCTTTCCCCAGTTCCATTCAGAGGGTTGACCAAGTTTTCCAAGAAGCAGAGCAACTGCCTCACGAAACGATTGCTGCGCAAGAACGGTAAAATTGAAATTCAGCCAGGAAGAATTCTGGTAATTGGACGCCAGATAGAGAAGAGTGCTTTCAAACACCTGTGGGGATGATCCCAAGCCGTGCATTTTAAGGATCCTGTCAAAACTGTCGTTGTATAGCTCAGATAATGTGTACCAGTAAACTGTCATGCCCGTGCTGTTCGTGTAGGCCGTTGAATTCCAGTTCTCCAGTATTAAAAATGCCTCCTTCTGCGTTGAATTGAGGCTCATCTGCCCTATTGCATTTACCACATATGGTTTAAGTTGTAATGCCCAATAATCTGAAACATTTGACTGCAGCTCCATCATGTCTGCTATGGAAACTTTATCATTCCCCATTAGGTAATGGTAGATTGTCTGGGCCCTTCCCCCGCTTGCCCAGAAGCCCCCTATGAATGGATAAGGATAATCTTCCCATGCCGTAGGCTGGTTGGGAGCCATGAGGAATCCTCTTTCAGGATTCGTGCTCTGTGGAAGGTATTGGAAAGGAACGGTCCCGTTTGGCTCGAATAGGCCAGAAGATCCGTTCAGCAGTGACCTTGAACCAACGACATTCAAGGACTTTCCATTCGGGAGGTCCTCAGGAATCAATGGGAATGACCCTGCAGTGACTATTCCAGTTTCGTTGGTCGATACAAGTGCAAAATTCTGTGGTGGCACGTTCCAGTACTTCAGAGCATCAAGCATCTGAGAGTAGTTTGTTGACTTGTCAAGCATTATCTCCGTCACGGTAGAAGTTTGTGGATTCTGAGCGTACCAGTTGAGAGCAATCCCATAATTTCCATCTTTGGCTATCAATGGCCCATTATTGGTGACGTATATTGTCATTGCCTTCCCCCCAAGGGCGAAATTCCTGGTTTCCATTGGAAGCCATTTTCCTTCGTACAGGTAGTTTGTGCCATTCAGTATTTCAAGATAGTCATTGGCAGAGTTACCCTCTGAAGTTGTAATCCCCCAGGACGTGCTTGGGGTGTGTCCGATCAGCACCCCGGGAATACCTGAAAGAGCCCAGCCTGTGACATTCATGTCATTGCTCTCAAGCTGAAGAGGTACCCAAACTGACGGGGCAAGGAGAGGAAGATGTGGGTCATTTGCCAGCATAGGGTACCCCGTAGCACTTCTTGAGCCGGTTACCACCCAGCTATTGCTTCCCAGGGGAGACCCTATGTCGTGAGAGGAATATCCATACGGGTCAGATATGTTGTTCAGAGCCTGGGAGATCAGTGCGGATAAATTTCCAAGAAGTTGAGGGCTTACCCCTGTCAATTCCGAAGAATACCAGTTGAGTCCGAAGACATAATTCGGTGAGATCCCGAGATCGTGCAAGTTTAATCCATTTACCGTACCATCCCCAGGCATAACTGTGACGTTTTCAGTATAGTAAGGGTAGTAAGGCCAGATCAACGATGTATTGTTGAACCCAAATGAATTGAAGAACTGGTCTGACAGAAGGGGGTCAGATGCCCCAGTTATCAATGACCAGGACATGTATTCAGACCACACCAGCGTATCAAAAGGGTTCCAGTAGAATGGTTCAATCCCCAGCAGCTTGAAGAGTAGTGGAGGAACGTAATTGGAACTATTTATGTAATCATTGACCCCCTGGCTAAAATCCTCCAGTAAACCGTAATAAGAAGGAAACTGAGTCTGGAGGAATAAGGACGTGGTCTCAGCATTGTACGGTAGGCCTACCAAACGCATTGTATAATCAGAACCCTGCGCAGCACTTCCTACGTATTTGCTGAGATTCCCTGAAGCCAGTAGCGCCTGGAATTCCATCTGGAATAATCTGTTGGAGGCAACGTAGTATCCCTGTGCTAGGAAAAGATCGTGATCATTCTTGGCAAGAATGTGGGCCACTCCAGACTTGTCCATTGAAACTGTAACCGGGGAATACAGTCCCGGGACTGATAATGTCTCCGAAGTGTAATTAATATTCTTTGCAGTCTGCCAGACCCCATTTTCCGGGTTTAGCAGGGAGACCGATTGAGTGCTGTAAGACAATAAAATGATCAAAGCGGCGATTATAACAAGGAGCCACTTTTTCATGACAATATTAAACGCAGCTCGGATATAAAGTCTTGTAAAATAGATTAATCCTTAATCTCATAGCCACTCCAGAAAAGATAGATATTTAAAAATGAAATTGTTGTAATTTAAAGTCAGATCAGTGGACGATGTCGGGATAGTTTATGGAGGTCGGCTCCCAGTTTTCAAGCTTTCCTGCATTGTACAGTTGGTATGCTGAAAGATCCAGCAGGCCATGGCCCGAATTATTGAAAACTATTACTTCTTCCTTATTCTCCTTCCTGCATCTGATCGCCTCATCGATTACGTATCTGATTTCGTGGGCTGATTCAGGAGCGGGAATGATTCCCTCAGTCTTGGCGAATATCGTGGCTGCTTCAAATATGGACGTTTGTGAGAATGCATACGATTCCATTAAGTTAGAATTTATCAGGTACGATATTATTGGTGACATACCGTGATATCTGAGTCCGCCTGCGTGAATGGGAGGATTCCTGTAGTCACTGCCAAGCGTCAACATTTTAAGGAGAGGAGTCATATGACCGGTGTCCCCAAAGTCATAGGTATATTTGCCCTTGGTTGTGTGTGGAACTGCACTTGACTCGCAAGCGACAAACTTCGCGTCCAGTTTTCCCTTGAGCTTCTTGCCCATGAATGGAAGACTGAAACCTCCAAAATTGGACCCTCCGCCTATGTTTCCGACAAGGACGTCTGGAACCTCGTCGACCATCTGGAGTTGCTTTTCTACCTCCTGCCCAATTATTGTCTGATGCATCAGCACATGATTTAGGACCGAACCAAGGGAGTACCTGGTATTATCATGAGTTACTGCATCCTCGACAGCCTCGGTTATTGCAATTCCCAATGAACCTGGATTGTCAGGGTCCTTCTTTAGAAGTTCCCTGCCATAATTTGTTTCATTGCTTGGGGAAGCAAAGCACTTCGCTCCCCATGTCTCCATCATAGTCTTCCTTCCGGGCTTCTGATGGTAGCTGGCTGAGACCATGTAAACCCTCACTGAAAGACCGAAGTAAGCTGCAGACATTGCCAGCGCCGAACCCCACTGCCCTGCCCCAGTCTCAGTGGTCAGGTTTTCTATTCCCTGTTTCGAATTATAGTAAGCCTGAGCGAGTGCAGTGTTTGGTTTATGACTTCCTGCAGGATTAGTTCCTTCCCACTTATAATAAATTCTTGCCGGAGTCTTTAGATATTCTTCAAGCTTCCTTGCCCTCATAAGTGGAGTTGGCCTTGGCAGCCACCTGTAAGCTTCCATCACCTCCTCTGGAATACTGATGTACCTTTCTCTGGAAACTTCCTGCAATACCAGTTCTCTTGCGAACACTCTCAGGAGTTTTTCCGGGTTGACGGGCTCGAGAGTGCTCGGGTCCAACGGGGGAGGTAGTGGTTCGGGAAGATCCGCCTGTATGTTGTACCATGCTTTGGGTATTTCTTCCTGGTCAAGGAATATGGCTCTTTTTCCATTATCCATGTATCGGTATATCATTCATCAACATTAATGTTTTGTTTATAGCATTGGTGTGTTATTTAGAACGTTGTAGGTGCAAACCAAAGATGAAAAGTGCAATACATGCCCCATTATTCCAGTACATGAAGTGATCTCAAATGTTTCGTTACGCTAGAGAAATTAGAATCTTCTCATGAAGGAGAAACGATTGAAAAATGTCCTGTATCTGGTCAGGAAGTACCCTAAAGGAGTTTCTGGATACGTTTTCACGTCTTTCAGGTAAAAGAAGAAAGTGGAAGAAAATCCCCTCCCAAGGGTAGATATAACGTAAACTACCGCCAATCCGACAATCACTCCATACTGGTAGACGAAAACGTCTCCAAGGTACCCCCCAAGGATCGATCCGACAAGAGAGACAGATCCAGACACCAGATTAAAGGCCCCGATATAGGCAGCCCTGTTGGATGGAGGGGCAATTTCTAGGATATAGGCAATAAAAGCTATACTCGTCAGTGTCGAACCTAGACCGGTGATCGCGTTCAGAATGATGAGCTGATTGACGTTCCTTGATATTGCATACATCGCAGGGACTGCAACGAATATTATCCTTGATATCGCTATCGACCACTTGGGGCCTGTCCTTTCAATGAATTTTTGTACCGGTCTAATCGTGAGGACTACTGCAAGCGTCGAAACTGCGCTGATTAGACCTATCTGAAAATTCGTTGCCCCTACAACATTCACTGTGGACCTGTAAAAGAGGGCCCATGGCAGGCTCATGAAGAAAACATATATTCCATATGCAAACAGCAGCTTTCTGAGATCTCTGTCCCTAAATGGTGCACCGAATGACTGCTTATTCTCGGGTGAAACTTTTCCGGTGTTCTTCTCCTTATATAGAAGCATTACAAAGGAGCTTGCCATCCCGAGAACTGCGGCAATAATGAATGGCAGTTTGAAAGCAGACACATTGTTGGCTTTTACGGCCAGTGCCATGAACACTAATTCTGCCAAGAGAATCATCACATTTGAAATCAGGGTCAGATAGCTGATGAGTTTTACACGTGTGTCACTAGTTGACATATCCCCGATTAGTGCATTCCACGCAGGATTTATGGCAGACGACGCAACCTGTTGGACTATCACAAGAATAATTAGAACAAGGGGAGTCGGATTTAATATGAGGAGAATGTAAATGAAAGAGGCGGTCAAGCTACCAAGGAATATAAATGGAATTCTCTTCCCGATAGCATCTGACAACCTTCCAAATGGCAACTGGAATGCATTAGGAAAGAAATTTGATGCCGCCTGGAGGGTCCCAACCTCAAGGGACGTGAATTGCAATTCCTGGGCGTAATATGGCACGAACGGGCTACCCAACCCCCCTCCTAGATTCCCAATTGCAGTATAGACATACATCCACAGGAGATTTCTGCTCGATTTCACATCTTGCGCATCAGACATGCTGCCACCAATCGGTAACTTGGTGGTATATATCCGAGGTTGAAATAAATTCCTGAGAAATATGGAAGGAAAGATTTGTTACACTGTGCCAGTATATCTTCACTGCTGGAATATGTTTCATTATTAACGATCCAACGTTTGATTTAGGTAGTATAGACCAGACAAATCCTTTTTTACCTGATGTCCATCGGATTCCAGTGGAAGTCAACAAGGACCATCCAATAACAGGAACACTTTACCAGTACATGAATTCCATTACTTCTCTCCTGGCCGGTGCATTGTTTTACGTATTCCTCACGAAGTCCCAGTCCACAACGTTCGTTGGTGCCTACGTTCTGGTGACTGCAGTCTATGGGCTGTTCAACTCAATATTCTCCTTCGGCCTTACACAGGCAGGCCAGCATTTCATTTCCTTCTTTATAGGGCAAAAAAATGAGGGAGCAATAAAAGAGGCTCTTAAGAAAATACTTACACTGACGCTCTTGCTGAGCTTGCTGGCTGCCCTCACTATTGAGCTCCTCGCTGGAGGGATTTCAATTGTATTTTTTCACAGCCCATTCTATCTTCCTCGAATAAGGCTGGTAGGCGTCCTAGTCCTGTTCCTGATACCCTCAGGGATACTGAATGGAATATTCCTTGGCCTTCAAAAGTTCAAGCTCGCCGGAATACTCGGTATAACGGGGCCCCTTATTTCTTATTCAATTGCACTCTCGCTGCTCCTGAAGTTTCACACCCTCAGGTCAATCATCATTGGCTGGATTATTGGATACTTCATTTCCGTTCTCATTTATGGGATTTTCCTCTTGAGGGTATCCTCAATAAGGCCAACTACAGGTTCAATTAACTACAGGCAAATTGGAAAATATTCATGGCCGATTGTGCTTTCTTCTGTAGTCGGATTTTCCGCTATGTATATAGATAGATTCGTTGTCTCCATATTCCTGGATGTTTCAACACTGGGGATATACAATGTCGCATTGCTCGTTGCAACGACACTTCCTTTTATAATCAGCCCCATAGGAAACGTCCTGCTTCCCAAGCTTTCAGAATTCTTCTCGACAAGCGACAGGGGCTCCATCAAGAGTGCAAACAGGGTATCATCCAACTTTTATGTTTTCATCTACGTTCCAACTGCTCTGATGATTGCATCTCTCGGGCAGGCAGTAATACTGATCCTTTCAAAAGGAAATTATGTATCTGCGAGTCTCCCGATGGACATATTGCTTTTTGTTTCAGCATTATTTGTTATTGGAAACTCAATCGGTCAAACCATTTATGCGATCAAGGAAACAAGAATACTGTTAGTCTCCGCCACCATGGCTCTGCTATCTAACATAGGACTTTCATTCCTGCTCATACCTCATTTCGGAATGGTCGGGGCTGCTGTGGCAAACTCCTCAGTTACGGCAGTTTCATTTGCCGTTCAATTCCTATACATCAGGAAGAAGAATGTGCTTTCATTCGACCTTGGATTCATCCTCAGAACCTGGATTTCATCAATTGTGGTATTTTTCTTCTCCGAGATGATTTCATTTGTCATAAGCGACATTTACTTGAGAGTTGCATTGGTCATAGTACTTGGCTACTCTCTATACTTAGGCCTCCTGAAGATGATGGGGGGACTCCCGGAAGAGATGAAATCACTGCTTAATGGCTATTTTTCCTCCAGAATCAAATTTGTTTCATTCATAATTACTCACATGTGACACATCCAGAAAATAGATTAGAAGAGGGGACAACGGAAATCCTTAAAGCAGAGGATAACTTCCATATACAATGCTGAGTTTTGAGGAGGCAGTGCAAAAGCTTACATCACACGTCAAAACGGCATTAAAAGTGGAAGATTTCAACATTACACTTGCCAAGCAGGAGAAGGACCAAACGAATAGCAGAGAGGTCTGGAGATTTAACTTTGATTTCAAGGAGAAGGAAAAAAATTATCAGGCAATGGTGGAGCTGGATGCTGACGGAGGAGAAGTACTGTTGTTCAAGAGGGATTCCCAATGGCGGATCTGAATAGCAATAAGATCGCGAGAATCTCCAAAATGGGGAAAAAATGAATTCTATTCAAAAGAAGATCGCAATCATCTTGGTCTTGGTAGTCGTTCTGCTGTTAATTTATTCTGCCATTCCAGCCGTTATTGCCAGCAATCCCTCCACAATGAAAGAAGGAAATTACTATCATTTATTCGGGCACATAGTTGATATCTTTTCATCCTCGAACGAAAGTGTATTCGTGCTGAACGATTCAGGGCAGATCATAGTGGTAAGCTACAATGGTCCCGTCCCTTCGGTTGGTTCGAACGTGCTCGTAAGTGGCAAATTTGACGGAAAAATCATTCCGGGAATAGGAAACACTTACTTATTTCATGCCTCGTCGGTAGTTCAGTGGTATGTCTTCTTTCCATGAACTGACTTCAGAATTGGACTGATTAATACCTGGCTGAGGGCAACAGTGTGAAAATTTACCATTTCTTTGAAAAGAATGCCCTGAAGGAAGTTGAAAAGGGTATAGATACAAGTGCAATAAATCCAGCGACTATTGCAGCGGCCGAATATATGTATGGAAGGCCAACTATCTGTGCCGTTTTAATAAAGATGAATACCGTTACAACCGCGTAAAGTGGTATCACCAAATCAAGTGTATCCCTTCTGAGTGATTTCATTGTCTGACATATGTATGACTAGCCTGCTCATAAACATTTCCTATATAGCCAGACAGGTTCAAAATGGTCTCTTCAAAGGGGTCACTTTTTCCATGTTCAATAATTTACGGGAGATAGAAGAATGGAGACTGGAGTCTATCAGCAGCGGTAATCTGCCACTTTCCCGATCAGAAATTAAAAATGTCGGGAACTACCCATCATGCAGTTTTGTGATTCAGAACTGGATTCACGTCCATGTATATTCTATAATCCTCCACCAAATCACCTTTGAATCTAAGAACACTTACCACAGGGAGTGCATATGTGGTCCCATCCCTCATAGTATAGGTAGCCAGAGCCTCAGCCACGGCAGATTTCTCATCAATCCAGGTTTTCAGCAGATCATGCCTGAGACCCTTTAGGAGAGAGAAGAATCCTCCAAGATTTCTTTCCACTTCCACTCTCCCGTTTGCTGGGGGCATGTTGCCGAATTTGAAGAATACGTTAACTGTCAGGTGCCTTGAAAATTTTTCAGGAACCAGAGAATCAGCATCCTTAAAAATTGAAATTATGTTGTCCATACTGTTTTGGCTTATCACGTTATGTCCATATGGTACTCTTTCTTATTAATTCGTGCAACCTGTTGCACTTTGCCTGTTGTTCATCGGCAAGTCCAAGAAGATAATGGCAGATTAGTTCGATCCTTGAATGAGATATTCCACTGTCTCCATTCAACTGTTTCTGGAACCTATTACTGCTCACCTCTTCTTCGACACGTTCTTTATGATTTCCCATTGTTCGTCAGTCAACTTGAGCAGATCATTAAATTGGCCTGCCCCCTTCAGCCACTCTCCTCCATCAATTGTCACTACCTCCCCGTTTATGTATGAGGCACCGTCAGATACTAAAAATGCTGCCAGGTCTGAAATCTCTTCCATGGTTCCCACTCTTCCCAAAGGAACCCTCTCCCTCAATGCTTCTTCCATCCCTTCAAGAGGGAAAAGATTCTTCTTGGTTGCTTGAGTGGGAAAAGGACCTGGGGCTATTGCAACGTGCCTTATCCCGTAGGGAGCCCATTCAACGGAAAGGGACCTTACCAGGGCCAGCACTCCTGCCTTAGCGGCAGCAGAGGGGACCACGAAAGCAGAACCAGTCCACGCATATGTGGTTACAATATCCAGTATTACTCCTTTTTGTCCAGAGTCAATCCACCTCTTTCCCAAAT
Organism: Thermoplasmata archaeon; assembly: GCA_021817415.1. GTDB lineage: Archaea > Thermoplasmatota > Thermoplasmata > Thermoplasmatales > JAKAUZ01. Next base: position 12,034 of record JAKAUZ010000062.1, on the reverse strand, counting down.
CCAGCGTCATGTAAATGGTACCGTGTAACACTATGTTAAGCACAGAATCAAACGCGTGGGGGGAAAGTTTGTGCGTCGGCGAAACGAAATTTCCAGCTGCATTGTTTACAAGAACGTCAATTCCCCCGAACTTTTCATTGAAATAGTCCACTGCCTTTGATATCTCGTCCGGGTTTCTAATGTCGCACCTGTGATAGAGCGTCTCTATACCATTCTTTTTCAAATCTTCAGAAGTCTCTTTAAGCACCTCTTCCCTCCTTCCTATGATGGCAACTTTTGCCCCAAGGGAGCCGAACTTCTCACTTATTGCCCTGCCAATTCCGGTGCCTCCTCCAGTTACAAGAATCACTTTTCCTGATAGTAAGTCAGACCTGAACATGGAAATCGATTAATTCAACGGTATTTAAATTAACCTTTTTTGAAGAAATTCGTGCATCGAAAATCAGGCGGTTGTATTTATGATGAATTTTATGGGTCTTCATAATTTAAATCTCAATTATACTTTTAAATATTATGTTGATATCGTGTTCCAATGAGTGCAGAGGTAATTGAAGTGCGAGGGCTGGTAAAGAAATATGGGGACTTGGTTGCAGTTAATGGCATAGATTTTTCAATTAACCGGGGAGAAGTATTCAGCCTACTGGGCCCAAACGGTGCGGGCAAGACAACGACTGTGGAAATACTCGAGGGAGTCAGGAACAGGAGTTCGGGAAGCGTTACTGTTCTTGGAGAAGATCCCGAAAAGAGTAAGTCACTCATTTACAGGCTAGGGATACTTCCACAGGATTTTTCATTTGTTTATAACAGTACCCCAGTAGAAGCGCTTGCCTTCTACAGGAAAACCCTCGGTTCCTCGACTGATATCAAGCAGATATTGGAAGAAGTGGAATTGGAGGAAAAAAGCGATACTCCCTACCAGAAACTCTCTGGGGGGCAAAAACAAAAACTTGGTCTTGCCATGGCAATGATAAATGACCCTGAAGTACTGTTTCTAGACGAGCCAACATCTGGCCTGGACCCCAGGGCAAGGAGGAATATCTGGAAGGTGATAGAGAACCTGAAGAAGCAGGGGAAGAGCATCCTCCTAACCACGCATTATCTGGAGGAGGCGGAACTGTTGGCGCAGAGGGTAGCGATAATGAACAAGGGCAAGATTATTGATTCGGGCACCCCTATGGAAATAGTTGAAAGACATCATGAGAGTGACAGGTTAATCATCAGGGGGGACGGAAATATTGAGACTATGATAAGAGACATGGGATTCCCTGTCAGAAGAAACGAATCATACGTTGAAGTCAACCTCAGGAATATAAAGGATGCAACGGAAATAGTGAATCTGCTGTACGAGAAGAAGGCAAATTTCGAGGATTTCACTTTAAAGAGGGAATCTCTCGAAGATGTGTTCATAAAGATGGTGGGGGAGATAGAGGAAGATGAAGCCGAGTAACATAAGCGCCTACTTCGTTCTTCATGCGAAATCATATTTCAGGTCAAGGTCCGCTATATTCTTCCAGATAGCCTTCCCGGTGATCCTCATGCTGCTGTTTGGAGCAATATTCGGAGGTACTTCCTATAATCCGGGGACTTTAGTGGTACAGAACGATAGCCCATCTCAGGTTTCCTGGGGGGTAATAAATGCAATAAATGATTCCGGACTCTTCAAAATACAGGTGCTACAGGAAAGCGCGAATCTATCCCAATATATTGTGAAGAACGGGATTACAGCAGCACTTCTTATCCCTGCTAATTTCACCTCAAATATTCTTTCTGGGGGGAGAGGATACATGATTTTAAAAGGAGAAGCTAGCCCGCAGGTAGCAAATTCCAACTATCAGATACTGAACGGTGTCTTGACTGAGGTGAACTACCACATAGAAAATGTGTCCCAGAAACTTGTACTTACCACAGCCGTTTCCGGAACTGCAACCTCCAAGACTGTCAACTATTATGTCCCAGGACTCATAGGTTTCACCGTTCTTACGACGATGTTCAACATGGTTTATCAGGTCCCTAACTACAGAAAAGAAAAGATATTCAGACAATTCTCCTTCAGCGGACTCACCAAATCAGAATGGATGGTTGCCAACATTCTTCACTCATTTGCAATGCTTGTCCTGTCAGACGTTATACTTGTTGTCATCGCCATCCTTGTATTTGGCGCCTCCCTTGTTCTGACTCCGACTACCATTTTGCTCTCTGGCGTAATAGTATTCATGGGATTGATCTTCTTTACGGGGCTTGGGATTCTTGCCGGCCTCGTCTCAGACAATGAGGAAACTGTTTCAGTGGTCGGAAATCTTATACTCTTCCCGATGATGTTCCTTTCAGGTGTTTTCTTCCCTCTAGCATTTGCTCCGCCCTATCTGCAGACTATCTCAAAATTCCTTCCGTTGACTTATTTCATAAATTCTCTCAATTCAATACTGATTTACGGTGACTTCAGTACTCTGCTGGTGGAAATGATAGCCCTGGGGGTCTCGTCATTGATATTATTCGTTGTCGCTGCCAAGATTTTCAGCTGGAAACAGAAATAGTCTAATTAATTCTGCATTTTATTTCAATATTTCATTTTCCATAGAGTATGAGATGGCACAACAGTCCATGTGCGTCTTCTGAAGAATGCATTTTCCTGTTCCTGTTGCCGATCTGGGATAGGACATCGGGATTTCAGCAGGAATGAGTGTGTTGCAAGAGATGGACTTTGTTCTAAATATAATTGGGAATTACCTGCTTTATGCTGATATGTCGAGTAATTTCCCTCCACCGCTTTTGGCTTATTGCCTCAAATCATACAAAGTTCAACCATCCTGGGTCAACAGCGAATTTGCCTCTGACGACCTCTCCATATCTCTCCCTCAATCTCCTCGTGATTACCCCTTCCTTCCCATTCCCAACCATTCGTCCATCTACGTTGATCACTCCAGCAATCTCAATAGCTGTGCCGCACAAGAATACCTCGTCTGCGGTATACAACTCCTCGCGGTGTATCCTTCTCTCTTGTACTTCGAGGTCTGTCATCTTGGCAATTCTGATTATCGTATCCCTTGTTATGCCCTTCAAGGCGCTAGAGTCAAGAGAAGGAGTGAATAGCATTCCGTCCTCTACCAAGAACAGGTTCTCTGCAGATCCTTCTCCGACGTATCCATCCCTGTCAATCATGATGGCCTCGTCAAAGCCATTTTCTCTTGCCTCCATGACGGCAATCAGTGAGTTCAGATAGTTCCCGCTTGCCTTTGCCTGTATGGGAAGGGAATCGGAATTAATTCTTGTCCAGGAGGAAATCTTGCATTTCAGACCTGAGGCATTTTCCAGGTATTTGCCCATTGGGAGTGGAACAATGTACAGGCTTGTCTTCTTACCTTCCACAGGAAGCGGAATGTTGTCGTCAAAATAGAATATAAAAGGCCTGATGTAACAGTTCTCAAAATTATTCGCCTTGACAATTTCTAGTATGGCGTTGATGATTTCCATTTCGCCATATTCTGAGACCATCCTGTAAATCTTCATGCTGCGCAGGAATCTTCTCACATGATCCTCCAGCCTGAATATGGCGACCCCTCTATCTGTTTCGTAAGCTCTTATCCCTTCAAAGATTCCTGACCCATACTGCATCGAATGATTCAGGATGGGTACCTTGGCCTCTTGGAATGGCAGGATCTTCCCGTCCCACCACACTTTTATGTTGTCCTTAGAATTGCCCATTATTAAAAATAAGTAATTATAATAAATCTTTGTTTCTATACATCGAATTTTACTCCCTGAGAGAGAGGGATATCTCTCCCGTAGTTTACAGTTACAGTCTGTCTCCTGCAATACAGCTTCCAGACGTCACTGCCGCTTTCCCTGCCTCCCCCTGTATCCTTTTCTCCACCAAACGCACCCCCGATCTCTGCGCCAGCGGTAGCAGTGTTGACGTTTGCGAGACCGCAGTCGCTTCCATTGGGAGATAGAAAAGCCTCCTCTTCTCTTATGTCAGTGGTAAATATGCTTGAAGATAGGCCTTGAGGCACAGCATTGTGTATCTTGAACGCTTCTTCCAGAGTCTTGTACCTGAAAACGTAGAGTATGGGGGCGAACGTCTCTTCGCAGGTGATCGGAGTCACCCCAGGCATCTCGATGATTGCGGGCTGTACGTAAAAACCGTTTTCGAGTCCCTTCACCGAAATCCTCTTTCCGCCAAATGATACCTTTCCTCCCTGTTTCCTTGCCTCTTCTATTGCCTTTTCAAAGTCTTTGACGGCATCTTCATCAATCAGAGGGCCAACGAGAACTCCGTCTTCAAGGGGATTCCCAACCTTCACTTTAGAGAAAATATCAACCAGCTTTTTCATGTAATCATCGTAAATCTTGTCATCAAGAATCAATCTTCTAGTTGTAGTGCACCTTTGTCCGGCTGTTGCAAGTGCGCCAAATGCAATCCCCTTGAGAGAAAGAGGGATATCTGCTTTTGCAGTTACAATTGAGCCATTATTCCCTCCCAACTCTAGAATTGATTTGCCAAATCTCCTAGCGACGGCTTCAGAGACCTTTCTTCCAGCGCTTACTGAACCTGTGAAAGATATCAATTTCACTCTTGGATCATTGGTCAGAGCATTGCCTATGTCAGCTCCACCTCCGGTCAGGAGCATGAATATTTGAGGATAGTTATGTCTCTCAATGACCTTGGTAATCACTTTCATCACTGCCACCGCGGTGAGTGGGGCTTTAGATGATGGCTTCCAAATAGTCACGTCTCCAGCCACCGCGGCAATGAATGAATTCCAGGAAAATACTGATGAGGGGAAATTGAATGATGTCACAACACCAATGATCCCAAGAGGAAGGTACTGTTCCATAAGCCTGTGCTCAGTTCTTTCGCTCGGCATCAAAGATCCACTCATCTGCCTCGAAAGTCCAACGGAAAAATCCGCGATGTCAATCATCTCCTGGATTTCTCCCTCTCCCTCGACCACTGTCTTCCCTGTTTCCAGGGAAACTATTCTTCCCAGTTTTTCCTTATTTTTCCTGAGCTCTTCTCCTATCAGCCTTATCAATTCTCCCCTTTTAGGAGGAGTGAACTTGACCCACTCTTCGTATATTTTTCGAGCCCTATTGAGGACAATTTCATAATCATCACTAGATGCATAGATCACGCTTCCTAGGGGTTCCCCATCTATAGGACTTACGATTTCAATCTTCTTGCCGTGCGGTTTCTCAATCCATTCTCCCGCAAAAACACCAGAGTTCTCTTCATTAAGATTCAATTCCGTCCTGATTCTGACTCGAATTTCCTTTAGATCCATAAGTATCAGATGGTTATGTGAAACATTGATAAAATTCTTTATACAGCAGAGTTTATTGGATTTGGGCCTGTAGTGTAATCTGGATATCACAGGGGCCTCCGGAGCCCCTAATCCGGGTTCAAATCCCGGCAGGCCCGTTTTTGCCAATAATGTGATTCTTCAATTATACATGTTTTCACGTTTAATGATTTGAAGCCCCTACTGCGTCAAAATTCTTCAGGTGCAGGTGAAACTCGAGAAATGAATGAGCAGATAATATTAAGAGAAATTCTCACTGAATTTTCAGCCTGTGTTTCCAACTCTTATAATCTGTCCACTATTTCCAGGATCAAATGTGAATAGGTCCCACATACCATAAATTGTGCAGCACTCAGGAAGCGGATCCGACGTTCCGCATTCTTCCAGAATTACAAAATTTGTAGATGGGCGTGACCTTCTTTATTTCAATGATCCTACGGGGATATAGATCCCTTTCAGTGAATTTATTCCTCCCTTCCTATTCCACAATAAATCCACTGCCTCCGAGTGTTCATTGCCAGAATTAGTCGAATCAGAAGTCAGTGATATCCTTCGCAATAGTCTGAAGTACTATTTCGCCGTCCATTTTTTATTTTCGAGCGATCCTCTGGGAAATTTCTCTGAGAGTGTGAAAAGATTTATTCCGCCGTCAACATCTATGGTCATCTTACGTGAGTGATAACTTGGAATCCAATATTTCTCACTTCTCTGTTAAATACAGACGTACTTCATTCAGGGGAACTATTCATTCAGGAAGATGGAAAATTGATGATAAAATTTTCAACGAGAGATTAACACCAACTGTGCATTTGATTCCCTTAATATGGTAGGGTTTTGGACCGTCTTATCACATACCGTGAATGGTCATAATCGACATCCTCAATTAACAGAAATAATGGTTAGCCCTCCGGTTAAAATCATACTACTGCTAACTAATTCTGCAAAATTTAAGTATTCATTATCACTACTTTACTAGATCAATATCGAACGAGGAAGTGCCTGAAATTGTCGAATGAAAAGAAAATAAGCAAGTTGGAAAACGATCTTTCCAATCTTAAAATGTCTTCATCATATGGCTCCAACTGCATAGATATCGCTAGGATAGAACTCCAGCTTTCTTACTTGTATGCGAGAAATGGTAATAAGTCAAGTTCAGCTGAGCTTGTCAGTGATGCGAAGAAAACACTCAATGATCCTCTCTGCATTGGGGGTAAGGAAAAAAACTCCCTCCTTAATTATATTGATAACATTAATCCCTCAACAGGAATACCAAATCAGATTTCAATTCCAAGATTTTACAGGTATCTATCATTGGTAATTTTACTGATGGGATACCTGTTAGTATATCTGGCATCTGTTTTCATTAAATCATTTACAAGTGAATATTTTATGTTGGGGATAGTGATTGTGTTTATGATAAGTATTGCGATAAACCCTCTAATAAAGTCTATGTATGTCAATAGGAACAAAGGGCAATGATTGAATTCATAATGCGACTTAAACCATGAGTAAGTGGACAAGATAAAGCGAATCCATTCATTTGTTACTTAAGAAAAATTTAATAGTGATTTTAGTGTGAATAAGAGTGATAAAATGGTTACCAATAGGATACTGAGATACCAGAACAAAGAAATGAACCTCAGTGAATTAGCACAGAATATTTCCCAGTTTCTACAGTCAGATAATTTCAGAGTTCAATCCAGGGATATACCGAGTGGTTTTATTATTCAGGCGCGAAAGGGCGGGATTTTAAATGATCTGATTGACGCAGAAAGAGCCCTTACCATTGTTATAGAGGGAGACTCAAACGATTTCACAATTAAAGTGGGTATAGCTAAATTTATACAGAATCTTGCTGTTATGGCGGCAGAGACGATCCTGCTCTCCGCACTGTTCCTTGTGGTTGATGTTCCGGAAATGCTCTGGACAGAGCATATAGAGAAGGGAGTCATAAAGAACATTCAGGGAATGGTTCCATAGAAATTAATTAAAATCTCTCAAACATTTATTCCTATTTGTAGCCCTGCCTCACATTTACAAACCACTCTTTAAGACCATCCTTCTTTAAGGGGAATCAAGTTTTTCCTAAATGTCAATATTAATAATAAAATTAGAAACATAAACAGTAGTAGATAATCCTCCTGCTCAAATGGGACAGGTCCCCATACGACTTGACGTTGATTATACTAAAATAAAATTTCACAACACGCAAATAACCTGTATTGTTTGCTTGCGTGACATACAACCATTACCGATCGAGTCAAAGGAATTCAGTAAAAGAGCATCCTATACCAATCCACATAGCAATTCTTGGTGAATAACTATGCCGACGTATACTCAGCCAATTATGATCTAGAGTTTCTTGTTAGAATGATAATTTCCGTAAGGTTTTCCGTAAGGTCAAGTCCAGATGCAGATCTAGATGAGGATCATTCTTCTTTACTTTTCCTTATCTCTTTCAGGGCTTCCTGATCCCTGCAGTACAGGTATGGGGCCAGGTCAAGGGAAGGAGGGGATTTTTCAAGGTCCCTCTTATAGACATTTCTCAGGTTCCTGTCAACAACTTCACAGTAGTCGGCCCATTTGACTCCCTGGGATTCAACGTACTTCTTTTCAATTCCGGTCGCGACTTCATGGGCATATGGATATTCATAACCTTCATCCGACAGCCATTTTTCTGGCAACTCGTGATGAAGGCCGATACTTGCAGTTGCGGAAATAATCTTCCCCTTGATTTCAAGTTTCTGAGGGAAATGCTCGTCGAGGTAGACCGTACTGCCATCTAATGAGTACCCGCCAGTGTACTTTATGTCGTAATCTGTGCTAACTTTAATTGAGGAGCTATCCTTCATCTCTATGACATCGCCAATTCTCTTTGAGCCTTGGATTATCTCATTGCCTCTCACCTCAACCATCGTCCCTTTTGGTACGTGGACAGAGGTTGCCCCTGAGAGATAAGTGGGTTTTTTGAAATCTATTGCAATTATCTTGAATTCGTTACTTGATTCATTGGATTTCAGTTCCACACACTCAATTACCTCTAATTCTTCCATGCTCTTTGAAACAAGAATGACTCAAATATTTTGCGGTAGCGGTGCTAGTTGGAAGTGTCGAGAGTAAAATGCTTTGGGAATTCAATCAACATCAAGTTGGGCCTGCTCCTTGAATGGCTGAATGGAATAGCCCTGGTAACTTAGATTTTTGTACTATTTTTTGATTATTGCACCAATAGTTAATTATTATACTCTGACCTTTTTGGATTATGAGAATAGCGACACTTGCAATATTTGCCATGGTGCTTGGGTTGATGGCCGTGCCGCTCAGTTCAGCAACAGTCATGCACGCCACCATCAACACCCAGACAAACACCGGTTACGTAAATGCGTCTAGCAACTTCGCACTGGTTCTCACATATCCCGAGAATAGCACGCTATCTAAGGAATTCAATGGGACAGTGATATGGTACAACGCTACGGCCACCATTTCTGGAAATTACACATCTGAAATTCAGGGCGATATGAATAATGAGAACAGTGGGACAGGACAGGCCAGGACGATGGACAACGGGACAGATTCATCTGACAATAATTCCCATAACAGCACAATACCACAATCAGCAGTTCACGTCGTGAATGCATCAATAAATTACCAACTCCATGTATTTGCAAACCAGACAGAAATGAAAGTATTCAGGAATCTTACTTTGTACTTGACTATAACTGGAATAACCAAGCAGGTTGGCAACAGAACTGTAATAGACATGTCGTGGAGATCATTTGAGGTCCAGGGACAGCTAATGAGCGACCTACACGGCCACTTCTTGTTTAGAAATCCGTACTTTGGCACTACCGTAGAAAGTAACTTCTCTATGAACACGGACGTGAATCAATTGGGCGATCTCAGCTTTGGTCACATGGGAGGAATGAACGGTGGCATGGATCTGGGAGAAATATTTGGCGGACTTGGATTCCACGAAGATTCATACGCGACAATTAACTTCCACGTTTTTAACCGCCCACTCAGTGGATGGACAAAGGTGTACAATTCTGCAGCAAACACGACGACGTTCTACTACAACACCTCGGCTAGTCTTCTACTGAATGAGTCTGTCAACTACAATGGAGCACAGTACACGCTCAAGGTCACTGCTGATCCATCATCTTCACTCACAGTAAATGGATATGCAAAACCAACAAGCGCCAATGAACTCGCAATCTACGCTTCGCCTCCAGCGCAAATATCCACTGGGACATTACTCATAGTTGGCGTGGTTCTGGTAGTGCTTATTGGCCTTGTAGCAGCAGTCATGGTAGCAAGAAGGAACAGACATTGAACTTGCAAAACATATTTTATTAATTTTTAATTTTTCCATTATTGAATTCTTCTAATTCTTTATCTAAATTTTCAATTACTGCATCAAATTCTTTGTACTGACATTAAACTTTAGTTTTTGAAAATGGAGTGGAGGGAGGCTCACCCAAAAAAGCCCGCTGTCCTCCAACGTACGTCTCAAGAACACTGATCTCACTTAAGTCAGAATTCAATGGCTCCCGGTCCAGCACTATAAAGTCCGCATAATTACCTCTCTCCAAAGTTCCTATTCTCTTATGCCTGAGGGCACCTGCAGAACCTCTTGTGTATATGTCAAGTGAGTCAGCGACGCTAAGTACCTCGTTATCTGAGAGGATTGATAGCTCAATTCCTCTTTCCTTCCCTCTATCCACTGCTGCCTTTACTGTTTCCCACGGATCCAGTGGCTCCACAGGGCAATCTGTAGAAAAGGCCTGAGGAATGCCCTTGCGGAGGATTGTTTTGAACGGATGGACAATCTTTGCATTCTGTTTCCCGACTCTATCAAGTATCCAGAAATCAGTGACCACAAAATGCGGCTGAGTTACGAGAATTGCCCCAACTTTCTTTATCAGATCAAATTGATCTTGTCTTATCAGTGAGGCATGCTCGATTCTGTGGTTGAAATGTAGCCTAGAGTACACCCCTAATACCGTATCAAGTGCCTTATCGCCTATTGCGTGGGTGGCAACGTCGAGGCCAAGGCTTTCTGCCTTTTTGGCCATTGAATAAATATCCCCTCCGGACATTGCAGCCAACCCTCTATTCCCTCTGTCATCAGCATAATCAAAGGAGAGGAGTGCAGTTCTAGAACCGAGTGAGCCATCGCTGAACAGCTTCACTCCTGCAATCTTCATCATTGAATCATCTTTCAGATATGACGGGAATTCTTCCTTCATCATGAAATCCGGATTGACAAAAACAAAGATTCGTATCTTCAGGTCTTTCTTATCAATCTCAAGGAGTAGTTTAAAAATATCTTCAGAACAGCTTACAAATCCTATTGAAGTGACTCCTTTTTTTGAGGCATACGAAATTGCATCAGTCAGGAGTTTCTTCCAGTATTCCTTGGTTCTCTTCTTTTTGATAAGATCCTTTACATAACCAAGGGCCTTCTCTTTAATTATTCCAGTTGGATTCCCTTGTCCGTCCCTTTCAATGAAAGGGGAGAGTTCGCTCATCTCAATTATGCCGGATTCCTTCATCCCCTGTGAATTCAGCAGGGCTGAATGCAAATCGACTCTACTCAACAACATAGGCTTCTGTCCTGAAACTCCGTCAATATCAGACGATGTAGGCCATCTTCCCTCTGCCAAAAGTTCCTGATCCCAACCATGGCCTATTATCCATCTTTCTGAACTCATTTGACTTTGTATCCTTAATTTCATTTCGTCTATAGTCCTGACTCCTCTCAGGTCGATTGAATTCAAATACTCGCCAAGTTCATCCAGGTGCATGTGTGAATCAATGAAGCCAGGGATCACAGTTTTCCCCTGTAGATCTATTCTCTCTACTTCGTCAGATTCCGATTCCAGATTCCCATAATCGGTAATAGTATCAGAGTCAATGAGCATAGCCTCAGCGACTGTCAGCGGTTTGAATGAGATGTAGATTTTTCCATTGTAAAACAGCTTCTTGGTCACGTCTAATTATGACGGGCTAATACTTATTGATTTTCTGGAAAGTCACTTTCTCTCTTCTTTTCCTTCAATTGAGGAATAAAACAGCTTGTTAACCCAGCGATGACCTAGAAAATCATCAGGTGACCTCTACCAGATTGAGGGGACGACCTTTTATTCCTTTCCAAAATGAATTCTGCGTATTCAATTTTCTTGATCATTTCGGGATCGGAGTTGCTCCCTCTTGCCATTTCAAGCTCTCTGTCAATCATCTTGAGTGTACTTTCCCGAAGTCTTTCATATGGGTCTTCTGAGAATTTTGCATTATGGTTTGTAAACAGTATGTACAGTAGAGGAGAGACATAAATTCCATTTTTCAGTCTGACCATTCCGTCATCAGGCTCGACTCTCCCGACAGCAAACTTCACGGTAGTGGGTGTTATTTTAAGCATACTTCTCATTCTTTTACTGCCCATCTCATCACCTCCGCATTCATCGTCAGAGGAGTACATGGTGCCTCCTGGAAAGGTAATTTCTGGAAAAATGTCTAACTTTTAATTTTCCATTTTCTACGAATTTATAAGGGTTTATTAATGTTTTTTCAAACCTATTTATTTTGATTTCGTCTAACTTGTAACCATCGCCATTTTTAACATGCCCAAGAATAAAAATAAAGTAATCGTAAGCACCTTGCGCCGATATTATTTTACCTGTATCAAGAGACAACATAATGTCTCCATCACGTAGAATCAATCGTTGTGCAGG
>JAKAUZ010000052.1 GCA_021817415.1 Thermoplasmata archaeon | reverse complement strand
TATATTATATGTCAACTGGCACTTCGCCCGATCAGATAGTTCATGAGTATTTCAATCCGTATAAATCACCTTACTATGCATTCTTGAGCTATATGTCAATACTTGAGGATTTTAGGAGAGAATACATACTAAATAAATAGTATTTTGATTGAGAATCAGTGCTAGGAACGACACTAATGTTTCCAACGGCGAAATCTGTTTTGGAATTTTTTAGAATGGCTCTTTTGAAAATGATGGTAGACCAAGACTGGCCTCATTGACTGGGCCACCCTTTATTGCAAATAGAATCTTCTCCGTAAGGGTTTTTACGTATTCGCAGGGATTCACCTTATTGTCATTCCACCATACAACATAGCACAGCAAGGAACCAAAAAAGGCCTTCTTAACGGGAGCGGGAACAGTAGCTCCCACGAGCTCTTCGAGCTTAGAAAACATCTTGTCCATTTCCTGGAAGCACATAGTTCTTAAAGCAATGTCAATTTGTTTGTATCTTTCCTTGTTAGCAATAGTCATCAGGAGCAAATTCCTGAGATCCGGATTTTCATATTTTCTTAAAAATGAGAGACCGAAGTCCATCATGAGTTCTTCTGCGCTGTTATGATTCCTATTATTCACTCCAGAAATTTCATCAACTGGTACAGATTTTAGGGCAGCTTTCTCAATAAGATGGTCCTTCTTTTTGTAATAAAAGAATATTATTCCTTTGCTTACTCTGGCCTTTGAAGCGATTTCGTCTATCGTAGCCAGGTCATAACCCCTTTTGGAGAAAACCTTGATCGAAGCGTTCAATATTCGCTCCTCTTTGTCATTTCTCGAAACCATCAATTAGATAATGTCAATGAGATATATTAATTAATCGGTGAGTCAGTATTGATTGACTAACCAGTCGAAATACTTAAGTATACGTTGACTATACGGTCAATCATGTCAAGCACTCAAGCTAAAAGTTTAAGAAAAGTGGGACTGGACTTCGGTTTCATAAGCGGTGCAGAGTGGCTGATCATAATAGCGGCATTCATGGGGAGGTTCCTCCTACAGTTCTATCAGACATCTATCGGGTCACTGGGACTGGCATTCAGCATGAATTCTTTTGAGGTGGGGATAGGATTTGCGTTGTTCACAATTGCATTTGCAGTAGCTGCATTCCTCATGAGGACGTTCAAGCCGAGTCAGTTGAGGACTGTGGAGATAATATCACTGGCATTGCTCGGAATAACGATGCCCCTCTACATATTCGCGAAGGGGTTCGTTGAGGTATATACACTGATGATCATAGACGGTTTCATAACTGGATTAGTGATGGATTCCTTCATGACGATGGCCGGAATGGCTTCAAAGGATCAGTCAAAGAGGCAGGTAGAACAGGCTTCCTTTTCCTTCTGGGTCGCACTCGCGCTGATAGCCGCTCCATTCGTAACAGGATATCTCCTCCACCTAGGCATAAAGGAAATATTCCTAATATTTGCCGTCATGGCTTTCGTTGCCATACCATTCGTCATCTCACTGAGGGGGAAATACTCACTGCAATACATGGAGGCAAAGGGTCACAAGGGTAATGCAAGCATCTCTTCCCTTTTCAAGAACAGGCAGTTCAACTGGGCAGTCATAGCTGCATTTGCTTATACAATTCCATTCTACATAATATTCTCATACGGCGTGATATACGGAGGAGTCCTCGGGCTTTCAGCCACAACGGTATTCTACCTATTTGCAGCGATGTTCGTGGGTGACGTGGTCACAAGATTCATCATAAGGCTGAAGTCTCCAATAGTTAACAGGAGACCTTACATGGTATTTGCTGTCACAATCGCGCTGATATCTGCGGTGTTCCTTGCACTTAGTTCCGTGTCATTAGCATTCTTCGTGTTCGCATTCCTGATAGCAGCAATACCAGATGGCATAGCGTGGACACTGGGAATACAGATAGCGAACACAACATTCAAGCCTGAAGAGATTGGGACGTCAACATCGTTCTTCAGCTCATCAATGATGATTATGTCTGTCCTGATGCCTTTAGTTGGTTACATGTTCTCCGTGAAGTACCTTGGGTTCTCCACAACGCTATGGATATTTGTAGCAATAACTGCAATATTCTTCATATGGGAACTCCTGCTAAGGCCCGTAAAGGTTTCGACTCCACAGGAAAGCAAGGACAGTAAGGCGTGAGGTGAAATTATTGCAAAGATATTGCTGATAATCATGAGCGGGGAAGAGGAGATGAGAAGGGGGAAGAAATGAATACACTGGGTTCATACACGCATGTGGGGGACCGCAGAAAAGGGCAGCTATATCCTGAGAAGGTGGAGACATGAAAAGCCAGAGGATTGCGCTGACTGCGGGCATACTTTACACTATCGTGATCATAGTTGCCCTCACCTTTGCCATAAGGGCCAGCAATAATATGATTCAAACAACAATACCGCTTCTGGCAAAGTATGATCTTTCCTACAGCCAATTCTTTGTGGGGATGCTTGTTGCAGCCCTTTCAGCTTCCGCATTGGTTGCCTCCCTTCTCAACAGCGCTATTCGTGTCCGGCTTCGTAAAAGAGTGTTCGTAGGGGCTTCCATTGCATATCCGTTTACGATTTTCCTCTTTTCCCTTTCGTCTCCTGTGTCAGTACTAGTCTTCGTGTTGGCTAGCGGCTTATCTTACGGCTTCATTTTCCCGAATATAATGACCTCTGCAGGACTGTTTCAGGACAAGAATGTAAGGGAAAGGATACTTGCAATCTACACTCTTGCACTGGCAGTCAGCCTAATTGCAGGACCAGCTCTGGAATCTCTCATAGTCGCCCACTATTCGCTTAGAATGGCCTTCCTGTTCTTCGTTCCCCTGGGAGTTATCGGGGCAATTCTTTCTCCATTTGTCAGATTTCCGGAGGAGAGAAAAGTAGGGAAGAGACCATCCGTATGGGTACACCCAGGTTTCAAAGTTGGAATCTACACATTCCTAGTATACAGCATGTCAACCGCACTGATTCTCTCATTCGGGGGAATATTTGCGAAGCAGGCCTATGGTGCCTCCTACTCTCTGGTCATTCTCCTTTTTGCTATTTTCTTTACTGCATCCTTTTCGACAAGGGTGTTATTTTCTGTTCTGAAGATTGGAAGCATATTCCCGTATGTGATGTTGATGATGTCCATTTCAATCCTTGGACTGGTGATGGTTTTCCTGAGCAGCAATATAGTGATCTATTCTATCGCATTCATTATTCTTGGAATACCCCATGGTCTTGGCATGCCAATTGCTATGTTTTCAATTGGGAGATCTTTTCCTGAGCAAGAGAGGAACGTTGCTAACAGCTACTTCACCTCGACCATGATGCTTATGATGGTTGTCATGCCAGTTCTCGGAGGCACTTTACTGGATATGGTTGGGTTCAGAATACTTTTGCTCCTTATATCGCCAGGAGTCCTTGTGTTGATGATACTCACTTTGATGGTTTTCGTTGCAGAGAGAAAGAAGAAGGATATATCTGAAAGTTGACGCGAAATTACCGATCTAAGTAAGGGATGATGTTTTCATATTATGCCTTCTTCATAAACTCTGAATCGTCTTTGAACGATGCACGCCTTGCCATAGCTCCTAAATTCCATAATTGTTACGTGTCAGAATCCCGATTTTTTCACATCCTGTTCATAGTGGCAGTATCCATATGATATTGTGGTGTAACTATTAATTACATCATTTACCAGATACAAGACTATCTGAAATGAGGTATACGCATAGGGAGTAAATGCAAATAGTGAAACGGCTCGAAAGAAACCAACACAGAAGAGCAGGTATCCCGGACATATAGACCAACTCACTGGGATGATAACATGGCCTGAAAAGTATGGAGCATCCATCAGAACAACTGCTCTGCCCAGCCAGATAGATATCGATTCCGTGCAGTGGGATTATTCATCAAAGACTGAGGGCAAGAAGATCAAGCTACTCCCTGCAATGGACAGGGAAAAAGGAGTACTCTAATTTCAGTATATTGCAGGAAACATACTAGATGTTTCAACACTAGGAACGATGAACAATAAAAAGAAGAAGCTGGAGCAAGGTCATAAGGCGTGGCAGATCCAGTAACAGTGAATGCATAGAACCATCAAGTGACATTTAGGACCCGGAAAGAGGATTAAGTTCATCCTGTCGTTCGGGAAGATGTTAGCCGATCACGATGTATTTCTCTACACAATACCTGACCCCGAGAGGAGGAGAAGGGAGTTCAGAAGATACCTTCTCATGCACCGGAAGGACTACTATATATTTTTTATAAAGAGAAAGAGGTTCATGATGCTCATAACCCCTCCAAGATATCAATAGCGGAACTAACTCAAATGTACTATGCGATGCAGCTTGATGAGAAGGCGTTCTTCCATTCTAGGGATGACATATCCCTTCTTCCGTTAGGTGGTGCATGGAGAGGACACGCTTAGTGGATACTTCTTCCTGACACTCCTGCCGCCCGTCATATTTGGACATACAGAAGCATATAGAATCGGTGGATATGTCTATAGATATACTGAGAAACCTGAAGTGCAAGGTCTTTGACAGTGACATAGCAGTGCAGAAAATCACAAAAGACCAGAAGGAACTATCCAAGAAAATAGAGTCATAGTGCCTAATACCATGGAAATTTAGAAATTACGTACTTGCCTATTGTCTAGATCAATTATTTGTGCTGGTTCTAAGTACTACTTACGCACCGATCTATCAGTATCTTGACGTCTCGTTATCAAGTCTAGGGAAGCCTTTTCTGTAAGGCGCAGAAGTGGCAGAAGGCTATCTCTAACATCCTTACCGAATCTGGTTAGAGAATATGTAATGCCACCTGCTACATCGCTCCTTTCGATTAAGCTTAAATCCTGAAGCTCTTTCAATCTCTTGGAGATGATGGTAGAACTTGAAAAGGGTATGTCTCTCAGTATTTCATTAAAATTCTTCCTGTTTCCTCTGTTCCCTATAACGCCTAGTACCATCATCGTGTATTTCTTCCCAATCAGATTAAGAAGCGGAAGTGAAGGATCAATGCAAACGATAGAGTTATGATCATCTATCATGCAGGCCTTATTCTTGTTGAGGAATCTCTTCTTGTCTTCCCTTTTAACTGTTACCAAGTTGCTCCGTTCATCATCTCCTAAGGTAAATAAAAGTTTACGTTTCCATATTAGTATATGTTTTCAATATTAATCCATGGAAAAGGAAAAGGTAAAACTGAGAATATATGGAATGACCTGTGACGATTGCGTTGCAACTGTAACTGCA
>JAKAUZ010000021.1 GCA_021817415.1 Thermoplasmata archaeon | reverse complement strand
GGTACAAGAAAATATAAAAAGCTAGCAAAACCAACCCCATCTGTGGATGTAGCTCGCTGCCTTCAAAGGGAAAAAGAGTACTGAAAAATCTAAGAAAGCAGCTTAACTACGTTTTGCCTGCTTGTCCATCCTTTTATGCCCAAGTCTGTCTAAGGTTTTCTAAAGTATGCCATCCGGACTTCAAGGGTAGTGCCCTCTAAGTAATTAACCGCAGATTAAAATATCGATATTTCAGACAAATTGCTTGATTGCTTTGCATGGCGCGTGGCAAAACCCAAGCTATGTTGTTTGCTAAGGAAATCTCTTGCCGTAAATAATCACAGGATATTCTGACGGCTTGGAATGTTTTCCTAGCGAGAATATCACTCTTTTGGTCGTTCTGAATTTATTGTAAAATTCCAATTTCAGTATTTTCAAGGGGTGCCTCAAGCTAAACAAAATCACATTATATATCGATTCCATGGGTTTCCTTTCAAAGGAAAATAGGTTTGAGAACCTCATAAGCACATCAAAATCTTCTCCGCTGTGAATCTCAGCTTCTAAATAATTTACCGTTTTTATTGTACTTTCTGCACTCAACAGTGCAAATTTTTCAGCGCCTTCAATATCCATTTTCAAAATGCTTCTCCATATCGCTCTTTGATTTACAATATCATCAAGAGTTACAGTTTCCACTTCTATATAGTCAGGATTCGCATTTTTATCAGTTACAATTCTTGACATGACGCCATTTTGGACGAATTTAATCTTCCTTCCAGACTCTTTGTATAAGGCTCTCTCTATGATTTCGACGTTTTTCAACACATTCAATTCAACATTTTTTATGAGAGTCTTTACATTTTCCGGGTCCGGTTCTATTGATATAACCTTACCTTCTGGACCGACCAAAGTTGAAGCAATAACCGTGAACACGCCGATATTGGCACCTGCATCTATTACTGTATCACCTTTTTGAATCATCGCGATTAAATTGGGATATGATTTCTCTACAAAAACCTGGTAGAATGATGCAAAATCAGAGCGCCTTCCTAGGTAGAATTTTAACATCTTCTCCCTGAATTTCACTTTTATAATCATTCCACCACTCTTATTTCGTTATAGACTTGAACCTCCCTCCCCTCTTTAATCTTTCTTTGCCTATAACGACACATAGACTCATTAATTCTTTATCTCTTTTATTTTACATGGAGAGACGAAGCACGCTCATGAAACTACGCGTATTCTATGCATCCCAAATTAACTACGACAAAACCGAATATTGGTGCGCATTTTTTCAAATATGTTAAAGGGGATGGCGTTTTCAGAGGTGCTTCATGGTAGGCCCCTAATATTTACCGCCCTTCTTCTGGGGGACAGCAAGACTGGGGATAAAGTGCACGACGAAAAGATTGTCAATAATCTTAACTCAAAGAAGAATGAGATTGCCAAGGAGATAAGAAGTATCTCCAGGCTAAACGCGATAAGTGTCCCTGAACTCATAGAAGAGAGTCTCGACGGGAAGCCTAGTTACAATAGTATTTATACAAGGGCACTTGCTAGCGGTTCTGCCCACCTTTTGCACAAGGACGCAATAGTAAACAAGGTGATCGCCCACGTAGAGAGTTATGAAAAGTTTGTCGAATGGGTTTCAGAAACTTATTCATAAGGCATAAGGAATTTGATTTCCGCGGGCTGAAACAGCAAGCATTATAGGTATCCCGGTCCTAGCATTTCCGAGGCAAACGTCATAGCGAGGCACATAATGGAAGCAAAAGGTATGTATAATTTGACAATAGGAAATATATGCCCCCTGAAAGGAGGGACGAGGCAAAGAGGATGCTCTTCAGGACGTTAGCTAGAGCGCATTTTTCACAACACAGATTCTATTTGACAGCAGACAGATAATAGATGTTTAGGTGGAATATAACAGGCTTTGCCTGTCCGCTGGCGTGATGCCCTCTTCCGTATTGTTCGGCTTTGCTCCGCTCGAGAGTAGCTCAGATTTGAACCTCTTGGACTTCCTAGGAGTTGACATCAATGTCGAAGCAAGGAGTTACATCCTTGAAAGTGGAGAACCATCAGATACACCTACGAGGTCTGTGATAAACGCACTCAGAGTTAACAGGAATGTTGCCCAAATGATAGAAGGGAAAGATATCGAGGTTCCCACTAAGATCAAAGTTGAACAACTGACAAGGTCAAACCTTTTCTTGTCAGTATGGATACTCCCTAAATTCGGGAGGGCCATAGATTCGCCCAGAGCAGAAATCGGGAACCAGATATAAACAACAAAAAATAGATAGATACCAATTTTGACATTTGACCAGTTGCACATCCTACTGAGTTATGCCAAACAACCGAATCAGTAGTATAAATCCTAAAATCCGTTTACGGACTAAATTTCAATAAAGATAAGCAACAATAATATATTGGGCACATATCCTGACACACTGATGAGGATTACCAATAACCCTATAAATTTTCTACGAATTGCATCTTTGTCTGTGTGAGGTATTAGAAAATACCGTTACGGCACTATTTGTCCATTATTTCTTGCATATTTCCCTCTAATTTTCAGCTGATTGCGATAGCTGTAGCTACCTTACCCCTCTTTGTCTGGGACAATAAGTTGAAAAGATTGTGTCCAAGGCACAGGAACATTGCCTTGACCCTCACCCTCGGAACAGTTGTCACATAAGTATGCCCTCCACGGAAGGCCCTCTTCATCACCGAATATGGTCTCTCTCCCCTAGATCTCTTCCTAGTAATCCTCAGATTCCTCCTTATGGATTCTATGGGCAGCTTGTATCCCTTCAGAGCATTGTCCATTGCTGCATCAATACCCCTTCCCTCTACTCCGAAATACGCTTTGTCCTTGTAGTTCACTACTCCTGGAATTGAGAGATCTATCTGTGAATCGTGTAAGGATGCAGTTGTTACGGAATAGTTTGCTATCATGTCGTTCTCCACTCCCTGAACTGTGTGCAGCTTGAAACCGAAGTATGACCTTGAATTCTTCTTTGTCCAGGAACCGTCCTTCGACCTCCTTGTCTTTGCGTTCCGTCTCTCCTCCATCCGGACTGCTTTCCTGGCCTGTTTATCTTTATCCGCGGGGTCATCCGTTCCTCCCTCTCTCAGCGGAGGAATTGATTGAGGATCAATCACATCTGGCTTGTCCTTACTCCCGTGGCCGGGATCGGAAGTGATGAATGTTGCGTCCTGTATCGTTCCATTCCTGACAGTTATCCCCTTCTCTTTGAACTGTCTCCATATATCCTTCCATAGAGTCTTGTCCTTACCCGTCTTTGACAGCCTCTCCCTGAACAGCCATATCGTGTTCTGGTCCGGCACACTTTCGGGGTAATCCATGAAGTTGATGAACCTTACGCTGTCATATATCTCCGTCTCCATCGACTCATCAACTATGTTGTAAATTGATTGCAGGAAGAGAATCTTTACCATCAGTATCTCGTCGTAGTTCGGTCTTCCACCCTGATCTGTGTCGTTTGTAAAAAGATCCTTGAGTAGAGGTCTCAGGCTCTCCCAGTCTATTATCCTCTTTATGTCATCGAGCCTGTCGCCTCGCTTCTTGAGCTGCTCATATCTCTCCCTGAGCCCATAATTAACCAGGTCCATGGTGAATAATACTGAGGTCATGAATAAGGATTATTGGTACCAAACTTGGTAAGGTATAGGGGTTATTGGAAATCCTCTGATGGAGCAACTTGAAATCAAGAAAAAAAATCGGCGGAGGCATCTTTTTTCAATACGTAGACTCCATTGCAACAGTCCTTGCCGGTTTCACCTTCTATATATAATACACTTCTACAGTTCTTAACTCGTCGGGTTCGATGCACTTCCTTTAGCCGTCACGAATCTCCTTAACTAGACATTTTTCCATGGGACTGGGGTGTGGGTTGCAGCACTGCATCTCATACCACATGGAAAGAAAGGAATACGGAGTGATAAGGAGAGTGATCGGGGAATTCCTCCTCATAGATCTTTCACTTTGAATTCTTTACCTCCTGGCCCTCTATCTAACCTCACCTATATTCGCTATACTCTTCTTCCACACATTCAAGTACATACCCCTTGTCAAATATCTAGGCATCGACCTCTTCTTCATAGTTCTCAGCACATTCCTCTGCGGCATACTGATCGGCCCCCAAATTTTCAAGTCACAAACATTGTGGAATATCGCAGGCACTTCCATCATGTATTCCCTCCACCTAGTACTGCTAAGACTATTCGATAACAGCCTTTTCATCTTCATAGGATTGGTAACGGGTTAGGCCTTTCCATCGGTATCGTACCCGCTAATCTTACTCTGAAGGACTAGGGTTGCAAAGAGATGCTTGGATGGGATCAGAGTAAGCAAGATATTGAGCCATGCACTCCCTGTACTCATTGCACCACTCATATGTGACTGTGCAGGCTGCGTTGACAGATCCATCGCATCTTATATGCACCCCCTGCAGCTTGAACATTATGATAAAATATGATGGCCTCCATCCCATGAAAATGCGTTCTGGATTCTCGCTGACAAGTAAATGAAGTCACTTCACAACAAGCTTCCTCAATATTGCCTTGATGTTCAAAGCCTTGGGAAGGAGTTTCATGAACATTTCGATGTCCTCCCCGCTGAATGTACCCAGCAGCCTGATGAGCAATACGTAAATCGCAAAGCCAAGAAGTATGTAGGCTATCATCTTCAATGGAGAATACCAGTAGTACATCTGCAGTGCGAAAACAACGGAGAACATTATTGCCCCTGAGAGCATTATCTTCGCTATCTTTCCCTTCTCAAAATATGCAGTTTCATATTTCCTTGAATAGTAGTATGTAACCGCAAAGCCCATGATGTAAATGGAAGAGAAGCCAACAGCCGCCCCGTTTATTCCGAACCTAGGGATGAGCAGTATGGAAATGATGAAATTGGAAATGAGTGCAAGGGACGATGATAGGAGAAATATCCTCGTCTTCCTGACGGCCTGCAGCGAAACTGCCAGAATGTTGGATGATATGAAAAGTGCGTTTGTTATCGTTATAACCGTTATTGGTATAAACCCTGGAAGGTATGATGGATTTGCGAGGAAAAGGAGTATCGATGGGGAGATGGCCGCAACTACGAGAGAGAATGGGACGTAGAAGGCCAGAAGGAGTTCTATGGCCTTGGAACTGTACAGACGGAGATTTTCAATATCCCCCCTGCCGTACAGCTCGGAAAGCTTGGGAAGGAGGATTGTGCTGAATGGGCCTATGAGTATACCAAGTGCCGAGACAATCAGAAGAGAGAAGTTGT
>JAKAUZ010000038.1 GCA_021817415.1 Thermoplasmata archaeon | reverse complement strand
GCTGAGGCTTCAATAGATAATGAACTCAAAGAGAGGAGAGAGAAGGTCGTGGAACTAGAAAGAAGGATAGCAGGTCTTGAAAAGAGGAAATCGCTGCTTGAAAGGGATGTTGATTTCCTTGAGGAAAGAATTGATGAGCTTAAGTTTGAGAGATGGACGGATATCGGTAAACTCGAACTCTTCGCATCCTTAATCAATGGGAGATCCTTCGATACTCTTGGAGTTTTATACGATCTCCTTGTCTCAGCCCTAGAAGAGATAAAGGTTCCACCCCTTCTCGCAAATTCTATCAAGGAGGAATATCCGATTGAATTGCTGAGCGAGATTAAGATTAAACAGCCCCGTGGTGCCCAAATAGGACCGTTTGTTGGCCACTTCATCCCCAGTAAGAGCGGCTAAACGAAGGAATCAGAATATAGGCTAAGATGGTAAGTGGATTCTCTTTCGGGAAGAGTGAGAGTTCAAATATGTTACATGGCGGTGTTCTAAGGTTGATCATCCCAACATACTGATTGGGGTCTTTGGTGATTTACCCTGCATTCCTAAAGCCCTGGTGTCCGCATTATATTTTAAATTAATGAGGCCGTACTGAGTTTTTGCTGGTCTACTATTCTACCTGCTCTCTTATTAGCGGAAATGATGTTATCCCTTGGGTTAATGCCTTCCATTTCACAAATGACCTGCTTCCCCTCTCATACGAATAGCCGATCTTCTTCATCCTGGCGTTTAGTTCTTCAAATCCCTTGTCAATGTATCTCTTCAGCTTTATCCTGCTTGGGGTGCCATTAACCTCCGATATATCAAGATCGTATTTAGCTGCGAGTTGAGAAATATCTTCCATGCTTGATTCTCCAACACTTTTATTGCTTGCGCTTTGATTTTCTTCCTTGCCCCTAGCCTCTGCCCAATAGTAGTACGGATCAATCATCTTGTTGAATATCAGGGAGATAAGTTCCCTTTCATAACGGGTTGGTCTATTCCCTTTGGAAACCACTGATTTGATTTTCTCATATCTTTCCAAGGCCATTTCTACGTACTGCTCATCCAACCATTCCTTCTGATTGTCTGTATTTTCTTCCATACTTCATCATTAAGATATTGCTATCTAGATTATAAATATATCTATTACTAGACCTATCTATCATCCTATAGTTATCTCTACAGAAAGACTTATAGAATTAGGGCCATTATCCAAATAGGATGGCGAGAAATAGAGGAGACAGAACTAAACTTGTTTCTGCTGGAATTAAAACAGACTCTCTAAGGACAACTGTTCCCGGTTCCATAGTGAGGCAGATGAAGCTCAAGGCGGGGGACCAGCTGGAATGGCAGATTGAGTCGCTTAACCCGGGAATAATCAAAGTTTCAATAGTACGCTTGGATAGAAAATAGCTGGATTAAAATGATCTACTGCTCAACAGGTAACAGCTTAACCTTACCAGTCCCTCCAGCACGATTCTTAGCTTTAATTCCGGCCTGAAGACCTTTCTTTGCTTTTCTATTCCACGGGCATGAGACAAATCATTATTGAATTAGATTCTCTGATTTCTCAGACATTCCAGAACATTTAATTAATGACATGGATATCTAAGACAAAACTTTCGTTGTTACTGGTTTGTCGAATGGGTCATTATAGTATATTTTAACCATCCAGATACCAAGCAAGGTTTTTCAGCCTGGATTATGCTGTTTCGCTCTAATGTCTCTATAAACCATAGATACTTCCCCTTTTATAATCTTCCTCTGTTCCGCAGCCACCCTGAATTAACCGCATATCTGAGAGGCCCTCATACAATCCTTCATGGTTGCAATGCTTATCGTCATTTGACGGAATATAAAATGCCCCAAAGAAAGATAAAATACGACAAACGGTATCGTACAACATAGTACCTAACGTATGGGGATTGGAATATGAAAGTGGATAAGGGAAAAGAGCTAAAATGCGAAATTTGTGGCTTGGTAATAGATGATGACAGACCTGAGATCCTGAAGAAGAAATATTATCACTCCAAATGCCTTAG
The DNA here is from genome assembly GCA_021817415.1 of Thermoplasmata archaeon. Classification (GTDB taxonomy): domain Archaea; phylum Thermoplasmatota; class Thermoplasmata; order Thermoplasmatales; genus JAKAUZ01. The sequence continues at coordinate 3,332 of JAKAUZ010000038.1, read as the reverse complement.
TGAAGCTATTAGGAGAGAGAGGGAGAGTAGGAGAAATGCCCTAAAGGTGATTGGAATCGGCACTGCCGTTGCTGGAGCTGCATTCCTTGGCGCTGACAGGCTAGCAAGTGCCTCATTTACACGTCCGATAGGCGGAGGAGGAATATATTCCAGCCCATTCATACTGCCCGGGCTATTTTCTGACCCTTCCCATCCTGAGCCCGGACAGATGTGGTACAGGATGGATAAAGGCGTGACGGCATTTCACGATGGAATCATCAACAGGAATATTTACAGCAACAGGAATCAGTATTTGATAACCGTTTCATCAAAAGGCATTGCAAACGGTCTTTCCACGATACCCAACGATGGTGCAGACTTCGGACCAGACACAACGTTAGGAGCAACATCACCAGGTCAAACGGGGCCCCCTTACACAGAGACGACGGGAATACAAGAAGCATGGAATTATGCGTTTGCATCTGCAACAACCAACTACCCAAACCAGAACAACATAGTACCTGGTACATATTGGATGAAACCTATTCATTTGCTGGAAGGAATCTTTATACTGAATGAACAGGTAGTTCTTGACCCACAAGTCCGGATTGCGAATCCAAAGATGATAGGGTCAGGAATGATGAGTACTTATGTGTACTGGAACTTCAACAACCATGCAATAATCATAAATCCAAGCAATGCAAATATAATATATTCTAGCATTGAAATTGGGTATATGCAACCACAGCCTGGAGGTAATGTCACTGGGAACGTTGGGTTCTTCGCTCTTCTTTATACTTCTTCAGACCGAGCCTATCAGACTAACACATTCCAGTCATACGATATGGTCTTAGCCTCTGGAAATGCATATGTTTTCTATTTTCAAGGGCCACAGCAGGTTGTGTTTTACAATCTTCAAGCATACCCTTCCTCTGGGAGTAATGGAGGGGCATTTTACATAGAGAATTGTAGAGATGGCATATTTGCAATAGGGTGCCCACATCTTACAACAATTTATATAAATGGTGCTACGAGGGTTTACATCATAGGGACAAATGATGGTTATACAACTTTCATTGGTAACGTAGAAAGTCTTTATATGAATGAACTTGACGAATTTAGTAGTATACAGTTATTGAGCGATATTCCGTACATTCATGTTGATACAATGATAGTTGGCAGTCCTTACGCTGTCCTTCTTTCAGTAGGAAGTACAGCCTTCACTGTTGACCACATGGCAATTGGGGGGCTTATATATGCCGGCAGTCAAGGATATACTTCACCTTTTACAGGTACAGGCACAGGTATTACTGTTGCAAACGTAAATCTCCTTGAAATTGGAAAATATACTTATGCAGGCACTAACGGTGGCGGTATATCTGGAGTTTGGACATTTACACCAACAACCCCAGCAATCCCAGCATCAGGAACAGCACAGGTAAATGCAAATCCATATCCAGTGACCGTTTATCTCTACGGTGGAGCCGTTACGGAGATACAGGTTAAAAAAGGTGGAATTGTTTACGTTGTTTTCTCTAATTCGTCTGGGATTACAATGTCTGGGCAGGTATTCTGGCTTGACCCTGGAGACAGCATTTCGGTCATATACATAGCAAAGCCTTCATGGACTTGGTTAGCTGCGTGAAATCTCCCCATTTGGAAATATTCCTCTTCTCCCATGAGTTCTTATTTCTACATTATAAGAAGCTGTCGGCAATTTGTATCTATCAGAATTGTACTTCTCTCCACTGGATCAAAATAAAGCTGATTTAGTATCTGTTATACAGTAACAGCAGGGAACAAAAAATTGCTTCCGGAATAGAAGGCCATAATTCTGGACGAAATCGGTATAACGCACTAAATAGAAGGTCCATCAAGGCAATAGCCATCCGTGAATCTCCAAGTTAACTTTGATAACAATAATGATGCTGCGCTTACGTGTGAGAGAGCTGAGCAGGCAAAATTTATCGCCCTTTTCTAGACGCGGGAAAGATGGTGAAGAATGACCAAGGTATCGGTCGTACATGAATTCCCTGCATCTCGGGGCTGGAATTTACGAAATCAGTCTTCTCCATCTTTTAAGGGGACAAAAACGCCATATTATGTGGAGAAACGGGCGATAAATGACATAGATAAAATTACGATTAGAAATATTTAAATCGCCCAGACTATTTGATAAATTGAGACATCATGATTCAAGATGCAATTAAAGTTATTGGAAAATACAGGTCTCATTTCAGCAACTGGATTTCAGTTATGTACCATACATATCGTGGAGACAATATGATAGACATCGTTCTACGAAGCGGATACCGGGACAGGGTGTCGTTTGACTATGTTGTGAACATAGCCAGATACAACGGCGGTATGAAAATAGAAACGCTTTTAGACAAGCTGAAAAATGGTAAAGTCCCGTATAGAAAGGGCATCATCACGTTAAAGGGGGCTCCCCAGAATGGAGACCCATTCAGTGTCTTTGTCTACGAGGAGTATAAATTCCTTGAAGTTGCTGGTAAAACAGTAATAGATGTAGGTGCAAATATCGGAGATACGGCCATTTATTTTGGGATCAACGGTCTAAAAGGGTCATCTCCTTGGAACCGTTTCCACACTTCTACGAAGATGCCGTTTCTAACGTAAATGACAACGGCCTGGTAAGCAATGTGATACTTCTGAATGCGGGATACGGTACAGAGTCAGAGGTTGAAGTGGATGAAAAATACGTATCAGGCATAGGCACCGTTCTTCCTCCCACATCAGGTGGGAAGAAGATTAAAATCTATTCACTCAAGAGACTGTTTGAAGAGTTCGGGGTAGACAGTGCTGTTGCGAAGTTTGACTGCGAAGGGTGCGAGTATGGCTTACTAGAAGAGGATGAGTCCACATTGAGAAAAATTGAGAAGATAGCGATGGAATACCATCATGGACCGGATACCGTTCTAAAAAAACTTGAGAGTTCCGGCTTTAAGGTTATGGTGGAAAGGTCGCAAAGGAACAGGATGATGGGATACATATATGCGGAGAGAGCGGCAGGCACATGATCGCAAAGATAAGAGCAGGGCATAGAAAATTGAAGATAAATCTTTCAAGGCATAGCGATTTTTCCAGCCTTTACCAGATTTTTGTTGAGAATTCTTACTCTGATCTCTTGAAGAATATGTCGGGGAATGACATAGTCGTGGATGCTGGCGCAAACATCGGCATTTTCACTCTGATTGCATCCCATGTGGCGGAGCATGTTGTAGCGGTAGAGCCGGATCCTCAAAACTACAAGATATTGAGGGAAAATGTTGAGGGGAATGGAATTGAGAACGTAACTCTGATAGAAAAGGCACTGTACTCCTCCTCGGGTC
>JAKAUZ010000083.1 GCA_021817415.1 Thermoplasmata archaeon | reverse complement strand
TATCGTCCTGATAATTGTGTCCATACTGGCAATTGTCTTCATGTGGTTTTCTTCCCCCGCATTCGCATACCTGTTCTTTCACACATACCGTTACCTCGATATCATAAGAATAATGGGATTCGCAGTAGTTGCAAACATCGGTGTAAGCGTCACCGGGGGTATGGTACTAGGGCTCCAGAAATTCAGGACGAATGCGCTGATTAGCATTGCGTATGTAGTCGCAATGTATTCCTCCATAGTAATTCTACTGCAGTTCATCGTCAGCCCTCTTGTGGTGGTCGTAGGATGGACGGCAGGCTATTCCCTCGGTGCCCTATTATTTTCTATTCATGTAGCAAGAAGGATAGTGGGGATGAAATCAGGCGCAAAGGCCATATCGGTGAGGACAATCATCGATTACTCTCTTCCCCTCTTCATATCCTCCCTTCTGGGATATGGTGCGACGTACGTGGACAGATTTGTCGTATCTTTCTTCCTGAACCTTTCGGAAATTGGCATATACAACTTCTCTCTTCTTATTGTCTCGGCACTTGGTATACTCATAGGCCCCTTCAGCACAATCCTCTTTCCTAAGCTTTCCGAACTGTACGGCAGGGGGAATATAGAAGATCTCCGTCTGTACAGCTCAAAGGCCATAGAACTCCTTATGGCATTCTACGTCCCAGTCTCTCTCGTAGTTGCGGCTATATCCCCATCCATACTCCTTTTCCTCGCAAATCCATCATACCTTCCAGGGTTTATACCAATAACGGTGATAACGATAACCAACGCACTTTTCATATCATCCAACATTCTGGCTGTTTCGCTGCAGGCCGTCAGGAAGACGAAGATATTTGTCCTATCATCATCACTTGCACTCATTTCCAACTTCATCATTTCCATACTGCTCATCCCTATGTTCGGGATAAACGGAGCAGCGGTTGGATTCTCTACCGTTTACATCATGGGCTTTGCAGTTACGTACTACTATTCAAGGAAATATGAAACGGCATATTTCGAGAAGGGAAAGATAGCCAAGATAATGCTCTCAGGGGCAATAATGTTCTCCGTTGTTTTCGCACTGCAGATGTACTACTGGTATTCCCCTTTGAAGATGATAGCCTACATACTTTTTGGTTTTGTGATTTACATATTGCTCATCCGGCTACTGGGTACATTCAGCAAGGAGGACATCGAAATGTTCATGAAACTCCTTCCAAAGGCTTTGAATATCAAGGCAATACTGAGGAAGCTTGTTGTGAAGTGACTTCATTCACCTGTAATCGAGAAACCAGAACGCATTTTCATGGGATGGAGGTAGCATATTTTATTATAATGTTCAAGCTGCAAGTGGTACATATAAGATGCGATGGATTTGTCAACGCAGCCTGCACAGTCACCTATGAGTGGTGCAATGAATACGGGGAATGCATAACTCAATATCTTGCTTACTCTCATCCTATCCAAGCATCTATTTGCACATCTAACTATCTAGAGTATGATTAGCAAGTACGCTACCGAGGAAAGGGCGTAACCCGTTACCCATCCTATGACGATGAAAAGGTTGTTATTTAATGGTGCTGGCAGCATCAGAGGGAGGAAATAGGCGATCACTATGACCGCGCAGCCACACACTGTTAGCGACTTGGAAATCTGGAGACCTAACGAACGTTGCCAAGGAAAGCATTAAGGACCGTGAACATGAGGTTGAGGGAGAGATATTTCACTAACACTATGTACCTGAATGTATGAAAGAAGAGCATTACAAATATTGGAAATGCAACCTAGAGTGTCAGAAGAGGGAGGATGCCGAGGAAGAGCCCAATGAGAAGGGATTTCGTGATTGTCTCCTGATCTTTTCAAACTCCCTTCTTCCGAGGTAGCAAGAAATGTGCGGAAGCCCACTCCCGAGACCGACTGCAAAAAATGAGCTCATTAGAGATGTGATGGCATAGAGAAGAGCGATACTGCCTACTAGCTCCGAGCTGTAATATTGTATGATATAAATATAGACGATGAATCCGGTCAGGACTGGTACGATTGAATTTACGTACTGGAAAAAGGTTCCGTCCCTAATCTCTTCTCTGTCTTCTTAGGTTTCAAGACGCTCCATCTGTGGCTCCTAGTATGGGTCAGGTATATTATCGTTCCTTATTTTCGTGGGAATTTTGTTGATCATCCTTAAAGAGAAAATTAATAGGCGATAAAACTTTGCTTTAGTTGTGGGCAGCATCCCAGAAAACGAGCAAAAGGAAAAAGGCCATTATTTTTCAGTAAACATATATTCAGAATTGCCGCTGACCTACTATGGAGGCGGAGAGAGGCTGATTGTTATGATTCATAATTACCTGAAATCCCACTACATAAACGTAAAGGTCATTGACAACTGCGCATATGAACCTGAAAAGAGGGTCGAGAGGCGTGTGATAGAAGAACTGCTGGGTGGTGACTACGTTTCCATACCATTTCGCAGAAACGGTTTTCCGAGATTTCTTTATCAGGCCTTTCCAGATGTAGGATTATTGACTGAGCCCAGCAATGTAACGACGCTAATTTTCACAAGGAGGATTCCTCCCAGTAGTGTTTTAAAGGCACTAGCCCAATCAGGAAACAAGTTTATATTCTGCCTCCACGGTATCGCACTGGAAAAGTTCCGTATAGCTCCGATAAAAATTATGGTCCATCAGATCGTGATGCGTCTGCAACTTAAGACATTTTCTCGTTTTGCTCACGGGAATATCTATGCTCAGGCACTGACGCCTACCATAGCAGACTATCTTGTCAAGAACGGTGCACGGGGAGGTAACGTCTTCGTTGTGGAAAATGAATTTGACATTGGCCTCAGCAACATTAAAGAAAATAAGGAGTATTTTCAGGTAGTGTATGTGGGAAGAATGCAGGGTACTATCAAGGGGATAAAGCTTCTTCGAAAAATTGTCAGTATTGTAAAGGATATGGAACCATCCATAAGGTTCGTTATAATTGGTAAAGGACCCGACCTGAATATGTTGAAAAGAATAAGTGATAAGGCAGAGGTCCTAGATGACGCGGACGATCTCTTGAAAAAGAAGGTGATAGAAGATTCTAGCCTGGCGATAATCACATCCAATCTGGAGCCATCTTCTCTGGTCGCCCAAGAATTCCTCAATGGAGGACTCCCTATTGTAACCACGCCTGCGTCCGGGCCTTCCTATATTGTAAGCAAGAACGAAGCATTTGGAAAGATCAGCTCCTTCAACCCAGGAAGATTTGCCGATGACATAATGCGTTATTATTACCTGTGGAGGTCAAATAAGGAAGAGTATTTTAACTTGAGAATCGGTATTGCAAGGAACTTTACCAGCCTGTTCCACACGGAACACATGTTGGAATCTTACTTGAATATGATTCTCCAGATTTCTTCTCCCAAATCCCAGCACGTGAAGGATCGCAGGGATAGTAATCTATTATAAGGCTTCTCAATTATATTCTAGGATTTTATTGCCCTCTTGGTTTAGCCAAACAATCAAATTACGGATGAGAAGTAAATCAGAACATTCCAGTTTCCAAAATTTAAGTCGATTAGGTTAGATTTTGCAAACCTGAGTTAGCCCTTCATCCTCTCAGTGTGAATCAACGTACAACTCATGGGTGAGTTGTCACTGGTTGAGTAAGGAAAAGGTTAATTTTCATGATCACGATTGTAATGTGTTCTTGTAAAGTGGGGCGGAGTCTCCCTCCTCTGGGGTAGAGCCTACTAATCCAACCATTATTATATCTTTCCTGGATCCATGTATGGCCAATATTACACGAGAGCAGCGTGACTCCATTTCTAAGCATGTTCACGATCTCCGCAAGACTCCACATCCTCACAATCGCCTGTATTATCACGAGGGCGAGATACGCGATCAGGAGGGCGAATATCTGCGCTATTATGCCGTTGATCTTCCCGGATATCAGGTGATCCAGTCCCAGAAGTGATTTCATTCTCCCAAGCAGTAAGTTCCAACGCTGCAGCAAGAGTGTATCAACAGCAAAACATTCTTGCTCCCTTAACTTCGCCTAATGGCTGATTAGACAAATAGTATTAGATGTTAGCTTTATCATGCTACGCCATTATTCGTTTTGCATGTTATTAATTTTTAGGGAAGGCCAATTCCTATCCTTATCCGAAAGTATTGGTTCAGAAATAGGCCATTGAACGTTTACCGACGGGTCATTCCATCTTATCCCTCCCTCCAATGAAGGTTCTATTTCATTAGTACAGCGATTAAGGACAATAGCCTCATTGGAAAGAGCTACAAAGCCATGAGCAAAACCCGGAGGGACCCATACACTCTCGTTTGACTCTGCAGAAAGAGTCTTCGAGACGTATTTCAGGTAAGTAGGAGACTGTGGTCTTATATCTACTGCAACATCAAATATTTCACCAGTTACGACAGATATTAATTTGCCTTGGGCCTTTGGATTTTTCTGGAAATGAAGCCCACGCAGAGCATTTTTCTTAGATATTGAGATGTACTCTTCCCTGAAGAAATCTCGAACTATATTTGCAAAGGGAGCCATTTCATATTCCTTGATTAAAGCTCCCCTTGCATCTGGGTAATACTTCTTCTTTATGAATACCACGTCGCTAATTTGTGCTTGTGTGAATTCAAAATTCATGTCTTATAATCCGCTAAATAAATATTTATGTTCTCATTGGCTAACTGTGAAAGTCGTAATTTTAGCAGGGGGATTGGGTACTAGATTAAGTGAGGAAACTGTTGTAAAACCAAAGCCTATGGTGGAAATAGGCCCAGAACCTATCATATGGCACATCATGAAATTGTATGACTTTTACGGTTTTAAAGATTTTATTATATGCGCTGGATACAAGCAAAATATAATCAAAGATTACTTTTCAAAGTACGCATTTAATCACGGTGACATCGAGGTCCTCACGAAATCCCAGGATGTTAGGGTTATTACACCACCAAAAGAAGATTGGGAGGTGACAGTTGTCGATACAGGCCAGAACACCATGACAGGTGGTAGAATAAAAAGAATTGAAAAATATTTAGGGTCGGATGATGATTTTATGTTCACTTATGGTGATGGGTTAGCAGAAATCAACATAAGAGAGCTACTAGGGTACCACAAAATGCATTCTCCGATACTCACGCTGACTGCAGTTCAGCCTCCGGGGAGATTTGGATCAATTTTAATAGACCAGAGTAATCGAATTATTAAATTCACGGAGAAACCTCTGGGGGATGGACAATGGATAAACGCCGGTTTTTACGTCTCTTCGAGAGAAATCTTCGATTTCTTAGAAGGAGACGAGACCGTTCTCGAAGGCAGCCCTTTAGAAAGGATTTCGGAAACTGGAAAAATGTTTGCATTTATTCATAGAGGGTTTTGGAAGCCAATGGACA
>JAKAUZ010000029.1 GCA_021817415.1 Thermoplasmata archaeon | reverse complement strand
CTCGTTGATTCCAGTGGCGCCCCCGTAAAGGCGTCATCACTGGCTCTAAACAATCCTTCTGTGCTACAATTTAGCTATCCCCTGCAGAACACACCGAATTTTCTATTGAATATTGGGAATGCCAACGGAATACCATTATCGATCCAACCAACAGAGGTGACAATTCCAGCAACTGGAGGTAAATACCAATCATATGGGGGGGTGGGTAAAAATAATTCAGTCGTTGCATTCAGCGCGATCTGCCAACATCTTGGATGCATCTTTCCTGAATTGAGGTTTTATCCAGCGGGAGTTGAATCAGTTACCGTAAAGGGCGAGAATTACACCAATGTAATTCACTGCCTCTGCCATGGAAGCACTTATGACCCAGTGAACGGTGGAGCAGTCATAACAGGCCCGACAGTACATCCACTTCCCTCCTTGAAACTTGTCTGGGATTCAAATACCGATGAACTGTATGTTTCAAATATGGTGGGGCCTACCATATATGGAAGAACATCTGACCTCACAGGAGAAACGCCGCTCACGGGCTCTTCAACAGTGGTACAGAATGCAGGCAATCCTTTCCAATGAGGTGACTTTATGTTAGAAAAGTTAGGATTAAGTCAAGACGGGATAAAAAAATGGGTAAAGGAAAGGGCAGGGATCAAGACCCCTCCCCTAAAAAAGAGCCCTGACTACATGAGAAAGTGGGGAGGAAAATGGTACTGGACGGGGGCTCTAATTACAACGGTTTTCCTCTATGAAGTGGTCACTGGCCTTGTACTGCTGCTCTACTATAACCCTGCAAGTCCATATTCTGCAACTGAGTACGTTCTGAACAATATTCCATTTGGTGCGCTCCTGCTTTCAACCCACCTATACGGGGCATATGCGATGATAGTACTTGTCTATGTGCACATGTTCCGCAACTATTTCGTTGGTGCTTACAAGAAACCAAGGGAAATCCAGTGGATAATTGGAGTAATACTGCTTGCCCTGACGCTTGGTGTAGGATATTTCGGCTATTCACTTACAGGCGATGTGCTTTCCTACAATGCTCAAGATGTAGGTAAGGGTATAGCAGGTTCGATTCCTGTATTAGGTACTTTTCTTGTGAACATTGGGTTCGGGAACGGAACCGACGTGAGCTTATTCTCCAGATTCCTGGGTTGGCATATAATTATGGCAGCATTGATATTTCTATTATTTGGTTACCACTTCTATCTCGCTGAGGTGAACACAATGGTTCCATCAGGAAAGGAGAGTCATTATAGGGCACCTGCGACCACTCCGGAAACCCCTTCAATGAAATCGTGGTACCCGTATAATTTACTCTACCTGACAGAGCTTGGCATGCTCACGATTGGGTTTGTCATTCTTGTTCCCAGTGTACTGGGCCTGATACCTTCTGTACCCATACTCCTTTCACCGTTCCCTGGACCTTCCCCGACCAGCATTGCTGCTTCGCTAATCCCGCCTTACCCCCCATGGTTCCTACTTTTTGCGTACAAGGCCGTTGATTTCAGCATTTTCCAGGGACCGACCTCAGCTCTTCAGGCAATGACTGTATTCACCGTGCTTCCCCTGCTTTATTTCTTGCTTATTCCATTCCTGGACAGGGGGGAAAGCCTTCATCCTTTCAGCAGACCTATAACGACGTCCCTGGGCATACTGAGCATTGTATACCTGATAGTCATGAGCCTCTGGGGCGCTTTCACACCTAGTGTCATAATTTCACCCCCAGTGATGCTGGAGGTTCTCATTCCTCCTGCAGTAGTCACAATCGGAGGAATGTTCGTGATTTCTAGGTTGTGGCGTTCCGGAAGACTGAAAATTGGATCAAGAACAATAGCATCATCTTACTTCATTTTCGTTGCTGGGCTTATCGCTGCTGTAATCTCTCTCGCAACCCTATTTGGAACATCCCTGAAAGACCCCTCTGGAGTCACTGTAACCAGGATCCTCCTTTCACTGGGTTCAATATCATTCCTGGCACTAGGAACTGCCAAGGCCACAGTCCAACTGCCAGACGTCAAGATGAAGGGGAACCATACACTTGGTTATGGAGTAATTGTAGCACTCCTCGTGATAACCTGGGGACTCGTTTTATTTGCGGCCAAGCTGAGCCCATATCATCAGGAGATGTTGGTTGGTCTCATACTTGGAACAGTATTCATACTCGCAGGAATGTCTCTAGCAGTTTACAGGAGGATAGCGTACAGAGAATGATCCTTGCAGTGAATTTTTAAAAATTTTTATCATTTTTAATTGATATACTTCTGATTGTCTCCTCCACTTCTGAACTTTTTTCGATGAATCTGACATCCCCTTTGGAAGTGATCAATCTGTTGAATTCAGGTATTTCCGTTTCTCTGACCTCAAAGATGTGCTCCGATTCTGATATTTTTACGTATCTATAACCATCCGGATATTCTTTTATAGGACCCGTTACCCTCAACTTCACGTAGTCATTCTTGTTCGAGGCATCGTACTCAACTCTTCCATTATTCAGAATGATGATCCTGTCTGAAAGTTTAACAGCCTCCTCAATCACGTGGGTGGTGAATATTATTATTTTGTCTTTCTTGGCGTTCAATTGTTGTATCAGGTCCCTGATCTCCAGAGCTCCAATTGGATCTATACCGAATGTCGGCTCATCCAGAACAAGTATCTCCGGGTCCCCGATAAGCGCTGCGGCAATACCCAGTCTCTGCTTCATTCCCCTTGAATACTTTCCAACCTTCTTGTCGAGAAATTTGCCGGAACCCGTAATATCAGAGACCCTAGAAATCTCATCTTTCAGTGCCATCCCCGATAACCCCTTCAGAGACCCGGAAAATGAAAGTATCTCTCTCCCCTTTATATATGTATAGAATTCTGGCTGCTCAACGAGGGTTCCCAACTTCATTAGTATTTTCTTCCTGTCATCATAAACGTTCATTCCATCTATTTCGACCATGCCTTTCCTGGGTCTGGAAAGAGACGTGATGACCTTCAACAGTGTAGTCTTTCCGGCACCATTTGGCCCGAGAATCGTTATAACGCCAGGCTCTGAAAATTCAAGATTTATGCCTTGGAGTGCCATGAAACTGCCATAGTACTTGTCTACAGATTTTATACTAATATTCAATCATTTCACCTCCTTTCTCTCTACGACAAGAAATGTCAGGAGGAGGGATGCAATGGTATAGATTATGAAAACAGTCGATGACAGGAAAACTTCATGGATGCCAGCTGGATTCAGGGAAAAATTTGAGACAAAGAGTGTTGGGTTTATATTTATGTAGACTCTTTCAATTATAGTGCTTGCATTGTTCAACAGGAAGAATGCATTGTAAGAATAGACAAGCGACAATGCTATGTTCACTGAGTAAAATATTATGAAATACGTTACAAAAGTGGATATGTAAGCATACATATTCTTGTCAAATAATGAACTGAAGAGGAATGAAAATGCACTTATAGCGAAGATGAACAGTATGAGCATGAACAAAGAAAGTAAAAATGGGTCCGTTTCAACAAAACCGAATACCGCTATGGCGCTTACCAATTCCGCAAATATGTATACCAGTATTGAAACTATGCTTGCAGTCACGGCTGCCATGTATTTACCAAGTACCAGTACGATCCTGTCCACTGGTTGAGTGAAAATGTAAAATGCAGTCCTGTTTTCCATTTCAGAGCTAATTGCAGGGGAGGAGAAAAATACAGATGAAAAGACAGGGAGACTCGACATTATATACGCCCAGAGATAGAGAATCAGGCTCTCCTCATTTACTTTTGAAAGGACTGAAAGCCTTGTTGGAAGCAAGTTTCCAATTCTTCCTGAGTACTTGAAGGTAAGATAGGATGTGATAAGTGAAGCGAGAATAGTAATTATAAGAATGATATAGAAGCTCCTAGACCTGTAGTAGTTTTTGAAGTAGTGAGAATATACTTTAAGAAAATTGCTCGACATAGATTCAGAATCACCTTACTCTACTGTAGACCTTCAGTGGCATTATGATCTCAATCGTGGTGGAATTGATCATCTTCATTTTATAGCCAATTAGCGAGAAATCAGCGCTCTCATTGTAAATACGTGATATAAAGGTGTGATTTCCGTTTATGAACAAATACGTGTAATTTGATGAGTAGTTGCCCCATATGGTTGTTGAATTATTGGCACGGAAGTAGAAGTCAAGAGACCCAGGATTATTGATGTATCTTGCTTTAGCCAGAAAATTACTGCCGTGGTTATACGATGTGATGGAGAGTTTTATCTCGTTCAGGGTTCCAATTGCAATCTCATTGGAGTACGGCTCATAGAAATAGAGCGAGTAGTACTCAGAAAGATTTCCAAAATATTCTGCGGGTATATCCGTAACGTTCGAGTTCTTTGAAATATTTGTGAGAGCACCATAAATGATTCCTGAAAGGCTGATGTTGTATAAAGTGAAACCTCCGTAATTGCCGTAAAGACTGACTGGGATTTTAGTTGAATTGAAACTCAAATTGTTACCTGAAACAGCTACTCCTGAATTCATCTGCAGCATTATCGCGAAACCTTTGCTCCACCCAAATGAATAATAAGTTGAGCCATTGTAATTGACCTTAACAAGAAAGGTTGAGCTGGACGGAACAAAATTTAGGGGATCGTTCTGGGAATTGGCGTAGGAAGTGTAAGCTAGTATTCCAACTGGTACTACTATGGCCACTGCTATGACTAGGGTGATAATTATCTTAAGGTTTTTCTTCATTCTCTCGTCTCTGATTCCCAAATTGAAAATAAGGATAAATAATTTAGTTATTAAATTCAATCCGGTACAAAATAAAGGAAATATTACTGGAGAGTAAAACGCAATACACCAATTAGAAATAAATGATCCATGCTTTAAGAAGTGTCTTTTTCAAACTGGTGCGTTCAATCATGAGTGAACCACATTGCAAGATTCCCAGGTAACAAGCCCTGTTTCTTCATCAAAAATATCTAGAAGACAGAATTCTCTCAATCAAAGGATTTGCAGACTCATACCGTGAGTCCTAAGGTCGATGAGAAATGACGATTCCACTTTTCGGGAAATAGCTGGTGAAACTAAAGAATGTTTAATTAAACATGAGTTCTTCCCCATCATTTGAATGCATTGCTCGTACTGTTCCTCGTACTAGACATTCTGATATCCTTAGGGATGTTAATAATAAGAGTGGGAGGACACGACTCAAAAAAGGGGGATTGGGAGGAGGGAGACTCGACATCTCAATACAGCCCAAAAATACTTGTCATTCTACCTGTGAAAGGGAAGGACTTTGAGATGAAGATAAATTTCCAGTCCCTCTTGGATCAGTCTTATGATAACTACAGAATAATTGCAGTAGCTGACAGAGAAGATGACGAATCATTGGAAGTGATTAAGGAACTTGGGATGGAGTATATAATTTCAGAAGCAGAATGCCAGGGATGCAGCGGGAAGGTCAAAGCCATTCTTACAGCACTTCTCAAATTCAGTGATTTTGACTATTATGTCATTGCGGATTCAGACATAAGGGTTGATAGGAACTGGCTTCAGGTTCTTGTGGAACCGCTCAAGGATAAATTGGTTGGTGTAACTACCACATTTCCCATCTTTGTTGCAAGAGACGGTTTTTGGAGTAATTTCAAAATGTATTGGGGGCTCATTGGTCGATCGATGATGGAGTCAGAAATCACAAGATTTGCATGGGGAGGCTCACTCGCCTTCCGGAGGGACCTTGTTGATGAGAGTGATCTGAAATATTTCTCAACCTTCATCTCTGACGACATAGCCCTAATGAAGATATGCAAATCAAAAGGACTTCACGTGTCCTACAGGCCTGGTGCAAGAGTGTTCATCCATTCAAGGGAATCTTTCCTCGATTTTGTTGAGTGGAGCAACCGGCAAACCGCATTATCAATCTCTTCAAGTGAAAAGATCTTCTATTACGGAGTTGCATATTACCTCGCGATTATCTTTCTGCTGGTCACGTCAGTCGTGCTGACTTCTTTAGGCATATGGTACTTTTCCTTCTTCCTCTTATTGTTCATGTACGTTGCTATCGACAACCTCAGGAAAGTTCCCATCCGGAATCTCTATTTCCTCCCCTCGACGTTCCTAACATTTTTCTTCTACCTCTACAATCTTGTCGCGGCAAGGGGGAAGAAGAAAATACTTTGGAGGGGGAGGGAATACTCCCTATACCCCTGAATTAGAGTGCCGGAATCAGATTATCAGGCGTGCGCAAGTGAAGCTAGGGATGTGAATTCCTTCCTGTTTTCCAGCCCATAATTCTTGACCTTGGAAATGTTGACCCCCTTCTTCCTTGCGATGTTCTCAACGACCTTCATCATCAGGTAACCTCCAAATGAGATGACGCTCCCTGACCCCACCCTGACAAAGAAGTTCCCTTCTCCCTCTCCGTAGCTCCTCCTGGAGGCCATTTTCGCCAAATGTCTGTATGATGAATAGTACACAGCCAGTTGGGACTCTGTCAGTAGATCGAGGCTGAATTTCCTGGAAGTGATGCGGCCCATCGGTATGTTCTGGAGCGGGGTTACCGTAAATTCAAAGTCACGACCGTCTTCCAGTTTAGAGTTGCTGAGCCTGTTCACCATTGCTACTGTATCCCAGTTATCCTCGTCATTCTCGTCCGGCTGACCAACCTGTAAAGTGAAGGCAGACCTCCAGTAATACTTGGTCTCGTTATATATGCCCTGCCATACTATCTCTTCCCAGGAACCATCTGGACCGACCTTAAGTGGCATTGTCTTGTTTGGCATGTGCTTCTTTGCAAGCCTTTCACTTCCCGTTTCCAAACCAGTCTGCATTCCAATCCAGTTATCCGGCCCTGCCTTCACTATCCTAGAGAGTTTTTCCAGCAGTTCAGGATAGCCTGCAGGGATTGAAATTCTGCCATGGGTTGGATTTGTACCGGTGATACCCGGAGCTCCCATTACCAATCCAAATAGGTGGATAAGGGCATCCTCATTCGGCTGGAAAAAATTGTCGTGCTTGTACCCCCAGATGTCGTCAGAGTGAAGCCAGACATGGTCCCATCCTCCTTTCTTTACGTTGACGTTTATCTCTTTCTGGAGCATTTCGTCACTATAATATCTCAATGGGCGGAGCGTAACCTCGCAGAAGTCACAGCCAATTCCACATCCTCTCATTGCCTCAACAATTCCCTTCACTGCAGGGTTTACAATGGTAGGAATCTCTTCGAGTTTTGGATACAGCTTTCCGGACAGAGACCTAGAAATAATCTTTTCATCCTTGTTGTATACCCTTCGGAATTTGTCGTCGTAAGTCGTATAGCCGTTAAAGAACATGCTTTTGTCAATTTCACCCTCTGCTACTTGTGAAAAGATATCATAGCCTATGTCGTCAGCTTCTCCCATGAACGCATAGTCTATCCCTTCCTTGTCAAGCTCGCTCCTCATCTGAGTGAATTCCAGTACACCTGGACCGCCAATCAGCAGTTTTGCTTTCTTTCCCTTCCTTGCATTGTTAATCCTTGCGATCAGGGTCTCCCATTCTTTTCGCACCCATGCATAAAGGTCCCCCCCGAACAGCACATAATATGACATAGTTGTTGGGCCCAGGCCCAGAGGGTCCATTGTACTGACTCCTATTACTTCAGTATCATCTTTGATAGCTTTTTCTATGTAATCGTTATGCGCGACAAAAACGTCCTCTGGTTTGGTCCGGGCCAAGAGAGACGCCTCCAGCTTCCTGGTTGAATAAGGTGCAAATTTTGGACTTCCATCAGATAATGCGGGGAAGGCTGGGCCGCGTAAAAATTTGTATATTGATGTAGGGACGCTGTTAGAAGGCGCGCATGGGAGGAAATCCAGCAAGGGGATATCCCTATATCCGTACGTAAGCGTGTTATCTGATATCAGAACATATTTTGCCATCTTGTTCACCTAATTATGCCTATCTTATTTGTTTTATATTAATTAATTTTTTTCTATTCTGTGCCACTACAGTTGCATTGGGAGAATTGATGAATCATCTGTTACGTGGCTCCATCACGATGACTGAATCCCAGATTACCAGATCACTTGGAAGTGGGCGTATCTTGATTTCGTCCCCCTTCCGGAAGGCAAGGACTACAGACCCACCCTTCTCATTTTCCCTGTAAAATGTCTCGCAAGTCCCATTGAAATATTTTCTATCTACGACCAGCTCCTGGATTCGATATCCATCGTCGCCTGTTAGTAGTTTAGAGAATAACTTTGCGACTCCGGGGGCAAAAACTGAGTTGTAGATCATTAAGGAACTCATACTTCCCTTGACTATTATTTCGTCTGCTCCAGCCATTTTAGCATGATCATAGTTCTCTGAGTCCATCAGTTCTATTATTATATAAGAATCAGGTTTTTTCTTCCTGATCACCATCGTCGCGAAGATTGACTTTGCGTCAACTGCCAGCTCATCACCGCCCCCCTTCTGGGCAAGAACTACAATTTTTGAAGATGTCAATAATCCAGCCTTCACCAGATCTCCTTCTTCAGTAGGGGAACCCTTTACGAATGAGTATGGAAGCCCTTCCAGCTTCGGGTCTTCTGTGCTCAATATTATGACATCCATTCCATTCTCTGTGATTTCCTTCACAATATCTCTTATTCTTTCGTCAACGTTGCATATTATCACGTGATTTTTCATCTTTATCCTCACCTCTCCTAATTTGCTTGCAAGCCTAAAATCCATCATGTTGGCAGTTATGGATGCCAAGAAGAAGCCAAGACTGCCAATTCCAGCTAGCATCACTACGTAGGCATTTAACATCCCGGCGGCACCTACAATTTTCGTATCTCCATACCCAACCGTGGTCACAGTTTGCATCGTCCACCAGAGGCTTCTGAACAGTGAGTGTATCCCTGAGGACGGAATGCCGTTCTCAATGTAGTATTCGGAGACCGTACCATATAATACCACACCGGCTGCTACTATTGCTGTTTTAAGTGTTCCACTTTTCAGTTTGACTTTCAACCTTTTAAGAACAAATAAAACATTGAACATGCCTGGCCAGTATGTCCCACTGAAATTTAATTGTTTTCAAGATTCTGCAATCTCAGGTTTGCTGGATTTCACATTACTTCGGAGTATCCATAAAAGTGATCAAGTGCATAGGAGATTCCATTATAAATTGACCTGGAAATAGATGACCCAAGATCAGTCCCTGTTCCAGCGTACCTGTATTCATCTCCCGTATTGTTCTGAACTATTGCGGTAACGTCTGTAATGGTCCCTGTGGCCGTGCGTTCACTGAACTGGCTCTTCACCCTTCTGCTCAGAAGGGAGTAGCTCTTTGCCTCGGTTGCCGTCTTGTAAGCGTCTACCATCGCTCCATCCGTAAGCTTCACCCTACATAGAACAATGATGTTTATGGTTCCGGCCCCAGAGTATTTTAAACCGTCTAATGGTGAAGCCGCGTTGTCATTCCCAACCGAAAGGAATGAGCTTACGAGTTCCTCATCTGAAAATAAAAAACTATCTGGCTTCACGCCTGTCATCAGCCCGACAGTGTTGGAAGGATCAATATTCATAGATTTGATGATCTTTCTGAGATATTCCACGGGCATATTTTCACAGTCCTTCTTCCCATACAGGGAATAATTGACCAATGATCCAGCCTTCCTCAGCCCACCGTTGAGAGGTGCATTGCTTAAAACTCTTGAACCATGAATGTCAATCAGAAGGGAATCTGAGTTCATTTTCGCTTCAAATGATTGTGCCCTTATCTCTTCCCCCTGCGAGAGTATTTTCACCACTCCTGATAATGTGATTCGTCTATAAAGCTATGTTAATCTGAACAATTCGATAAGTTTTTTCCGATGGAATTCGTCCGATACCTTTTCTAACAATTCCTTCTTGAACGCCGAAGTATCGTATCTGAATCTGTTCATCTCAAACGACTGCTTTTTAGAGTCATAAACCACATATGAAGGGTATGGGCTGTCATCCCTAGGTTGACCGGCAGAACCGGGGTTAATTATTCTAATATGTCCAAATGAAAGGAGAAACTGGTGATGAGTGTGCCCGACAACAAATGTTCCTTCATCTATGGATCGCCCAGTCAGGGAAGTGAACATTGCGGCAGATAGCTTCCATGGGTACAGGTAACCATAAAGGTGATCGGTGGGGGATCCATGAACGAGATTGAATTGCACCCCGTCAAGATCTATTTCCATGTAATCTGGCAGCTTTTGCAAATAATTCAGCTCGTTCTTCCCCAACTCCTTGAGAGTTATGTTCTTCCTTGTGAAAACAGAGAGTTCGTGATTCTCCTGTGAACAGAGGCAGTCTTTGTTAAAAGCAGCAGCATAGTCATGGTTACCCATAACTGCATAATCAGCTATCTCCCTGATTTTTTCAACGGTCTCCACAGGGCTCGTCCCGTAATCCACCATATCGCCCAGAAAAATGGCCTTATCACAATCAACTTTGAGTATTTCCTTGAGTGCATACATATTTGCATGTACGTCGCTGAAGAATAGAACTTTCATGTATGAAGATGGAATCCTGGTAAATAGACATTCACAGTTCACTCAACGTGCCTTCTCTATATAAGGGCGATAAAATGAAACGTAATCCTTGGAAAACATTTTAATGTATTAGCTATACAAATACGTGAACAGGGAGAACAGGATAAGAAATCCTTCTACACTTTCATTCATGGTCCTGATGATTACTCTTTTCATCACTAACCTTCTTTCAGTGGCTGGATTCAGGACTGGCGAAATCCGTTTTCCCCCTTATGAGTCTCCCACTCCCTTTTTCACTCTTGTCCTGATAATCATGATCATTGCCTCAAGAGGGCTCTTTTTCAGGGTAAAAATTGCTTATTACGTGGCAATCCTTTCCATAATCCTTCTGTTCCTGGATATTTTTGGGCAGGGGCTGTACTATCATCCACTTTACATCCCAATTACGGTCATCTCCGTAATAACTTTTGCATTCATGATTATATACCAGAGTTATTACCATTTCCCCACCAGGTTCTTTGATAAACCAGATATCTCTATATCTTTCATTGCCGTTTTCTTTGTGCTGCTCTATGGAGTGTTTGGATCCCTGTTACTTGGATCCCAGTTCTCCCCGCACATAAGAAACTTTGTCAATGCTCTTTACTATACGGGAGAAGTGGTTTCCACTTTGGGATTTGGTGACATTATTCCAAACACCCCATTGGCAAGGGTATTCACAGTAAGCCTGGCATTCATTGGGCTTGGGACTTTCTTCGGTGCCACAACAGTTATATTAGCTCCACTGATTTATAACAGGGGAAGAAGGGTAGTGAGTGTGATAGATAAGATTGAGAGTAGCAGACTGGAAAACTACATAATATTTCTAGGTTATTCACCTTTGCTCAAATCTGTGATAAAATACATGAAGCAAAAGGACGAACTGGTCGTTGTCGCACTGGATTCCCAGGATCAGGAAGCCGAATTTGAGGGGATGGAAGTTTTCCTGGAATATGAGAGAAACATGGATACCATCATTGAAAGATTCAACTTGCAAAAAGCAGCAAAGATAATTCTAGCCAACAAGGATGATGGCAAGAATCTCATAAATGCAATCTCCATAAGAAAACGCTATGGAAATTCAGTTGATAACAAGCTGATTACCGTTGTGAATGATCCAAACAATGCTGAAAAAGTCAGAAGTGTTGTCAAGGAGACTATTGACCCTTCAACTCTGCTGGTTCAATACTTTGAGAAGTTCCTTTAAGACTGAAGTGAAATCTATCCATTAGTGAACCAACGAGAGTAGTTTGACATTTTTCAGAAAATGATTTCTCTATAGAAAGAATTACGATCTGATACCTATGCAGCACGAAATTCATTCACCTAGGGGAAGTAAACTGAATACCAGGGGATGGCAGCAGGAGGGTGCACTGAGATTGCTGATGAATAACCTTGACCCTCACGTTGCCAAGGATCCTGACAACCTCATAGTGTACGGGGGGAAAGGAAAAGCAGCAAGGAACTGGGAGGCTTACGAGAAAATAATAGAAATTCTGAAGGACCTTGAAAATGACGAAACGCTTCTCATCCAGTCGGGGAAACCTGTAGGTGTATTCAAAACGCAGGAAATGGCTCCGAGAGTGCTGATAGTGAATGCGCAAATAGTTCCCAGGTGGGCTACCGACGATATCTTCTGGGATCTTGAAGCTAAAGGGCTGACCATGTACGGTCAGATGACTGCCGGTTCGTGGGTTTACATAGGAACACAGGGAATTCTGCAGGGAACCTATGAAACCTTATCTGCCCTTGCCAGGAAGGAATACAATCAGGACTCGCTAGCCGGGAAGTGGGTACTTTCGTCAGGTCTTGGAGAGATGGGTGGCGCACAGCCACTTGCCATAAAGATGAATCACGGAGTTGGGCTCATAGTGGAGGTAGACACGGAAAAGATCAACAGAAGACTGAGAGACAGGTACCTTGACACGTGGACGGATTGCCTCGATGATGCCCTGGAAATGAAGGACAAGGCGCTTAAGGAGGGGAAAGCTACATCCATTGCATTGCTTGGTAATGCCGCAACTGTTTACGACAAGCTGATGAGGAGAGGCATAGTTCCTGACGTGGTGACAGACCAGACTGCAGCTCATGACCTCAACCTGGGATACATCCCGGAGGGGTATTCAGTTGCATCGGCAGATGAATTCAGAAGGGCCAATCCACAGGAATACAAGAAACTGGTGTACGAGAGCATTGTCAAGGAAGTCAAATCAATCGTGTGGTTCAAGGAGAAAGGTTCAAAGACGTTTGATTACGGTAATAACCTCAGAACAAGGGCAATGGAATACGGGTATGAAAGAGCCTTTGAGATTCCTGGTTACGTTCCAGGGTATCTGCGGGATCTATTTGCGATCGGTTCCGGTCCATTCAGGTGGCTGGCCCTTTCAGGTGAGCCAGGTGACATATTTGCAATAGATGATGCAATAATCAGGAAGTTCAGCAATGATGAGCACCTTGTCAAGTGGATCAAGCTGGCAAAGAGCCAGGTACAATTCCAGGGATTGCCTGCAAGAATATGCTATTCGAAGTACGGGCAGAGAGAGGAGATCGGATTGATGATAAATGACATGGTCAGGGACGGTGAGATAACGGCACCCATCGCGATAGGCAGGGACCACCATGACACGGGATCAGTAGCTTCCCCCTTCAGGGAAACTGAAAAAATGAAGGATGGAAGTGATGCTATAGCTGACTGGCCGATACTGAATGCCCTTCTGAACGCCATATCAGGAGCCTCATGGGTTAGTGTACATCATGGAGGGGGGACCGGCATTGGTAACAGCATCCATTCAGGTTTCGTGCTTGTGGCTGATGGAACGGCGGGGGCTGAAGAAAGAATCAAGAGAGTGCTCAACGCTGATCCAGGGTCGGGAGTGATAAGACACGCAGACGCTGGTTACGAGACAAGTATCGAACTCATAAAGAAAGGAGTGAAGTTCAAGGCACCTTATTTCAGCTGATCATTCGTCCAACCTTTCCATTCCCACTTTCAGAGTTCTTTGAACGTAGTGGATGACGTCAGTGCCAACCATGGAGCAGTAGCACTCATAACAGTGTTCTCTGGGAATCATCTAGGCCGCCCCTCATCCGCTCCACCCAGCCTATCTCATCCAGCCCGAGCATCCTTCTGAACCTATTGATAGTGCCTGGAGCAAAACCCTCGAAGTGATTGTTCGAAAAAATGTAGGTCATCTCAGCATCTCCAATTTCCCTCACAGAATTTGCCCATTTTTTCAGAATCTCACTTCTGTCCACAATGATGGTACCAAACTTATCTTCTGGAATTGATCTATCGCCTATCAGCCTGAGATATATCAGGTCTGAGGTCAGAATTTTTGGAACTTCAGCCACTGGAATTTCAGACCAGACCATTGAAGCCCCGTATTTTCTGAGCGCATCAAATACTTCTTTCCTGAACCAGGAGTTGTCCCTGAATTCGATGGCAAATCTCATGTCATCAGGCAGAAGTTCCAAGAAGGGGAGGAGTCTTCCACTCCCTTCATTGTACTTCAGGAATGGGGGAAGTTGAACCAGAATACATCCCAATTTTGTACCAAGCAGCGTGATGGTCTGGATGAAGCCATCGAGTTCTCTTTCCACGTTTCTCAGCTTCAGTTCATGCGTTATGTTTCTCGGCAATTTTGCGGTAAATTTGAAATCACCCGGCGTTGAATTTTTCCATGATATGACAGCTTCGTCCTGGGCGCTTCCATAGAAACTCGAGTCCACCTCCACCGCATTGAATACCTTTGAATATAATTTCAGGAAATTGGCAGACCTTATATTGCCCGGGTAAAAGGGCCCAACCCACTTTTCATAACTCCATCCTGAAGTTCCAAACCTGTATTCCATGTTCAGCAGGTCTCCTGTTGAAAATAAATACGGACAATAATTTATTTCCGTCACTAGTTTACCATTCCATTGTTCTCAAGCCAATTTACCCTTTCCTAAATTCTCCTCAATCTCCTTCGAGATTTCCTTTGATTTCAGTGTCGATGCCTCAATTGCTTTCATTATAGCAGTTCTGACGCGCAGGTCCTCAAGTTCAAATATTCCTTCAATGGTCACTCCTCCAGGAGTTATCACCTTCTCCTTCAGTACAGACGGATGCTCACTGCTTTCTGCAAGTAACTTTGCAGACCCGAGGACAGTTTGATATGAAGCCTTAAGGGCAAGTTCCCTGGGCAGCCCGACCTTAAGGCCTCCGTACATCATCGCTTCAATGATGGTCAATATATATGCAGGGCCGCTTCCGCTGAGCGCTGTCAATGCGTCCATATATTTCTCTTCTACAAGCTGCATCTCCCCGAACGACCCAAGTACTTTCTGAACTATTTTGATCTTCCCCTCATCCCTTGACGCGACACAGAACGGAGTGAAACCTGATCCGGAACGTGCAGCAATGTTGGTCATGGCTCTAACCAGGTAAGATTCCTTGAGCACCGATTTCAGCTGGGACAGCGAAATCGCAGCCGCCATTGAGATGACTATCTTGCCCTTAAGATAGGTAGCGTACAGTTTCATCTCTGCCAGTATGTCGTAAGGCTTCAGAGCAAAAATAACAAGTTCCGATTTAAGTATTGCATCCCTGTTGTCCCTTCCCACTTCTATGCCATACTCCTCCAGATTCTTTATCTTTTCAGGGTTTCTCCTCGTGATCGTCACGCTGAACCCTTCCTTCGCCAGAGGAACTGCTATAGCGCTTCCTATTGTCCCTCCTCCTATGATTGCTATTCTGATTGAGTTCTTCTTCGACATTGCCTGAGTAACGATGGTTAGTATTTCATATTTGTTGATTGGTGTGGTGCGTTCATTCCTGAATCAAAATACGTCGCCTATCCACGTCCATTACTGATTCTGTGCAGAATTTAACGCTACTGCAATTGTGCATCGGTCCACTGTACAGAGGTCAAACCGCAATAGGATTGCTCTAAAAACGAGCTACCTCTCCCTCCAAATTGCGCAACGAAGCATCGGTAAGGAGATGAATGGTCCAACTTAAGTTGCTCCGGATGCCTTACCAACCAGTTCATCTATCAATTCGCTGTCGGTGATGTTCAACTGGGAAAGCACTGAAACGAGCTCTTGCCTGCCCACGGCGTAGTCAGCAAATTTCTTACCAAGTCCGAGTGAATCTATGAAATCTTCAATCATGTTTGAAAATTTCAATATCGATTTCTGGGCATCCCGGTCGCTGAAGAATTTAGAAGTCAGGGGATAAATTCTCTCCGGTGACTTCTTCGCATAATATCTGAGCACTCCGGGGAGAGTGAGGCAGGAAGTGATTCCGTGTGGAATACCGAATCTTGCACCAATTACCTTCCCTATGCTATGACTCAGACCCATGGGCGAGTTGAATACGTTCATATAAGAAAGCCATGAAGCTTCCTGACAATGTGCTATTGCCTCGATATTTTTCTTTGGAAGGAAGTCCATCAGTAAATCAATTGACTTCTTTGAAGACCACAGAAATGGACTCCAGTCTGGAGTGTCAAGGGCAGCCTCTATCGCATGGTCAAGAGACCTGACTCCAGTTGATCTCCACAGCTGCTCAGGTGTTTCAATGCAGGCGCTTGGGTCAAGCACCACAAAATCGGCCACATATTCCATCCCCCTTCTACCTTTTTTAACGTTCCCCTCGCTGTATCCAGCAATGTGTGAGAACTCCGCAGCAGAAAGAGTTGTAGGTATGGCCACCATTGGCAGCCTCTTCCCGTTTCTGATCCTTGCAATCTTTGAGGAGTCTATGACTGAGCCACCTCCGATTGCAATTACGCCATCGTAGTCGTCAGTGGCGATCATTTCAATCAGCTCATTGATTTCCTCGACAGGTGAATGTTGTGATATTTTGTTGAAAACTTCTGGTTTTTTGGATGTTGTCAGTGCGACAAAATTTGAGAATGCGTCAAAAAAAATGGTCCTGGAGACAGACCTGCTGGTTGCTATAATCGGATTCCTGATTTCTTTCTCGAGAACGAAGCCGAGGTTTTCAGTGGAACCATCCCCAAAATATACCTTCCTGATTGGGAGAGGTTCGTGAACGAGCGTCATTTGTACCAGGACCTGAAATAGCCTTCGTCTTCTATCCCTGCTCCATCGGGAAAGACCTTGAGTCTGTCATAAGTCTCCACCATTATACCGATCTCATCAGTCGATTGTTTGCCTATTGATTCTTCAACGGCTCCTGGTTGCGGTCCGTGTATCATCCCTCTGACGTGGAGAGTTATGGACCCCTCATCGATTCCCCTTCTGCTCATAAAGTTCCCAGAAGAATAGAATAGAAATTCATCGGTGTCCACGTTGCTATGATAATAGGAAATTGGGATGCTCCTTTCGTGGAAATCAAAAGGTCTGGGGAGGAAGGAAGCCACCATGAACCTCTTGGACGAGAAAGTCTCGTGAAATGGAGGGGGAAGGTGTACCTTGCCAACCATGGGCATCAGGTGCCTTACATTTATAGTGAAGGGATAATTGTATCCATCCCAACCTGCAACGTCCAAGGGTGACTCGTCCCTTAGCTCTACAACGAAATGGTCATCGAAATCAACGTATACAGCGTACCCTTTTTCCTCCTTTCCTTTCTCAGTATGATCAAGAATTGGGTACGTAATGTTCCTGTTGTGGTAAGGCGCCCCTTCCTTTAGCTGCCCATACCTGTTAAGGTAGCGGCCTGGGATCTCTATTGGATCCTTGCTCTCAATTGCCAGCAGAGCCAGTCCCCTGGGGTTCTTAAACCTGAATGTCGTTCCTTTTGGTACAAGAAGATAGTCTCCCTCCTTTATCGTGATCGAGCCGAATATGCTCTCAAATGTTGCACCACCTCTATGCACATAGAAGAGCATGTTCCTGAGACCGTGCCTGAAGAAATGATCATTCTCCCTATCGATTCTGGAGAATGTGATCAGGACTGAGTCATTTCCAAGGAGTATTTTCCTATTCGTGATTATATCTCCTGTCCCAGTCAACCTCCTCGTCCTGAATAATCTGTGCTGCGATGATTCAATTCCCTCCACATGGTCCTTTTTCACAATTTCAATTTCCCTTATCCTTGTAGGTTCGCCTCGATGATAGAGGAGAGAGTAAGGTCCCTCAAAGCTGTCTTCACCAAGCAATTCTTCTTTCAGGATATTTTTCCTGTCATCGTAGATATGCCTTAATTCAGGAATATTCCCTTGTCTGACATAGAAGACCATTCAGACCACCCTGTTTTCGAGTGTACCTAGTTGCGGGGATTCTATCCTCACGACATCACCTCTCTTCAGCCATAAATCCTCGTTATTTTCCTTCTCCAGAATTGACCCATTTGAAAGGGTTCCACTCATTATGACGTCGCCCTGTCTGAGAATTGTACCGGTAGAAGCCCATTCGATCATGTCTGTGATTCCCCAGTACATATCATTAGTGTTGCCCGAGAAGTATTCCCTCCCGTTCACGTATGCCCTGATTTCTATGAACGGCTTCCCGTGTTCGTCAATGCAAGGTCTCAGTTCATCCATTGTGGTGACATGCGGACCAAGGCTAGTGCCAAAATCCTTGGATTTTGATGGACCTAGACCTATCCTCATTTCCCTTCGCTGCAGGTCACGGGCGCTCCAGTCGTTTGCCAGCATGAGGCCAAAAACATGGGAAAGAGCCTTTTCCTTAGGGATATTGATACCCTCCTTCCCTATGACTATCGCAAACTCGACTTCATAATCGAGTTCATTTGAAAAACTTGGATATTCAACGTTCTCACCTGTTCCATAGAGCATAGACGTGCCGGAGTAATAGTATGCAGGTATACGGTACCATTCTTCCTCCATTCCCAAGCCCCTCTTCATTCTGGCATTTTTCACATGCCCCTCAAATGAATAGAAATCCCTCAATGATGGTATGTATGGGACTGGAACAGACCAACTGAATGGTCCTTTAAGTTCCGTGGTATATGCGCTCCAGTCCCCGTCAAAAAATGATTCGTTCGTTTCATCATCTGCCTTCCTTAGCACTGAACCATTCATTATGATCACGGGGACCCTCTTACCCTCAGACTTTACGAGGCCAATCTTCATCTATAAGTTGCCCCTCCTCTCCTGTTCCCTCTCTATTGACTCGAAAAGTGCCTTGAAATTTCCTTTCCCGAATGAGGTAGCTCCCTTTCTCTGAATAATTTCATAAAAGAAAGTCGGCCTGTCCCCAATTGGCTTGGTAAAAATCTGAAGCAGATATCCGTCATCATCCCTGTCTACCAGTATCCCCAGTTCCCTCAAATCCGAGATGTCCTCGTCAATTCTTCCGACCCTCTCCGCGAGGGTATCATAATAAATTCCTGAGGTATTCAGGAATTCTACTCCTCTTGCCTTCAATTCCCTGACTGTTTTCACAATGTCGCTTGTATGGAGGGCGATGTGCTGCACTCCGTCAGACCGGTAATAGTCAATGTATTCCTGTATCTGGGACTTCTTGAGTCCAAGGGCAGGTTCGTTGATTGGGAATACTACGTTCCTTTTCCCGTACTGTACGACCTTGCTCCTCAGCGCTGAATACTTTGTGCTTATATCCTTGTCATCGAAACTCATCAATTGGGTGAACCCCATTCCCTGAATATAGAAATCTACCCAGCTGTTCATCTCCCCTTCCTTGACATTTCCAACCACATGGTCAATATTCCCCACAAATACTTCCCCGTCAGCTGATTTAATCTCCATGAAACCCGGTGGAAGATACCCTTCGTATTCTGACAGGTCGATCAGGGAGTGCCTTGTTTCACCGTAGGCTTCGACGTATCCTTTCCTAATTAGTCCCTCTCCTGTCTTAATTTCACCCTCATCTTTAATCAAAGCTACTTTTCGTTCATTGATAAATGAACTTGTTTCTTCATAATCCTTGACTTTAAGCGCTATATCATGCACCCCGTCTCCGTGAAGTCTAACGTGCTGTCCAATGTCAGAGTTACTGTCAAGGAAGCCCGTCAAAATAAGTCTCACCTTCCCTTGCTCAAGCAGGTACGAGACCCTGTCCCTTACCCCAGTTTCCGGACCTGCATAACCCTTTATTGCGAAACCAAACGCCTTCGAGTGATAGAATGCCCACTGTCTTGCTGATCCGACGTAGAATTCAATGTGCTGCACTCCCTGAAATAAGTCCCCTCCTTCCATCATAATTCACCCTCTTCTAGTATTCTTAAAATTGCTGTTTTCAGCAAGACCAAGCCAGAACTTCTCCTCCAGATCAAGTATGGCCTTAGCTCCCTGCTCGAACTTTCGTCTTGCTTCTGGATCGTTTATATGTTCACCAAGTACGTTTTCCATCGCCTCTTCATGATGCTCCTCCAATTCCCTGTGGAAGGTAAAATATTCAATTTCCATGCCCCTGAATTCAGGGAATTTGCTGGCTACCATTCTCAACCCCGGGAGGAGCTTGTCCCACATCGGTATTGCCATGTTCTCTAGGCCATACTCCGCCCCCAGTGCTACAAAATAATCTTGGGAAAAGTAATTTCTCATTCCGTCAAGCCACTGTTTAGTAGTAATCTTCTGTTCCCTGGATATCAGGTCAGCAGGTTCAAGTCCTATGCTCCTGAGGTACTTTCGGTATAGCAACTCGTGCCTCTTTGAAGGATCCATGTCTCCAAGCTCCGATACCAGTATCCTAGTAAGGGATGCCGCGTCATTTTCATTGGGAGTATTGACAAGGAGTATTGAAAGAATAGAGACCCATTCCCTCGTGAAATGATAAAATTCGATTGAGAAATTCAAGAATTCCTCCTTCGTTATCTCACCCTTGGCAAACCTGTCTATAAAGTCATTTTTTGTTGCAGGATGTTTCTTTACTGACTGGTAGATTTCCCTATAAAATTCAGCATCTGCATTCTTAACCGCCATGAGAATTCTTTAGGAAGATTAAATAAATACATTTCTTAGTTTAAAATGCTACATATTGAAATCTATGGCAGTTCCATCTTCAGGTCAGTTAAGGTTTCAATGTCTTCAAGCATCCTATTTGAGGAGAGATGCGTCATTGGTCTCTCAACGAAGGGGCTTTTTTCATCTATGGGAATATTTTGTTTGCTCTTTTCTTCCCCTGTTCATCGTGAGGGTTGATCAGCTTCGCGAGAACCTTATCAAATCTATTCCTGTGCCAAAGAATGGCGGCCGCTGAGGCACTCCGCAAGCTTGTTAGATATGATTCCAGGGCAAACATCAGCCCAAAAATAAGTATTATTGGGTGAGACTTATCCAAAGTCAAGAAATAGGTGTAGCGTCTAAGTAATATCCTCCAATCATGGAATGGATGCGATAGTTCCTTCCAGCAGGCTCATAAGGGACCGAACCAGATTTGTGCACATAGACACCCATGTAAAAAACTTAATTCGCTATACGATTTTCTGAAATCAGAATTCTGAAACGATTTTCCATCTAGTGAGTAGGCTTGATTCTTCCATGAACCCCCCAATACCATGCCACATTCTGGAGTGATTTGCACCTTTTGGGAAACGGTGAAAAATCTTAGTAAGCCAGATAAAGAATAATCTCTTCTATCCCACAGACAGACTTCTGGGCATTATATGTAGGGTGCTTTTCCTGATTTCTCTCACCACTACCTTATAATGCCGATCTTCCCAGTTGCTGTTTCCGTTAATTAAATCCATTCGTCCTTGGTCAGAATCCTACTGAACTAGACAAAAGCAGTATATCAGAATATGAAACTAAATTTGTGGCAATTCGTGAGTAAAATCTTAAAGGAGATATGGCAACCACAGATACCACTATTTTCACGTGGCGTGATCAGGGTTGTTTTCTCTGACCTAGAGTTTTGAACAAATTGTACATTTAGAGCCCACAGAATTGTGGGGATGGGAGAAAGGTATCATCATGACATCTAACTTTACCCTCCTGGATTTAGCGGATGGAGAAAAGCGCTTTAATAGTTGTAGTTACATAACTAATTTAGGGTCCGCGGATAAAGGACTCGAAGAGTGACATTTCATGTTTGGTAACTTTGGTGAGTTCAGGAATTACATAAATGGTGAGTTTGTAGAAGAAGGAAAGAAAAAAGATTTGATCAGCCCCGTCGACGGTTCCGTCATCGCTAAGATTTTCCTGGCCAGCGAAGATGCTGCCAGAGAGGCGATTGATTCCGCCTATGATGCATTCCATGGCAAGTGGATCAAGAGCACTTTGTCTGAGAGAAAGAGATTACTTGAAAAACTGTCAGATATTGTTCAGGAAAAGTCTGAACTCTATTCACAGCTTGAGAGTGCAAACACAGGCAAGACGATAAGGCAAAGCACTCTTATGGACATCCCTCTTGCAATTGACCACCTGAGATACTTTGCCCACGAGGCTGAATTCAGGGAACAGAGGGAGATTCTCCATCCTGAGTATCCTGATTCACGCGGTATTATCCAATACGCGCCACTTGGAGTGATAGGGGCTATCGTACCCTGGAACGTCCCACTGATGATGACTGTCTGGAAGCTTGCTCCAGCATTGATGACAGGGAACACGGTCGTGATAAAATCATCACAGTTCACTCCCCTTACGGCCCTGGAGCTGGCAAAGGATATTGAGAAAGCAGGTTTCCCAAAGGGGGTGGTGAATATTATGGCTGGGGAGGGAGGCTCGGTTGGAGGCGTAATAGCGAGTAGTCCCAAGGTAAACGCAGTGTCCTTCACCGGCTCAACCTCGACTGGAAGAAAAGTGCTCAATACTGCATCATCCCAGATCAAGAAGGTCACCCTGGAACTAGGAGGAAAGAGTCCGAACATCATTTTCGACGATGCAAACATAGAGACTGCCGTCAAGGGTGCGCTATTCGGAATATATCTTAACTCGGGCCAACTCTGCGAATCGGGCAGTAGGTTGATAATCCAGAAATCTATCAGGTCGAAATTCATGGAACTGATGGAAGAAAAGATGAGGAGACTGAATCCTGGCAACCCTATGCAGTTTGAGACAGACATAAGTGCGATAACGACGCGTGATCAATTGGATAAGATAAATGAAATGGTCAGTCTTGGAGGATCAGAGGGAGTCGAAGTGATTCAACCCGTTTCTATGGAGGGGAAGGTACCTCCGGGGGGTTTCTATTACCCTCCGACTATACTTGCTGGAGTTGAGAAGAAACACATGGTGGCGAACGAGGAGATTTTCGGACCAGTCGTCACGATACAGGATTTTGAGACAGAGGAGGAAGCAGTCAGAATAGCCAATGATACCAGGTATGGATTGGCAAGTGCCGTGTGGACGAATGATCAGGCCAAGGCACTGAGAGTGGCGTCACAGATTGAAGCCGGAACTGTTTGGATAAATGACTACCATCTCCTCTCTGCGGCAGCACCAAGGGGAGGATTCAAGGACAGCGGGATTGGGAGGGAACTGGGCCTGGAGGGTCTGATGGAATACACCCAGACAAGGCATATTTTCATAAGCAGCGATAAGAGTGACCTCAAAGAGATTGCATACGGCCTTCTGCTTCCATGAAATCATTCAATCAAAATTACACTGTGAGTGACTCGCACAAAAGACTACGCCCCCCTGTTTTTTAACAGAGAAGTGTATGCACCGACAAAGCTTATCAGGCCCGACACCAGCATTATGTACATCAATCCATGAACAAATTCATATCCATAGCTTGTTGCATATGACAATGGAATTCCGGAAAACATCCCTATTACTGCCGTTCGCGGAAGTACGGAAGTAAGTATAATACTTGAAAGTGTGATGCTCAAAAGCTGCCCGCTGTACCTCATTGTACCTAGCGTTCCGGAGGCCAATCCAAACTGCTGGTCAGAAACAGAGCCCATGACGGAATTGGTATTCGCCGCCGAGAATAGACCGAACCCAGTGCCTATGACTGCCAGTGAAATAATTATTCCCACCGTACTTTTCAAAGCAAAGAAGTAGAGTACTAAGAATGAGAAGCCGATCAGGAGCATCCCTACTGATGCGACTATTCTCGACCCAAATTTATCTGACATCATTCCGCTTATTGGAGAAAGGATTACCATGAAAATTGGTTCTACCGCAATTATCAGGCCCGAGGCGAGCGGGCCTATGTGCAGGACAAGCTGGAGGTAAATAGCAAAAACAAAGACTAATGAAAATGTGCTCAGATAATTCAGGAAAGCTGTAAGGTTGGAGGCGGTAAATGTCCTGTTTTTTAGGAAAAGTTTAGCGCTTATTAAGGGATTCGGTACCTTCCTCTCTATCATAATAAACAAGGAGAAGGAAACAATCCCTGCAATCAGGATTGGAGATGTATTGATCCACCCATAAACATTCCCAAGGCTCAGGTAAAAAACTGTCAGGAAGATTCCAGAAGCAAGTGTAATCGCACCAAATGAATCTATCTTTTCAGCTCCACCTCTGACGTCCATCCCTGCCATGGCAATAAATGTCAGTGCCAGAGCAAATAGTGCAACGGGCCCAGATACCGCCAGAAGCATTCTCCATCCAACGAATTTTATAATGATTCCGGAGATGGATGGAGCCAAGGTGAGACCGAGATAGACTGACATCACGTTGATTCCAAGAGCCCTTCCCCTAACTCCTCTGTTGAAGGTCTGCCCAATTATTGCGGTGGAATTTGACCCCGCAAAAGCTGCACCAATTCCCGCAATGAATACTGATATCAGCAAGATTGAAATGCCAGGTGACAAGGTGCCAGTCAAGATGCCCAATGAAAATAGAATGAGACCCAGTCGGTAAAGTCTGACTCTTCCGTATTCATCAGCCAGCCTTCCTGAAATCAGGTAAAATGAGGAAAGTGACATTAGGAACCCAAGCGGTAGCCATATTATCTCGTAGAACGTCGCATGGAATGTTTGACCGATTTCTGGAGTCGAAAAACTGATGGCGCTAGAGGTGAACGGTCCGATGAATGCGCCTACGCTCGTGTTGACGAGGACAAGGTTTCGTGTCCCTCTCAACGACATCTAGCCATAAATTGACTGAAAGTATTAATCAATTGCACAATGATTAACGGTCTCCGATAGAGGAATATATAATTTTGCGCTTATTTGAGTGATACTGTAACCAATATAACCTTGAACACAGAAAGCACTAGTTAGGAATGATCCTGAGTTTTGAATTATGTATCCTCGGCAGGGACACAAAGTAGGGATATCCTCCGCCCCCGGGTGACTTTAGTCTGTGTATTGCTTTTACTAGGTCTAGTTAATTTGTAATAGAAGTCGTTTTTCACAAATTTTGTTCTATCGGGATTTTTTAAGAATATACGACTTGTCAATTTGTTCCATGTTTACCTTTAGTTTTGAGGTTTAGTTATATAACATAATTATATGAATTGACCTTTACAAATATTAATGAGGTAAACTATTTAAGCTCATTCAAAATATTTCAATCGTGGAAAATAGACCCACCCCCTCTACAGTCGGAAATATAGGGAGTATCCTCTCCGATCCTAAGTGCTTCCGGATTCTTTCAGTACTTAGCAAGAGACCTGAATTTGTTAAAAGAATATCCGAAGCGCTCGGCGATGACGACTCCCATATCTCGGAGAGACTGAATAAATTGAGGAGGATTGGATTGGTTGATTACAGTTGGAAGAGGGATGCTGGGAAGAACGTCAAGGAATATTTCCTAATTGCTAAGAAAATAGAGATATCACTTGAAGGAGAAGAGCCAGTAATTGTTGTAAGGGGAGAGAAGAAAAGGTCCTTTGCCTTTCCTGCCTTCTTTGATTTTTCATACCCTACGCCAAAATATTTCGTCGGGAGGGATAAAGAGTTAAAAATCTTACAGAGCAACGATGCCGTATTGGTAACAGGATTGCCTGGTATGGGGAAAACCACACTCGTCTCGGAATTTGTAGAGAGGTGTAATTCGCCTATCTTCTGGCATAATACCCGTGAGATAGATTCAATTGACTA
This sequence comes from Thermoplasmata archaeon, assembly GCA_021817415.1. Taxonomy (GTDB): domain Archaea; phylum Thermoplasmatota; class Thermoplasmata; order Thermoplasmatales; genus JAKAUZ01. The sequence continues at coordinate 2,854 of JAKAUZ010000029.1, read as the reverse complement.
TATCCTTATGAAATTTGCCTCATTTCTTGAAAAATTTGGAATCAATGAAGTTTCAAAGATGATGGCGCTGAAAGTTGACAGAAGATTGGTCTCAGACTTCATAATTTACGGACTAAAGAAGATTAAAGCAGTTGTCGTATTTGACGACTTCCAATTTTGTACAGATGCCAGTTTCAGGGAACTCATTAAGGACATTTCAAGGAGTGTACCCAGAGTTAAATTGATAGTGATTTCAAGAGAGTATGAAGAGATTGCCGTGAACTTCAAAGTCGTTGTACTGAATGGTTTTTCATTTGAGGAATCACTTCAATTCTTGCGTGTTAGGGGCAAGATTCACGATGAACGCACTGTTTCAGTTCTGGGAGGATATCCAATAGCCCTCTCTCTACTGGAAGGGGCTAAGGAAGAACATGTGACCATTGAAGGCACTCTCAGGCTTCTGACTAAGGAAATTTCCAAAAAACTAAGCGATAATCAAAAATTGATCCTCAAGATAGCTTCTGCATTCCGCGAAAGTTTCCTTAATGGAGAATTGAGCTATGTGGCAGGCGTAAACGTCGATAAGGAACTGGAGATTCTTTGCCAGAGGGGACTGATTCATAAGAATGGAGATAGATTCACCGTTCACGAACTCGTCAGGAAAGCAACTGAGGAACTGGAGGGAGACATCGTAAGAATTCATTCTAAAATGGCGGATTTTTATCTGTCTGATCAGCAATTAAGATCAAAGCTCGAGGCAATTTATCATCTCGCATACAGCAACGATTCTCGTCGGCTTATCGATACTCTTAAGGTGAGTGCGTCGAAGCTTATAGATTCAGGTTTCTCTGATCCGTTCCTTGCTGTTCTAAAGCAGATTCGAGGGAAACTGATTGATGAAAGAGCGAGAGGCTGGATACTTTTGTGGATTTCCAAACTAGAACAGATGAATGGTGACTATTCGAATTCAATAGAACAATTCGACGAAGCTTATAGAACTGGTGCTTCGCTGGATGAAGAACTTCTAGTTCGGTCGATGTTAGGCAAAGGGCAGTCGCTATATCTGACAGGTAAGAATGAGGAATCTTTGAATTTACTGAGGAAAGCACTATCGATTAATGTAAACAGTCTTAGAAGCGAGGAGTTAGAGGCACACATTTTGCTGTCTATGGACGGGCCATTATCTCAGCTAGGGTTCATTGATGAAGCGCTGGAAGCGCTATCGAGGTCAATGGAAATATACTCCAGATTGAAGGATGAAAGGAACTACTTCACCTGCATGGCATATAGAGGGTGGAAATATTTTTTTAAAGGGGAGCTGAGTGCGGCCAGTACGGACATCACTGCTGCATACGATGGTCTGTTCAGCCTTAACTCCGTTCTGAGTGCGGCATCCTGCCTTCTGCAGAAATCGATAATTTTATGGAAGATGGGAAAATTGACAACTGCACACAGGTGTGCAACAAAGGCAATTGAAATGTTCAGCGATCAATCGACAGCCATCAGTGAGTTAGCGGAAGCGTACTCCTACAGGGCACTTATATCGGCATCCAAAGGTAACCTGGAACGGGCTGAAGATGATATTAAAATTAGTAAATCTATGATAGTAGGGCAAGAGGCCGAGGACACCAGAGATGTGATCGCTCTTACAGAAGGGCTGATACAAGAAAAAAAAAGGAAGGAAAAGAGAAGCAGTGGAAATATGGAATGCGAGTGAAAAGCAATTCTCATCAAATCCCATAATAATGTCTGAAATAGGAAGGAAGATAGGAATGACTCTGATAGAGGAGGGGAAACTGATGCAAGGTGCTTCTAAACTGCGGGAACTCAGGAAGAACTGCTCCGATTTTGGCCTTTCCATGTGCGTAGTTGATGTATCAAGGATACTTGAAGAGTCCGGCACTGAAAGAGCCTTGATTCCTTCTTTATGATGGATTATTTTTCAACTTTAAAATGCTGAATATTGTCCTTAATACTAGAGTTTAAGGTTTGATTTGGGATGGCAGTGTATTTCCATCATCTTATCCCTATGGATTCAGGTGTTCCTGCTGATTCCAATTTTTTCAGAATCTTAGGAAATAATTACTCATCGCTATATTTGCCATTATGAATATTATTGCAAATTGGAAGATTGCCTGGATTCCTGAAAGCTTGAAGTTTATCATAGCCAGCCTGTATATTTTGTCGCTATTGGGCGCAGGCATCATAAGCTCAAAATAAATTCTGAGCTCATTTGGCAGGAATATTCCAAATCCCTGTAGAACCAATATGATCACTATTAGTCCGGCAACAATGATCACTGGATAACTAAGCCTGAATATCCCTTCATATGTCGCGAGGTAAATACCACATGTTATCGCAAGAGAGGCAATCGTGGGCATAAAGAAAAGCATCATTGGAACCAGCCTCTTAATGAACTCTATCCTTGAACCAACAGACATCTTTCTTAGGACTCTGGAAATAATGAGTCCCATAAACAAATCTATTCCTGTCCAGGTACCCCCTAAAAGAACATGAGCATAATCGAGGAGAGTCAGGTTTCTCAGGTATAAGACTGCTATTACCGCTATGGTTGGAACTATTGCGATAAGGGTTGAGGCAGGCTTTATGATTTTCTTATCTTCCGTTGAATCATCCACGTTTCATTATTGCCGGATGTCTTTGAACTTTGGTTTTACCATTTTTGAGTAAAACTAAAAAATATATAACCTTCAAAGATAGTACTGCCATGATTCTATCGGGGAAGAGTTTAGCAATAGGGCTGGCACTGGTCGTGATTGTAATGTCATTTTTCATCCCTCTGGCCCCTGTTAATGCACAGACACCCAATTCAGGCGCAATCGGGATAGAGAATCTCACCGCACAGATAATAGCA
>JAKAUZ010000011.1 GCA_021817415.1 Thermoplasmata archaeon | reverse complement strand
ATCAAGGCATTCAGTGGAAGAGAAGTTTGAGATAGTCAGGGAAGCACTCACAGAAAGCACAACACAGGCAGATATATGCAGGAGGCATGGAATATTCCAAACACAGCTCGCAAAGTGGAAAGAGCAGTTCATAGAGAGCGGCAAGAAAGGCCTATCGGACGATAGGCATCCCCATTCGAGAGAAGAGGGGATAGATGACCTCAAGAAAATGATGGGAGAGCTGACTCTGGTGATCAATGCTTTTAAAAAAGGCTTCAAGGAGGGTCAAGATGACAGTCGTTGAGGATCTCAGGAGCGATATGCCATTGAGGGAGATATCAAGGGTATCAGGTATTTCCCTTTCCTCCCTCCACTACAGAGAGAAGGAGAGGAGAGTGAAGAGGTTATCTCCTCAAATTGAGCAGGACATAATCAGGACTGCGTCCGAAAGACCCCACTTACGGTTACAGGAGGGTCTGGGCAGTGCTCAAAAACGAAGGAACTGCAATCAATCCGAAATCAGTCAGGAGGGTGCTGAGGATCAACAATCTCTCCCTGCCATACGCAAAGCACAGGGGAAGAACAAAATCCAGGAATCTGTTCCGTCCCACGGGACCTGATCAGCTGTGGGAGACCGATATCACATACATACCCACGCAGCGTGGTATGACCTATCTGATGCGCATAAAGGACAGCTTCACAAAAGAGTGGCAGGGATACAATTATTCCCGATCCTGCTTGGCCAGGGATGCGATTAGGGCAGTTGAAGACGCCGTAGTGAAAGCGTTCGATGGAGAAGTTCCTGAGAGACTAGTACTGAGGGTAGACAACGGTTACATAGAATCTTTTCACAGCTCACTCAAGATGGACTACGTCTGGCCATACGAATTCCAAGATTAAAGGGAGGCGTCAGTCCCCATAGAGAATGGGTTCACAGATTGCAATGAGAAGAGGCCACATTCCTCCGTTGATTATCTTCCTCCAAGAGTGTTCAGGAGGAAGTTCCAGAATGACTAATCATTCAAGGAAGGCCATACCAGGAAACTAGAGGTGAAAATAAATGAAAAGTGATGAAAATTGTTACAGTTTTCAGGGTAGCAGATCAGAGCAAATTATTATAAGCGTTGTCTCTCTATAAAAGAGGGATGAATAAATGAATTCCAGCACTTTACTCATTGAGGCAAGATACGGCGATTTGATATTCTATCTTAGAAAGGGCATAATTTCAGATATCTGGGCTTTCGAGGGGTTGCTTTTCGCTGATGAATACTATCCAATTAAACTAGAAGAAAACGATGTGGTCTTGGATGTAGGTGCAAATATAGGTATATATACTATCTTTTGTGCTGCAAGGGTTCACCAGGTAATTTCAATTGAGCCTGAGCCAGGCAATTTTGTTATTCTCTCTGAAAACGTAAAGACTAATGGGCTGTCAAACGTTAGACTACTTAATTATGCTGTTTCAGACAAGTCAGAAAATGTAGGGTTCGATAGTACAGGTGCGACGGCAAAGATAACTTCTAACGGCAAAGTCTCATCTAAGGCTGAAACTTTAGATACGTTAATAAAAATGACTGGTTCTCCTAAGATTACTGTACTGAAAATGGATATAGAGGGCTACGAAGTCAAGGCACTTTCGAGCTTGAGCGATTTCCAAAGCATAAGAGAAATCATAGTTGAAACACACAATAGAGAACTTACGACTCTCACCACGCAAATCCTTTCGCAACAAGGATTTCTGGTGAAGGACGTGTCTAGAGTCAAAAGAAAAAAGGTAATCAAAAATGTACTTTTGCATCCTAAATCTTTTCTTAACGTCGAAAAAGCAAATGATTATCTGACTATAAAGGGAGTTCTGAGCCACATACTTGGTAACGGGCCCAGCGTGGTCTCCGCAGACAATCCTAACAGCGATCAACGAATACTTTACGGAAGAAGAGTCTGACTCCGTCACAGTATCGATTAGGCTCTTCCCACTATGAGCACTCCCAGCTTTTGTTCTTTGGATCTGGCGTGGATTTAGTTCAAAAATTGGTCAGATTACCTTAGTTTTTCAAGTTGACTAAAAGATAAAGTGAAAACCCCCGTCCAACCACCCATTGACAGTTAAAAATATATCCGCTAAGACTAAATTGATCCTAGTAACCTTATTTAGGGCAAATATTTACAACATTTCACGTTCCAATTAGTTTTTTTTTTAAATTAGTCTGTTATTTCACAAAGGTAAATGATTAAGAACTTTAAGTACTGTGGATAAAGATAAGGAACATTATGCCTCAAGAGAATCTGTCGAAAGCACACTATTCTCGTCCTTCAGGGTTACAATCGGTCCATCTATTACGTAAACATACAAATATGAGCATTTGGGATATTGGATATAGATTAGTTAAGATCAACCATAGTTTTGATGTTTGCCTGAGGAACGGATTAGCGTTAAGCAACATCAATCTTGTGGCCTTGAAAGACCTTACAGTTCTGCTGGAAAATGATTGGCAGATTCACTCGATAGAAAGAAATCTCCTCGGTCTGAATAAAAAAGATGGAACGAATATTACCTGTAGAATTGACAAAGGGTATGATTTTGGACATTTGATAGAGATTTACATAGAAGAAAAATACGGAGATAAGTATGAAGGTTTCAATGTAATAGATGTGGGAATGTCAAACGGTGATTCCTCAATTTACTTTGCTGCGAAGGGGGCGAAGAAAGTAGTAGGCATTGAACCATTTACAGAAAGTTTCAATCTGGCAGTTAGAAACATAATAGCGTCTGGATTCGAAAATCGGGTAGTACCTCTTAACGATGCACTATCTCCTACTACTGGACCAACTGTTCTTCTGACTTATGAAGAATCACCAAATGCAAACTCTATAGATGAATCCAATATGGTCAAAATTGAAGATAATGAAAATTCGACTAAAGTCAACGGAATTAGATTAGAAGATATTGTGTCGATGTTTAACGGAGAGAACGTCGAAGTATTGAAAATGGATTGTGAAGGCTGCGAATATAAAGTTCTTCAAAGTGTAAATATCGAGACGTACTCGAATATTGAGAAAGTAATACTGGAGTATCATAATGGTGTTCAATCGTTACCAGATTTACTACGCAAAGTCGGTTACAAAGTAGCTATAACTGGGTCACCGGACTCGGTGGGGTACATTTCTGCTGAACGCAAGAAGTAATGGCGTCCTTCTAAGTGCCAATCCATCCAGATTGAGAATCAACTATGGTACCTTTATGCTGTTTACCATATCTACGGTATTTTCATTAGAACGACATAGTCTTTTCGGCATTGGGACAAAAGTAGCTAGTCTTCATTCTTGCATATGAGAATGTAAGCCCTCTTCCCCAGGTATTCCTTCGGACAGTCTATCTTTGCTCCAGATCCGAATTTCGTCACCCTCTTCTCTATTATCACATCTATATTGTCCCGAAAATCTAGATTACCGTTCATCACCTTCACCCTTCTCATGTACGAAAGTATAATATATATCAATATATATCTATTTTCATGATAGGAAGGATCACTCAGCGGAGGTATGATGACTTCAAAAGCTCCATTGACGATCTCCTATCGCAATACAGGGAGATGTTCTCAATTCCAGTTATCACAGACTGGAAGGATTACGAATTTTTCTATAAGGAAAGGATGAAGGGAATGGGTCTGGAACTGAGAGCCATGATAGACGAGTCTTCATCCGTATTCGTCGATGAGTTTGGAAGAAATCCTCTGCTAGAGGCAAAGAAGAAGGTCTTCTTTATTCTGGTGAAGGAGATATTCCGCTTAAGCAACAGGAAGGCAGCCTATCTCCTTCCGTTGCTTGGAATAGGAAAGGAGATAAGCTACAAAACAGTGGAGAGGCTCTATTCAGATCCACTTGTCATCATGATACTCAACAACCTTTTCCTGAATTCACTCAAGAGGCAAGAGGTCAGTCTTCTGTGCTTGATTGTGGTATTTGATCAAACTTGGTAGCAGAAACATGAATATCCATGGTTTTGTATGTGTGTCATGGCCCGATTTCTTGCGGAAACTCCGAGAGATCAGGAGGAGATAGATCGTCTCGTTGAGAAGAACAGGAAGCAAAAGGAAGAGATTGAGCGCTTAAAGAAGAAGATTGACGAATACCTGAAACGCCATCCCTCAGTTGTAGGAGTGAAGAACGGGAAGACGTACTTTATAATGGAGGAACATCCCCAAAAGGAGAAGAGCACCGGGAATCCGGGAGTACATCCCGGTCATGAGGGACACTTTAGGAGAACTCCAAAAATAACAGAAAGAGTCACTCTAAAGGCAGGAGAATTACCTGTCCTACATGTTCATCTCCCCTTGTAAGGAAGGGCATAAGGAAGAGGGTCATTGAGTATCTGGGAGTAAACCCTCACAGGATAACCATGAACGTTGACGTAGAAGCTGCTGCAGGCGTTGCATCCATAATTTTACAGCTTCCATCGCAGACCGATACTGCAAAGATGCTCAGAAAGGCGGGTATTACCGTAAGGGGGAAGACAGGTACGGTATCCCTAATCTATAACCCTCCCTTAAGAGGTTTACAGTCAAGATTGAATGACTCCGGAATAATTGATCTAGATATTGGGAGTATTTCAAAATGTGGAATATGCGGTTCCAGTACTATCACGGTAAAAACTGTCACGAGGAAAGTGAAGACTCTGAACGGAATCATCTCAATCAGAGAGCACATATCCTCATGTCTCATACACAGGAAGATTCCGAGACCTGAGATCATTACACCACCACGCTCATCATACGGCTTTGATCTCAACGTGATGATAGGCGTGCTGAGATACTTCCAGCACAAGCAGGTGAAGGAGATAATGGAGGAATTGTGGAAACTGGATATTCCTCCAAGAACAGTATCCTGGCTATGCAGAGTCTTTCTAAGGTATATTGTTGCCGCACACATTGATAGTTCAACTATAATACGCTCCATTCTGTCGAGCAACGGCGGGTACATCCTGATGCTTGACGGAACTGGGCAGAACGGCCCGATGGTCATGCAGATGAGGGATGGCTGGTCTGGGATACACTTACTGTCATGCTCAGTTCGTTCGGAGAATGAGGGGGAGATAGTTCCGCGCCTTCTCCTCTTGAGGAAGATGTTCGGAACACCTGTTGCATACGTGAGGGACATGGGATCCGGCGTGACGAAGTCGCTGAAGATTTCGTTCCCGGATACGTATAGCATATTGTGTCACTTCCACTTCCTGAGGGCAGAGGGGTGGAAGCTCTTCGAACCCCTGTACCCAAAGTTCAGGTCTAGGGTAGATAGAATGGGAATAAAGAAGAGGCTCCGCCACTTCATGCTGTAAACGGCGGTTTACTTTTCCCCTAAAAAGGCGGAATAAAATTCCCCAAAATCGCCGGTTTAAAATTCCCCACCCTCATGGGAAAGAAAGTGGGGAATTGTGTACGACGATGAGGTGTGGAGAAT
>JAKAUZ010000072.1 GCA_021817415.1 Thermoplasmata archaeon | reverse complement strand
GAATCCCAGCGTTTCCTCGAATATTTTCCAGATCAGTCAATTTCTGGGTGGCCAATAGAAAAGCACCTCTCGATCTAATGACGGCAGCTAGCTCCTTGACAATGGTTCTCCTGCTCTTGAGGAACAAATGTCCTTCGTCGACGAAAAGCATAGTTCCCTCCCTGGTGCCATCCCTGATCTTGTTGTAGAGACTGCGCAGGAGATATTCCGCGAAGAACGTGAACGCAGACTCATTCAACTGACTGAAGTCTATAACGACTTCCTCCGGTAGGTCATAACTGAATATCCGCTCATTGTAAACCGAGTCCAACTTAGCTCTGATGTCATTCAAAGTTCCCAGGAGTATGTAGTTCCTCTGATTCCTCTTTATTCTCCTTTCAACTTCGTCCAGGAATTCCTGCCAGTTCCTGCAGTTCTTCACTATGTCTCTCACTACGGGTTCTATCGCCGAGGCAGTTATGCCTTCTCTCTCTACTCCAAACGCGACCAGCCAAGCCTGGGTGAATGCCTCAGGGTCACTGAATACGTCTGGGCTGTACTTCTTCAGGAAAAGAACAGGGTAACCTAGCCTATTGAATTCGTCGCTGTCCTTATAGCTGAAAATTATCTTTTTGTAGTCGACCATCTGGTCGACTAGCCAATAGATCAGTTGGGTCTTACCCGATCCGGCTTGGCCAGTAACAGTAATGTTATGGTTCGGGCCCTTGTTTGCAAGGTAGCTTGCAAAGTCTATCCCAAATATCTTGTTTTCTCTCGTTATCTCCCTGCCAGGAACCCTCGAACTTGATTGTCGTTGACTGTGCCCAGGGAGGTGAGCATTTGGTCTGACCGATTCATTCAGCTGAATCTTTCCTACAACCTGAAGTTCGTTGTCTCTTTTGTTTCTTTTTCCGCCAAAATTCATGCATCCCCCCTCCTCTCTCCCTGAACCTGATCCCCCCTTGTTCCGTTACTGCCAGGCTCCAGCAGATATTCAAAATTCCTATCAGTTTTCAGATCCTCTACACATAAGTGTACAAGGATGTTCTTTGCCCTAGTGACAGCAACGTAAAACACCCTGAATACGTTATCCCTCTCTTCCTGACTTCCTTTGAGTCCTTTATCCACCTGCCATGGCACTCTTTTCACAACCGCCACCAGATCATTCTCATCGCCCTTCACAGAATGAATGGTGTCCATGTAAATCGTGTTCTCGCTAGTTACCAATGTTCCAGCCTTCAGTGCCTTCAAAGCTCTCTTCTGCATATCAGTGAATCTTGAATTATCTATGAACTTCCCAGGAAATCCTGATCCAAAGCTTTCCCTTATCTTCTTGATATCTTTCGTCCTCAGCATTTCTCTCAACTGCCCTATCTCGGGGGCGTTTTCCCCCTTTGCAGCCTCCGTCCCGGAAGGAATATGCTCCAACAGAAAACTAAAGTCGCTTCCGTTCAACATTTTGCCTGAGATATAGGCCTGAAGAATATTCGTTGCCATAACCATATCTTCCTGGTCCCATGGCGAATAGCCAGAATGGTTGGGGTTGATTGTTTTGTAGATGTACCCCAACTTCATAAGCTCGTATCCGATTGCCCTCGCCTGGCTGTTAGTCCAAACCAGTACCCACTTCCTGCTGCCATCCGTTTTCAGGAAATTCTCAATTGTGTCCAGCGTGAGCACCTTTCCATGCCTACCATTGTGCGTGAAGTCGGTTGTGAACTTCGTCGTTATTTCATTCTCTATTCTTTTCGCCTCAGTCCAAATCTCTTTAGGCAGCCTGAAGCTTAGCTGCAGTTCCAGTACCTTTGCGCCATTCATGTGCTTTAGAAACTTCCCTACATCAATTCCCTGAAAACTGTAGATTGCCTGCTTATCATCACCCGCGAAGCAAACATATTCCGCTCTCGATCCCAACTTGTCCGCGAGTTTCCACATAATAGGAGTCAAATCCTGCGCCTCATCTATGGCTACAAGTTGCCATTGAAATTCCGCGAAGTTAATTTTTCTACCATTTGCTGCCAGTCGCAATATATCAACGAAATCGTAAATCCCTTTTCTCCTCTTGAACCTTTCCCAGCTGGCAGCCATCCTGTCTGGGTCATATTGTAAACCTTCTGTCCTCCCCTTGTATTGAGGCGTTTCCTTTAGAGATAATTTCTTGGACTGCGCACGGGAATAGTCATACATTTCAAAGAATCTGTCGGAATCATCAAGCTCCACATCTCTCAAATTTCCACCGGATGAATCTTTATCCTTCCTTTTTACCGTCAATCCCTTCTTCCTGGCCCATTGTGATCTCGCCTCATTCGCTAACCTGTCACTGGGGATTCCGAGCTTCCTTTTAAAGAAGGAATGCATCGTCAAGACAGTTCCCTCCAGTTTCCCGTCGCTTATTTCGCCATGCATGGCTTCCCTCAGTCTATTTCTCATCTCATCCATCATCCTGCGATTGTAGACTAAATAGAGCACACTGGCATTCGGGTTATCCTTGAGGACGTTAACAATCCACTCTATGATCTTTGAAGTCTTCCCTGTCCCGGGACTTCCATGAAGCACCACCCTATTCCCGACAGCTTCTATTCTGTCGGGAGTATCCATCCACTTATCCATAGTGGTCCTGCTCTCGTCACCACCTTTCCTAAATATACTCATTTTCTCACAATCCCTGCCCTCGATTCCTCACTGGTCTCCCACATCTTGTTCCGGCAAAACAAGAAGTATGGGACGAGGGAGGCCGAAAGAATTACCAATAGATCGCCTAACGTGAAAGTATAATTATAGCTCCCTCTGCCGAGCGTCTGGTTAAGGGGGAAAGGATTGTAATTGGCCCATGGGGCCGTCCAATTGCCACGCCAGGTCATTAACGGTTTTTCGTAGAGTTCAACTAAGATTCCCGGTTCCCCCCCGGTCACGGTGCTAATCGCGCCTTGAATATCAGCAACTGCAAAAGAAAACCAAATGGTAATCATTACGATAAAAACTATAACTGCTCGTGCCCTATAGTGCGGTCGATGTGACATTCTTTGGTACTTCTGTATTTTGCGCTGGATTCTTTCGCGTTTCATTTTGCCTCGCTCTCCAACGTCTCCGTCTTCCTGTGTAGTGGTATTGTTTCTTCTTCATCGTTGTGCGCTTCCCCTTCTCCAGACCTTTTATATGTTTTCAATTTATTCCGGAGTTTTTTCTGGATTTTCTCTTCTATTTCATCCCATATGCGTATCAGCTCAGGTTCCTTCATATCACTTACCTCCTTCGCCCTTTAATTTTGCCCTTACTGCTTCCCTAACAAAATCGGTAATTCCGGTATATCCCTCCTCGGGATGCTCTGAAAGATAGGTTCTAATCTGCACAGCCAGAGGTTTCTGCAAACTCAACGAAACATAATTCTTTTGCGCCCTCTTTCCATATTTCATGCCATGATAATGCGCCCTTATATATATAGGTTCCAGTATACATACTCTATACAGGGCGTATGTTTAATGGAGGGCGTTGCTGGGGCGTAAATACTTTAAATTAGAATGAATTGTCCGGGTATGCCCGCAGGTTATCAGACGTTGAGCATTCCGAAACGGATGTATGAGGATATTGTTGAATTCATCATAAATAACCCTAGATTAGGGTATACTTCAGCACCAGAGTTTGTTAAAGACGCCATCCGGAAAAATCTCGGAGTAACGGAGCCATCGAAAGCAACTGCAACACTAATAGAGAACGCCCAGTCAGAGTCTCCATTGGTAGATTCTATCGGCGAAATTTATGAATTAATGAGACAACAGAAAAATAGTCCTATTCAATTTAGAGATGTCATCTTAGCAAGTACACATCATGAAATTAAACCTTTTAGCATGACTGATGATATAGCGTTTCTGGGAGTCTTGGAGGCATCCATTAAGCGTCTTAAGATTCCTGAAATTCAAAGCAGTTCTACACTCGAAAACAAACCGCCCATCCTCCACCAGCTCATAGAGGATCAACTAATAGATTATCTTGAAAAGAATGGAGTGAGGGTTGAGATACTTGCAGGGGCCGGCTATCCCGACTTAGCTGTTGATCGAAGCAACGTTAGTAGCGGCGATACGATATACATAACACTGAAAGTCTCAACTGACCGGGATAGTCATAAGGAATTCTATTACGTCGGCTCCAGAAAGATACGCGATTACGGAATACATCTCTTAATAGATATAGTTGTAAACGCAAGGCCTGATGAATTCAAAAAGATAACTCATTACTGTGTGAGGGATCTTTCCACAATGGCTCTAGTACTTGATGTAGAATTTAGGGCTTCCTCAAAGAATATACACAATACCGCAACAGCATTAATAGAGTTTCCAATGGAAGATAGGAATCAACGATATCCAACCTAACTTTTCTCTTTCTCCTCAGTTCTCCTCGCTAATACTCTTTCAACTGCCTCCTCTACTAGTCTCTCTTCTCTTTCTTTGCTCGCCTCTACCCATTTCAGTGTTGCCGTATATACCTTATCCCTATCCTCTGGTTTAAAGCCACTGATAAACTCTTTCATTTCCGGTGGTATGACTGTTGAATTCATTATTGCGTCTTCTATTTGTTTAATCTTTTCGTCCCACTCAATAGCAGTTTTCACATCGAGGGGCAATCCACAAGTAAGACAATATTTTGAATTACCAGGGCTCAACTGATGGCACCTTGGGCATTCCCTTGGTCTCTCCTCCACTATTTTTCCCTCGTCTTTTATTTCGATTCCATACGCTTTTAGGATAGCGTTATCTTGATCCCTCCCGCTCAAATGCACATACGTTCTGGTCTGTTTGGACCCATGTACCCACCCCATCTGCGCCTCCAGTGGCGCCTCTGTAACCCTACTGGCAAGGATTGTTGCCCTGGTATGCCTAAATAAGTGTGGGTGGACACGTCTCGTGATACCTGCACGCCGCTTGACCTTTCGAATTATACTATAAACGTCCGCAGAAGTTAATGCGCGCCCCCTGATGTCCTCTGATAGGTTGCAAAACAGCGGTGCGCTTGGATTCTTCTGTGGATGCACCTCCAGCCATGCACGTAGATAAGGTATAGAGTCTCCCACAACTCTTACCCGCCTGAAACCAGTTTTGCCCTTCGTCACATTGAGCACTGCCCCATATTGATCAAATGAAACGCTGTTTATTCTCATGTTAAGCAGCTCACCTAATCGCATTCCGCTATCATACAGAGTAGAAAGGATTGCTTTATCCCGTGGGTTTTCGCATGCCTGTATGAGTTCATTCACTTCCTCCTTTGTTATCAGTGATTCAGGTTCAACCTGTCTACTTGCGCGTACAGTCCCCAATTTGATCCATTTCACATTGTCAGGGACTTCGCCGTGGTTCATCCATGTATAAAACTTCTTCATGCTTACCAGATACATTTGAATAGAATTTTCAGTCGGCGGGTGGGGTTGTCCTGACCCCCACGTTACCTTTCTTGCTTTGATCCTTCGTATTACCCCTCTCAAGTCATTCTCTGATGGCTTTAGAAACTCCTCTGGAATCATGCCGGCAATAATCCTCAGTCTGAACGCATACGAATACAAACGTGATGTTGAAATGTCCAAGCTCATATCTTCGATGAATTTTGCTATCGTCGATGCTACTTCATCTGGTAGTTCCTTGTTGGATTTCTCTGTCTCCCTCTCTAGTGTCTTCTCCCAACTGCTCACGATTTGATATGCGGTATGAATATTTAATGGTTGGGATATGAACCTTTCTTATAGGGCTCGGTCCCGGCCCTATTCTAACCGAAAAGGGGAGGAGGCAATGCATCGCCTTCAAGCGTGGAATCGGGATGACCTAAGGATGAAGGTCAAACCTGTCGAGTTCCATTACCTTCGTCCAGGCAGAGAC
>JAKAUZ010000053.1 GCA_021817415.1 Thermoplasmata archaeon | reverse complement strand
TCATAGAGTTGAGCAGCGTGTGCAACACGCTGGTTGAAAACGAAGAGAGAAGGAGATCACCCCATACGTAGAACGTTATGGGTCTACGGATGGCGAGCTCACTGATCTCCTGTCTCCCAGTTTCAGAAGCGTGGATGCTCTAAATATTTAACTCAGCTCCGAGATACTGTTAGCACAACATAAATAATATATCTGCCTATAATAATATTATCCCCTTTCCACAATGAGGAAATTGGGCAGAAGATCTGAGGAGAATTTGCGGAGAAATTGGGGAGGACATGGGGAATTCTGGAATTCCTAAATTTCCACAAGTAAAGAAAATCTGCATAAAAATTCAAGGAAAATTTACCATGTACATTTTCCACACCTGTGGAAAATCTGCGGAGATTTTGTGGAGAATTTGGGGAGAATTTGTCCAATTTCTTAAGCAAATAGGACAGGCCGTAGGAGTTGCAGAAATATCCAAAAAGAACGGACATGAACCATGAGAGAAACGGTCGGCTCTTTCCGTAGTCGCATAAAAAATTGGGTCAAATTTCCCCACGATAGAAAGTCAAGAAACGTATGTCAAAGAATTTCTCTGGAGGAGTTTAAGAAATTCGGTGCAAGGACTCTTTTAACCTTATCTGGGTTCGGAGATAGAACTGGAACAAAAGAGGAAGTGGTGGGGGGATTTGTAAGAGTAGTTAACTTGAACGATTTTGGGAAAACAGGAGAGGACATAATGTGGCCGGATAAAGTTCTAAGGTCTTTTCTGGAGGGTAAGGAAGTTGAAGATTTATACAATTATTATGACAGCTGTGAAGCTCTGAAAACGATAATACTGTATTATTTGAACAAAAAACCTCCTGTCCTCTCAGTTCTCAGGAAAAAGGAAGAAATTAAGATTTCCAAGGGAAGCATAGTCAATCCTTCTTAGTGTGATGAAATTCAGGCAGGGGAGGGTAATGAGTGCGTACAATTGTTCCTTGCCTCAATTATACTTGTTGGTCGATTTTGATAACTTCTAGTACACTTGGTAACACAGAGCCCTTTCAAAACTCATTCAAGATGGACTACTTCTGGCTATACGAATTCCAAGATTACAGGGAAGCGTCAGCCGCCAAAAAGAGTGCTTTCACAGGTTACAATGAGAAGGGTTCACACTCATCGATAGACTATCTACCTCCCAGGGAGTTCAGGACGAAGTTCATGAATGACCAATCATTCAGGGAAGCTTATACCAGGAAATTCTAGGTGAAAATAAATGAAAAGTAACGAAAAGTGTTACGAATTTAAAGGGAGCAACGTCATATCTGGGTAAAGAATGGTGGAAGGGAGACGCAAGCTGCACCACGAGGATTTCCCTCAAGGTCAACAATTGATCCTAAGAAGCGGAAAGCCTCAAAGTTAGACAAGTCCACATTGTGGAATCTGCAGATTAAAGAGGGTAAAAATAAAGAGAGTGAAATTATTAATATGTATAATAAATATAAAACAAGGGTGAAGATAAATTGAATTATAAAATAGTAAATTTGATAAGTGCATATTTAAGATTTAGAGAACCAACGGTAGAGGGTTACCGATATACTATAAAAAATCCAATCTCGGTTATTATACGTAAGAATGGTTTAGTAAAACTTAGTAATGGATATTCAATTCCATTCGATAAAGAGACAAAAAGAAGTATTTTAGGCATAGTTTCCTTCGCTTTGAGCAATGGGATAAGGTTTGGCGAAGGAGAATATGAGTGGAAATTAGATTACAAAAATAGAATAATTGAAACCCATCAGGGGATAAAACTTAAAATTAATAGAGTTGGACTTTTAGATGAAACTTTCCTTTATCAAATTCATTTTTCAGGTCTAGATTTAAAAAATAAGGTAGTTGTAACCGCTGGAGCCTATATTGGAGATACCCCTCTCTTCTATTCTTATTATGGGGCCAAGGTTTATGGTTTTGAGCCCGACCCTCCTTCTTATGCGCAGGCTTTAGAGAACATAAAATTGAATCCCAAACTTTCAGAAAATATAGTTTTGAGAAATTATGCAATAGGGACCGATGGAGACATAGACTTTCCGGTGGACCCAGAGGACAGCGGAGGCTCTTCTATATATAAAAGCGAAGGATTAAAGACTATTAAGACCAAGTCAAAAAGTATTTCAACCGTCTTGAATGAGTTTAGTATATCAGACCCATTTCTTTTAGACCTTGATATAAAAGGTGCAGAGTTTTCAGTCATAGAAGACGTTTCCATTAAGAAATTCCAAAAAATTAGAATAGAATATTCACCATATCTTCTTAAATCCAAGACCAAATCTCTGAGTTATTTGATCTATAAATTGAAAAGCTACGGATTTAATAAGTTCAGGATCTATAAACATAATGGGCTTCGCTATGATTTGATGAATCACGGTACATTGGAAGCGGAAAGGAGCTGACAAGTAAAATGTGTAATGTAAGAGTAATCGAATTTTTCATACAGAACATAAATTGTGGTGAATTTGAAGGCAAATCAGTGATTGAAGTCGGCAGTCAGTACATTAACGGAAGTGTGAGGCCATTTATAGAGAAGTTTGCTAGGCCGGAATTCTACGTAGGCGTAGACATCTCTCCGGGAAAATTTGTTGATGAAATTGTTCCAGGTGAGAAGTTAGTTGATAAATTTGGTAAGGATAAATTTGATATCGTTGTGTCAACGGAAATGCTAGAACATGCAAAAAACTGGCAATCGGTCGTGAACAATTTGAAAGAAATTTTGAAACCAGACGGATATATATATAACTACAAGATCAAGAGGATATGGATATCACGCGGCTCCATACGATTTTTGGAGATATGAAATAGAAGATATACAGAAAATTTTTTCAGATTTTGAAACAATCTGTTTGGAAAAAGATACAGAGCCGGGAGTACTTTTAAAGGCTAAAAAACCACTGAATTGGAAACAGAGAGACCTAGAAGGAATAGAACTTTATTCTATAATATTGAATAAAAGAATAAGTTTCATACCAGAAAAAATGCCTATCTTCACAGAATTTAAAATTAAACTTGGTATGGCTATCCATAGAGCTGCTGATATGGTTAGATCGCACTGAGATGCAACTTTTAAACTCTCCTATGAAAAAGGATATTCTGGCGATTTTGTAAGCGATTTCTCCCTTATTATTTCTACTGACTGTGCTATGCTATCTGAGGCCTTTGCATTCATGGCCTTCTGAGACATGGACTTTATCCTGCTCTCCGATTCCGAATGCACAATTTACGACAGTCACAAGATTTTCTAGCTGATTTTTCTATATATTTTCCAACGCCAATCTAAATGAAAAGTTATAAGGTTTCAGGGCGATGACACGCCTTGCCCCCTTTAGCGCGAAATAAATGGCGGTGTCACCGATGTTAGCCCCTATATCCACTACTACTTTGCCATCAACATTAAGAAAGGCATATTCCTCCCTAAAAAAAACGTCTATTTTTGCGCCATTATCCGGGTCACCATTTAGGTAGACCTTCGTTCCGTTAAAGTAGAAATAATGATCGGCTAAAAGGTCTGCTGTACTGTCTGGGTTCTGAGAATATTCAGTTACGAGTTCTACCAGTGCGGAAGCATCTAGATAGCTCAACTTTTTGATGTTTCCATTCCGCAAAATGCAAACAATTCTGCCTCTCTTTCTAGCTACCCCAAATATCACACTGAAGTAATTTTTGTAAACTTTGCGATATCTCAATACGACATCAAAGATCGGCATTTGTTGCCTCTAATTGCTGTTTAAGCTTGTTTAATCCAGTGTATACGTCGTCCTGTTTCAGGCCGGTTTCCTTCTCTACTTTAGCAACGCTCATGTTCACGACCATGGGTCTCCTTGCAATCTGATGAAGGTCAGAGGTAGTGATTGGTGTGATGAGATTGGTATCTAGCTTGAAAACGTTCGCAATCTTTAATGAAAAATCGTACCTGCTTAGACATTCGGAACCTGCTATATGGTATATGCCAGTCCTATTTTTCCTGTGGAGAGCAAGTACCTGCGAGACTATATTATCCACGAATGTGGGATTGTTTTTCTGATCGGTTACTATGCTTACCTTTTCTTTAGCTCTGAGTTTCTGTATGAGCCAAAGCACAAAGTTAATCTTGTTTAATCCTCCCGAGCCGTAAACAACGGATGTCCTTACAATTATGTGATTAATATCCAGACCATAGAGCATCTGTTCAGCGACCATCTTGTTCATACCCAGATAATTGAGAGGTCTTGGTTTATCCTTTTCCGTATACTTCATTTTCTTCCCATCGAAAACGTAATCTGTTGAGAAAAATATGATTTTTGCGCCGTTGTCTTTGCAAGCCTCTGCAATGTTCTTTACTCCATCAACGTTGATGCTCCAAGCTTCCTCCCTGTGTGTCTCGCAGTAGTCTACATTGTTCAGCGAGTGGGTGTCGACTACAACGTCCGGCGATAGCTTTCTAATAAGGGCAAACGTTTCCTGTCTGTTTACCGCATTCAGATGAAACATGTTCTCTCCCTCCACATGGTGGGTATTATACGTGCCAAAAACCTCGAAATTCTCACCGGCCAAATCTTTGAATTTGCCCCCTATCAGTCCGCCTGCTCCAATGATAAGCATTCTGTTCATCTAAACCTCACCAGAACCCTTTGAAACAATTTTTGATCTCCAAATCGAGGCTTCCAGCAGCGATCTCAAGCTGCCTGCGTCCGCTATGAATTCAAGATCATATATAGGTTTTAGTCTACAGTTCACTGCGTACCAGCTCGTAACATCAGAGATTTCAAGCTCCCCCCTGCTGCTAGGCTTTAGCTCTTCTATAAAGTCGAATACATCATTTGGAAATATATAAAAACCTGCGACCATGAAATCGGAGGAAGGGTTACTTGGCTTTTCAGTGACCCTGCAGATATCCCCGCTTTGAGTGAATTCCGGTACGGCAACGGCCCTTGGGTCTATGCCTATTCCCTCCGCCTTTGTAACTGCAGCATAAGCATTGTCGTCAGAAAGTGCCGCGACGGGAAAATTCACATATGTGAATATGTCGTCCCCCAGAACTATAATTGGCTTCTGCCCGCCAAAGAAATCAGCGGTCTTATAAACAGCATCCGCAAGACCATTGGGGCCGGTCTGTGTTCTGTATACTATCTCCACTTCATATTCAGAACCATCGCCAACGAACCTCCTGAAGTCTGAAAGGTCTTTTGCACCTGTAACTATGCATATATTGGTCACTCCGGTCTTCTTCAGGGTTTCGATAGGGTATGTGACCATCAGTCTATCGTATACCGGAAGCAGGTGTTTGTTTATCAGCTTGGTGAGCGGCATTAGTCTGGTACCAGTTCCGCCAGCTAGGATCGCACCCTTTCTCTTCAATGATGCCATGTTGGTAACATATGATGGTATAATATTTAAGTATTGATTGCTTATGATGTCTTGATGTTCAAATGAAGGTTCTCGTGACAGGAGGAGGGGGGTACATAGGTTCAGCCCTATGTCCCATGCTCGTGGAAAGAGGGTACGATGTAACGGTTCTCGACCGCTTCTTCTTCGGAAAAGAGATGCTTAGCGAAATTGATGGAAAGGCAAAACTGGTAAAAGGGGATACCAGATGGTATGACCCTTCCCTTCTATCAGGGATTGATATGGTGATGGACCTTGCCGCTCTTTCCAATGACCCCACAGGTGAGCTGAATCAGGAACTGACCAAGGATATAAATTATAGGGCGAGGGTCAGAACTGCGAAACTGGCGAAAAATGCCGGAGTTAGCAGATACATACTTGCTTCTTCTGTCAGTGTTTACGGTTTCAATAATAAAGTAGTGGACGAAAAATCAGAAGTGAATCCACTAACCACATATGCCAAGGCAAATTATCTGGCAGAAAGTGATATCCTACCCCTTGCGGGAGACGGATTTCATCCTACTGCGCTAAGGCAATCATCAGTTTACGGTTATGCGAAGAGGATGCGATTCGACATATCCCTGAACAGTATGGTTCTGAATAAATTTCAGGGAAAGAAGATACAGCTGATGCGTGACGGTAACCAGAAGAGGCCAATAATACACGTCAAGGATACGGCCCGCGCATTTATTGAGGTAATGGAGGCTGATCCAGAAAAGGTTAGTGGTGAGATATTCAACGTTGGATCAAATGACCAGAACTTCAGACTCTATGATCTGGTAAAGCTGGTGAGCGATACTCTCGGTGTTCCGATGGAGTTTGACTGGTACGGGTTTCCGGACTATAGAAGCTACACTGTGTCATTTGACAAGATATCTAAGCAGCTCGGGTATAAAGTTGAGCACCCACCAAGGGAAGGGGTCAAGGAAGTTTACGGGCATCTTCAGGACGGCATAATAAAGCCGGATGCCAGGACCATAACACTTGAGTGGTACAAGCATCTCATCGAGATGAAGGAGACCATGGATAGTGTACTAATCGACGGAAAGCTATTCTAGGTGTTGCAAATGGTAATTAAAATTGAAAGATGTGCGATACCGGATTTGATAATAATAACCTCCGAAATCCATACGGATTCCCGTGGATATTTTATGGAAACTTACAAAAAATCAGATTTTTATAACGCAGGAATTACTACCGAATTTCTGCAGGATAACATTTCGCTGTCCAAAAAGGGAACCATAAGAGGGCTACACTATCAGCTAGAACCTAAAGCGCAGGGCAAGCTTTTAAGAGCAATTTCAGGTAAAATTTTCGAGGTTGCCGTAGACATAAGGAAAAATTCTCCAACATTCGGAAAATGGGTTGGGGTCACATTAACTCCGGAAAGTGGGAAACAGTTCTGGATACCTCCCGGATTTGCAGCAGGTATGACTGCTTTGGAAGATAATTCCATCTTAGCCTACAAAACCACCAATGAGTATTCCAAGCAGCTTGAGAGGGGGATACGTTGGAATGATCCGAAAATAGGAATTATTTGGCCATCTGATTCTTCTGGTCTGATCATATCAGAAAAGGATCAGCAGCACCCATTGCTAAAGGATGCTGAAATTAACTTCGTGTACGGCAAATAGGTGGGAATTTGGCAAACAGGCTGATATACAAAGGTAGGTCAATCAAGCTGGAAGAGAAAGATATAGAATTACCCCACGGTGGGATTTCTCGTTCATTTCCCGTCGTAACACATGAAAATGGAGTAATTGTGGTT
Organism: Thermoplasmata archaeon; assembly: GCA_021817415.1. Lineage (GTDB taxonomy): Archaea > Thermoplasmatota > Thermoplasmata > Thermoplasmatales > JAKAUZ01. The sequence continues at coordinate 23,382 of JAKAUZ010000053.1, read as the reverse complement.
CCTGTGATACAGAGCCAGAATGAGCCAAAAATTGTTTTCATAAGGCAATGGCGTCCTGCGATGGAATCTTATGTCCTTGAGGTGCCAGGAGGGGGCATCAGGAAAGGGGAATCCATAGAAGATGCTGCAAGAAGGGAAGTACTTGAAGAGGCCGGTCTGGTCGTGGATACTCTGGTTTACCTTGGGAAGGTATTCCCCGCACCTGGGTGGGATGTTGAAACCCAGTATCACTTCGTAGCATTCTGTAGATCGGAGGTATATGAGCAGTCCCAAGACGATTCTGATTCTATAGATCGTATAAAAGTGTCAATGGATAAAGCTACCAAGCTATTGGAAAATAGAGATATATCAGACCTTAAAACGAGGTGCATCCTCTATGATGCCCTGTCCTATCTTAAAAAACATTAATAAACGTAACGCATACCTGAATGGAGATGGTTGCTAAAGCAATGAGGCAATCAAAAAAATATTGTGTGTTTTCCAGGACCAATGATAATCTAACATTCAGCCTTGTGGATTATCGGAACAACCACTTCATTAGTGATGATCCAAACAAAATCATAGAATTCTACAATGGATTTGACACCCGTGACGAGCTGATACAGTGGATGAAGGAGAGACCAAGGGGTGTGGCTAATATACACGAGGTAGAAGGAGATAAAGACATTATTGTGGTAATACCAACGGCTGACTTAAATGGAAAGTATGCGAAAGAATGCAGGGATAATATATTCAAAGGCCTTCACATAATATTCGTGGAAAGTGGTGAAGTTCCAGACCCTTATTTCAACTATGCACACAACTGTAACGTCGGGATAAGAAAAGCGATGGAATATAATCCAAAGTGGGTTGTGCTCTCGAATGATGATGTAAATTCTGATTACAAGCCGAAGGACCTGATTTCGGAACTTTCGAAGCTGGATAACGGGAGTTTAAACATGGTGTTCTGTACAAATGGTTATCAAACCGCTACTAAAACATCGGTACATAAACTCAATATGTTGGGGCTAATTACTTTTAGGTTTCTATCCATATCAGGTATATACAGGGTTATGAATAAAAAATACAGAGCACATATTTCAGCATTTATTTTAAACAGGAAATTCAAAAATAGATACATTACGTTCGGTGATAGCAAAGGTGTAAAAAATTATTTATACAGGAAGATTTACTCCTACGTTAACTTCGAGGCTTTTGGCATATTCTCTGGTAGATACTTTAATAAAGATTCAGGACTATTTGATGAAACATACATTAACTGGCACGAAGATCAGGACGTTTCCATAATCTTAAGCAGGGAACCTAATAAAATTGCATGGATAAACTATGGAATCGAGGGGGTAGGCGGAGGGACGTTACAGAACAGTTTACAAAGGATACTAGGAGGACTGGCTTCTGAAAGCTATTTGAGTTATAAGATTGAGAACGGTCTCATAGGCAATAGCGTTATCCCATCGTAGTCCTCTCTTATCTGTTCAGCTAGTCATCATAGCGGGGCACTTTCTGTGTTGTTGCCGCTAGTTATATGATAAGCCGGAAAATTTATAGCTATACTTAAATAATCTCCGGGAATCTTCTATGTAGGATTTAAATATGAGCCTCCTTGAAAGAAAACCGACGTATTTACTCCAAACAAGGACCGGACTTGTAAAGAGATATCAAACTGAACTTGCAAACAGGATATATATCCCTCACAAAGATTATGTAAGGAAAATCAGAAATAATCTGCAGTTTATGAAAGGAATCAATGAAAAAATTCTGCTGAACGGACTGTCGAACACCCTGTATGAACTGTCTTTACTGGGCGCAGAAGTCAGCGTGTCCAAAGACATATTAAAGGTGAAGATTTTAGATTATGTTAGGAAATTTTCGGTTGGCACAGATTTATATGAACTTAAGGTTAAACTGGACTTCGTTCTAAGGGGACTGGTTTATGGCTTCGAGGTTTTGCCAGAAGATGGGACTCCTTTAACGTCGAAATACGTGTTACTTGGGGATTCCCAAGTGAAATTGTATAATGGGATTAAGTTTGAGTACCTCGCCTCCGATGCTTGGATAATCACCGAGACCTTCTTCTTGGATATACATTCTAAATTCGATTATGGAAATAAAGTGGTGTTGGATATCGGTGCCGCTTTTGGGGATACGGCATTATTCTATGCAAAACAAGGAGCATCTAAAATATTAGCAGTTGAGCCAGTAAATGCAGAATTACTTAATGAGAACCTGCGGATTAATCCTGAATTTGCAGGCAAAGTCCGTGTTTTAGAATTTGCAGCAGGGTCGGATGGAGAAATTAATCTTCCAAAGAATGTGAGTAACTATTTTGATGGTAACGCAGGACTTCCTGGTCACTCATTTATGTCCGTGAAGGTGAAGGGAAAAACAATAAGGAGGATCATTCAAGACGAAGGATTGTCACATGTTGACATTTTAAAGGCGGATTGCAAAGGATGTGAAAGGCTATTTACCGCAGATGACCTGAAATTGATAGAAGAAGGAGTTGAAATAGAATGCACCTTCAATCCTAGGAGTTTGTTATCCCTACTTAGTGGCCAAAAATTCAAAATTGAGTTAATGCACTACGACCCGACGGACAAGAGGTCTTTCCTCCAGGGAGGAATGATAATAGCAAGAAGGTAGCTTAACTTCATAAGGTCCTTTCATAAGGGTATTATAGGTAGTGAACTAATTAATTGGGCATTTCATCCTGATAGTCTCGTTGAGTCTAGAATTAGGACTGAAATGCTCTAACAAGGCGCCTTTCAGGTCATTCAGAAGTGCAAAGGACTTATTTTTGGTGGCACGTTTCTTTACGAATTTCCACTCCATCTTTATTGGGTTTAGTTCGGAAAAATACAGAGGCATGAAGAGCAGTTCCATTCTACCAAGGGGATTAGGGAATATTTATAAATATTGGACCGAAATTATTTTTAATGATCGAAGGTGTGCAACAAAATTTTCCAGTATTCTGACTTATCTTGCGAGAATTCGGTCTCCCTAATAACTGAAATAATGAATTTCGAGAGGGGGGATTATACTGAAAAAATTTGACATTACCATTGTATCCACGCCCTATAAGTTTCAGCCTTCAAATACTATGGGAAGCGTCGAAAAGGTCGCCTTTCAGCGATTTGAAAAATTGACCGAAATGGGTTATAATGTAAATTTCATTGCTCCAATTGGAACAAAACTTAAGGAAGGATACAGATATTACTCCATAAATAAACTAAGTGTTGACCCTATTCCTAACAACAGAACTAAATTACACTGGATGTACTCAACGGGTAGTTTTAGTTATTTTGGCCCATATATGAAAATTCCTAGGGATGAGATAGGCAAAATTGTAATATTTGATGGATGGAGACTTGAGCCGTGGGATTTCATTCCGTTAACTATAAAATTCCACGGATCTACGGTTGTAAACATATTACATCCTCCCGTCGTATTCGTTGATAAAACACCCGTTAAGGTATTTCAATTATTGTACAAAAATTCTATATGGGGTGCTCTCAATACAAGGATTTTCGAATATATGGCAAAGTTAGGTTACGATATGCAATATTTGCCTAATGGTATAACTATTCCCAGTGAGAAAATGTTTGTGAGGGAGCCTGAAAATTTCTTCATTTTCTTCGGTAGGATCGAACCAGTCAAAGCACCTCATTTGGCCATTATGCTATCTAAAGCAACAAAAAAACCCTTAAGAATATTTGGAAGAATATACGACAGGGTTTATTTTGATAATATGATAAGACCTTACATAGACGGCGAGCAAATAAAATTCTTCGGAGAGGTCCCCTATGATGTTCTTTTTGATAACCTAAGAAGAGCCTCTGCTACATTTTATTTCAGCTCCTCTTATGACCCCTTCCCTTCGGTTTTATTGGAATCACTTAGTTATGGTGTTCCGGTAATAGGAGATTCCCTTTCTCCTTTGTCAGGTTTCCATGATCTAATAATTCCGAAACTGAATGGTAACGTAGTTAAGTTCAATAAGAAATCACTCAAGCTTCCTTACAATGAAAATTCTGACATTTTCTCCAATTTTGATAGAACATTAATCTATAGAGATACATCTCTACGGTGGTCTTGGATAAACGTGATAAAAAAATTCTATAGGCCCTTTTTTTCTACATATGGAATTAATCCTAGAATTGAAATGTGAACGTTATTGTTTTTTCTTACTCGTTATTATTGAAAATTATTAATTCATTGTTAACCTTTTATGGTTTTATTTAAATATCATAAAGCAAAGACCCTTAGTCTAACGAAGGATTGCCTTTACTATTTATTTAGGTGCGAAGCCTTCATTTTTTGAGCAAGGAATTTTATGCACTACACCAGAATTAGTGTCAAGGTAATGATGGATTTTTAAGTATATGAGTTTTTGAACTTTCGTGCGAATAAGAGCCTGATCATATATTGTCCTGCTTAAATTCGTAGTGCTCAAAAAGTTGTGTAATCATGAAGTATACCGCTCCTAGAACATTTCCCTGGTCCAATCCATGCATTTATAAAATCCCGCCAAAGATCTAAGAGACCACAATTAATTTATCTCACTTGACCTAAGATATATGAGGATTTCCAACAACCAGATAAATCTTCTACAAGATGTGATGAATATTCCATGACTCGTTTGGGATATTCTCACGAGCTTTGGTCAATAAATATGATAGGAAACTATTCGACGAAGCTTATTTTAATGGACCAGTTGATTTTGACCTTTCGTGGAGAATCAAACAAGATCATATTGAGACGGCCTGTATTGATTACAACATTAGGGATATTATTGGTGGCACAATAGGTCCCCATAATCCTATGATAAGGCTTAGAACCTAACTTTGCCCTGTTATATCACTACATATTTTGAAAAAGTAGCCTTAATCCGTGTTGGGCCTTAAGCTTCCTTGCAAATTGTGTAGTGATATTAACAGTACATTCCATGCTCATGGAATCTGCAAGAAAACAAGGAAAATGGCTGAGGATCATAAGTCTGTAGTGATATAATGGGTCGAAGATAGGTTAGAAATCTAGCAGGCGACTGTTACTTTAATCAGAAAATAGAAAGGGGAGAGTTGAAATTCAAGAACGATTAGGTTCCCCTCAGCTTTCTATTTACTTTCTTGTAGAAATTTAAGGCCAATACCGGTGAAATAATGTATGCTGTGGACAATAAAATGAGCTCAATTCTCATGGTGTGAATCATTCGAATTGGAAATCTTAAAATATTAAAGAGTTCCCTTCCCACAATGTTCCTGCCCTTCATTCCAAATATTAATGACATCTCGTTGTATTCGTGATACAGTAGATTTAGCCATCCGTATACCCTTCCGTCAGTACTTTCATCGCTATGCTCGATCAAAATTTTGAAAGTTTTAGCCTGTCTCATTATTTCAGAAGATTTTGATGAAGTGTCGATAGAACCAGATACATTCAAATTATGAACTCTATATAGGGTCAATCGCTCAGACTCCATTCCAAACTCCCCCTGTGTTAAAACGACGATCCAGAAGAAGAACGCATCCGGTCCGCTCTCTATTAGACGTAGTTTCTCGTATTTGGGAGATTCGATAATTTTTTTCCTGATGGAAAATGTGCTCAGGTTGAAATCCCCCCCGCACGTTAAAATTACTGGTAAGGCTTTGATCAGACCTTCCTTTCTAAAGATGTGAAATCCCTTCGATTTGCAGGGAAGAATATCCAGAACTCTCTTGTTGTTTATGGGCTTTCCGTTTTCGTCTATATATTTAACCGTGTTCCTATATAAGATGAGTTCACGATTTCCATTAAATGAGGAGAGCATTTTATGCACTTTGGATGGTTCCCACATATCGTCGTCATCCAGAAAAGCGACTATCTCAGCTCGGGCCTGAGATACCCCCTCATAAAGGAATTCACCCATTGTGCCCTCTAATTTAATAGTCTTCACTTTTATCCCAGTTGGAACGGGATGAGGCAGATCGACATCAAAATTGGAGATGATTATAAGCTCAATTTTAGACGTATCGTAGCTCTGGTTAAATACTGATTTTATGGCATCAGCTAAAAACCTCCTCCTGTTATATGCAGTTATGATTACGGATATGTCGGGGCTATCTTCAATCATTTGCCCCCCTGGTTAATTCGTGAGTGCTTTGGACTCCGATTTCCGCGACGGACTTCAAAAGAAATTTACAATGGTTCTGCCAGGTGAAGTCTCTTATCATCCTTCTGATTTCTTCTTGGAGTTTGCCGTAAGAGACTGGATTGTCATTTGATTCGATGAACTTTTTAATTTCTTCCACCTTGGAAACATCTGAAACTATGAGGCAGTTAGAATAATCCCTGAGGTAATCAGATATGCCAAGCTCCTCATTGACAACCACGGGTGTCCCGCATTCCAGAGCCTCAACAGTTCCAATGGCCATGCCAAACTCTCCAATTCCGAATCTAATGAAAAATTTGCTTTTTGACAGTAGGTCGACCTTCTCATTTTCAGAGACGTTTTCCCGAAGTTCAACCCTTGCCAGCAACCCCTCAGCCTGGAGTTTCTTCAGGAATTCCGCCCTGTATTCATTGGAAATCCAATTTCCGACCATGATGAAGCTGTAATTTCTGATCTCCCTGATTAAGGGAATGTATTGATCTGGGACCTTGATCTTATTCCAGTAGCTCAACAAGGTGATGCTATTCTCTCTTTCTCCGTATCCCCTGAACCCCCTATTCTCGAGGCCCGGGAACGCGTTGCCGCTTTTCAAGCCGTAATTAGAATAGAATTTCTCTACCGTTCTTGCGATCTTTCCAGTTATAGAGAACACGCCTTTTGCGTTAAGAAGTATCTTTCTCTGATAATTAAGAGCAATATTCACAAGCAATCTTTTCCAACCCCTGACCCATGGAAAATCGTTCACTCTTTCGTGAATCACAACTAAATAATCTGTCCCATATTTCTTCCAGTTATAGTACCCCGCGAGGCCGGCCCACTGATCCTGACATATTATCAGGTCGTATCCCCTATCCTTTGCGAAGGAAGGGAATTTTCTTATTAGGTTATAATCAACCCTCCCCTCCCCCTTTCTGCTTTCCATGAATATACCGGTTATGTAGTCATAGAGAGGGACAAAAGGAGATTCATTCCTTTCGGATAGCACAAAAACCTTGACGTCCTTTAGTAAATCATCATATACATTTCCTTTTGCTGATTTCCTGAGAAATACAAGTTCAACCTCGTGTCCCATGGACTGCAGGGCCTTTGCCTCTGAAATCGCGAATTTCTGTGTTCCCGCAGACCACAATATTCTAACCAGTATGCAGATCTTCATCTTTTCTTCTCCTTCTGTATGAATAAAATATATAAATAGCTGCCATTAACATAAGTGGGGAATAGATTTCCACTCCGCTATAGTATGATCCGTTTGTGATCTTAACGATTACGTTTGGGCCCGTAGGATTATCGATTAATAAACCAGTAAAAGTGCCCCATACCGGGACGTATGAAATCGAACCTGACGAAGCGGAAATTGAGTATGAGAGAGGATACAATGTCGGGAGTAACAGTAAGTTAGACTTATCCCTCAGTCCAGTTGCAAAGATAACGTCACTCTGCGCATTCAGATCAAATGTTCCGTAAACATTAATTCCACTTTCAACAATTTGAGGTCTTTCTTCTTGTGAGAATATTTGTTTTCCATTCAAAAGACCATTGATTCTTTGGATTGCGCTTTCAAAGGATTTCTCAGTGGAGATGACAATCAAGTTAATGGACTGGACTCCATAGACATTCTCCAGTTTCAATTGACTGGAATTTGCCGTTCCATTGAGTGAAACCCATCTGAAGTAGGTGCCGTTGCTGCTGAAAGTATCTATGGTAGATTGACCGCTTCCATCATAGACCTTCAAAGGCCCGCCCATGGGAGAAAAGAGAATGTTCATACCAATTATGTCCTGTGAGTTCAATCTTTTCGGTAGCGGTATAACCATACTGGAATTATTCAGAACACTTTCAGCAAATCCGATACTTGGGCCGTATCCTGTTTCTGTTGGTAGCTCTTCTGGATAGATACTTTCCCCATAGTATGCACCCTGCGGATCGTTAGATGAAAATACTTGGTACCACCCTTTCTGCGGATAGTCTATTGCATAAGCCGATGGCAAGACAATTGAGGAACTTGCATTTAGGGAAAGGTATGAAAAAACCAGGTCCCGGGTATTATAATAGTTGCCGAAAATTATTACTCCAGAATTCTTGATTGAATTTGTTAATGAACTTGTGCTTTGGAACGGGCTATCATAGAATATTGGCAGAAGCGGAGATGAGGGATTTTCTATCCTATAATCAGTCACATGGGCACTCACTGATATGTTTGAAGTACTGCATGCATATTCTAGGAGGGTTAGGTATTGATGGGGGAACAAGTTTTCTGCGGAGAATGAGAACCACTTGCCGAATATATCGATAAAAACGTAGTAATTATTGCTAATTTTAGCCTCTACCATTTTGAATGTCAGGTTCAGGTCGTTTGAACGCTCTAAGAAATGTACATTGCTAATCCAACTGTTTGAGTTCGTAAATGAAGGAGCTATAATCCATCCTGTGCCATTTTGTTCAAAACCTGAATAAGAAGATAAGATAGATGAAAACTGGCTGCTTCCATAGACGAGGCCCAGGACGCTAGCATGATTTGTCTCGCCGTAACCTCCCTTTACAGATGCGTTAGAATCTATTCCTATATTTATCGCTCCCTTGTTGAATAATGCACTTGTACCCTTAACGGAAACATTGAACGTGACTGATAGTAAAATCGTTGAATTTAAAGGAGTAATGAAAGGTTGCGGAATCGGTACATCCTGCATCCCCCCAATCACAGGGGTAATATTTACGTCATATGATTGATTAAAAATGTTCTCCTCAGAGACAGCATTTATAAAAGAATTGTAAGTTTCCAGGGAACCTACAACGAAAACGGGAGTTCCACCTATCACATTAGACGAGCCGAAATTCTTCAAAAAAGGGTAAATACCAACACTAGAAATGTTCTCATTTGATAGAAAAACAGAACCCGGGTTAATCAATGTTGTGGAAGCTGGGAAAGAACGGTCAATCACAGGGAAAAATGGGGATTTCTCAGCACCGAGAACATTATTCATGAAAGGATAATCATTTCCCACAGGTTCCGTTACTGAACCGGGGGGGAACACATATGGTGAAGTGAATTGATTGCTGTTCGGTAGCAAGAGAAGCTGGTTGAAATCTGGGGATGGCGAATTTTCAACGTAATATGCTGAATAATTCCCACTGCCTCCGAAAATAGTCGATATATTGGGGGAGCCTATACTTGTTATTATAATAAGTATGACTATGACCACAGCTATCACAGTGACATTCCGTATATGGGAGAGGACCACCCTCCTTGAATTTTTACTAAGCTTCTTTACAGTCCCACCCCTGCTAGAATTCGAGAATACAAGCATAGCAATAAAGGATAGAACATACCAAAATACAATTAGAGAAGCAGCGCTCCCGTAGAAGGAGGTTAGGACGATCCCGTAATGGTTCGATCTGAATATGTGATCAGCTACAGAGGTTGTAACTATTGTGGATACAATGGATTTTCCTCCAGTCGTAAAATTGAGGATCTCAATTAAAAGGAAGGAAAGGAACAAATAAGTCGATAGTTTGCTACCCCTGTTAAGATAGGTAGCTGTAAGTATTATTAATACCAAAACTGCGATTGAAAGTGTTCTAAGAACCGGCAGATTATTCGCGGAATTCAGTCCTGACAAGGAATAGAGGGCTGATAGAACACTATGATTAAAGGCATCATAGTAAAATATGAGATTTGTTACATGATAAGTAGAAGTGGCACCTGAAATGGATGATGCCCCCACAGTGGCGGAAAGAAGAGAGGATAAATAAGTTACTGAAGAAATTAAATAGAAGAAAATCTCGATAATGAAAATAACGACATACTTTAGTTTTTTCCTGATGTAAACGGCAATAGGAAAACCCAAGAAAACATATAATAGGACATAAAAAAATATGATTAACGGATATAGTGCTACTCCGTACGAAAGAAAAAAAGCACCGGCCAGTAGCGATAGAAGTATGTCAGCTTTGTCTTTAGGCGCTATGAGGGCACGGAATATAAAATAAAGAGAAAAATTCATGAAAGCTAAATAACTGAATCCGAATGTGGGATAGAGGAACATGAAAAGGGGATTGAATGAAATGAGAAGGGAGACGCACACCTCTGCTCCTATCATCCATTTCAAACTGCCTTCCTTTTTTATAAGATTCGTGGAAAACAGGTGAACTAGGAGAAAGGAGCTATTAAGCAATAGCAAGAGCGATACTATCCTCTGAATGAAGAAGGATGTATTGGTAGAGAGATGAAGAAAGAGATCAATCATGCTCCATAGGGATAGATAATTTCCAGGAAATCCCAAAAAATAGGTTTTAAAATATGCGATCTCCGGGAGGGACTTAACAGATAGCAGATCTAGTCCTGAACGATAATAGAGTAACGATATGATAAGAAAGAAACTCTCGACAGAGAGTGCAACAACCAGCGGCGATGATCTCTTTTTAAATAGAGAGGTATTAGTCGACAGCTCAGGACTACGTTGCACGTCGTCTTTTCTAATCCTCATTAAGAAAACGGTATTAACTTGGCAATAAGAACATTGCTGAGGGTTTCCAATAAATCTTATACGTTACCAGACGTGCCCTTAATAACTTTTTATTCATTCTTTCAAAATTACTCATCATAGATCCAGTTAATTATCGCCCCAAGGAGAGGTATGAACAACTCAAGAGGCGTTGGGACAGATTCAGTGTCATAGGGTGGATAATGAACTGAAAGAGTCTGAGGGCACAGTTGAAAGTAGAATGTACGGAGATGCCTCTCGATATACTGAGAAACCTGAAGTGCAAAGTCTTTGACAATGATATAGTAGGACAGGAACTTACAAAAGATCAGAAGGGACTGTTCAAGAAGATAGGGGTCATAGTGCCTAATACCATGGGAGGTTAGGAAATTTTTTGGTAATTTATAATTCTCTACTTTGATTGACGCACAACAAATCCTATTTGCATTCAGTGAGCGCAAGCAGATGCCTCTCCCACAGTTTTGCTGTCATTTCCCACGGATACTTTTCTGCAACCTTTCTAGAAGATGACTCCAATCCACTGGGGTAAGAATCAAGCAACTGCAGGACCAAACTTGCCATATCATCCACGCTTCCATCCTTTGCGAGTAAGCCATTCCTTCCATTTTCGACTGTTTCTGAAACTCCGGGGACGGAATAAGCAACGGTTGGTACCCCACAGGCTGAGGATTCGATAATGGAGAGACCGAAGCCTTCTGTTGTAGAACAGTGCAAATTTATCCAGTTCTTCTGAATGACTTTAATAAGCTCATTTCCTGTTAATTTTCCAGTGAAAATAGTATTTTTGGATAACCCTAACGTGTATGCATATTCTGAAACTTTCTGAAGGTCTGGGCCCGATCCTACCATATACAGTTTTGCTGTACTGTATCTCTCCAATACCTTCTTAAAAATAAGAAGCGCATCATAAGGCCTCTTGTAATCCCTGAATCCTGCAAAATAAAGCAGCGACGGGTCATCGTTCTTTTCCCCCGGTTTGAATAAATCAAGGTCAACGCCTAAAGGAATAACCGATATTCTCTCCTGATTAATTCCAATATATACTAGGTCATTTTTTGCAGATTCACTGTCGACTACGAAAGGCCACTTTCTGTATACCAGTGGATACGCCTGTTCAACTCCATTCAATAACATGCGTAGCGGAAGGGAGACCTGACCGGGGAGCGACCTTCTATGGAGATGATAAAACATGGCAGTTCCAGGCTTAGACGTGAAATGCTCTGAAAACCATGGGACTACATGGCCCAAGTCATCTACTACAACATCATAGTCATATTTCTCGAGTATGAGAGGTACATTAAGGTGTGCAATTACGTTTCCCCTAAGTCTAATCACGTTAATGTTTTCAACTTTCTCTTGATGCTTGGCCCCCTCCCACGCAACAGAGAAATGTGAAAATTCATGCCCTCTCAAAGTCAGCCTCTTTCCGACTTCAAATATCATTCTCTCTGCGCCTCCTGATCTAGGGTGCTTGATGTCGCGGTGGGAGAACCATATTATTCTCATTTGGTCAGTATTGGGAAAAGGCTATTTATAAATGTGTATACATATAGTTCTGATGTTTTCAATAATACTTGCGGCTGGACAGGGGAAAAGGATGAGACCTCTCTCATTCATAATCCCAAAAGTTCTGTTGCCAGTTAGAGGCAAACCGGTTCTAGATTATCTCATGGGCAACCTTAGGGGGATGGACATTGAACATCATTACATAGTGGCATCAGAGCAAATAGAAGTCATCCAGAATTATCTGGAGAAAACAGGGGCACACAAAGTATCGGTTGTTCGGGGGCTTGGCTGGGAGACAGGGGGAGATTTAGCTATAGCTCTTCAAGAAATCAACAAGAAAGATGATTTTGTTGTCATGAATGGAGATATAATAACGGATGTAGATATTTCAAAGCTATATGAGTTTCACAAGAGTAAGGAGGCAGCAATAAGCATGGCACTACTCGAGTTAAACGATGATGAAGAGGCAAAGAGATTTGGGCAAATTGAATTAGGGGATGATGGAGTCATCAAAGAATTTAGGGAAAAGAATGACGATGAAATGAGGAAATCCAATCTTGTGAACGTGGGCTTTTACATATTTTCAGGGAAGTTAATTGAAGAGAGACCAGACTGTTTTATCCCTAGAAAATTTAAGCTGGAAACAGAGCTCTTCCCACTCCTCTCAAAGCAACAAATGCTTTACGGTTCCCGCATGGATATCAATTACTGGTGGGATGTGGGAACTGTAGAATCATATCTCAAAGCAGAGGAATTCTTTATCAACGGAAGGAACATTATCCCTCCGTGAGGTACGAGGCATGAGAATTTCAGTGATCGGTCTTGGATACGTGGGTCTTCCCCTAGCGTCCCTTCTTGCAGAAAGTTTCGACGTAGTGGGCTTCGATGTGGATTTCAATAAGATTAAGGCACTTGAAAGAAACGAGGTAACAATTCGTGAACCGGGACTTGAAGAAGTTTTCAGAAATTCTAGGAAGAACGGGAAACTGACTATATCCCATGATCCCGATAGTCTTCGCGATTCCCAGGTGAAAATAATTACGGTAGGTACTCCTTACGATGAGGTAAAAGACTTTGTTGATTACTCACAACTTGATTCGTCTCTGGACATTATCATTCCCAGGATAAACAAAGGGGACGTGATAGCTCTTAAGTCCACAGTGCCGCCTGGGACCACTATGGAAAGGGTGAAAGGAAGGATTGAGGGGAATGGATACCGCATACCTGAAGACGTGGGAATAGCGTTCGCTCCAGAAAGAATTATTGAAGGTCAGGCCCTGAAAGACTTCAAGGGCTTGCCAAAGATCATTGGTGCATCTGACGATAGAACTTTTAAAATTGCAAGCGAAGTAATAGGATCGTTAGGCGGTAAGGTAATACGAGTATCTAACCCAGAAACTGCAGAAATGGTAAAGATGGTGGACAATTATGCAAGATTCGTATTTCTCGGCTTGACAAATGAACTTGCGCTCATTTGTGAGAAGATTGGGGTTGATGTCCTTGAGGTTATTAGGGCGGCAAAGGATGATTATCCAAGGAATGCAGGTGTGCTTCACCCTGGCCCAGGAGTAGGGGGTTCTTGCCTAAACAAAGATCCTTTCATACTCAGAGGGGTTTTAAAGCTATCCGGTTTAGACCTAAATATGGTGAATTCGGCGCAAGAGGTCAACAGCTTCATGCCAATCCATATAGCTGAAATTGTCAAATTATTCAGGTCAAATGGGAATGTCACTCTCCTGGGGGTTGCGTTCAAAGGGGATACTGACGATACAAGGTATACCCCAACATTCAAAATAAGAAACGAACTTGTCAAGGCAGGGTTTCAAGTGAAACTTTCAGACCCATTAGCAGAAGGACATGATATTATCAAGGATATGTATGAAGCCTGTATGGGCGTTGATTCGATTGTCTTGCTAACAGATCACAGCGAATATAAAAAGATAGATTTAGAAAGATTAAGAAAAGTGACTGCTAGTGACCCATTATTTATAGATGCGAGAGGAATAGTTGATAGGAGGGAAGCGGTCAATCACGGATTCGAGTATCATGGATTGGGGAGATTATGAGCAGGGTTCTAATCGCAGGAGGAGCAGGCTTCCTTGGATCTCATCTCACCGACGCTCTCATAGAGAAAGGTTATGAAGTAGTAGTCTTGGACAATCTATCTAGTGGACTTAGGACTAACCTTTCCTCTGTGGAAAGCAGAATAGAGTTTTTTAACGATGATGTGGCGAAATTTGATTATCCTAAAAGGTTAGATGTCATAGTAAACCTTGCCAGCAGGGCAAGTAGAATGGAATGGGAAACATTTCCAGTGGAAGTCGCATTAACAAATTCAATTGGAAATAATAATCTAATAAAGCTTGCAATAAGGAAGGAGGCTCTATACCTATACGCTTCTAGCTCAGAAGTATATGGTAAAGCGAAGGTTATACCCACGCCGGAGGAATATATTGGAAAAACCAGCACCGTTGGGTCAAGGTCTCCGTATGATGAGGGCAAAAGATTTGGAGAAACTTTGGTAAAGGCCTACGAGAGGGAACTCGGTCTGAGAGGTATAATAATGAGAATATTCAACACATATGGCCCCAGGATGAGGGGAGGAGACACTTACGGCAGAGTGATTGATAGATTTATAATGCAGGCCCTAGAGGGCAAAGCAATAACGGTTTATGGAGATGGCAGCCAAACTAGGTCTTTCACCTATGTTTCCGATACTGTTGGCGCTATTTTATCGCTAATCGAGAATGGGTCGGAGGGGGAAATCTATAATATAGGAAATGACGAGGAAAAAAAAATTATTGAGGTTGCAAATCTCGTAAAATCAATATCATACTCTAAATCTTCGATCAAATATCTTCCACTACCACCTGACGATCCTTCTAGACGTTCAGCTGATGCCTCCAAATTAAGAAAGCTTGGATGGAGCCCCAAAATTGATTTAGAAAATGGAATAAGAAGGACATTGAACTATTACGCTGAAACCTTAAATATTGCCGATCATTTCATGCGCAAAGGATAAAAATAAGGTTTGCCAAAAATGGGGACAACTCAGTCATGATAACTTTAGGATTCGAGACTATTGCCTCCTCCCGCTGCTATGTTAATTTGCTAAATGAAGGAAAGGTCAATACTTATCAACGTAAGAAGAGGGTATCCATTGACGAATCGAACTTTGTACTTTTAGAAGTTGTTGTAACAGAAATTGTTAGAAGCTGGGCTGCGAACCAAAAGTCAAATTCAATGATCTTGAGTAGAATTGTAGAAAGTGATTTAAGTTTCTTATATTCACAGTAAATCATATATACTTCCTAATTATCAAAAGGAAATAATGCAGTCTATTAGCACTCAGACCATTATGATGCCTTCGACAACAATAATAATTCCAGCGTACAATGAGGAGGGAAGGATAGGAGGAGTCCTAGAGGAGATCACAAATTTTGTCTCCCTCAACGGTCTAAACTGGGATGTTATCGTTTCAATTGACGGAACAGATAGGACTGAAGATGTAGTCAGGGAATTTTCTATAAATCACCCATTCGTCAGATACGAAAGGGAAAATGGGCGCAGCGGAAAGGGCAACGCGGTCAAGAGGGTCGTGAATGAATCTAAGGGCGAATTCACGTTGATAGCTGATGCCGACATGTCAATCAGCCTGAGCGAGATCATTAAGGGTTTCTCGTTCTGCGATGGATATGACGTCATACTCTTCAACAGGTATTCCGGTGACGGAAACAAGATACCTCTTCTCAGGAGGATCCCCTCAAGGGGTTTCAATGTCCTCGTGAGGACTCTGCTAGGGCTGAAAGTCAGGGACACGCAGTGCGGCTACAAGATCATCAGGACAGACATGGCGAAGCAAGCGTTCAGGAGAGTAGGGGTCACGAACACGTTTTTCGATGTGGCCCTTCTCTACCACATCAGTAAGATGGGAGGCAGGATCATGGAAATGGACGTAAAATATGCGCACAACGGCCAGAGCAAGTTCAACGTAATGTCTGAGATAATCGGTCAGGGAGCTTCCCTCATCGCTTTCAGGCTCAGGCACTCTAGGTTCTACAAGTACGTCCCTCATTGGGCAACGGACCTTTACCTAAGGAAATTCAGGTGGATCTGAAATTTTCAAATGTGGACTCGAAATCTACTTGATCATCATCCTGACTCCTGCTCTTTTTTGTACCTCGGTTCAAATCTCAATTGCTCTCTTGCCTTTTTGATGTCTGCAAGTGTGAACATCTGACAGATCTTCAACGTGTTTGGTTCGTACCCAACTTCGCCATTATAATCCATCTCCGCCTTTAATATCTGGAAGATTATGATGAAATATGCTGACTTTCTAGTAATGACGGCGTAGGGCTCCCCAAGGTATTCTGTTCTTCATTGACAGGTCTGAAGTCTTACCGTGTCTTTAACGAATACAAAGCCCTGCTCTGCCTCCCATCGCCAAGATAACCGGTCTTATGTTGTTATATATAGCCTTTATGAACTTACTTATGACACTGTAATAAACCAACCTGCTGTCTTAATCCACCCGCCTAAGTGTTGAAATATCTCAGGGATACAGTCTTCGGGTCTTATCTGGTAAAGAGCCTTACGGTCATGTCGTTCATCCTCTTCATCATGGGGTGGAAGGTTGATACGTTTCCGGTACCAGTGTTTCAACCGCTGCCTCTTCAGTGTCCTTTAAATGGATGATGAGTATGCGAGCACTACCCTCTTCACGTTGTTCTTAACGTTGGCTGCCTAGACATTTTACGTCCCCAATATATTGATATCAAATCCCTTCCCCGCCAGATTCTCGAACTTCGGCAATGACGTCACAGTAGCAAGGTGGAAAACGTAGTCCATACCGATAAACGCTTTCTCTAATATGTTGATATTGAGCATGTTGCCAATCACATGGTAATCGTTATCGGAATCCTTGCCTCTGTATCATCCGTGCTCATGATGTTACCCTCCGAATTCAGCATTCTGATGACATTCCTCCTTATGAAGCCGAAGCCGCGGTTCAGGAGAATGTTCATGGTGGGCTGGAACGCTTGATTTATAAATCACTATATGCTTAAAAGGGGATGCAAATTTCTCTACAACAAACGGGAAAGTTATATCAATGAGCAGGAATTAGTAGTATTGTATGCTAGAAAGGATGATCATGACGCATACGCCCCTGAGGATAACATTGGTGGACAGAGGCACTGACATGCCGGTCTACTACGGGAATAAGGGACATTGCGCAATGGTATCCGAAGCTATAAATAAGTATATCCAAGTGTCGTTCAGCGTGAAGTTCGACAGAAGTATAAGGGCGAGCCATTCCAAAACTGAGATGGTGGATTCAGAAGGCAGGATAGAACAACCGAGTGTCAAGGAGGAGATGCGGTTCGGCTCGAGCGGCACGTTCACTGTACGCCTTCTCCACAGCTTCAATGGCAAATTAATAGGAACAGACCAGTTTGTAAGAGAGGCAGTGACTATCGAGAGGGAGATACAAACGGAACGCAAGGGGAAGCCGATTCCGTTAGGCAACAGCCGATCCGCAGTGGGTGCGTGGGCTAGTGTGGAATCCGACTTCACGCCCATAGTACTGAAGGTTCACGTGCCTAATATGATATGCTACCCGCTCGAGGAGATGATGGCGTGAATGCTGTCACACATATGACCATCCATGGGGATAGATCATGATAGGTGCAATACTGACCGGAGGCTACGGCAAGAGGATGCAGGGCGTTTCTTCTGACATTCCAAAGAACCTTCTCCCCCTGAAGAACGGCTACCTCATTCTGGACAGGCAGCTCAGAGACTTCAGGATCGCAGGCATAGGGAAGGTCTACATGCTCACTGGGTACAGGGGAGAGATGATAGAGAGTAGGTACGGCAGTGAATGGAATGGGATGGAGATAATGTACCTGACAGAAGATATGCCTAAGGGCACGCTCTGGTCCGTCAGGAACCTGTTCCAGCACACGAATGAAGACATCCTTCTCAGGAACGGAGACACCATATGTGATGTGGACCTGAGGGAAGTTGTCGATTTCTACTCGAAGAAGATGGAAATGGCGACCATGATCGTGACGAGGATGGTAAGCCCGTATGGTATAGTGGAAATGAGGGGTGACAGGGTAAAGTCCTTCATGGAAAAGCCCGTACTGAACCACTATATAAATGCTGGGACGTATGTACTGAGCAGGAGAATGGAGCACTACCTCTCCCTCGAATACGTGGAGAGGGACATGGAAAGGACTGTCTTTACCAGAATGGCGGAGGAAGGGGAGATTGCTGCGTTCAAGTACGGTGGCTTCTGGAGGTCCATTGACAGCCTGAAAGACTACGAAGAAGTCACTTCCATATACACAAGCAGGGAGGACTTCGATTTCGGTTCAATTGTAAGGAAAAATCAAACCGTCATCCTGGACTTGCTCAGCGGGAAAAGGGCTTTGCTGAGAGGGACAGGTTCTGTAAAAGTGCTGAGTGGGAAGGTGGATATTGCAGGTATGACGGTAGGGAAGGGGGAAAAGGTGGATATTGCAGCGAACGTTGCCGTGGACAGCATAACTGCATCGTCCGTTCTCCTTTCTGGCAGTATCACTGCTGAAACTTCTGGAGGAACGTAACGGGTGAAAAAGACCGGGTCACGACCACATTTTTTGACATTGCATTGCTGTACCGCATTCAAAGATTGGGTGGAAAGATAAAGGAAATTGAGGTAAAGTATTTTCATAGAGACGAGAGCAAGTTCAACATTATAGGCGAAATACTGGGTCAAGGGGTATCTCTGTTCGCTTTTAGAACTGACACTCAGGATTTTACAAGTACGTTCCAAAATGGGCAACTGAACTATATTTGAGAAAATTCAGGTGGATTTAGAATTCTTCTCAGCATGTTCGGAAATCTCCTTTACGATTTTTTTCACACCCTCTCTCATGTCGTATCTAGCTTCAAATTTTAACTCCTCTCTTGTCTTGGTTATGTCTGCAAGCGTGAACATCTGATAACTTTTCAGTGGATTGGGTACATATTCCGCCTCTCCCTGGTAGTTCATCTCTTCCTTTACTATGTGAAATATCGTGTTGAAATCAGTTGTTTTGCCAGTTCCAACGTTATATGTTTCTCCTGGTGTTCCGTTCTTCATAGCAAGCAAGGATGCCCTGGAAGTATCATCAACATAAATGAAATCCCTCTTCTGCTTTCCGTCAGCGAAAATTACCGGCTTCTTCCCATTTCTTATAGAATCTATAAATTTCCAAATTACGCTCGAATAATCGCCCTTGCTGTTCTCTCCTATACCATAGGTGTTAAAATACCTGAGAGATACGATTTCCAGGCCGTATTGGTTAAAGAGTCTAGCGGTCATCTCATTTATCCTCTTTGTCATTGGGTAGAAGTTCGAATATGCAGGAGGTAATTCGGATTCCCTTGCAGCCTCCCTGATATCTCCATATACTGAGGAGGATGAAGCCAGTATGACCCTCTTCACGTTGTTCTTTGCACTTGCTGCCAGGACGTTGTACGTACCCATTACATTTACTTCATATCCTTCTCCGGTCAAGTTCTCAAATTCAGGCGGTGAAGTCACAGCAGCAAGATGGAAAACGTAATCAATACCGCTGCAAGCCTTTTCCAGCATTTTTAAATTGCGGACATCGCTCATTATGTGGTAGTCTGAAACGGAATTCTTGTCCCTTATGTCATAGGTACCAACTGTATTGCCTTCCTCCTTCAGCATCTTGACTATATTCCTTCCTATGAAGCCTGAACCTCCTGTCACTAGAATGTTCATCAGAGATCAGAAAGACTAGAAGGATAAATCTCTATCTGCTTATCCTTTACAGTCTGTAGTTGCCAAATTTCCTGAATGTGACTAGGAATATTTATTAATTCAGTGGTATTCTTTTCAGGTATGCTCAACAGGATGGTGATGACCAGAGCACCTTTGAGGATAACGTTCGTGGGGGGTGGAACTGATCTGCCATTCTACTACGAGAAGAGGGATTATGGTGCCGTCGTCTCATCCGCGATAAACAAGTACATTTACGTGACGGTGAACAGGAAGTTCGACAGCAACATAAGGATCAGCTATTCCAAAACGGAGATAGTTGATTCTGTGGAAAGAATAGAACATCCAACTATCAGGGAATCTCTGAGGCTCTTGGGTATAGAGAATGGCATAGAAATTGTGAGTATCTCTGACGTTCCGTCCCAAGGAACTGGTCTTGGCTCAAGCAGCACTTTCCTTGTCGCACTTCTTCATGCACTCCACAGTTACAAGGGAGAATTTGTCAGCGCCGAGGAGCTGGCGAGGGAGGCTGTAAGGATTGAAAGGGAGATACTCAGGGAAGAGGGAGGGAAGCAGGATCAGTACATCGCAGCATACGGTGGAACCAATTTGATGAAATTCAGGAGCGACGGAAGCGTCGAGATAGTAAATGCTGTATCTCACGACAGTAATTTAAAGAAGATAGAGAAATCATTGCTGCTTCTTTACACCAACAGGGAGAGAAGTTCAACTGAAATACACAGGGACCAGATAGTGAATTCAGCACAGAAGATGGAGACTTATGACGAAATGAAGAAACTTGCAGAACTGGCGTTCATGGCAGTATGCGACGGAGATATGGATTCTCTTGGCGATATGATGGACAGGAACTGGAGGATGAAGAAGTCTCTTTCCAGTAGGATAAGCGACAACTGGATCGACGAGAAGTATGAGATGTCACTGAAGTTGGGGGCAAAGGGAGGGAAACTGGTTGGTGCAGGAGGGGGTGGATTCCTTCTGCTCGTAGCTGAACCTGAGAAACATGAAATGATTGCAAGGGAACTGGGACTAAGGAAGGTAGATTTCAAGTTCAGTCAGTCGGGGAGCAGGGTGATTTTCGTTGGGGATTGACGTAAGTGATTTGAAAAAATATGTTGAGGATGGAATTGAGGCAAGGAAGTCCATAGACGTGCAGGAAATTGCGAATGTTTCCAAAATTCTGTACGAGCGTCTCAGAAGAGGAGGGAAGCTCATAACGTTCGGTAATGGGGGATCGGCTGCCGACGCACAACACTTTACCGCAGAATTATCAGGGAGGTTCATGAAGGATAGGAGACCTTTCCCAGCAGTTGCACTTACAACCAACACATCTTCTCTCACTGCAATAGGTAACGATTACAGCTACGCTGAAGTATTCTCAAGGCAGCTGGAGGGCTTATGCACAAAGGACGACTTTGTAGTTGGAATAAGCACATCTGGAAACTCACAGAATGTCATAGGTGCAATGAAAAAAGCGAGGGAAGTAGGTGCATTCACTCTAGGCCTGACGGGGAAGAATGGAGGAAAGTTGAAGAATGCTGTGGATCAGTGCATCAATGTTAATTCCGACCTCACCCCAATAATTCAGGAGGTGCACATAGCAATTATCCACATGATTTGCTATTACTTAGACGCCATGCTGGAGTAGAGAAGTTTCAGCCCCTTGTCGAGGCTGACTTTGGCCGAAAATCCTATCTCCCTTTTCGCTTTTGAAACATCGGCCTGTGTGACCATGACATAGTTCTTGACTGGCATCTTGATGTATTTTGGTTTGATATTCGTCTTTGTTATCTTCTGCAGCCTTTCAACAGCTTCATTTAGGGAGTAACTCTTGCCAGTTCCAACATTGAATATGTTGAAACCCTTTGCCCCAGAAGCCTTCAGAAGTGCATCCACTACATCCGACACAAAAACGAAATCTCTGCGCTGTTCTCCGTCACCGTATATCAAAGGTCTCTCTTTATGCATCATCGCATTCATGAATTGCGTCAGGAGATTGGAATATACCCCCTTCCCTATGTCATTGTAGCCGTATATGGAAAAGAACCTCATGGCTGAAACGTTCACGTCATGGAGTCTCGTATACAGTTCTCCCATTCTTTCACAGGCTATTCTTGCCTCGGTGTAGTAGTCCATGACGCCGGGAATAACGCTCTCCTTGTGCGGAGGCGGTATGCCGTTGTATATTGAGGATGTTGATGCGAACACCAGCGGTGTGTTGTGCTCCTTGCAATATTCCAGAACGCTCGTAATACCGTGGACTACTTCCGCCACGAGATTAGGGTTATTCCTGTACATAGGGGACGCGGAATAGATGCCAAGGTGGAAGATGTAGTCCAAATCCTCCTTCATCTTACTGACATTCTTGGAATCCCCTTTCACGAATACAACTCCGTCATCCACTGCACCCTTTATATTGCTCTTCTTGCCAGTATGAAGATTGTCAAGAACAACAACTTCGTTATCCTTGTAAAGGCTATTTACAAGATTGCTGCCTATGAATCCCGCCCCGCCCGTTACCAAAATTCTCTTGCCTTTCACAGAAGGAAATCCATATGCAGTATAAAATAACTCTGACTCTTCTCTGCATTTGATTGAACGCTTCTAGATCAGAGTGGTCAATCGAATAGAGGTTCTACGTTTCAGGTGTGAAACCTCAACCTCACGAATTCGGTTTGTGAGTAGTACCCAGTATATTTCACGCTCTTCTCTCAGAATAGATTTTCTGAATCTCCTCATAATCTTTGATTGTGTCTACAGGTTTCCAGAAACCGCTGTACCTGTAGGCAGCTATCTCTCCTCTCCTGGCCAGTGCCTTGAATATTGAGCCTTCTATCCCCTTGTCCGCATAATTCCTCTTCAGGAAAGGCTTGATTCCACGCTTCAGGAAATATGTGCCACCGTTGACGTAGTAAGGAAGATAAGGTTTCTCGTCAAATCTTGTCACAGCACCATTGTCAATTGAAACTATACCAAATGGGCTTCTCATCCTTACCACCATCATGCTCGCAACCTTTCCGTTTGACTGTGAAAATCTTATGAATCTATTGAGATCAAGATTGCAGATCGTATCGCCATTCCGTAGCATTAGATCAGAATCAATATTTGAAAAGAGATTACGAACTGCCCATAATGTCCCCATGGGCTCACGTTCCCTGAGATAATGAAGCTTTAGTCGATTCCACCCGTTGCCATATCGTCTCTCTATTGCATCTCCCTTGTAGCCAGTCAAAAGAAAAACATCATCTATTCCTGCGGATTCGTAATCTGAAAGTTGTTTGTCTAGAATGACAAAATTATCTCTAAGGGGAAGCAGAACCTTAGGAAGATCCGGATTGATGGATTGCAGTCTCTTTCCATAACCTCCTGCGAATATGGCACCAATCATCTACAGAAAATCCCACCCTAGCGATAAATGTTTGCTAGCAAGGAAT
>JAKAUZ010000057.1 GCA_021817415.1 Thermoplasmata archaeon | reverse complement strand
GATCTAGTCCATCGCATCCACAGACCGTGCATAAAAATATTGGTGCAATATATATATAAGAATCTCAATGGGGATTTATGGGGAAGACTATTGTTATTGCAATCGTCTTAGTCATTGTTGTGTCCTCAGCATTTGCAGCTTCTTTTTATTCTGGAGTATTTGAGAAAAAATATTCACATCAACTGCCGGGACCATACATAGATATTTTGGCTAGAAGCTATAATGGGTCCTCCCTATCACCTATGAGGGACAACCTCACCGCAGACGTATCAGTATGGATGCCCTCCGAACACGGCAACGGTGAGACCATAAATCTATATGATGCATCAGTGAAATGGAACCAGAACATATCAATAGGTTCCAATTTCACGACTGTTGCCAATGCATGGAAAACATACATGAAGGGCAAGTACGGAGGGGAACCCACCATGAGCCTCATAGTGACCTATACCAGGATAAACGGTTCCTTCATAGACCTGTATGAATATTACAACAACATAGCATTCAATCCATATTCCCCCAATCTTTCATCACGTGTATTCATAAGCAATTTCACAATTGATACCACTCACCCCCTGACAACAGTACCTATCCTGAATAACTCATCATCCTCTCCGGGTATGCCTCCCCCTGGTGTCATAGGTCCCGGACCATGCCCGCCCGGAGATACCCAGATTGTCTGGGGAGAACCACATAAGGAGGAAGGATGGTTCCCAGTATACCTTATAAATTCAACCGAAGAACCAGGCAATGAGGAACTAGGTCTTTCATGGACATCTGCCTCCTTCAGTGCGAAATTTGAGTTCGGGGGAGTCACTTCGACAAACAGCAACTTCCTTTCGAGCGCAAATGGCTATGAGACTCCCAATCTGTCTTTTGATACTGCAAATTATCAAGTCACAGGCAACAGCGGCATGTATGATGCTATCTTCCTGTCCAACACCACCATGACCTGGACATTTGGTACTGAGTACTTCTATGCACAGGATGGGACTTACTGCGAGCTCATTGGAAAGGCCAATGTATCAAACCTGAAGGTTGAGTACAGCAACACGACAAATACCGTTACAGAGGGGTTCTCATATTCCAGTGTCCAAACGGGGAACAACACTACCTATGGGAATCCAACTTTTGATGAGGAGTGGGCAAAGTCTGCAGCATATGCATTCTCCAATAAGTATACTAATCCTGCGTACAACTTTACCATAAATGCAGGAAAGAACACATCTGTAAATTATTTCGACGTACAGGCATCATCCAACTTCAACTCAATACTTAACACAATAAAGGATGAGGGAGCGATAGCCTTAGGCATTGCTACTGCAGGTCTTACATTCGCAATAATGGCTGCAGCTGCATCAGCTTTTCCAGGTGGGGCGACAGCAGCAATCCTGGCCGATATAGGGGAGATTGTTTCATGGGGTGGGTGGGTCGATTCTATCGTCAACCTTGCAACATCTTTCGTTATGGCAGTAAACGTCTCGGGAAACCTGCAGACAATGAATGCGGTAAATCAGATTTATAACGGGGCGAATCCTACCTCCTCAATAAAAGTTACCATGTACGACACCGGTGGGAATACAGATTTTGACACAAACAGCGGGACTGTTTCTTACATGGCACGGACACCTTACGTGGTGGTCACAGCTTAAACATCACATTCTCTATTTATTTATTTGACATTGTCTTATATTTCATGTGACCTGAAACAGAGAGCTTCGGGGAAAGAAATCATCCAGTGAGTTCTGGGGCTTATTTTTATAGCTTATGGATTTTTACATTTCTACTTAAGTAACTTTAAGCTCATGCAAATAAGATAAGTTTTTAACCATTTGATAATCATTGAACATGGCAGAATTCAGGTGTTTTGAATGCGGGAATACAGTTGTTACCGGAGAAAAATTTACATTCACGAAAGAGGGAGCCATACACTTTTCATGTCTTGTCTCGAAGAAGAGCAGGTCCATAAAAAAGGAGAACTACGCCAAACTGAGGGTTTTGACAATTCTCATGGACAGTGAGCTTCAACACCTCCTGAATATCCTGAACATAAAGGATGTCCCTCAGGAAATGGCAGATAAAATCAGGGTGAAATACAAGGACATTGAAAAGGCTGTAAACGAGACAACACAGCTGCTAAACTCTTTATGATTTTAGACTGGCCAAGAAGGGAAGGAAAGCTCAACCCTCCACACCTTCCTTCCATCTAGGTCTATTGCCTGCCTCAGTTAGCAGGCCCATCACTTCACTTTCTGGAGTGAACAAGCACCTTTTCACCAGAAACCTTCTTCTTGCAGTAGGCATAAAGCGCATCGTAGAGCGGAAACTGCAATCTCATGTTCTCAAAATCATCCTTTGCTATGGACCTGAATCCGTTAGCCGCAGCCTCCAGTCCAGGAGATTCCGGAGGTGCATCGGGAATCGATGCATCTGCTCCTCTCACTATTCTTGCTAGTTCCAGGAGAGCAGGATCATTCAGCCTGTACTTCCTCATGATGGAATCGAAGGACACATACTCCTTCCCTCCATCCTCGAAATGGTAAAGTTCCGCCCCAGGAGTGTCAAATGGTATCATGTTCTCCTCCCTTGCAATTTCCAACACCCTCTCCCTTGGTGCAAAATGAAATTCGGGTTCCTTGTCGATAAACCTGGAAATGAGCCATGGGCACGCAATCCTATCAACCATAGCCCTTTCACGCGTGATCCATTTCACTGTCATCGCCTCATGACTCTAAGAGTAAAGAAAGTATTGATATTTTTCCATTTATGAATTAGGGGTGCAAAAATCTGGAAAAAGATTTTTAGTCGCAGATTATAACGAGGAAGGTGCAACCATGACACTGGCTGAAACGATTTATGATTATGCAGCAAAGGTGGCTTCTTCCCCCATTGACGGCAAGACTTCTGAGGAAATAAAGAAAAGAATTGTCGACTCAATATTTGTTTCATATGGCGCAAGAAATGCGGAACCGCTGAAGATCGCCATGAAATCACTTCTTCCAAGTAGGGGGAAATTGAATGCTCCCATCTATTTCACGAATAGGAAGGCAGCAATAGATGTATCGTCATTCATAAATGGCAGCATGACCAGATATCTCGATTACAACGATACATACCTCTCGAAGGAGGCACTGCATCCATCTGACAACATACCTCCAATACTGGCCTATGCTTATGCTAACGAATCCAGTGGGGAATCAATACTCAAGTCGATTGCTGTTGCCTACCAGGTAGTCGGTGCATTATCAGATGCAGTCTCTATAAGGGACAGGGGGTGGGATCATGTTACATACATATCGATATCAGTTGCAGCCGGCCTTGCAACCTTGAACGGATACGAAAGGGACAGATTTGTGCACACTTTGAATCTTGCGATAAACAACAACATTAGCCTGAGGCAGACGAGGGCAGGGGAACTAAGCATGTGGAAGGGGTGCACTGCAGCAAATGCATCCAGGAATAGCGTTTTTGCATCCATGCTGGCAGGCAACGGTTTTTCAGGGCCAAGCCCGATATTTGAGGGAGAGATGGGATTCTTCAGGCAGGTTTCTGGCGAATTCACCCTTGATTTTTCAAGAAATCTCATACTCAAGACCATGATAAAGAATTTCCCTGTTGAATACCACGCAATGAGCGCAGTGGAATCAGCATTGAATCTCAGGAAGCAGATAGGAGAGGAACAAATAAAGGAAATCAATGTGGATACGTTTTCTGTTGCTCACAAGATCATAGTGAAGGACCCAGAGAAACTCAGGCCAAAGACCAAGGAGACTGCGGATCACAGCATGCCTTATATCATTGCTTATACCTTCCTCCACGGAGAGCCCGACCTGAGTTCATTCGGCGATCAGTACCTGAAGGATTCTAACATTCATAGACTGATAGACATAATGAACGTGAAAGTTAAACAGGAATACGATAAAATGTACCCAGAATATCTTCCAGTCAAGATTACTGTCATCACCAGCGGAGGCAGATACGAAAGCGAGGTCCTCTTCCCAAAGGGGCACTTCAAGAATCCTTATTCCTGGGAAGACCTGCTAAATAAAGGTGAAAGGATTCTAGGTTCAAGGGAAAAGGCTAATGAGATACTTGAAGCTGGGAGGAAGATTGAAAGGATACCAGTGCGTGAATTCTTCGAGGTCATCAACCAGACGAGCTAAGATTCTATTAGACTTTTTGTCCGTCTTGAAAGGAGGGGGTTGAGGTAAACCTATCATCATCATACAAAAGACAAAATGTTCAGAAATTCTGGGTATGCCTGTAAAAATAACTGTCTATGCCGGAGTACCCGGTGTACAGGGCCAGGAGTAATATTACGAATGCAACTATGTCCACCACAAGTAGCAGACCTGTCACTAACGAAAGTTGATAGAGATAGTTGGGCACATTAGGCGTGGTAGATAATATTGCATTCACTGACAGATTTGCTAGGCTTGATATGGTGGAAATAACGATCGCAATTATGTAGTATTTCAGATATTTTCCAGCATTTACAAGGTCTATTAATGACAGTTCGTTTCCCAGGGCAACGAAAGCATCATTCAGATATAAAAGGGTCTTTATGATCACCGCGAGATTTATAAAGGAGTATATGGCCAGTACGACAATTGCAACTTTCCCATCAAGCACGACTGATGAACTCTGCGCGGACCCAAAAAGGTTCAAGGAACGTAACGTATACCCCAAGAGGTAGATTACCGAAATCGTTCCGACAAAAATTCCCACTATGCCTGTTATTAAGCTGATTATAACCCACTTCCTAACTTTTTTGAAAGATTCTGCAGCCTTTATATTCAACCCACCCATCTTTTCACTTGCATTGATCAATCTTACCAAACCGATCAACAGTAGAATCAGTCCGACTACGATCAGCGTTAGTATCGTTCCAAGAAATAACATGTATAGGGCTCCTCTTAAGGAATAAAGGCCATCCTTTAATGTCGGATCGAAATTGCCATTATTCTGCTGAGACTTTATCCTTTCGACACTGGCACTTGATTGATCGAGAAGAGAACCACATTTACTGCAGAATGTTGAATCGTCTGAGTTCTGGAAACCGCATACCGGGCAGATTTTCATATTATGCACACACCAGGTTAAATCTGAGTTCTTAAATGAAACAAATTATTAAGTTTTACCCTTGTAAATATTTACATGTCAGTATACTGGATCAATCTTTCAGACTCGACTAAGGAGTGAACTCCACAGACAATTTACCTCGAAAACATTTTTGTATTGAATGTCTCTGACAGATGTGAGTTGATGTCTAAAGATAACATTGGATGGAACCTGGTGAATGAGGCTGAAAAAAGGGAGATAATGGCCTTCTCAGAACAGTACAAGAGCTTTATAAACGAGGTCAGAACTGAAAGGGAGGCAGTGAAATTTTTCAGATCAATAGCAGAGACCAGAGGGTACAAAGATATGCCTGAAACCATTGAAGCGGGAGGGAAGTATTACATCATAAAGAATGGGAAGGCGATTGCACTGATCAATCTGACATCAAGCCCTCTTTCGGAATTCAGAATACTCGCAGCGCACATGGATTCCCCCAGACTGGACGTGAAACCATCTCCTCTTGAGGAAGATAAGGATTCTCATTTCGTCTTGATGAAGACGCACTATTATGGAGGAATAAAGAAGTACCAATGGTTCAGTCGTCCACTGTCACTTCACGGAATCATAGTGACAAAGGATGGAAGAAAAGTAGAGGTGAAGATAGGCGATAATATGGGAGACCCTGTATTCTCCATACCGGATCTGCTGCCACATCTTTCAAAGAAGGAACAGGGTGATAAGAAACTGCTGGAGGGATTTGAGGGGGAAAAGATGGAAATTCTGGTATCACACATCCCTGAAAAGGATGGAAAAGAAGAACCCTTCAAAAAACAACTCCTTTCAATCCTTAAGGACAGGTATGGTATGGAAGAGGACGATTTCTATTCTGCCGATCTGGAGGTGGTACCGGCCGAAGGGCCAAGAGACGTTGGGTTCGATAGGGCTCTTATTGGCGCATATGGACAGGACGACAAAATATGTGCATATTCCACCACGATGGCCCTACTGGATTCTAAACCAACTGGCAACTCCATAGTCATCCTTTTCGACAAGGAAGAAATTGGAAGCGATGGCAATGTTGGTGCCCAATCAAATTTCCTTGAATTCGTTCTTGTCACGCTGCTGGAAAGAATTGGAGCGAAGTACACATACGGAAACCTCCTCGAACTGATGCAAAGATCAAAGGTCATAAGTGCGGATGTGGGGGCAGTCGTCAATCCACTGTTCAAGAACGTGCACGACCTCAACAATGCTGGGAAGGCAGGCAACGGGATCCTGATAATGAAATATACAGGTAGCGGGGGTAAATATTCTGCAAGTGAGGCACAGGCAGAACTCATAGCAGAAATAAGGAAAGTTCTTGATGAGAAGAGGGTCATCTACCAGTTCGGGCTCCTGGGGAAGGTCGATGAGGGAGGCGGAGGAACTGTCGCAAGATACCTCTCATCTTATGGCTTCAGCGTTATTGATATGGGGCCCGGGCTGATGAGTATGCATTCACCTTTCGAGCTCGTAAGCAAGATTGACCTCTGGAGTTCCTATAAGGCATACAGGGCGATACTGGAAAGCTAAGCTCTTTTTTTTAATTTATTAATTTTCTTTAGAATAATAGAAAAAACAAATATACCGCTTTCAATGCAAAGGTCATGAAATACAGGAAGTATGGAAATACGGGCACATTTTCATCTGCCCTAGCATTTGGTGCAATGACCTTCGGTGAAGGGAACAGATGGAAACTGGGTGGCCTGAGCCAGGAAACGTCAGATAAAATGGTCAAGGAATGTTTCGATCAGGGAATCAATATCTACGACACGGCAGATGTCTACGATGATGGAGAGTCTGAACAAATTCTTGGAAAATCGCTGGCTCCATATAGGGATCAGGTAATGATAGCGACCAAAGTCAGGGGGAGGATGGGTAAAGGAATAAATGAGACCGGTCTTTCAAGACACCATATGTCTGTTGCAATAAATAAGAGTCTAGAAAGACTCGGGACTGACAGAATTGACATATATCAATATCATGGGTGGGATTTTGCGGGAAATATTGATGAGATACTGAATACGATGGAGATGTTTGTGCAGCAGGGGAAGGTAATCTATCCGGGTATCTCCAATTTTTCAGCATGGCAGATTGCCCTATTCCAGACTGCTACAAAGGAAAGGGGGTATGCTCCTTATGAGAGTGCTCAAATGAATTACAGTCTGCTTAACAGGGATGTGGAACAGGAAGTGCTACCTTTCCTGAAATATTCAGGGATGACCTTGCTGTCGTGGAGCCCTCTTCATGGGGGTATACTGACAGGAAAATACTCAAGAGATGAGAGGCCCAAGGAGGGAACAAGGATGGGTGACAGAGGAATCTATTTTCCATATTTCGATGAAGGCAGGGGATGGGACGTGGTGGAGGAGCTAAAAGAGGTTGCCCAGGAGCAGGGATCCAAACCATCGCAGGTGGCGCTTTCGTGGCTTGTTGAAAAAGGAGCAGTACCAATCATAGGAGCGAGGACGCTTGAACAACTCCGCGAGAACCTGGAATCAATGAACGTAGTTCTTACGAAGGAGCAAATAGGCAGACTTGATAAGGTCTCTGGACAGAGGGAAATGTACCCCGGGTGGATGCTGAAAAGACAGAACGGGGACAGAACATTTGAAAGAATGGAGTGATCTGACCATCAATATGGCGCTCATATCCTTGTAGAGTCGTTAGCAATTTCGAGAACTCCTGTGTAGTAGATAGCAACCGAATAAATTAAGACCGAAGTGAGAGCTGCCATGGTCATCGCAATATTATAGACTAGTTCCTGTCCGACAAAAAGATAAACAGTTCCTCCTATTATGGCAATGGCAACGCATGCAAGGCCCGAAGCAGAGGCAATTCTTAACGCATAAAATCCGCCTTCCATAGAGAGAAGAAATACCCTGATTGATATCAGGAGGAGCAGGATGCCGATAGCCATGTGAGCTATTATTGGTATTGATCTGGCTGTGTAATAAGAAGATAGGGCCAGCCCTGAGATTGTTCCCCCCGGTGGGAAAATATTAGATTCTGAGTTGATGGTAATGCCCAGCCAGAATTGGACCCAGATAACCCCAAAGAACATAAAGATGTAAATCCTTATTTTTTTTAGCTGGTCCATCTGCAACATATCTTGCCATTCAATCAATTATTTAATACGTTATTAATTCTTTTCATGGGTCTTCCCAGGATTCAGGAGGAAACCTGCAATAATTCGTACCTGATTAGTGAAGCATTTCCTTGGAAAAATTAGGCAATGATCGTCCAAGATGTGCAAGCAGTTATTTCTCGACATGAACAAGTTATATATTCTCATTTGGCCTCGTCTTTCATGGCTGCTTATGATGAACTCGTCTCAACTATTTCAGCATCTAGGAGGCTCTCGCAGGATGGAACTAGGGTTATATACAATCTTACGGAGGGATTGGATTTCAGTGAGCCCAAGAAGGTTGCTGAAGCGCTCGCGTCGGTGATATTCGAAAAGGATGCAGTTAACTGGTTCGAGACTGATGGAGAACATATAAATTTCAAACCTTCTTACAAGGTCAGGATATTGCTGGCAAAAGAACATAACGAAAGGATTGAAAAGACAGTGAAAGATTTTCTTGAAGATTTCAAAACAATGGAACTGGACAAGAAATTTTCCAGTCAGATAAAGGAAATATCTTCAAATGAGGAGAGATCAAAACGCGCATTTGGTCTGGGGATGATCAGTGCCATATTAAACAAGCCCTTTTACATCAAGGATGACAGGATAGAGGTTGAAGATCTCCTGTTCACTGAAATTCTCAGTTCACTCGAGATCAGAACACCAGACGATAGGGACCTGATAGACTGGAAGAATCTCCCGATTTAGAGCCCCGTGTTAATAAAACAGAGGCGAAATCTTAAATTTCAGCTTTCCCATTTCACTGAATTCTCTTTAAAAATTACTGATTTAGGTTAAAAAATCTTGACGGAAAATAAGGTAAAAAATGGAAATTATCATTGCTTTGCAGGTGCAGGTTTTGGAACGATGTAAACCTTGTTGCTCATTATAAGATTGTTTGGTATTACGACTTTTGTATTATCGTCCTTCATCACTTCAGTGAATAGAATGCCTAACTCAATGACGGTTCCCGTATCTCCCAGTATCGTGACGTAGTCAGTTATCTTAAAAGGTCTGGAAACTAAAAGGAAGAGGCCAGCCACAACCTGCCCCAGTGGTTGTTGCATTGCGAAACCTATGACTATTCCAAGAAATCCTCCTACGGAAACGCCGGCCAGGCCCCCTCCCACTTCACCCGCTATGACCGTTATTAACGCCCCTATTCCTATAACGAGGAAAACGTTTCTAAATGCCCTTGCAACATCAACGGGATATTTCAATCTCAGAAACTGAAATATGACGTCTGAGAAAGCCCTCACTATGAGGAACCCAAGTATCAGTGTCAGAGAGACGTTGATGTATATGTAGTACTGCAAAATGAAGATTCCCAGGCGGGGTAGAAAGACCGTGATCAGGATCTGCAACACAGCCGAAATAATTATGAAAAGTGCAATGTACATGATCAGTTTTATAATTGAATCCATGTATCCGTTTCTTTTGGCGTGCTGCTCAGAACCGCCCATGTAATCTTAACTTTGCGGAATATTTAATGTTATTGTTTGAGAAATTCACGCAGGTAAGAACAATTGTTGTTTAGATGCCACCTAAATCATCCTTGCCATCAGGGTACGTAGTGAAAAGTTGTCATTCCATCCACAATGTTAGGGGGCAAAGGCGAATCTTTTGCATTCAACTGCATGCAAATTAACTTCCAGCCAAATCAGTACAAACTGAATCAAGTTCACTCAATGAAGACCCACCTGATTGGTTCTTAACTCGGTGTATTTTGCACATTTCAGAATCACATCTTAAAAACACATTACTTTCTGTTTAATCTCACAGAATTCATCATTACAGCAAGCCAGACAACATTTGCTACTCAATTGCTTTGTATTTGCCCGGAAAAAAGTGCGAAGGCTGTCATAGCCTCCTCACTCTTTCAAGTATGACTTTGCCGGAATTTCTGACAGAGATACTAAGTAAAGAAAATGCATTCGCCGATAGACTTGCCTCCACGATTACCTTGAAGACCACCCTATCCCTCGTTGCAGTCCCGTCGAAGTAGAGGGATGCCACGAATCGTTTTATAAAAGATTCATAGAATTCAATCAGGGCAGACTCCGGTATCTCGGCGTAATCTAATATTTCTTCGAAAGTCTCAAGAGAGATCACTCCATTGTTTCTGAAAGGCCACTTGAAAGTCTTACTCCCCGAGTGTTCCCTTAGGTAGGGAGAGGGCGGGGATGATCTTCTCTCCACTGATAATGTGATCTCAGTCAGCGGGGAGTCAATTCCAAGTCTGGCCAAAATTTCCCGTATTTCCTGAGGTCTGGAAATACTCTCTACTCTAAAGGAGTCGTGCCCAAAAACCTTCTCGTAGGCAGATATGCTTGAGAGTACTCTTTCTGAAACCTCCACCTCAGCATCATTTCTGTATTGCACAGCGTAGTAGAGTCTTCCTCCAGAATAAACCGTAAAAGGATAGATGGTGACCCCATCCATTTTGGCAAATGGTTTTCCTTCAAGTTCCTTTACTACTGCCTCATTTGTGAACGATGGAATACCAACCCTGAACCAGAGGATATCCTCCAATTCCCTCACTTTGTACCCCATCCTGTTGATCTTGATCTTCATTTCAGGATAATTCTGATCCCTCTTCTGAACGAAAAAGAATGCCCTCCCCTTTACAGGTTCATACCTGCCAATCCCCTTACTCAGTAATTCCCTGAGGTTGGGGTCGTGCGAATCCATATTAATTGAGAATATAAGTTGCCTGTCAAAGTAGCTGGTATTGAGAAAGGGTGATGAGGCATCGTCATTCGGTGGAGAAAATTGCACGATAGAGTATATGAAAACAGTCCTATTTATAATTGCACAATATTTTCAGGGATGGGCGCACAAAAAGTTCTCTAAATTCCATTGCGATTGAATTCACGGACTGGGAGCTTCCATTCAATTATACATATTTCCATAACTGCTGCCATAGATTCTCCGGTTGAAAAGTTTCAGGAGTCATTTCAGGAAGATGTTTCCAACTTGCAACTGGGCTATCTCTATATTATGACGGTCCAGTCGGTCGGGGAGACAGAGGTCAATGGCATAAGAAAAGAGGAAATATTTGAAACATACTTGAGTGAATTCAATTACCTGTTCAGAGGGATCAGGGATTTCATGACAAAATTCTGGGTGTGCCACGGAGTGTGTATGAATTCAGGGATACGTACTGTTGAACTTCTCCCTCTACTCGAGGTGGCAATCAAAATATACATCCAGAACTCTGTGAAATCACCTCTTGATAAACCCAAAGTCTATGCATATACGATTTCTAAACCACATTCTACGTATGAAGGGAATCATGTCTCTCTAATCGTATCCAATATTGTTTGTAAATACTTATGTTTTCTAATTCAATAACTATAGCTATAGAAAAGGCAAATTACTTTTAATTTAAATTTGCAGGCAGACAATAGAGAAAATATAATATAGATGTATTATAATGTTATAATCCATGGGTAATAAATCTTATCCGGTTATTTTGCTGACCGCTCTGCTTTTACTTTCTGCATTTCTTTTCGTTCCTCTGGCCCATGGTTCATCTGACACTTATGTTTTCCTGGTCCATGGATACAGTTTCACGGGGTCAACCAATGCATTTTCAGGATGGCAATCAGGCACTGACATTTATCAGGAATTGGTAAATGCGGGATATATCGTGGGAGTGGTCTCATATTATGGAACGTTCACAATATATTTCAGCAATGGTTATACTTTTCAGGATCCAAATTTTGTCGGTAACCACAACACTCCCATTGAGAGCATCGCTGGAGAATTTGCATACGCACTCAACACAGTATTCAAGGGGCAGAACATTAATGCAGATATCATCGGGCACAGCATGGGGGGTCTAGTGACAATGTACATGCTTGAAAATTATAGGCTTCCGATAAACTTAGAAAATGTTATCAGCATCGAGTCTCCATTTGACGGATCACCATTTGCACAGCTGGCAAGTTATCTTGGTTTCATCACGGGGTACCAGGCATCGGAAATGCAAACAGGGTCGTCATTCCTGACCAACCTCCAGAATAACCAGTACAATATTTCTTTGAATTATCCTTCAGCGGTACTGGTATTGTACGCTGGAAATTATGATCCCTGGTGGGGTTATCTATTCTTCTCCGGAGGAAACGATGGGGTCGTCTCAGATGCGTCAGCTTCCGACATAATATACAATTACTATTACGTCTTCCCAGTATTGCACGTCTCTTCGCTTGACTGGCTGACATATTCAGGTGTCGCTTACAATGAGTATCCCGCGGTTTCCCAGACGATTATGAACAACCTTGCTGGAATTTATTAGGGCTCCTGTTCCACATATATTTTATTTTAATATTTATTAAATTCTGCCAAAACTGCAGTAGATTATCATTTTTAAGTTGATAGAAATAATCTCTACAATCAGTACCGACTCGAAAGGGTGTAAGTTGTTAGGATAAACATGCATCTAACTAAAAGGTCTATTTTTGAACCAGGATTCGAATTGGCCGAGTTGTCTGAATCTGGAAGATTATATGGCTAGCTAAATTTTGGCTTTGACAGACCTTTAGTAGATACGCTGAATTAAATTTTATTTGACTTGCTTTTCGGTATTTTGGGGGTATTCCGTTTAATAGATTGATTGAACAGTAATATTCTAGAACGGATTACAGAATTTGATAGTGCGGTGGATTTGGTTTCAGTAACCATTGCATTATCATGAGTATTTAATGGATAGGCCATATCTCCAGAATTAACAATTGTTGAAATCACTAAGGCAATAGAAATACCAAATATGAGGTAATGGCAGTGAAAGGTGCTGCAACAAGCGATGCAAATAATTAATAGACAAAGACCATCAACACGTATGAAAGGCAACGACTTCAAGGGAAAGAACTATCTCGTGACAGGGGGTGGCAGGGGAATAGGCAGAAGCATTGCACTCAAACTTGCAGAGCAAGGAGGCAATATACTGATAAATTACCGTAATGATGAGGAATCTGCAAGGAAGACTTTAAGAGAGTGCACTTCCATTGGGGCAGGTGCATCTATTTTCAAGGCAGACCTCTCTACGATGGAAGGGATAACAGCACTGGCTGAGTACTGCTCTGGAACATATGGGCATCTTGACGGCCTGGTGAACAATTCAGGAATATATGAAGGGGAAACACTTGAGGAAATCTCATATGAATCATGGCAGAAAGTTATGGCAACAAACATCAATCCTGTCCTATTCTTGACCAGGGCCCTTGCAAAGCAACTGAAGACATCCAAGGGATCATCTGTCGTGAACATCTCGTCAGTTCTCGGCTTCGTATCTGATAAGTATGGGTTTGCATACCAGTCAAGCAAAGCTGCAATCATTCACTTGACAAGATCACTTGCAAAATCACTTGGTCCAGATGTCAGGGTAAATTCGGTCTCGCCAGGATTCATAATGACGGATATGAACAGGGATGGATGGGGTGACAGTGAGTTCAAGAGCAAGGTCGAAAAGAAAACGATACTCAAAAGGTGGGGAAAATCTGAGGAAATTGCAGAGGCAGCGTGTTTCCTGCTATCATCCAGCGCTTCGTACATAACTGGAGCAAATATAGTAGTCGACGGTGGAATTTCACTATAGGAACGAATAGATCCGGCAAAGGGTGAATGACATTGTGCCAATTAGATCGGATATAATAATCAATGAAAGTGTAAGCACTTTTCCATCTTAATCTATATCCTCCATAATTATAGTGGGTAGAATAAATAGAAAGGAATAGGCATTCAGTGATTACCCAGGAAAGATTTTAAAGAGTATTTGAGCAGTACATAGTGGGTGAAGTGTACCCTCTCGTTTACGATTTGCAAGAAATTTTGGTTATGCGACAGATTATCCATGTGATCTCAAAATAGTGCAAACGATAATTGAAATTTCATTACCGAAATATGATGAAGATAAGAAAAGTTCTTCAAAAAATCAGAGAGATTACTTTTACTCAGTTCACACTGACTCGAGAGGCGCAAAGTGGTGGCTGGATGATCAGTGGCCCGAAGATTATGCGACTTTAGTTAAAGATTTTTTTATAGAAGCGATTCAAATCGGAAGAAGATCATGCCCCTAAAAGGTTTAGGAGGGGTCTCTGAAGGGCAGGAATTCCTTAATTTCCCGGAGGATAGACAACTACATGATCAAGCAATGCTAAAAGTACACTACAGGATCAGTCCAGTATCCAATATTAGTTTATCCAATTTCTCAGGGGACTTCTTAACATTCCGGGTTTAAGAGGCCATGCTCCTGGGTTACTGCTCCACCATGAACACTCTCATCCGCCCCGAGAAACTCTATATTGACTACCCAGATAGAGTCCCAATGGTAGAGTTTAAACCCATGGCCAAGGATGACTTTTCAGCTTACTGGAAGTACTCGATAGATTCATGGAAAAGTGACATGGGAAGAGCGGGTCTCATCGAAAAGGATATTTCCCATGAGAAGGCAGAGGAACAGGTGAAGAAGTTCCTTCCAAACGGAATCGATACACCCGGGCATCACCTGATGCACATAGTGGATGATGAAGAAACGATTGGATCCATATGGTTCGAGATAAGGGAAAGGGGGGTGAGGGAGGCGTATCTCTGGGACATAGTCATCGACGAGAATTACAGGGGTAAGGGATATGGAAGGGATGCGATGGCAAGATTGGAAGAATTCGTGAAAGAGGAAGGGGCAGAGAGAATATCACTCAACGTGTTCGGGTTCAATGCAATAGCGAGAAATCTCTATGTGAAGATGGGATATCATGAAGCGGCTATAACGATGATGAAATATCTCTAGTCTCCAGGAAGGCCAAGATTCCTCATTATCTCATTGACATTCACTGCCACCCCCTTTCCATTTGGTGTCAAGAATGCAAGATTTCCAGGAGGGTATTTCCTTCTGTCGGGCCTCTTCTTCTCAGGTCCCAGCTACACGATCATCCCAGAAAGCAGCGGATCATTTTTTCCCAGAGATGCTGATAGTGGTACTTGGGAGAAGTGCAAATCACCATTCTGGAGATGTGGCTACAGGAAATCCAATGCGTCGGGCACATAGTCGAACAGGTACTTGACCGTCAGCCTGTTGTTCTCCTTCCTTGCGATCGCGTAGAGTATTGAGTAGTACTCCTGTCTCTGTATGCTTGGGAGGAATACGGTCACCTCCATCCTTTCCCCTAACACCCTGACGAACTTCTTTGTTCTTATGATGTGCTTCCTGTTTGCTTCATCTGCCACCTCAAGCAGGAAGCTGTTCTTCAGGTCCACCTCATATATTCCGTCCCTCTGGGAGACTGGATGTATGGTGGGATGGACTATCCCCTTATCCCATGTTGAATAAAGTATGCACGGGAACCCACTGTTCCTGATGACGTCGCTCTTCACTTCCAGCAGGGCTTTCTTCCCCTCCCGCCCTTCAGAGAGAGCAAGATCGCCCTCCGACAACGGGACAGTGTAAGTGATGACGGAGAGCGGGTACTCCCTGTTTATGAGTTCCAATATCCACCTTATTCCTGGGGATGGACCCAGCCATTCTATCCTTGAATCACCGTTCTGGGTAACATACCTTGAGAGGGTCTCCGATACGCCATCAAGCATGCTGGAGTGGAATCTTGTATAGACGTTGATGAAGCCCCTGGTTATGTCCACCCTGTTCAGAGTAACAGATTCCCCGGACAGCAGCTCATTGACTAT
The DNA here is from genome assembly GCA_021817415.1 of Thermoplasmata archaeon. Classification (GTDB taxonomy): domain Archaea; phylum Thermoplasmatota; class Thermoplasmata; order Thermoplasmatales; genus JAKAUZ01. The sequence continues at coordinate 14,811 of JAKAUZ010000057.1, read as the reverse complement.
CTTCATGCTCTCCACGTTGTTTATCCTTGATGTGATGACAGTGTATTTTTCGGTAATCTCAGGGTTAAGGCTCCTGAGAGAACCTGACCTTTCAAGACCTGATATTGACCTATCGAAGAATGCAGTTAGATATGTCCTGTCTTCTGACGAGAATATGAATGCGGGGATTGTTCTATCTATGCCCCTGGTGAAATTGAATAACTCATTTTCCTGGCGGAGCCTGAGTACAAGTCGCATGTCAAGTTTTTTGTCAATTTCGGAAATCCGCACATTCAAATATTGAATTCAAGGTATAAAGATGTTTAGTGCAGTTTAAATTGATTGACCTGAAACGACGACCGGCTCTCCAGAAACATTTGCAGGTACGACCACAGCATCCACCAGCCGGCTTATTCCTACGGTTCGTAGAATGTCTCCACTCCACTCACCACAAGATTCACAAGACCCCTGCTGGAGTCGTTGATCTCCTTGATCCTCCTGAGCAGCCTGTCCAGGTATATGCGGTCAAGTATGTACGTCCCGACAGATTCCCTTCCATCATAATCGCAGGAATACCACAGCGTAGGGACGAATACACTATTCTTGAAATCGAAGTATCCGCTGACCACTGGCCCTTTCCTCACGTCCTCCGTCACAACCTCTTTCCCGTCCCTTATCAGGAGCTGGTCGGTTATATAGCCCCCAGACTCACAGGTCTTGCCGGAGAACCTGATGTACCTGACCGTCCCGTCACCGAAATCGGGAGTCTTGAGATCGAAGTGGAAGGGGCTGTTGTAGTGCGGCGCATTCCCCAGGTATTCATCACTCAGCACCTCCAAGATCTCCACCGAGACCACCTTCCTGGCATAGCCGTACTCCCTGAGGTACCATGAGAGGGAATGGGGTCTTCCGAGGTACTCTATGCCCAGCGAGAAGGGCTGTCCCATCCTGGACCGTTCGTCCATTGCATCCAGGACGAAATCTGAGACATCAGCAAGTTTCTCCCTGGGAAAGAGGAACCTCCAGTACTCCTTCCTCCCGCGACAGAGGGAGAAGGCATCACCCTTAACGCCGCCGATGCCGTTCAGGTCAGTGACAAGGCGCTTCACATTCTCAAGTCTTACGTTGGAGTACTCGAAGAATTCGGGGCCAATCCTGCTGGTGATTATGGATTCCTTTGGTGCATTCTTGATCAGGTTGTAATATTCCCTGTCCTGATCGCTGATGCTCAGGTAGAACGTTTTCTTCAGGTGATCGTAGAATACGGGGAAGGAACTGCTCTCCCTGCCGCTCATGCCAGGACCGACCTGTGAATCTCTTGAAAATATAATCTCATGATCGTAGTGGAGTTCTGGGGATGAAGTGCCGATATTCATTTCCATGCAGTGTAATTTCATGACATAAGGATTATTTTAATGTTTGCCTCCTCCAGACTGCACGCAGCTTCGAAGGTGTCATTCATCCATGCGCAATGGCAACCAATGTTGGTAAAAATAGTCCAAAAATATTTCATTTTTCGATTTTAGGAGGGATGGAGACTCTGGTGAGCACATGGATGAGAAGATGAGTTATGACGCCTCAAGGGCTGGATGCGACAGGGAAAAAACGCTCATGGAAAGGCAGCACCTGATCTACAGTATATTTGCAGATATATTATAGGTATAGACTATGATTATCGCACCGTCTACATCATATGTGAACGTAAGCTGTCCCGTCCCGCTCGCCAGGGGAGCAACAACGAAGCTCACGTTCAGGTCCTTATTTTTCCTGAGGGTTATCTTCTGCCCGCTCGTCCACCCTGTACCGAGTTTCTTGTTATAGCTGTAGTACATTGTGATTGAATTAGGCAGGGTGCCGTTAATCCATAGATTCACCTTGGAGTTCAGCGTGTTGTTTATCCGTAGCGCATCGAGGAGCGTGTTATTCAGGCCAAAGAGATAGAACAGGGTTTCATTGAAGTAGATTGTTGTGTTGTTGACCACGTTTAACGGGTTCCCATATTCATAGGCCTGAAATAAGCCGGAATTGTTGTAGTTCGGGTAATCCGTGCCGTCTCCGAGATAAACTGAGGGACCTACAGACCCCACTGATGCATTGAAGTAGTAACCAACCATGACGCTTCCCATTACCATTACCGTTGCGATGATTATCGTAACCAGTGGGAGTGTGGCAATCTTGGTCAGCTTCATTAATACTTGATGAAACGGGATTATTTAACCAGAACTATCACCTATGGTTCTTATTATATCTTCATCCTTCTCTGCTATTATGGCCCCCTTTTTTGTCGGTGATGCGAGATCTCTGGGCGGATATTTTTTGCTGTCTATCTTTGTTTTGACCAGTTTTAATTCCTTGACCTTTTCAATGCTCGAATACAATTGATGGACAGAGATATCCGTGTCATCCAGTATCTCCGTGAGTGCCCTTTAGGATTGATTATTGAGATCCTTGAGGAAGCTAATCAAGGTTTTATCCTCGTGATTGCAGAGGCAAGCATTGCAAGTCTATTCATTAGTGTTTTTGCAGGTTTTTCACAGTATATTTCCTTAGACCTTGGTTGTAGACTACTCTGCATTTTCATCCTTTTAAAATCATTCTTTTCAATCACAATTCCGATGATAGGTTCGCTGCAGACATTAATGGAATAATGATATGGCAACAATCATAAATGGGGCAATCTTAAAAGTTCTGGTTGATTACGAGAAATGAATTGCAAGAAGTAAAACGTATGAAAGGAAAAGGTAAAGTGGAGATACCTTCCCCTATCTGGGAGCTATGTTCACTATCTTTGAAATTCCTTTTTCCAACTAACCTGCTTACAAACGGGGTCTAATAATAAATCCCCTTTCACATTAATATATATGAAGAATGTCTTTCCTCTTGAATAGAAATAATAAAAAATTGCGTAATAATTTAGGTCGAAGATAATTATAAGAATTATATAGGAATATTAATTAAAAGAATTAAATTATTATGCCAGCACATTGTCAGTCTTCTCTACAGAGATATTTTCACCTGCTGCCTCTTCCAGCGGTACATTCTTTGTTTCTTTCAGGAATATTGAAATCACTGCTCCAACAAATGACACAATTGCAAGCATCATAAGTACTTCTTTCAAGCCTATTGAGGCTAACAGATAAACGAAGAAGAATGTTGTAATTGCGGCGCCAGTTTTACCAGCTGCTGCAGATATGCCATGACCTGTGGTTCTAAATTTCACTGGATAAACTTCCGCTGGAACTACGAATGTGGTAGTATTCGGGCCCATATCTATGAAGAAGAATGTCAGTGAATACAGTGCGAACATGACCACTACAGGAAGTACAAATCCAGTTATCTTTGTGCCTTTAGCTATTATGAACGATGAAACAAGGAAGTAAAGTATTCCCATCGCTGCAAATCCTATTACCTGTAGTGTTCTTCTTCCTGCTTTGTCCATCAAAGCAACAGCTGAGAAGTATCCGAAGAATCCTACCATAAACGGAATTCCTGCAAGAACTATTTTGGATGAAAGGTCGGTAGCCGGGATTATGGATCCCGTTATAGGGCCTGAGAATATTCCCGTACCGTAAAATGCAATGTCAAGCAAGAACCATGAACCTGCAGTGACAATCAGTGTTTTCCAGTAATTCTTGAAAAATGTGAATACCGACGAAACATTTGTGTTAACTCCGGTATCAATCTTTGCATTTGATTTAATGAACCCGGCTGCTTTCATGGCTCCCTGGGAATCTTTTTTAACGATTGCTGCGTACCTTGGGGTTTCTGGTAGTTTTCTCCTCATGTATATCACGGCAAGTGCTGGTATGGCTCCAAAAGCAAGCATAAATCTCCAGGCAATTTCAGCAGGCAATACTGCTACCGCGCCGAGACCAACGGCTACTGCTGCAACCGAGCCTATTCCCTGATTGGCAAATACTAGGGCGATCAATTTTCCCCTGTCTTTTGTGTTAGAATATTCACTCATTATTGTAGCACTCACGGGATAGTCTCCTCCTATGCCAAAACCGAGTATAAACCTGAATATGAAGAGAGACCAGTAATTCCAGGCAAAAGCGCTTAAAATGGCTCCCGCAGCCAGTAAACCCGCTTCGAGTCCGTAAATTTTTTTCCGTCCGAATTTGTCTGCTATAGTTCCCCATATCAGCTGACCGAAAATGGCTGCTATTATAGCTGAAGAACCAAGAAGCCCTGCACCAACGAGGGCATTCCCACCCGTTACATGGAAACTCGTGCTGTAACTGCCTTCAAGAATTATAAGCACAATGCCTATGATGAATAGGTCGTAGGCATCGGTGAAGAAACCCATCCCTGAGGTGAACCACACTTTCAGATGATTGAAGTTCAGCGGAACATCATCGATGTCCCTGAATGCTCTCGAACTCATAATACGTATTCGCCGTTATCATCAAAAAAATAATCAATATAGTTTCCGATTGCTATTGTATTGTAATGTCCTCTATATATTATATGTATTTTTCTTCTTCATTTGAATATGATTCCTTTTTGCGAATCTGTGAAAATGTAACCACCGTCAGTGATTTTCTCCTTGAAGTTTGCAAGCTTTACAATGCATTTCGATTGCTTCAATGTGGAATCAACAACAGAGTCAATGCGGTTGAAGGTGAAAATTGCAGTTTTATATTTTCCATATATTTCTTCACCTCTGCATTTGTCAACCACCATTATATCCCTAGGATTTTCTGGAATAGTGGTAGCCTTCCCTGATATTGATTCTCATATCTAGTACCCCCTTCCAATGAAGTGTCCCATTATTTCGACTTTTATATTATTCGTTCCTCCAAGGTGAAAAATCACCCTACTGAGGTAACTATAAACACCTCACCTTTTTTTGAAAATATTAGTTCTTTGATTCTCTCAATAATAATATCTTCATATTTCACGGAATAATCCTCAAAATTTATTTGATAAACATTGTTCAGAAAACTCAATTTTTTCTCAAGTTCGCGATTAGGTGTCACGACAAAAATTTTTCCTGGTGCCAATTTGTCTTAACAGGTTAACACAGCTTGAAACGGACACGCCAACAAGGTATTGTCTCTGCTTAAATTGCAAGAAGTGGTGTTTCTTCCTTCAATTGCATCGGCCGACCAAGTCCAAAACTGTACTGGAAAAGAGAAGAAAGTTCCAGTCCAGCAAATCAGATAGTAAAACAAAAGGTCAAGTCGTCAATAGGATTGCTAAGACAGCTATCTCGATTCTACGATATCGATTCAGAAACGATAGAAAAGGAAACAAAAAGATACGATTCCGTTTCGATAAACAATACGATGATTTATGAGGGACGCATGGCATCAATTTACTGGTCTTGTTTGTCTAAAATATTCAATGATTTAGCCCCAGATTTCCGTTTCGAAACGAGGAAAAATCTATCGTATTCTCGGAATATGAACGCTTCCGATGAGATAAATGCCCTTTTAAACTATGGATACGCCATTCTGGAATCAATGATAAGAAAGGCGATAAATTCGATAGGTCTTGACCCTTCTATAGGTTATCTGCATGAAATAGCACCGTCTAAGCATCCTCTTGTCTACGATTTGCAAGAGCTGTTTCGTTATGTCATAGATTATTCAGTTATTGAACTGCTAGAAACGAAGCTAAAGAAAAGCAATTTTATCGTTACTGAGAATTACCACATCCGTTTGAGACCCAAAACGGCTAAGCTTCTTATTGAGAAAATCAAGGGCAATTTCAACAAACGGTATCAATTCAAAAACAAGCAGCATACTTTAGATAACATCCTCTATGAGAACGTCAAGACTCTGAGCAATTACATCTCTGGAAAATCAAAGGTATTGGATTTCAACATCCCTGAAATGAGGATTGAAAGGGTAGACAATAAAGAGGTAAGGTCTAAGATTATGTCCATTGACCCTCAAAAGAGAAAAGAGCTAGGAATAAACAAATCTACATTATGGTATCAGCAAAAGAAAATTAAAGAGGGCAAAGAGATTAAACCTTATAAGAAGACAAGGGTGAAGATTGAATGACAATTTACGAGATAACAGCAATTCAAATCGGAGAGAAGCTCAAGTACGGAAGCAATGTAAATGGGATAAACAGGATAGCAGAAGCGATTTTCTCTTTTAAAGCAACTTCTCATCCAAATGATAGCATAACATCACGCAGAGCCCAACTTGTCTATGATTGGATTATGACTCTTTCAGACCAACCGATAAGTGAGCAAGAAAAAAAGGACTTGCTTTATAAATTTATCAAAGAGCTAAAACAAGAATTTCTATTGTCTAAAGTCTCCGAAGGCCTTGATATTGTAAAGAAATCCGATAAAGAAGAAAAACCGTTAGTAAATTCTAATAGCGTTTTCGTTCTTATGCCTTTTCAAGACCAGTTTCAGACTATCTATTATAATGTTATTGAGCCAGTAGTTAAGTCTCTGAATTTTAGTTGTTCCAAAGCAGATGATAATTTGAAAGTTGGTACAGTGATAGACCAAATTTTAGATTCAATTAAGAATTCGCTATTAATTATTGCCGATGTAACTGGAAAAAATCCAAACGTCTTCTATGAGCTTGGATTGGCTCGCTGTCTAAACAAAGAGGTGCTAATAATAACTCAAAATGAGGGTGATATACCATTTAACATAGCACATATTAGACACTTTAAGTACAAGTATGAACCAAACTTTGACCCGTTAAAAAGTCAATTCTACGAAATATTAAAGAAAAATTTAGAGGTAAATACAAATGGAAAACGAAGCGAGTTATGAAATTAACAAAGATAGAATCTCCGAACTTATAACAAAATATAATCAGATTAAACAATCAGGTGAAATCAAAAAATACAATGAAGAATCAACAAAGAAGGATTTCATATTGCCTTTGTTTGAAGCGTTAGGTTGGAACGTCTACAACAAAGGAAATAAAGACAGTTCCGTGAGTGCTGAGGAAACAATATCGAAGAAAAGAGTGGACTATGGATTCAGGATTAATGGAATCCCTAAGTTTTTCCTTGAAGCCAAATCACTGAAAGAAGAAGATATTCAGAACAATCCAAAATACGTCACACAAGCAATTGACTATGCATGGATGAAGTCGTGTTCTTGGGCTATTCTCTCAAACTTTGAAACAATAGCCGTCTACAATGCAGACTGGAAATCTCCCTATTTCAATGGCAACCTATTCTTTATCTTGCATCCCAATGATTTCCTGACCGATGACAGATTCAAGAAATTATCAAAAGAAGCATTTCAAAGGGATGAGCTAGACGATTTAGCTTCAAAGTATGGCAAGAAACAGGTCAAGAATCCCATAGATAAACAGCTCTTGCTAGATATGATAAGATTCAGGGAAATTCTCTCAAAGGACATAGTGAAAAACAATCAGGACAAGCATCTTACGCAAGAGGATATAGACGAATCAGTCCAGAGGATACTAGACCGTCTCATATTCATTAGAAATGCTGAAGATAGGGGTTTAGAAGAGAATCAGTTACAATCCAATGTTAGGCAATGGTATTCAAGAGGAAAAGGTCATCTATTAAAGGAGATATCAAGGATTTATGCCGATTATGATAAGAACTATAACAGCAAACTCTTTGCTCACCATTTATGTGATGACCTTTACATAGAGAATGAAGCACTTCAAGAGGTCATAGAAGGTCTTAACCAGTCTAAGGACGAGTCTTACAGATATGATTTCTCTATCATTGAATCAGATGTTCTGGGAAACATATACGAACAGTATCTAGGCAATATCCTCAAATCAACACCAAAGAGGGCAAAACTTGAGGAATCAAAGACACACAGGAAAGAGCAAGGCATCTACTATACGCCTTCTTACATAGTTGATTATATTGTAAAGAACACTGTCGGAGAATTCATAAAGACACACACACCAGAGGAAATCAAAAAGGTGAGAATCCTAGACCCTGCTTGCGGTTCTGGTAGTTTCCTTATTAGAGCTTACAAGGAATTGGAAAACTACTGGTTACATAATTCAGATTTTGCTCAAACCACATTGGAGAGTGAGGAATTCTATTCAAAGAGGGTAGAGATTCTCAAGAATAACATATTTGGCGTTGACCTTGACCCAAAAGCTGTTGAAATAGCCCAGTTAAACCTATTATTGCAGATTTCGGAAAGGAAACAGAGATTGCCTATACTTCAAAATAACATAAAGGTTGGAAACAGCTTGATTGATGACCCTTCCATATCTGATAGAGCTTTCAAATGGGAAGAGGAATTTTCAGAGATTATGAAAGAGGGCGGGTTTGACATTGTGATAGGGAATCCACCTTATGGTGCTGAATTATCAGAAAAGGAAAGAGGTTGGGTATCACGGTCTTATAGCTATTCTCAATCTTATAAGAATACGGCATTAATTTTCATAGAAAAATCCCTTAACCTATCAAAGAATGATGGAAAATTTGGAATGATTGTCCCCAAGTCACTCGCTTATAGTCAAGAGTGGGAAAATGGGAGAAAATTGGTCAGAGATAAGTTAAATCGGGTAGTTGATGTAAGCAAAGCATTTGAGGACGTACTATTAGAGCAGTTGATACTAATTCTAGAAAAAAACAATACTTCTTCAAACTATATACTGGAAAATATAAACTATCATAATTCATTATCCATTGCAAAGAAATACATAGACCTGACAGATTCGATAATATTGCATGATAATCCACAAGATTTTGAAATTTTCAAAATGATGATAAAATCTACAAAAAGACTACGTGATATTTCCAAAACTAGTAGGGGTATACCTTTTCAGAAATACGTTGTTAAAATACCAACAAAATATAAGATTCTTAGAGGCAGAGATATCACAAGGTATCATTACTCAACTAATGCGGAATTCTTGCCAGATGACATGATTAACTTGAATATGAAGAAGATAGAATTTCTGAGAAGACCTAAGATTGTCTCTCAAAGAATTGTTGCCCACGTAACGAAACCAACTGACCACATTATTATCATGTCGGCAATGGATAGGGATGGAATAATAACGTTAGATACTGTTGAGAACACTATAATTACAGACGACCGGTACTCTCTTGAATTTTTGCTATGTCTTCTTAATTCGGAATTAATTTCTTGGTACGCATATAGGTATATTTTTTCAAAAGCAATAAGAACAATGGACTTGGATGATTACTACATAGGTAAAATACCTCTATCTGAAAAAGAAATAGATAATTTGAATTTCGTAACTTTAACCAATAAACTCATTTCATTGTATGAAGACTTAGATAAACTGTCTGATAAGGAGACGGATTATAAAATAGAGATTAAAAAACAGATGGAGAAGTATGAAGCCGAGATTAATAACCTCATCAATAACCTTTATCTAGGCTAAACTGGGGTAATTTCAATTTAAGTAAACAAGTGTAAAGCCTAAGGACGTGTGGGATAAGGAGATATTTGAAAGAGGACAACAAAATTTCATGAAGAAAATAAGAGATGTAAGGGGGGTAAAGGAATAAGTCGAAAAAATCTAACATTCTTATTCACATCTACAGCTAATTTTGATGCATAAAACCTAAGCCAAAATGAGACAATAATTATAGTTCCTGATGACAACGGCAACTTTATGAAGATTAATAGAAACTCTTTTTCTGACAGTTGCCCCCTTCTACCCTAATCTTAATAACACTATTTTGTCCATATATTTTATTAAGACTTATTAAGTGTAATAGCCCAGAGTGATTGAGTTTGCAATTGTAACTGTGTCTGGAGTAAAGATATTTGCATTATAAATTACCAGAGTATACGACCCTCCAGAATTCAAAGAAACATCAATAGTGGTACCCTGATTATCTCCAGAGAAATACTGACCATTTGATATAGCTGACGGATTCTGTGTAAATGCACCAAATTCTGTCGGAGTAAGAACAGCAACTTCCACATCTGCAGAGGATGTATATGAGCCTGAAAGAGTTCCCCCTACTGAATTTGGAATGGTGAAATTATAATATGTATAGTATCCAGCATTTAGAGAAGTTACGTATCCAGAAGAAAGAATAGTTTCAGTCTGATAGGAACCCCCGCTTGATGTCGAAGGGAATATAGAAGACCAAGATAAAGCCAAAATTATTACAACAACAATTACAACAATTACAGAAATGACTGCTATTTTAGCTCTCTTAGAAAGTATTCGCTTAGTTTTTGAATTTTCAGGAGTATTTTGACTCATAAATGTTATAATTTTCTCAGGTAATAAATTTAATCCTTGGGCATGGCTACCAAAATAATTGTACATTTTTTCTTACATTTAGTCTGTCTAACAGTCTTTCATTCGTTTCAGAATCTATTCATTCCCTTGCAATTTATCTTTAGATTGCATCAGAAAAGCCCTAATTACCCCTGATTTGCGAACCTGAACGAACAGAGAGGGTGAGGATAAGGTACATAGGCAAGGAATCAAACAACCTTGACGAGGTATCCGTATTAGGCATTGATGAGGATTCATACCTTGAATATGATAACCCAAAGGAATTCTATGACTGGATTCTATCATTGAAGCCTAAGGACGTGAGGGATGAGGGGATATCTGAAAGAGAATTGAAGAGAAAAAAAGCTGAGATAAGGAAAGGTAAGAGGTTAAACTTCAAAACTAAGGTAAATAGGATTCTGTTATCACTTTACAAATCCAGACCGATAACAGGATGATTATTATTTTCATTGCTATATATTGCTTTATATAGGGGGTGACATTTTTTCGCTTCTATGTATATCCCCCAAAAGTAAGTGGGACCGCCGAGATTTGAACTCGGGTCACCAACACCCCAAGCTGGTAGGATGGTCCAATCTACCCTACGGTCCCAGTTTTAATCAAAGGGCATTATTTCAGGAAGAAGATCTGCATTGGAGAGTATCATCCTTCTGCAGCAGTATCTCGTCACATTGAGGTCATCAAGTATCTTCGACACTTCCTCAGAAGAAGGTTCTCTGCTCTGTGACTTCCTGATCTCTTCCACTTTCGCGGTGAATCTCATGTAGTCGGATGCAACCACCCGTCCACAACTGAAACATCTGACAGGTATGATCATTTATGACATCACCTGTAAGATTTCTGTTTCTTCTTCCTGGCCCCTTTTCCTCCAGGTTTCTTCGGCAGCTTTTTTCTCACATCATTTACCAAAAGCGTTCTGTCGTAATCCTTATAGATTTTCTCAAGCTCCTGATCCTTGAAAAACTCTATGAGAGCCCTGGAAACAGCCGTCCTTGCTGCCTCCGCCTGGCCAATCACGCCCCCTCCTCTCGTTCTTACAGATATGTCAACCTTTGATACCCTTTCCCCAGCAAGCGTCAATGGTTCCATCAGCTTCAGTCTTGCAAGCTCCGGGGTGTAAATCTCCAAAGGTATTCCATTAATCCTGATCCTGCCAGCACCTTCCTTTATTGTAGCCCTCGCAGATGCTGTCTTCCTTGCTCCACTGGTCTCAGTTGCCATCAACTTTCACCTTTGATCCCAATTCTCTGGATACTTCCAGAAGCGTAAACACGTTTGACACGTGCTTATTCTTGAACTCATCGTGCTTTTCCGGTTCGCTGTTCCGATATTCTTTTGGCACGTCTATGAAGGTATGCAGTCTGTCTAAAGCATCTCGCCCCCTTGTAGTTTTCATTGGAAGCATCCCTCTGACGGTCCTCCTGAGAATCCGGTCCGGTTCCTTGGGGAATCGGGGACCCTTTCTCACGGACCCGACATATCTTTCTTCCTTATAATGTGCTATCGTAAAACCCTTCCTTCCTGTGACGATTACCTTCTCTGCATTTACTATAACGATTTCATCTTCCTTTTCGAGAAGCTCCTTTGCAATATAGGAGCAGAATCTTCCCAAAATCATGTTCGTCCCATCAATAACTCTCATCTTTCTCACCCTATGATTTTCACGTTTGTGCCTTTTGAATTTTCCTTCATCAACTCTTCATACGAAAGGATCTTTCCCCCTGCCTCTATTATTTTCTTTCTCGCTGATGTCGTGAAATACAGTGCAGCAATGTTGATCGGTTCATCAACGTTACCGGCACCAAGCACAATTCCGGGGACTATGACAGTCTCACCTGTACTAGCATATCTAGAAATCTTTCCAACGTTGACCTCTGCAATATTGTCCTTTGACTTCTCAAGCCTTTCTGCTATGTCCTTCCAGAACCTTGAGTCCTTTTCTTTAGCCAACTTTTTCATTTCGCTGGTTATCTTTTTCCTTTCTGATTTTTCATTGACTCCCATCTGCTATGCACCCAAGCCGCATGGTATGGTATATCCATTAATAAACTTTTATTGATTTTGAGCGATTGAGACAGCATTCCTCAGTATTTCTGCACTGGTTACAGTTCCTACCCCTCCAGGTACGGGAGTATATGCGAAATCATTGTTTTCCACGTCAGGTTCAAAATCTCCAACCACCTTCCCTTCTACCACATTTATCCCGATATCCACGATTGTTTTATGTCCCTTAAGGGAAGAGGACTTGAGATAACCAGGTTTTCCCACTGCAAGGAATATTATGTCGCTCTCATCGATCAGTGATTTTATGTTACTTGTTTTTGAATGTGCAATCGTCACCGTGGCATCCCTGTTCAAAAGCATTGCCGATAGAGGTCTCCCCACGGTAACTGATCTATTTATTACCAGCACATTCCTTCCCCTAATTTCAACACCATGGTACTCCAGTAAATCCAGGGCACCTTTAGGAGTAGCGGGGGCAAGTCTTTCAACCCCGAAGTTCAAGAGGCCAAGATTCTGTGAAGTTACGCAGTCTATATCCTTGTCGGGATCCAGCGAGAGGGAAACCATTTCATTAGTGACTCCCTTTGGAAATGGACGACCGACAATTATCCCGTTAACGGAATCATCCCCGTTCAGGGATTCTACGGTTTCCATTATCTTCTCCCCCTCTATTATCCTGAGATTGAAGGAAATCCCCACCTTTTCGGCATTCCTCTTAATGCTGTTAAAATAAACAATTGATTCCTTATCCTCCTCGTAAGCAATTGCTTCAATCCTGATTTTAAGTCCCTTACTGACGTTCGACCTGACTTCTTCCAAAATTTTTTTGGAAAGAACCCTGCCATCCATAATCATGAATGCTGATGTATCCGGATAATAAATTGGTTTTGACTCTTAAGTCCAGCAGCGTATCAGTGCCAAACAGAGGGTAGCAGGTCAACTTTTGCAGCCTGGCTTGATTGCAAATCCTGTTCTCGGCTGATGAGAGAACGGAATTAGCTCATCAAAACGTCTGGAGAACTCAATCAAAACACTTAATTATTAAACTTCACTTCGAGTACGGATGGATGAACTTCAAGAATGGGTAAAGGCACAAGGAATTAATTCGACGCTTGATGTGAAGATTCCGGACAAGCTTATAGATCAAGTTATAGGTCAGGATCAAGGTGTAGAGGTTATCAAGAGGGCCGCAAAACAGAAGAGGCACGTTATTCTGATAGGAGAGCCAGGTACTGGAAAATCAATGCTCGCACAGTCAATGGTAGATTTCCTCCCGAGGGAAGAAATGGAAGACATCATGGTTTTCCATAATCCTGACGATCCAAATAGACCAAAGATTGTCACTGTCCCTTCTGGCAAGGGGAAAGAGATTGTCAAAGATTACCAGAAGAGGGCAGATGCTGAAAAGGTCGAAAAGCAAAGGGGGGTAAGAATTATAATTTTCTTCATCCTGATGCTTGGGATTATTTTTGCTCTATATGATTATCCGACTACCCATACTATTAATTCCTCGGCGATATTCTTCGCAATTATTGCGGCTGCGTTTATATTCATCGCGATGAACATGGGCCCAATTTCCAGGGAGGACAAGACACTTGTCCCGAAGTTGCTTACAAGCCACGACAAAGATAGCAAGCCACCGTTCATTGATTCAACAGGAGCACAGGCAGGCGCACTCCTTGGAGACGTAAGGCATGATCCTTTTCAATCAGGGGGCCTGGAAACGCCGCCCCACCTGAGGGTAGAGGCTGGAAATATCCACAAGGCCAATAAAGGGGTGCTATTCATAGATGAAATTAACATGCTAAGGATGGAGAGTCAACAAAGCCTTCTGACAGCAATGCAGGAAAAGAAATATTCCATTTCAGGTCAGAGCGAAAGATCCGCCGGAGCACTTGTGCAAACTGAACCTGTACCTTGTGATTATGTCCTGGTCGCTGCTGGAAATTTGGATGCTCTCCAGGGTATGCACCCCGCCTTAAGATCAAGGATAAGGGGATATGGATACGAAGTTTACATGAACACATTAATGGACGACAATGAAGAGAACAGGACAAAGTTGATCAGATTTGTCGCCCAGGAAGTCTCGAAGGACAAGAAAATACCGTCATTTGACTATACCGCTATTGCAGAGATAATAAGGGAATCGCAGAAGAGAGCAGGAAGGAAGGGGAAACTGACATTAAGACTGAGGGAAATGGGAGGACTGATCAGAGTCACTGGCGACCTTGCTGTGAATGAAGGGGCGACTATGGTAACCGCGGAGCATGTGTTAAGAGGTAAGACCAAGGCCAGGCCACTCGAACAGCAGATGGCCGATAAGCATATTGAAGCTGGAAAATCCTATCAGACGTTCCTCAATGATGGATATGCCATAGGGATTGTAAATGGTCTTGCAGTTTTCAGTGCCGGGTCCGGCATGGCGGAATACTCAGGAACCATAATGCCCGTAGCAGCAGAAGTCACACCCGCCCAGGAAAAGGACAGAGGGAAAGTTGTCGCTACCGGGAAACTCGGAGAGATTGCTAAAGAGGCAGTGCAGAATGTTTCAGCCGTCATCAAGAAATATACTGGTGAAGATATCTCCAACCACGACGTGCATATTCAGTTC
>JAKAUZ010000017.1 GCA_021817415.1 Thermoplasmata archaeon | reverse complement strand
GCAGGAAGGATATAATGAAGGTAATAATGCTAAACGATACAATGGACATTGAAACTTTGCTGGATCGGCTTGGAATCTGACAGGTCTGTCAAAATGACCGCTCAGGTTTACGACCATTATGGAACCCGCGGACTGGAAGGGAGTGAAAACTGGTGCCGTTGTAGTTTTCAGGAAAAGTGGCATCCTCTCCATCGCAATCGGTCGGAGATTCCTGCTTCAAAGACCATACTCGATCCCAATCCCACCCTGGGGGGTTGCCCCCTGCCTCCGGACAAGTCGGTTTCGGAGGTATATATTTCCACAGGCGTTAATTCGGGAGTGCCCCTACCTATCTTTCCCAATTAACTTATAGTGCCTGCCATAACTAATTGGACTACTTATCCAACAACTACTTCCATCCAGTTTTCACAGAATGTTTTTCTCCTTGAGAGTTCAATGAAATTTGTTTTGACTGTCTCAACCATCATTTCCTAATCTTTCACAAATGCCCTTGAGACGATTCTCTTTATGGACTTCCAGATCTCTTCTATTGGATTCAGCTGTGGAGAGTATGGGAGGAGGAATATGAGAAGAGAAAATAGAGAGAAATTAAAAGAGGGGATCTAATATGATCAATGTGGCTGGTCATAAAGTGTGCAAAGACAACTGGGGCAGATCAATTGACTATATTTCATGCATCACCGAAATAAAGGAAGGAAAAATCAGTGATTTCTCGATTCGACGTAGTATGACGATACGCCGATGACAATACCTAAACTAAACGTGACCCAGTAAGGCGTAAATGCGTTTCCAGTTCCAATGAGTACGGCGCTCATGTTTCCCGTCAGATTCGGAAGATAAGTTCGATTGATAAAAACCGCATACTTCATGATCACTTCGTAAAAACCCGGAACTAATTTTAGGTTAAAAGATAGTACATTTCCGTTATAAGCAGATACATTGGTAACATAAAAGACGCTTGTGCTATCGTTGTTGTATGCTAGATGGGACACCGACATATTCAATTTTATCACAAGGTTTTGGCTCTGGTTGCCGGTTAAGTTGCTTATATGAATCCCATCATGGATTTGGATTTCAGTCGAGTCTGAGTTCAGGAACAACACCTGGCTTCCATATGAAAGACTGGTTATGTTATATGGGGATGCTATCGTGGATGAGAAAAGAATAAATGTTATGGAAATTATTGATACAAAAATGCTGAACCGTCGAAGTGTTTTAAGACCCCTCATCTTCCCGCCCTTATATCCCTGCTATTCAAGAAAAGGAAGGCAATGAGGACTAATGCAGCGGAAACCGCAATAAGGGTAATAAGCCCCAATATTGCCATAGAGCTTTCTTTGCTACCAGTCTGATTAATGTAAGTTATAGATGCCGCTCCTTTTGACAAACCTGCGACAAAATATTCCAGTGGCGTACTGGGATTATTCAACTCAAAGACAGCACTAAACTCGGGCAAAAGAACGAATCCAACACTTAAAAATGCTCCACCTACCGGATTACCTGTCACAACACCAGAGAATAATCCCGAGCTCACGATATATATGTTCCAGCAGGTGATCACAAACAGTGTTAACGCTAACCCGCTTCCAGTTGGAATTACCCACAGGACAGCTGAGGACACCATGAGAGCACCAATAGAGATACCAGATAAAATGATAAAATGAGATATTCCGTTATATATCAGGAACCTGAACCTACTGATTCCAAACAAGAAGTGGGCCCCTACTGTACCGTTATTGATCCCCTGCCCGAGAAAAGTAGCCATAAAGATAGCATACGGTATCAGATATATGTTAAATCCTGAAACAATGGGAATCATCACGTTTACAAAGAACGTTTCGGAGAAAGAAGTGTTAATTGACCAGAATGAGAACGGAGACTGGGGCAGATTTATTAGTCTGATGCTGCCGAATACGAGAATAAGGAACATCAGTTCTGCAACGGGAAAAAGCAAGGCGTTATTAAACTCAATTAGGAAGAGTCTGAGCTTAATGTGCGATCCCTCCAGCATCCGTGATCATTCCCTTTATAATCTCTTCTATGGGTGTTCTCTCTATTTTGAAGATTGTCTGCCTAATTTCTACTGGTATTGTGTTCAGCAATTCTGTTATGTTAAGGTGGGTACTCAATTTGATTGTCCAATTCGACAGAGAAAGTACGGATATTTTGTTTATGTCGAGTATTTTTGACAACTCTTCTGCGTGTGTTGACCAGAGGTAATATTGCCCGTTCCTGTCCATCTCCAGAATCTTATCGGTTGGGCCGTCGTATACAATTTCTCCCTGGTTCATCACAACCGTTCTCCGCGTGGATGGAATTGTCTTGTCTATGATGTGTGTAGAGATCAGGAATCTCAAGCCTCTTCTTTTGAGTTCGCTCGAGAGAACGTCAAGGAATTCACCCTGCCTCCATATGTCAACATTTGCGTTCGGCTCGTCGAGTATCACAGCTTCTTCCGCCCAGAGAAGAGCAACGATAACAGAAAGTATCTGCTGTTCTCCCATTGAGAGTGACGATAGAGTATGTTTCATAAGGGGTTCATAGTGAAACCTAGAAAGAAGATCGGTTATCTCTTCGTTCTTGACATTTCGCAATTTGCGGACCCTATCAATGATTTCCCAGACAAACTTTGCTGAGTAAAAGGCAGGCCTCTCTGGAGTAAAACCTATTATATTTTGTATCCTAGTCGACTGCCTCAACGGATCCAATCCCATCACCTCAACTTCCCCGCTTGTCATTCTGGTCATTCCTTCAATGATGCTTATCAGTGTACTTTTTCCAGCTCCGTTCGGGCCAACAAGCGATACACTTTCATTATCTATATTTATAGAAATATCTCTCAGAACCAGGGTTTTTGAATAACGTTTTGAGAGATGCGAACACCAGATCCAAGTATCCATGTCATCGTCTCCTTTTCCTAGAGTCACTTATTCTCACAGTAAGGTAGTAAAAGGCTCCTAAAAGGAAAATAAACGGAACTGCAAAGATTACCTGCGGTTCAACGTAGGAGCCGAACCAGTCGAATGGATTAAGCAATGCACTGGTACTGCTTAGGGAGAATACCAGTTCAGTAGAAAAGTTGATCATTGGAAATATCTCGGAAAACGGATAAAGGTATCCGGACCATAATGTTAGAACATTTATATGTTGGTTTCCTGATATCTGTGCATATTCAATGTAAGGTGTTTTAAGTGCTGTCTTGTTATCGATGGGAACATTGAAAGCGTCAATTTCAAGAGGTGTTATAATGCCTTGTTTGGAATAGGGATTTGTTCCGTATATAGCACCATTATTTGTTATCTGACCATAGGATCCATTCCATAAATTCACAAAGTGTCCGGCCGTGAAATTGCTTTCTGGGAGCAACCACTGGGAAACGACTGAACCATAAGGAGTTAAGAATCTGTTTGTATATATGACACTGCCATTAAAGGGATTCAACAGCACAGCAACTACACTATATTCACCGTCCCCGTGGTACGTTATGTTTATCCCACCAGATAGAACATGTGGGAAGTTCGTTCCGGAACCCGGTTCGTACACTGTATAAGTTGTATAGAACAGATATTCGGCGTAAAATCCGTTGTTTTGATCGGTGGTCATCAACTGGCTTCTATTTACTTGAGTTTCGTACACTACCGGTGTGGCAAGTATAACAACACTACCAACAACCAGAGCGATAGATATGATTATCTTGAAAGTACTCCTTTTCATTTCATCACTTCAACACGGATGGATAGAGTAAAATGAGTGAAAATTTAAAAAACTATCTACTGCAATTTAGTCCAGAGCCTCAAGCAAAATTTCTAATGCCGACTGGTAGTTTATCTGTATAACGCCGTTGTATTCCAGAAACGCAACAATCTGCCCATTTGGCGTTCCAGCGACGGTTGTTTGGAAGCTGCCTGTATATGACTCAGTATACACTACGCTAAAAGTGTATATGGGATTGAAAGCTGAAACATATGTGCTCGAGGTACTAATTATGTAAGGATCGTTGTTGTTAACGGTGGTTTCTGAAAGGGGAAACCCGAGAAATACTACAGCATATGCATACGAACTCCAATCATGATAAGTTCCATAAAACTGACCTCCGGAGTAGTAAAAACTGACATTGTTAAAAAACCATCCGGCGCCGATTATCACCAAACTAGGCTTATATTGAAATTGGCCGTGTATGCCGCCATAAGCATATGGTACCGACCCCCCTCCACCGCCAGCTCTAGGGAGAATCCACGGACCAAAAGTACTATTTACAGGTACATAGCCATTACTATAAGACATATTATTGGTTTCGTGTTGCACGTCAGGATAACAACCATAAACGACAGAAGTCCACCCAATGACAATAATATCAGAAAAATTTTTTTTTACATCTCCAATGGTTATCTCGTTAATGTCGTACTCACTCATGATTTTTTTAACTTGTCTATCTATAAATATTTTTGGTTCTCTAGACGTTGTCATAATTTAGTTGATTTCTTCCTGATTCGTGCTGCGGTACCGAAATCATGAAATGTGACTTTCGTATTCCATGAAATGCGACTGAGGAAGGCACCATACACTGAGTTCAGGAGCGTTTTCACATCTCTTGACGATTATGCCTCAGTGGATTCTTCTCCCGTCTTTCTGGTCAATATAGTGATTGCCATAACTCTATGAACAGTATTGTATTGATCTTTCGTGGCAAAACGTATACCCAAGGAAGTTAAGAGACACCTAACATCGGGAGAATTGAGAAAACTCATCAGGGATGAGCAGAAGAGGGAAAAGATCCTGCAGAGGCTGATCTTCATTAATGATCTATAGGAGGGAAAGAGCATACCGTCGGCAGCAAAGCATGTTGGAGTCGTAAGAACAATTGCGTACCAATGGCTTGTAAGATAGAATGAATCTGGATCCGATGGCCTAATTCCAAGATTTGCAGGCGGAAAGCTATCAAAGCTTTCAGTTGATCAGAAAAAAGAACTCAGGACACTGCTTGAGGCAAAGGATCTCTGGTATCTTGGCGATATTGTTAAGCTCATAAAGTCAGGGTTCGGTGTGAAATATTCCGAGAGACAGGTGAGAAGGATACTAAAGGGATTCAAGATGAAGCATGCAAAGCCCTACCAGGTCGATTACAGGAAACCCAAGGATGCCGAGGAAAATCTAAAAAAAACTCGGTCCGATAAATCCGGGTGACACCATCATAGGATTCTTTAACGAAGCTGCACCACAGACCTCCTCCAATACGGTGAGACTGTGGTCATTCACAAAGCCGATTATAATAAAGAACACAACAAAGTTCAGGGGAAACACCCTTGGTTTTTATGCATTCAATGGGTGTGGAGTGGTAGACACTTATCCTAATTCCAAGCAGGAAAGTGTCATGGATTTCCTATGGGAGACAAGACTGAGGAATCCGTTCAATCACATCGTCATGATTCTGGACAATTTTTCCCCGCACACAGAACGGAGAATGTGGCAATCACATCTGAGATACTGGACATTGAACTTATATTCCTGCCTCCGTACTCACCACAGCTGAATCCGATTGAACTGATCTGGAAGTCCATAAAGAGGATAATTCAAGGACCTTTGTGAAAGATCAGGAGATGATGGTTGAGACGGTTAGGAATGGCTTCATAGAACTATCAAGAAGTCTTTCATTCTGTGAGGATTGGATAAGCGGGTTCATAAGTCAATAAGGATACAATATAATGTCAAACACTATAATCCAAATAAAGCTTCAGTGATTTATCTACATCGCAAACTCAGTGGCTTTATCGCTCAGACCATTGTAAGAATGTTTATATGCTGAGAATCCATAAAGTTTGCCATTAAACAGGCGGGGCCCGTAGCTCAGCTAGGTAGAGCATCTGGCTTTTAACCAGGTGGTCGGGGGTTCAAACCCCCCCGGGCCCGCG
>JAKAUZ010000068.1 GCA_021817415.1 Thermoplasmata archaeon | reverse complement strand
CTGGTACAGCCCATCGTTCATTATTCCATGTGCCACGAAATCATCGGAAAACTTATTTGTAACGTCTTCCGTAATTGTCTTCACAGCTCCAAGCTTTTTTGCCTTTTCTGCTATCCGCTGCAAGTCGTTTTTTTCCTGCCCAACATCGAGGGTTAGCGTCACGACGTCAAGATTCAGTTGTTCCTGTAACCATTTTATCATCACTGAAGTGTCTAGACCGCCCGAATACAACAGAAGTGCTTTTTCCTTCATTAATAGTGATTTACCATTAGCATATTAAATTAGTTAAATATTATATCATTTTTAATGTTATAATTGATTTACAATCATAAACAATGTTAAAATATACATACATTATGTCTATTTAATGAAAAAAAATGTTAACGAGAAGGTCACGGTTGAAAGCAGGGTTGCAAGATTCCTCACGGAAAACCCGGACTATATGCTTTCATTGAGAGTTGGTGTGGTCAACGTTAGTAAACTGGCACAGCTGATATTGAAAGAAAATGACGACCTCAATCCCATATCTGTCAGAGCGGCACTGAACAGATTTAAGAGCAAAAGAGACGGAGAAACAGGGAAAAGCAGGGCCGACGACCTTCTAAAGAAGAGTAAAATCTCATTGCAGGACAAGATATGCGTTGTTACGTCAAAAATTCCTCAGACAATGAAATACATATCCGCAACGTATCTCCAGGATAATATCGTATATATTGTAGATGAGATAAAAAGCAAAATACCACAGGTTTCCCAGAGTATTATAGTTGACAGAGATGTCAGCATGATCCATATATTCTCATCGAGGGAAATAGAGAAAACTCCTGGTTTTGTGATGCGAATAACACACAAGCTCTTTGCGCGCGGTGTCAATATCCTTCAACTCATCTCATGTTCCAATGAAACGATAATAATACTGAATAAGAAAGATTCCACGCTTGCTTACGAGATTTTGACAATGACATAAATCACCCCCCTCCCGAGTTTGCTCACGAACTTGGTTCAAACTATCCATTTTTTGACCATTGCTTCAAAGGAATATATGAAAATCTGTTCTCATGGGAAAACTTTCAACTATCACCTAGCTAACAATATCTTGAGCAAGACAGCCACTGAGCTTACGATGTGAATTAATCGTGAAATGTTTATTTGAATCAAGACAAGTGAGAAAAGCAGGGTGGTGAACTTCCGAATTAATGCCTGTGGAAATCGATACCTCCGTAACCGACCTCCCCAGAGACATGAGGCAACTCCTGGGGGTGGAATTGGGATCGAGCATGGTCCGTGAAACAGGAACCCCCAACCGATTGCGATAGAGAGGATGTTAGAGTGATTGGCGGGAGCTAAAACAAGATGATGAAATGTGCGAATCGTTGTTTATACTGAAGAGGCATATGATCTGTTCTGTCCTTTTATGCCTTCGACTATTGTTGCTGCAACCCCTCTGCTTTGCTTTCCCTTTGATTAATTGGATCTTTCAATATTTCCTCATATACACTTGTCTGCCTGCCACTTGAAACATAACCAGCAATTTCCCGGAGTTTAGCATTCTCAAAGTATCTTGTGTCAGGGCTATTCTTGATCTGTGAGAGGACTGCCATGACCTCACTGTCTGTTAGGTTAATGCCCAAGCTCGTCAATTTTGTTTGCAGAGCGTGTTTTCCGGTGTATTTATCAATAGTATAACTCCTTCTCACGCTTAATGAACGCGGATCCATGAATTCATATGTGGCAGGGTTTCCGAGGATTCCAGAAACGTGCACACCTGACTTGTGAACGAAAGCGTATTCACCGGTAATTGGAAAATTAGGAGGCATGCGAATTCCGCTATGGACTTCAACCAAGCGGGACAGTTCCACGAGCTTGTCCAGTTTAGCCGCTTCTATTCCGAAGTGGAACTTCATTGCAACTGCTATGATCTGAGTTGGTGTGATTCCCACCCTCTCTCCAAGTCCGTTGATCGTTGAATGAACTATCGTGGCACCTCCATCTATGGCCGAAAGGGAGTTTGCGACAGCGTTTCCCATGTCATTATGGGCATGAATATCCAATTCAATACCTGGTACATCTCTCCTTATATTCAGGAAGAGATCCTTTGTCCTTAGGGGGTTCATTATTCCTACGGTATCTGCAATGCCGATACGGTCTGCCCCCGCATCTCTTGCAGTTTTTATGACGTCTATCAGATAATTATAATCTGTTCTTGAAGCATCTTCCGGAGTGAACCTTACCTTCAGTCCATGAGATTTAGCTTCTGCAATAGACTCTCCTATTATTGACATTGCGTCTTCCCTGGACTTGTGTGTTTTGGAAGTGAGATGCGTGTCGCTTACCCCGTAAAATATCGCCATTCTGTCTATCTCAAGGGAGGCTGCTAGCGTTATGTCACTGCTTACTGCTCTGCTGTGTGCTACTATTTCGGAAGTTATATATCCATCTTTTTTTAGCCTCGTTATCCTTTTGATGCCTTCAAGAACGTCAGGCGAAACGGCAGGATGGCCTACCTCAATCATTTTTATTCCGATATCCGACAATTTTTTTGCGATTTCAACCCTTTGGTCCGGTGTAAAAACTACACCTGGTGTTTGTTCACCCTCCCTTAACGTTGAATCCAGAATGCCTGCACTGATCTTTGTTTCCATGATTTCGATGTTATTTGGGTTTATTATATAATATGTATGACCTATTTTGGTCATACTATCAAGATATTGGTCATTTATGGCAATAACTTAATAATTTGCCTAAAGCGCAGAAATGATGGAGTCTGTCACCTTTTTTGTATCTCCGTTCCCACCAAGGTCTGGAGTCAGATCGTACGCATTTTTTAGAGTGTGTTCCACTGAGTCATTTATTTTTTTCCCTGCGTTTATGAGGCGTTCATCTGTGTATCTGTTTCCAAGCCAATTCAAGAGCATGCCGGTGGACATGATTTCCGATATGGGGTTGGCGATTCCCTTTCCTACAATGTTTGGGGCCGTGCCATGCGCAGCCTGGGCCATAGCCCACCCGTCACCATGATTCAAAGCAGGTGCGATTCCTAGGCTTCCGCCAATGGCGGCCGCCTCGTCTGACAGAATATCCCCATACATATTGGTTGTAACAATGACGTCAAACATACCCGGATTTATGATCAGGTCGTACGCAGTAGAATCAATGAGCCTGTCCCCGGCAGTTATGTCAGGAAATTTTTTTGCTTGGGTGTAAAATTCTTCCCTGAAAAGCCCGTCGCTCATCTTCAGCACATTTCCCTTATGCACCGCAGTTACTATTTTTCTTCTGTTCAGTGCTATTCTCATGGCCGCCTCGCTGATCTTTGCACTTTTGTGTCTTGTTATTACCCTAACTGCCAAGGCAAGGTCATTGGTTGGCATAAATTCACCGGAACCCTGGTACATATTCCTGTCCGCATAGAACCCTTCGGTATTTTCCCTCACTATCACAACGTCAATCGGCTTCTGGTTCGTAGGAATGTAAGATTTGACAGGTCTGACGTTGGCATAAAGGTCAAATTTCCTGCGGATAATGCCGGAAGGACTTCTGTTTGCTCCGGGATACTCTCCAACTTCCAAAGGCCCTAAAATCATACAGTCGCAACTAGATACTATATTCAATGTTTCGTCTGTGAGGGGAGACCCGTGCATGTAGTATGATGTCCAGCCAATATCGACGTTCCTGAAATTCAATAATCCTTTCAGCCCTTGCGAATCAGTTGCACTTTGTACTACTTTCAGTGCGGATTCTATAACCTCCGGACCTATACCGTCTCCCTTTCCTACGGCTATTGTGTATACATCCTTCATCATTTTCACCTTGAATTTTAGAGTGCCTCGGTATCTAGATAACCGCTTCTTTTCAGGATCTCTATTATTCCTCCGGCTTCTATGACATCCATCAGGAATTCTGGAAGCGATCTGAATGCAACGTTTCCTCCCGTGCTTAAGTTCCTGAAATTACCTTCGGCGAGATCTATTTCTATCAGGTCTCCTTCCGCTACCATCGATCTGATAGCTTGGAATGAGACTGCCGGAAGTCCAACATTAACAGCGTTTCTAAGGAACAACCCATTCAGGCTTTCTGCAATTACTGCCGAAATACCAACTCCGAGAAGGTTGGAAGCAGCTGGCCTCGATGAGCCGAGGCCAAAATTCTTCCCGGCCACGAGAATATCACCTCTCGATACAATTTCCGGCCATCCGGGCCTATTGGCCCACATTGTATACTTCGGTCTCTCACTTTCCGGCAACGTGTAACAGATGTGAGGATACATGAGGTCCGTGTTGATATTGTCTCCGAATACCCATGCCCTTCCGGTTATGACTCTTTTCAAGAAAAAACACCACCGAGGAATTCGGATGGATCTGCCACATATCCTTTTATGGCTGATGCTGCAACAGTGGCGGAAGATGCCATGTAGATTTTTGCTTCCCTGGACCCCATTCGCCCCCTGAAATTTCGTGTTGTTGATGTTATTGCGGTCTCGCCGTCAGCCAGTATTCCCATATGCCCTCCCATGCATGATCCGCATGTTGGGTTTGTGACCATGCCCCCAGCATCGATTATCTCTCCGATATATCCAAGCCTTTCAGCATTCCTGTAGATTTCAGGAGTTGCAGGTGTAACGATAAGTCTTGTATCACGATGCACCTTCCTGCCTTTCAATATTCTTGCCGCGGATTCTAGGTCCTCGATCCTGCCGTTCGCACAGGATCCGATTACGCACTGATCCACTGGAATGTTGCCTAACTCGGATACTGGTTTTGTGTTCCTTGATACAGAATCTGGGAGAGCAACCATCGGCGGTATGTCTCGCATGTTGAAGCTGTAATATCTTGAATAGTCTGTATGCTTGTCCGGGCGGACCGGACGAAAATGTGTCTCTGCCCTGTTTTTAAGGTAACTCTTCAAGACCTTGTCATAAGGAAAAATGGCAAATTCAACGCTTAATTCAGCACACATGGTAGATACCACCGATCTCTGGTCCATCGTCATCTGTCCTATGCCCTCCCCAGAAAATTCGATGTTCTCATTCGGCAAGTCCCCTATTTCTCCAGCCAATTTGAGAAATACGTCCTTTGACTCAGTAGGTGACTGCATCGATCCGTTCAGCTCTATGTTAACAGTTTCCCCGACAATGAACCAAGTTCTTCCGGTACATATTACCTGCAACAACTCCGGTGTCCCAAGGCCTCTACTCAGCATATTGTAAGCACCGGCAGCTATGGAGTGAGAGTCTGTATTAGCTATTATCCTTCCTGGCAACAACCATCCTTTCTCAGCTGCAAGGGCATGCGATATCCCGGCCCTCCCGTAATCGTAGAAATCATTAACTCCAAGTTTATGCGCCAATTTACGTATCTTGGATGTGCCTATTGCCATCTCTATGTTTGGGGCAGGCGCAAAATGATCAAATATTATTGCCAGTTTGGACGGATCAAATGCTTCCTTTGGCGGATTGTTAATTAGCTCCGGGTGTAACCCTGCTATATCCAGCATTATGACTCTGTCAACTGACACATTGACAATGTCGCCTGGGCTTACCGCCTTAGTATCTGCATCAGAATGCGCCAGCAATATTTTCTCAATCATGTTCAAGAGATTTGCCACCATCCACCAATGAAGGGCTACCTATCCTGCGATACAGTGATAGCAGAATATTCGGGCGGGTTGCGTTAAACCCCAGAGCACTCACTGCAATTCCCTTTCCAGCAGAATCAGGGCATCGGATACTATTTCTGCGCTTTTCTCAACGTCTTCAAGTTTTATGCGCTCACCGTTCGTATGTGAAAGCTTGGTGTCGCCGGGACCATAAGTTACAGTAGGTATATTCCACGAATTCCCAAGTATGTTCATGTCACCGCTGCCGCTTTTGAACACAAGCTTGGCACTTGACCCTGTTTTCTGGCTTACTGCGGAACGGAATGCCATAGCCAGCGGACTTTTCGTG
>JAKAUZ010000010.1 GCA_021817415.1 Thermoplasmata archaeon | reverse complement strand
AAAGGCATGCTGGATTCCGCTGCGTTCTCTTTCTTAGGAAGGTGTTCTTTGTCATGTAATGCCTCTAAAGAATATAACACCTCGTTGTTCGCAATTCCGATTCATATAATTACCATTCAGCAGAGTCCTCTTTAAACTGCTTGATGTGTCGAACACATCTTAGCTTTATCGTGATTCTTTTCAAGAGTTGTACCTTCTGCAACACTCGTGCTAGCAATTGTTTCGTACTTCTTCCGCAGCATCTACACACATATATGCAAGCAAGGCACAAGCTGCACAAGCTCCCAGTGAAATGCCAAGACATAATAAGCAGACAGGAAGAGTTACCACATCAATGCAAGCGTCTGCACATCCCAAAACAACTGCACAGTAAGGGCAAATCTCGGCCAGATCAGTTGTCGCAATACATTCTATGAGGCCAAGGATCCCATCAAGACATTTCAGGGCATTAAAATCACCAACGAACGCCATCCGATTTCCAGGAAGACTTATGTCAGTATACTTACTAATCAGGTTACTGAACCGATTGAATTCAGTAGACAATGGAAGAACCACTGCATCCAGATCTCCCTCATTCTTGGCATTGTCAATGAGCTTGCTAATCTGTTTGAGCGTTGTCCCGAGATCTGCCATTTTCTTAGAAAGAATAAGGTCATACTTATGGATCCCTGATTGAGTTTTGGGACTAATGTCACCAGTGATCCAATACAATCTCGGGCCCTTCTCATATGGGTGCTCTACTATGATCGTGTATATTTGTGCATCGTACGCATCCGTATTGGTCCTGTAGTGAAATACGGTTGAAGTAGTAATTCTATTCAAGGAATCTTTCGCTGTTCGACTTGCCTTTGTCAACTGAAATTTACAGTCTTTTCCACCCTCGAGAACCATTACGTGCTTTTCTAGTACCTCCACGCTTTGTTTAGAGGCATCGAGCTTAGCTTTGTCCGGTTGACAGTCAGTCAAACTTGTATCCCGATTAGCTTCCGCTTGAGTAATAGTTTTCCCATTCTCATCTATTTCCTTCACTTTTCGGATAAACATAATTTACCATTAGGAGCTGATATTAAACTCTAACTCCCGCCTTTTGAATAATAGGTATCCCTAGCTCATCGATGATGTCCCGTGATTTCTTAGGAATCTCGGATATCTTCCATTCATCGCCTATCTTCAGCATGCTTATCCTCTCCAGATGCTCTATCACATCTTCCGGTGAATATCTCTTCAGGAGCCCCTTTTCCTTCAGCATGCTGTAGATCCTGTAGTGGAGGACCAGCGCTATGAAGTTCACGAACATCCATCCCTGCAGCTGGTAGTCATCCCTCATGTATGTGCGATCCGCATGGATCGTGTTCTTGAATGTGTCGTAGGACTGCTCTATGTCCGCTCTAGACTTCAGCATCTGGTATACGATCTCTCCGGATGCCTTCAGATTGGTGATGACTGATATTGTTCCCATCCTGCCGCTGATATTCCTGAAGGCAGCAGTTACTTTCTCATGTCTCCTGAGATAGTCCTTCTCCTCCTCCGCCTTGAGGAAATCGTTACGGAATGTGAACATGGATCTTCCATTGCTTTGGTACTTGGAATAGAATATTGGATGGTCCTGGAACATGAAGTGCCTTCCCTGTTCCACGGTGTAGTCTATCAGCTTGGAATTCCTCTTAAGGGGAATTATGAAGAATATGCCCATGTCATCCAGTTCATTCGCATTTTTTGAGGAATAGAATCCTGTATCCGCAACGAGGACAATATTCGATGCACCTGATTCCTGCATTGTGACACGCAGTGACATTACGCTGTTTATTGCACCTGGAAGGATTCGGAAATACGCAGGAGCATCACGCCCTATTGAGAAGAGGAAGAGAAGCTGGATCTGCGGTAGATGTTCACCCTTGCTGTTGTGTCCGAGGGTGGCTGATATGACACCCTCGCTCATGCTCAGTATGTGCGTCAGGTCAACTGCGAGATAACGCTCATCCTTCATGAAATCTTTCATGAAGCCTGTGATGGAGCTCCTGTCCATCCCTATGCTTCTAAGCATATCCCCCAGTGAGTCAGGAGAGACGCGAGCATCTCTTATGGCCTCTGAGAGGAATGAAGACCTGTAATGGAATTCAACGTTCTTCATCGGTGACCTGTGGATGAGCCTCATGCAGCTGAACACAAAGATCTCCCTCCATTCGGGGAAGAAATCCTCCAGTGACTGCACTATGTCTCCGGAGATGTGCTGCAACAGGAAAGAGGCACCGTACTCCTTCACAGTGATCTGGTCATAACGCTTCATCACCCTCTTCACCCTTGGTTCCATGAGACCTTCTGGCATGATCTTTCCCAGGTACTCCTCTGTCTTCAGTCTCGTTCTCTTCCTTTCCTTGTCCCACACACTTCTCACCCTATAGAGATAGTAGTTGTCTCCCCTCTTCATTATCAGTGTTCTCTTCCTCTTTTGCTTCAATACCCAATCAGGATATGACATGATATGTAATTGCATATCTTATAAAGTAATATACTTTTGCATTCAATCAAGTTGTATCAAGGGAATATCAAAACATATTATGCAAAATAGCCTGAGTTAGAGTTTAAACCAATGAGCATAGAATGTGCACATAGAAAAACAAATAATGATTGTCTAGAAATATAGGGGAGAACAACATCTACAACAGATTACGAGAGATCATAGGGTGCGGAACTCAAGTATAAACATTTATTTCCGTAATATAGTCATTCGACAAGTTCTGTTTTAAGATACCTTCTAGGCTAGTTACGAACTGTGGCAAATTCAAAATCCAACTCATATCTCTAGTATTGAGATTAAGTGGATAGAAAATTATTGTTGGGTAAATTTGATTGTTGTAATAAGCTTTTAAAACCACCCATGTTACATCGCCCTTCATCCCGTTTATCGTGGCAGGTATGTTGACAGTCCCAAGTGCCTTCGCTACTGGAAAGGCATCACCAATCTGTTTATCCTTTCATTGTATTTTCCTTGATTCGGGAAAGCTCGTTATTCACGGGTCTTTGTAAGGAGCGATGTTTATCGGCCCTTACTCTTCTTATTGAAATTCGCCTCGCTTATTTCAATCCTGCTCTATGATGACTTCTGACTTGCTGTTTTTAGACTCGAAAATTTTTAATGTGCCCCTATAGCCACAGTTTTTACAAACATATGTTATCTTACAAACGCAATCTTAAACTATTTCGCTTGTTCCTTCTATCTTTATCTTATCTGACCCGCATCGAGAGGACATATTACTACAGCAGGATTCATAAAAAAAAAGAGGAAAAATGTTTATGGTAGGCTTGCAAGATGCCCGTTTAGCGTCGTGTAGCCAATCACAAGCGAGAATATTGTGCCAATGCCCAGGAGCACAAATTCCAGATAGTAAGCGTACTTTCCTGCTGCCTTATTTGGTTTCAGATACGCTAGAGGAGCAAGTAGTGCGCCAATTCCATCAAATAGATACAGCCCTAAAGCGGTAATGAGATTTTGTCCAGTCTCGAGTTTAAGTTGAGCTATGCTGTATGCCCCTACCAAGACGTATATACCGAGCATCATTATTAATATCGGCATGATTCCGAAATTCGTCTTTTCTGGTGTTTTATAAGCCATCACGGCTACGATGATTAACAGCAAACCGAACAGTAAGAGTGGGTCTGCAAAGTGCATGTTATATTCTGCTACGGAGGAAAGGAAAGGCCGGAACATGGCCATATAGAAACCGCTCATAAAATCAAAAGCCCCAACGCCTATAGCGGGAAAAACTAGAGCCTTAACCTGTTCTGTCATTCCTCTTGCTGCAAATAAGAAATAAAATGCTCCTATTGCTGTTCCGAAAGAAAGGCCGATCAACATTACGGCCAATGGGTCCTCAAATGCCATATTTTAGGTCACCAAAACAATAGTGCCAATTAATATATAGAGGATTCCGAATAACCAGCTTTGGGACAAAATTACTTAGAGTTGATTCCCTCGTATGTTTTCAACAGGTCAGGATTCGTGTGTTTAAGGTAATTGAACTGCCTGAGGTTGTGCATATTGATCTTCAGGTACTCCTCCATCCTCTTCCTATGCGGAAGTCTCTTTCTTATCTTGAATGGCATCTTCCTCTTTATCATGGAGTTGGCAGTTTCGGATATGGATCTCATGTGATAGTTCTCAAGCCATTGCTGCGTATTGTTCACAAAGTCGTAGAGCATCATCTTCCACGATTCAACACCCTTCGCACTGAACTTCACATTGCTCTTCGGGAGGAAGTACGGTCTCACTCCATAGGAGTCCACTGTGGAACATGCATTCCTGCTTGAGTACAGGGCATCACCAAGCATCACCTCCATGCTGGGACACATTTCAGCAGTCTGTGCCATGACTGTAGGGAAGTGACTCAGCTCCCCAATGGAATGGTCGTCCGTGCTTGAAAATCCTGCTATTATCTTTGTGTGTATTCCCGTCAAGAACACGAAGTACTGGAAGTCGTGCTTGCCTCTGGTGTGGGGGAAGTCATCCGATTTATTCCCCTTCCTCTCCATCTGCTCCCTCCTCCTGGTCTCGTAGTTTATCTTCATCGAAGTTGGGTCTCCAGTTCCGTCCATTGAGAATGTTTTCTCAAGAGAATTTCCCCTCTCGTTCACGATCCTGAAAACTTCGTCCAGAACTTCCTTTCTCCTCTCAGGGTCGTATCCCCTCTCTATTGTCTTGTAGGAGAATCTGGGTAGGTATCCCTAACTTCTCTCCGAACATCCTCAGGAAGCCCTGTGCTACCCTGTTCGGCATACCGAAGTATGCCTGCATGAGCATCACCTTGACAACATCTGAAGGTGGAACAGCAGACGTTCCAGGTCCCTTTCTCCTCTTCTCCATCTTGGAAGAAGCTACACCCCACTATGTCCCTGATGGTTTCAAGGATCTCAGCTATCTCGTTTATCTGTGCCTAGTCATCCTATGACCAGTTCCTCTCCTTCTCCTCCCTTCCAATATAGGGGAATCCTCTATCCCTGACAGATTTTATCAGGTCCTGAAGATCCTCGACACTCTTACTTGGCGTGATTACCAATAACAAACAAGGTTAAATATTTATGTGTGATATCATACATAATGAACGGAACAATGATACTCTTCCAGTTCCACGAGAGAACGGACAGGAATACCATAAACAAGTTCATGCAGAAGTTCTATGGACAGGATTCATCGTCGTGGAAGGGGAGGTACAAGTACCACAGGCACGGTTTTCTGGAGGATATTCCACACAGGAAGATTATGAGGGGTGTGGTAATACTGAGAAAGGAGGATAGGGAAAAGGTGCTGGACTTCCTGAACAGCTACTCTCTCACACTCCATGCGAGAGAAGTCAAGCTAACACCAGATGACGAAGAGATACTAAGAGGGTTCCACGAGTAATATTGTCCCAAAACTACTATCACCATCTTCATAAATGCTACCCTGCCGAATGGTGATATCGTGAAACTGGAGGTAGAAACAGGATCAGATGTGCTTATCTTGAATTCAAAGTTCATGTCCAGACTTGGTGTTTCTCCAGAAGATCCCAACGTCAAGGTCTTCACCGGCACAGATGAAACTTCGTATAGTTATAAGAGATACTCTTCTGAGATAAAGGGTAAGCTTGAAATTGGCTACGCATCAAGTATTTTCCAAGAGAGCCCCAGGGTTGTGTTTCAGGATATTATTTATGATGGGTTGCTAGGAAATGATTTCCTAAAGAGGTTCACTGTGGTGTACGACTTGGATCATTTAAAGATGATTTTCTTTAAGGCCTGATTGGTAGTTTAAGAGAGACTAAATTCATTTTTTCAATTTTTTCATTTTTTACAATGATCTATAAAGTTCAAATATAGTTAGACTGATTTTTAGTCATGTTCCGAGCAAATCCAAGGCATTCATATCTTATGGAAATGGAGGAATTCAACTCAATATTATTGGAAGACTTCGTCAATAGTTATGGGAAGACTTTGTTACTTCTCGGAGACGGCGTCTTTGTTGACGCCCATTATTTAAAAAGAAAATTGGGGAACCAACTGTACATACAGAGAATTCAGA
>JAKAUZ010000032.1 GCA_021817415.1 Thermoplasmata archaeon | reverse complement strand
TTCCTGTTGTTGGAACAGTTGCTTCCTGCGCAAAGGACATTGTTTTCCCTGTCCATTGCACAGTAATCAAACTTGTCCTTCGCCATATCAATTCCCACATATACTCTCATTTCACCACCGGTCAGGTTCTCTCCCAATGCCCTGCACTCACCTCAGTCTTGTTTATTATCCGTAGATTGCCTGCAACATGCTATCCGGGTACTGAATACAGGAAAGGAGACGCATGCTGCCACACGAGGATTCAACCTCAAGATCAATTTCACTTATCCCTGGCCAGACAAGGGACCACATCTTGCTAAGAAGAATATACAAGATCAGGACAAGCACGTAAATTCAGCGTAAAAAATGAAACGAACCGAGTTAGAATTTAAATATATGTATTCATATAGAATTAGATGACAGACAAATTCGTCATTATGTTTATCGTAGAGAATGGAGATTTGGAACAAAAGGTCTCTTTACTTTTAAGAAGTCTTGTCATAAATTTAAAGGAAGATAGAAAAAAAGTTGATATTGTTGCCGTCAAACCGCGTAAGGGTGATGATTTGTCTAAGGAAACATTACAGTTATTTAAAGAGAGTAACGTGGTCTTCTATGATGTCGATTTAAATAAGGAATGGCACCTGCCATTTGCTAATCAGGCATATGCGACTGCTTTTGTAGAATCGAAATATAAGGACGCTATATTATTATATTTAGACTCAGATATATTATGTTTAAACAATCCTCTTAATTTAAGTTTGAATGAAAACCAGAAAATTGGATTGGCACCAGACGGGTTTTCAAAGGGAAATATAGCAGTTGAGTATGGCAAAAAAATTGGTAAGCACTGGCAGTATCTATCAAAAAAATTGTTGAACCGCGAGGTAGATAATTTAAATTTTTTTCCTGTTCAAGATTTCGTTAATAGGAAAAAGTTTTATGTATATTTTAATACTGGTGTAATAATTGAAAGAACTAAATATGGCTTATTTAACAAATGGAAAAATGCCTTTGAGCTATTAATAGATGACGAAGAATTGAAGGAGTGGGCAAAGAACCACACAAAAGAGTATCATTTTTTAGATCAGGAAATTATCACATTGCTAATTTTAAATGAATTTAATAGAAATGAAATTAAAATATTATCCATGGAGTTTAATTATCCGTTTGGGCGTCTTCCTGAATTAATAATAAAAGGGATAAATACAAACCTTAGTAATATCACTTTCCTACATTACCATTGGCAGTTTTATCATACATTATGGCTAGATTGCGTTGAGATAGATGATAATACAAGGAAATTTCTTTTACCATACCTTCCTCTTAAACTTTATCAATCGAACATACAAAGGGTAACAATGAGGAATCTTTTGCGTCTTATTTTTTACAAAACCTGCTCTCTTTATCGTAGTTTAAGATACGCATATGAAAGTTAATTTCTGCTTCCTATCACATATTTATGCAATCCAGATATTTGAACCGTTCTGTGGACTTGGATGGAAGTTAGACTAATCCCCATTTACTGCATACATGCATGAGTTCTCCAGGCACAAACTGACTATAGAACAGATGGGAATCTTTGCAAAAGTAAGACACAGTTTGCCGTGTCCCAAGAAGCAATTGATCAGACTTCCATGTCCCATGTATCCGAACGCTTCAATCATCGTCCAGGATGTTCAGGACACTTTCTGTGAGTCCGGGATCCTCGTACTTCCACTCCTTCCTCTCCACGAGCATATGGTATATCATCCTTATGAGCTTCCTCATTGTCAATACATGCTTGAGTTTCGATACATAAGTTTGTCTAATCCTGTATTTTTCTGGTTGGGCGTTGAACTGTGTTACCACGTTTATACGTGGTAATATTTAAATATGCCCATGAGATACCATTTTATGAGACTGAGGATAGGAAAGGCCGTACGGGGGAAATCAGTTCTGAGATACGCAGAGATAGTGGATGACATAGTGAAGGACGGAAAGAGGACGACCAGGCTGGTGAGGTACCTTGGCCCTGTGAAGTCGGAGGAGGACGTGGAGAGGTACAGGAAGACGCTAGCGCTCGAGAAGAGAAAGATGAGCGTTGAGAGAGCTGATATCAGGGATCTGGACATACTCCCACACAGGAACTTCGGAATGATCTACTCGGCCGGCTTGATCACCTCTCCCCTGAGAAAGGCGTTCGAACTGCTTGGAGAGCATGGGGACATCATATTCCTGAGTGCTGTTTCCAGGCTGATGTCGGAGGACGGCTCTATCAGCCTGATCAGGTTCCATGAAACGTCCTACTATCCTCAGATACGGGAACTGAAGAAGGATTCCATATACGAGGCACTTGATCACCTCATCGAGAAGAAGGACGAGATAGAGCAGGCCATAGTGTCTGCACTGAAACCCGATCTGAGGAGGGTCTACTACGATCTCACATCCACTTACTTCGAGGGTCGGGAAAAGAACGATCTGGTCCTTTTCGGCTATTCTCGAGACAAGAAGCGTGGAAAGAAGCAGGTCAACATCGGCCTCATGATGGCAGACGGAATACCAATACACCATGAGGTCTTTCCCGGCAACATGATAGATCCGAAGACACTCAGGCCCATGCACATCGATCTCAGGAAGAAATTCCATGTCGGAAGGGTGATATTCGTTGGAGACAGGGCATTCGGTCGCAGACCATCACTGCAGTACCTCGAAAGGAACGAATACATCACCGCAGTGTACAGATGGGATCAGCCGTATCGCAGCATTCTCATGTCAACGGAATTCGGTGAACGCGATTACATCAAGGACCTGGATCTCTATGCAAAGGAGGTTGACGTCAAATGGAGCACAAATGGTCTTTCAAAGAGAGAGACAAAGCGCACCAGAAACAGGAGGGCTGTAGCAGTCTACAGCCCCGAAAGGGAGAGTGAGGACATCGCTGACATTGAAGAGAAGGTATCAGTGGTGAAATCCATGATAGATTCCGGTAAGAGGGGTTCCGATCTTCTGGATGCTCTTGGAAAGCTGAGATCGTACACCAAATCCAACGGGACGGAGATGGATCACGAGAAGATAAAGGAGATGAAGATGCTCGCAGGCCGATTCATGATAGTCAGCGATACGGATCTCTCGATAAGCGAGATGATGAAAGGATGCAAGGACCTCTGGAAGATAGAGAGGTCCTTCAGGACAATGAAATCTTTCATTGAAGTCAGGCCGGTATACCACAGGAAGGATGAGAGGATAGAGGCCCATGTGTTTGTGTGCGTCCTCTCCCTCCTCATATCAAGACTCTTCGAGAAGGCTCTTGATGACAGTATGACGATTGCGAGAATATCGGAGACAATCTCACAACTCGAGGCTATACCAGTGCACACTGAAGGTGGCACCATATTTCTACGCACAGAATCGGATGATGCAAAGAATCTGATGGAAAAGATGAATATCCCGTATCCAAACAAGGTCTTGGATACGTGGTAACATAATTTCCCCTAAATTTGTCTGGGGGCCAGTAAAATACAAAGTTAATTGGCACTATCTGCTAAAACTATTCCCGAAACTCAAGCTGTAACTCTTTCACTTTTACATAATAGGCTCTCGTTTACTGGCTATTTTACGGGGTTTTGTATAACATTATAAGACTCACAACATGAGTCTATGAATCAGGGAACGCGCACTCAGGTTTTGAGGATAAGGATGCCTCGATTACCAGCATGCGTCCCCCCTTTCATGTCCATGTCACGTATGGTACGTTGTAATAAACGAATGTACAAGATTGTGAGGGCATGATTGCGAGGCTCAATTCACTGAATTCTGGAGGACCCATGATATACGTAGGCACAGATATCGGGAAAGAGAAGTTTGATGTGTGCAGCATGGACAACAATGGAGACCTTATTTCAACTGAGCAATGCACAAACGATTCTAAGGGATTTGAGAAGTTCATTGAGTATCTGAAAACTATGACAGGCTAGACAGGCAATGATACAAAAATTGGAGTGGAGAGCACTGGAGTATACCACATTCCATTCTGCCAGTTCATGAATGACCATGGTTACAGGGTGAAGGTGCTCAACGGAATAGAAACAAAGTGACTGAAGGATTCCAGGGTGAGGAAGGGCAAATCCGATATGAGGGATGCAGAAGCAATAGCCAGATATCTCATTATTGCATCAAATGTTGACATGCCCTTTCCAAAGGAACTGGAGAATCTCAGGGAATATGCAGGAATATACGACAGGGTCAGGAAGAAGATCAGAACAACACAGAACAACCTGACGAGGGATATAGATCTTATATTTCCAGGTCTCACAACTTCAGTGAATATATTCTACGAAAAGATTCTGGATCTTCTTGAGAAGGACTGCACTCCCGAAGGCGTTCTCAATATGGGAGTATCGGAGCTGAAAGAGCTTATGCCTGAGAACAAAGCTGAAAGGATCATCAATCTGGCAAAGGAAAGCTCTTCCCCCCAGGGAAGAAAGGAAGCAATAACATTAGAAGTCCGCTCTCTGATCAGAACGCTCAGATTCCTCGAATCTGAGAGGGATGCAGCACTCCATGCTCTTGTCACGGAATTCCAGAAGATTGAAACCCCTCTGAAGAGCATTCCCGGCATAGGAGATGTTACGGGAGCAATAATAGTTTCAAGGATAGGCGACATAAAGAGGTTCAGCACTCCGGAAAAGCTCGTTGCATTTTCTAGATTGGATCCGGTGATATACCAGTCCGGGAAGAGCAGGAGAGAAGCAAGAATCTCCAAGAGGGGAGATCATCTGCTGAGATATGCGATATATCAGAGTGCCCTTGCTGCAACAAGAATAGATGGTCCAATAAGGGAGTTCTATGAAAGGAAGAGCAAAGAGGGTCTATCAGGAAAGAAACTCATAACTGCATGCGCAAGGAAACAGTGCCACATTATCTGGGCAGTGTGGACTGAGAACAGAGAATACAGTTGAAAGATAGAAATCAATGGGAATTACTCAGCAGGAATAGCGTAAGCTCTGTCAATATGCAAAAAAATAAGGGTTACAACAAGACTAAAATAGTAGGCTGGTAACAAGAAGACTTAAATAACATATTGTCTACCTTTACAATATGGTATACCCTGAATGGGTTACTAAGTGGAAGACAAAGGGAACACATATCACCAGACAGGGCGACAGGTACTACCTCAACAGGGTCCACAGTGAATGGAACAAAGAGAAGGGGAGGGCCCAGCTTATTACGGACGAATACCTGGGCAGGATAACTCCAGAGGGTCTGATAGAACCGAAGTACAAGAGGATGATGAAGCGCTACGACCAGATATCAGTCAAGGAATATGGAGCGTCAGCGCTGCTGATGCACCTGTCTGATGACATCAGGAAAGCGCTGAAGGATAACTTTCAGGAATGGAGGGAGATATTCGTTTTTGCATGTATGAGACTGATTCACAACACCCCTATAAAGAACGTTGAATTCCACTTCGAGAATTCATACCTTTCTGAAATAATGGAAGCTTCCACCTATCCAAAGCACATGGGAGAGATGCTCAGGAACATAGGGATGGACAGGAGTGCAATCACAGGCTTCATGAAAACATTCCTCTCAAAGTCAAGGTATATCGCCATTGATTTAACGAGCGTCATTTCTCTTTCCGAAGGAGTTATTTCAGCTATGCTGGGTCATGATTCAGATGAGAGCAATCTTCCAATCGTTCAGCTCCTCCTCCTGTTCAACATGGAGGAGAAGGAACCATCATACTACAGGATCCTTTCAGGCTCAATAACAAGCTTTATGAGCATTTCCAGCACCATGGATGAATCTGGAATTTCAAATGTTGTGCTGATAGGAGACACGGGTTTCTATTCCTCCGGCAACATTGAAAATCTTGAGGAGAAGGGAATACACTACATACTTCCACTCAAGAGCAACTCCAGGCTCATCCCATACTATAGGGAGATGAAGCGTTATTTCCTGTACGAGGACAGACCGGTATGGTATACCATGTCTCCAGGAAGGAGGAACATCTACATCTTCCAGGACACATCACTCAAGGCGGAGGAGGAGAAGGACTTCCTGAGGACGGAGGAGTGTAAGAGGGGGGCGGTATCCAGATTCGGGTCTTTGGAGAACAGGATGGGCAAGATTGCTGTGATAACGGACCTGAAGGTGTCAGGTGAGGTGGTATACGACATGCTCAAGATCAGGATGGACATAGAGCAGGCATACGACACCCTCAAGAACACAATTCATGCGGATCGCACTTAT
>JAKAUZ010000049.1 GCA_021817415.1 Thermoplasmata archaeon | reverse complement strand
AGCTTGAGTAGGTCGGAAGGATCGTAGGAGGGTCTTCCGGGACCTTCCTCTAGAACAGAATACCTGAAACCCATCTTATTCAGATCAAGGGAATCCACGAAGGCATCGATCATCCTGATAGGATTGTCTTTATCAATGTAATCTTCTATTATATCTGGCAGTAGGAGGTATTGCTTCCTGACAATTCCTGTGACATGAGAGTTGCTCATCACTATGTAAAACTGCATCCCATGAATAAACTCTTTTGAGACCAGGTCTGATAAAGAACTATGTCAGTCCTTTAAATATTTTTCACACAATCTCGTACTGCTGTGTATTCCCTGTCTTCGATGCCAGGGTATCGAATGCGCTGTATCTATCGTGGATATCAGTCCCGCTGTGCTCTCCTAGAATTTCAAGTGCAACTTCGTGGTTGTTGCTAATAGCGGTATGGAATATCGCCTCTCCCTTGGTTATGAATACCCACAGAGCTCTGTTCACACCGTTCTCCCTAAAAGTTGTTGTGTCCATATGCCTTGATTGTGCTCTCCTTATGTCATCAAGAAGGTTGAGATATTCCTTGCCTAAGGCATCCGACAGTTGGTAAAGGATATCCTGTATTTCTCCTTCAGATATCGTTATACCGAACATCTCCTTCATGGTGGTGGAAACGTTCTCTATGCTCATCCTCATCCCTATCTTCAGGTATGAGACGATGAGCATTGTCCTCAAGGACAATCTGGAACCAGGGAGTGCATTGGGAACATCAGGTTCAAATGTCCTTTTACAATGCCTGCAGTACATCCTCTCTATTTTGTATTCAACCACACTTGGCACAATGGGAGGTATGTCCTCTATCACCCTCCTTCGTATGCCCTTCCTGACGAGGGGTGAGGAGCATATGGGGCCAGGAGAATTCTGATGCCTTCAGTGTTACACGCTCCGTTATGTGAGGCATCCTCCTGTAATGCCCCTTATGACCGATCTGTGCTCCAAGATTCCTGTTGCTCTTCTCCTTTTTGGGATGCTCATCCATTATGAAGTACGCCTTTCCGTTCTTGATGCCAACTGTTGTTGGATGGCGTTTCTTGTACTCTTCTATTTCCCTCCTTAGGCGCTCAATCTCCTCCCTGAGTTTCCTGTTCTCCCTAGCGAGACGGTCTATCTCCTCCTGATCTCTTAGAGTTTCTGCAAGAAATCTGGGCATGCTGTATATACGATACCATGTATTTACACATCTTTGAAACTGAGATTGTATACAAGGAATGGTCATGCACAGGGGAGTGACCTTTTACTCAAGGATAAAGACCTATTCCGTCAGATAGGGGGAGGTAATCGGCGAGATACCAAAGGATGCAAGGGGGTTGGTGTCTCAAATGAAGATAGACTTGGATATACTATGTAAATATTGAGAAGTTAAGGTTCAATCTAATCTTTCTAGGCGTTCCCTTAGCTCATCCACTTCCTTCGGATAATCATTTACTTTCACCTGTTTATAATTTTTCTCAAATTCTTCAACCTCATTGCTATCATTAATCACTAATTTCAGTTCTCCATAGAAAACGGCTTTTCGTCGCCTCTCTACCTTTTCAACTCCATTTCTAAATTTCTCCGTTTCGAAAATTTTTTTATGTTTAGCAAGCTCTATATCAATTGGACTCTGTCTGCCATAAGACTCAGAAAAAATGAACCTATCTGAAAATTCTATGTCCTTAAAGGTACCTCCATTAATTGTCTCTTTTATAATGGGAAAAATATCAGTAAGGGAAACTAGATTCTTTACAGTTCGAGGTTGATTCCAGTTCTTAGGATACTTTACCATTAGTGGAATGCGTATAATCTCGTCGTACAAGAATGTACCATGACCGTAGTAATCCTTCTCACTTAACGCCTGCCCGTGGTCTGAAGTAAATATGAACAAAGTGTCATCATACTCATTGTTGCGCCTCAAAAAATTCGTTGTCCTACCGATAAAGTCATCGATGATCCTGGATTTGTCAAAGTAGAGTTCCTTTACTTTTTTCTTGTACCTCAAGGGTAAAGGCTTGATATTGAAGAGGTCAAGAAGACTAATTTCTCCAAAAGTTAACATCTCTTTCTTAGCGTATGGATCGTGCATGTCCATCAGATTTACAAAAAGAAAAAAAGGAGATTTGATGCTTGTCTCTTTGATAATGTTGAAGATAGAAATCGCTCCCTTGTCTTTAAGTGTTTGCCTGATACCTCTTTTAGACTTGTAGTAGTAGAAGAATAACGGGAATATTTCTTTGAACTTGTGGTTCTTTACCATTTTTTTTAAAATATCCACCTTCCCAAAGAAGAATCCGATTTCATTTAGCAGTGATTCGTCAATTAAATCATTCAAGTAGTCCTTTTTGTAGTCAGTGCCTTTCCTAAAGAAGTGGAAAAAATTGAATCCTCTGTCAAAACCGCTTCCTGGGGAGATAAATGGATTAGCAGATATACCAACAGTGTTGTACCCATTCTTAACAAGAAATTCTGCTATGGTCTCATTCTTGACACCATTCATCCTATCAAACATTGCATCATCTTTTAACGTTTTAGTTTCGTGCAACCCATGTTCCGACGGGTATTTCCCAGTGAACAGCGAAGCGTGCGATGGAACCGTCCAAGGCGAAGGTGCGACAGCATTATCAAATACTACTGAATCTTTCTCAAGACGTTCCAAATGAGGTGTTATGATATTTTCATTATATCTTGATATTGCGTCTCTTCGCATCGTATCCGCAACTATCAGTACAATGTTTGGTGTGTTCATAGAATAGATTTTAGTATTCTATATGGTCAATGAATATTGCGTACATTTTTTTGGATTTGTCATTTTGGTGTTCTTTAATCATGTGAATTAGTGCAGTGGAATCCTTATCGGCATTCCATAGAATTGCTGGCTTGCGAAAGTTGTCGAATACGTCTTGTATGACGCTCTTCGCAATATTAATTTTGGCACTTAAAGTTAGAATACTTTCCTGGATGTTGGACTCTGAAGCCATAATATTACTATGGTGGAACTTTATTTATATTTTGTGACATAAGTGCTGTGACTGATCTGTGAATGTTCCACTAGTCAGGTTCTTTTTCAGAAGACTCTTGTCAATGCTTAGTGCCGCTAGAAAGAAGATAGGGAGTAAATAATATTTACTATACAACCAGAGCAGACATACGCTGGAATTGGGGCAGAAGTAGCTAACCCTTCAGCACTATCGTGTACACCCGCTTGCCTATGAACCTCTTCGGAACGTCCACCTTTGCTAAATTTCCAAATAGAGTAACCGTCTTCTCTTAGAGTGTCTCCACTTCGTCCTTGATCATTATTGTCTCATTCTTTATAAGCATCTCCCTGTCCTTAACCATTGAATTGTAGGGAACTACCTAACAATTACGTCTATCCAACGTCAGAATCTAGGTTATTTTACGATATCTTGAGAACTGTGTTGGTATTATAAGTTAGGTGCTTTTGACTATAGGTATATCCATGGATGCACTTATATTTCCATATTATCACTATGTCTGAGAGGCAGAATGATCATTCAGCAGGACTATGAATACTTCAGGGATTCCATTGATGACCTGATATCTGGCTACAGGGAAAAACTCTCCTTGCCTATAGTAACAGATTGGAAGGAGTACGAATCAAGCTATAGATATAGGCTAAAGGGCATAGCTCTTGAGCTCAGGGGAATGATAGATTTATCTTCAAACATAACGGTAGAGGAGTCAGGTACCTATCCCCTTCTGGATACTAACGAGAAGGTGTCCATCATACTTGTGAAGGAGATATTCCAATTGAGAAATAGAAGAACCGTATACCTTCTGCCGCTACTGGGCATAGAGAAGGACATCAGTTACAAGACTGTTAAGAGACTCTATTCCGACCCTATAGTAGTGATGATATTGAACAACCTGTTTGTCGGTACAATAAACAGGAAGGGAACCTTCCATAGACACGTCGGGTGACTGTACCGGTTATTCCCTTACAGTCACGAAGTTCTCCCGTTCCCTGAGGAAAAGGGACAGCGAACCAGCGAAGGGGGAGTTCGTTTATTCATTCTCCCTGATGGACCTTAGCACGATAATGTACGTGAGATACGTAGTTTCCGTGAAATCTGAAATGGATGCATATCACAAGGTTCTTGACATGATGGACAAGATGCTTCTTGACCTCAAGGGCATAAGACCTGACGAATATTACTCAGGCCAGAGTATACTTGAAGACTTCAATGAAAACGCAATGATACTCCTCATCCCAAATAGCATATCCAAAATAAGAGTAAGGAGAGGATGGATGGAGACTATCAGAAGGTTAATCGGTGATCCGATGAACTATCTGAAGGAGTATTTCAAGAGGAACGTATCAGAATCAGGATTCTCATCTGATAAAACAGCTACTGAAGGTTTCATATATCAGAGAAGGAAGTACAGAAAAGAAATGCCCGGATTCTGCAAGGGTGTCATTTACGATTCTATGCCTCCACATGACTAGGGGACTTCGATCTCAATACCGGGCAAAACCAAGTTTTAAGTAAGACATAGAAATTGGACTGTCGTGAATGTCCTGAGGCTTCCCCTCTTTAAGAAATGCTGGAGAATTCTCATAACAAGGGCCATATTTTCTCTCTTTCTCATTATCGTATCTCTGAGGGCTTTTGTTTTTGGTAACGGATTTTATGATTATGCGGATCAGTTCTGGAATCCGTCGTTAAACAGTCCCGGTATTTTTCAAATTGCATTCCAAGGCTCATACGTTTCTATACTAAGCCTCGGCAAAGAGGTCATAACTTGGCCAGGCATCATTATAATGGACTTTTTTTCAGATCCTATGCTGCAGGGAAAGGCATTCACAATATACACATTCGTACTCTTCATAGCATTCTCTTATGTACTGGCAGAGCTTCTTTTTAGGCTCCTGGGCAATTTTTTCCAACACAAGGCAGGGCTCATAGAAAGGGAGATGTTTGAAGCTTTCATTGTTGTTGCAATATACAGCAACATAGCGATAATGAATCTCAACGTTGATGGAGGCACCTTTGCGGACGGCTTTGTCATGCTCCTCATTGCTATAACTATTGTTTACTCCCTAATAGCGAAAAGCAAGATAAGAGCGCTAGCGGTCGCAGCATCACTGTTATCGCTCTCCATCATGTTGAATCCAGACTACTACTTTGGATTCGTAATTGTCCTTTTTTTCTCATTTCTGGTGAATTATAGGTATAAAATATGGGAGAGATTTGCAATGCCAGTTGCATCAGTTTTTCTCTCTTTGCCTGCCCTTTTTTACTTTGTTGAAGGAACGCTAATAACGGCGACT
This sequence comes from Thermoplasmata archaeon, assembly GCA_021817415.1. Taxonomy (GTDB): domain Archaea; phylum Thermoplasmatota; class Thermoplasmata; order Thermoplasmatales; genus JAKAUZ01. Next base: position 996 of record JAKAUZ010000049.1, on the reverse strand, counting down.
GGAATAGGTAGTCCTCTAGCGGCAAGACCGATACTCAACGCCGCGGCCTATTCGTACTACAATCCGTTTGCATTCATCCTTCTGGTGGCCCATCTATGGAGTACCTATTCCGTAAGTCCTCCGTCCATACTCCTATTCATAAACAGGAATATTACGATTCCGTTCTTCGGGAACATCGTGCTCCTTCCAAGGTCTTTCATAACAGACATATGGGTACTATCCCTCTCCTTATACCCCATATTGGCCCTCATTTCCCTTGCGTTTAAGGCCACGAGGAAGATTGCGATACCGTTCGTTATCGTATGGACTGTTGCTTTTGTTGTATCTCAATGGTGGCGCATACCCTATATGAACGATTTATTCTATCACATTGCCGACATTCCTTTGCTCGGACCTGCATTTGGAACAGCTGTCTCTCTCCCTGGTCATTATATGAATATCATGGCCATAAGCGAGGCAGTGCTCATCCTAATTCTCATTGCCAATGTATGGTCGGGCAGACACGATGTCTACGGTTTCATAAAGAAAGGGGGGTATATATTCGTGGCTGCGGCCGCAGTGACGTTCATTGTAGCATCGTGGTATACTTTGTTAGGAAGGTCGCTTTCCTTCTCATTCTCAATTCCAAGTGTTCTGAACATATCAATTTATGATATTTTTGCAGCAATTGTAGGTGTCGCAGTCATCGTTTACATTGCTAATATTCTCAGGAAGAGACGCAAGACTTTAAGTTTGCTTATGACAAGGGCAAGAGGGGGACCTAGAGCCCTTAAGGTTGCAGTGACTGTTATAATAGTATTCATAGTCCTTTTTTCGGGCTGGCAGGCATTCGACGGATCATTCTTCCCTCCCAGATCTTATACAGGGAGCTCTCAAGGCATCCTCACGTCTCAAGACCTGGCCTACAGCCCATTCAGTCCTCAGTACATCCCTGATTACGTTGTGAACACATACAACGCGCTAAGCTCCTCAAACTCCTATTATACTGTTTTCTAT
>JAKAUZ010000018.1 GCA_021817415.1 Thermoplasmata archaeon | reverse complement strand
GTTTGCCAGTTTCAGACATCCCCTCACGGAGATGCCCTAGGCTCATGCTAGTGACCTGTACAGGTAATTTGGTCACACCAGACTTACACTGGTTAGTCATAGACATTCCTTGGCACGCAGTCCACTTTGTCAGACTTCACCTTCCCAAGATTTGATGCAGTTCTAGCGGATTCTGTTACCCTTGGATCTATGTAATATACCACATACCCACTGGATTCAAGGAAATGCTGTATTGGTATGTGATAAGTGCCCGTTGGATTCATGAATATTCCTGCTATTGTATCTGAGTTGCTCCGCTCTATTGCCCTGAGCTTCTCAAGAAGTTCATTGAATCTCTTCCTATTGTTGCCTATCTGTCCTCTCCACAGAATCTTTCTCCTGTCGTTCTGTATTTCCACCTGATGCATCTTCAAGTGGGCATCTATGCGAGACTGTGTGAAAATTATTTAAGGCATTTTACCAAGTCTGATCACAATAAAGTTTATTCATGAGCCTGTCGTATAGCCACTCATGAGCAGTTCCTATGTAACGAAAATAGGAAGGAAACAATCCTTGCTTCTCCCAGAGATGATTGATGATTACATTGATGAAGACAACCCTACAAGACTTTTTGACTCCTTTGTTGATTCTCTTGACTTGAAGGAGATGAATTTCAGGTATGCAGTTCTCGAGGAAGGTCCTGGAAGACCTTCATACGATCCATCAGATATGTTGAAACTGTATCTTTGGGGTTACTACAACGGAATAAGATCTTCAAGGAAGCTTGAGAATGAGTGTCACCGCAACATGGAAGTGATGTGGCTCATCCACAAGCTCACCCCTGACTTCAAGACGATAGCAGACTTCAGGAAGGATAATGTAGATACAGTGAAATCCCTGTTCAGGAAGTTCAATCTCTTCCTGAAGGAGCAGGGCCTCTTCAAATCACATGACATAGCAGTTGATGGCACGAAGATGAAGGCGGTAAATTCCATGGACAGGTCTTACTCAAAGGAGAAACTCAAAAAGACGATGGACGATATTGATAGGAAGATAGACAAATATCTTCACGACATGGACGAGAACGATGAAATTGAAGAGGACATTGATAAGGAAAAGATAAGGAAGGCGATAGAGAAGCTCAGGGAGAAGAAGAAGGAACTGAAGGATGCTGAGCTTAAAATGGATTCTTCCGGCACGAATGAGATATCACTCACGGACCCGGATGCAAGGCAGATGAAGACACGCCAGGGCGTTGATGTGTGCTACAATGGTCACATAGCCGTTGAGTCAGAGAATCATCTCATAACTGATTACACCCTCGACAACAACACAAATGATTACGCATCCGTCCTTCCCCTTGCTGAGGGAACAAGGGAGTTCATGGACAGTTTTGATCTTTCCGCTGACAAGTGTCATTTCTCTCTTCCCAATCTGGAAGACCTCAGCGAAGCACATATTCCCGCCTACATACCCGTGCTGAACATGGAAACCCCTACAGGAAGACTGGACTGCCCAAACCGGAATACCACAGGGGCAAGTTCCTATATGATAAGGAGAAGGATGTGTATATATGCCCTCAGGGCAACGAGATGCACTATAATTTCGTTCGCGAAGTGTCGATCCAGCACAGGGTCAGGTATAGAATATATACGACTGATGCCTGCAAACTGTGCCCCGTCAGGGATAAGTGCACTCACTCACTTAGATGGAGAATAATGGAGAGGTGGGAGCATGGGGACATAGAGGATGAGCATTGGAAGAGGATGAAGGAGAAGGGTGTGCAGAAGATGATTCTGCGAAAAAGAACAGTGGAGCATCCATTCGGTACGATAAAGAGGTGGATGAACCAGGGATATCTTCTGCTAAAAGGACTGAGGAAGGTGAAAGGAGAGTTTGGTTTCAGCGTTATAGCATACAATATGAAGAGGGCAATAAGGATCAAGGGTGTCAGGGCATTAGTTCAAGCATTATGAAATAGAAAGACTATCAGTTCTAAATGTTGAATCCTATCAGAGCAAAGTTTCACCAATTTGTAAGACCTATTGACCGAAAATAATTTTCACACAGTCTCATGCCACATGAAATCATTTTATCCCTTTCCTGCCTACACTCATGCGGGGAGGAAATGATCATGCCGCAGGTACCTATTAGCTTCCCCCAGAGGGAAGATATTGCCTATCGGCGATTCTGATCAGGGTAGAATTAAAGTAGAGTGGGCCCAGGCCCACAACTGAGTCTATTCTACCCCTCCCTGCTTGAACTGAGGCATCCTCCAATTCATTTCGTGCAGGTTAAATCTCCCATAGCAATTAAAGTATGGGGGTTATTGGAAATCCTCCGTTTGTTTCGGCCTCTTTACAGATTTATAATTTTCTTGCTCTAATACAGTCATTTCATCTCTTTATAACTAATTCTATTTATTATTTCGCTATATTCTCTTGTAGCTATATCCCTATATATATATTTTCCGGCAACTTTTAGTGATTTCCTCTGCAGGCTCAAGAGGGACGAATTGTCTGTAAGGAGTCTTCGGATCTCTTTCCAAATCGCATCTAAATCATTAGGGTCTACAAAGATAGCTGCACCTCCGTATATGTTTCTGAAGAAGGTGTAGTCGGAGAGGATGAGAGCATCACCCTGAGAGGCTGCCTCCAAGGTGGCACTTGAAAAAGTTTCGTCGCGTGAAAGACTGATGTACAGTTTTGCCCTCTTGAGCAAGTCAAATTTTTCTTGCTCTGTTGCATTGAACCTTACTGCCAAATCGATGAGTGAATGATCCAGATATGGCTCAATCGTGTTCATTACATTGCTTTTCTCTGTGTTAGTTATTATCAGCACCCTAATTTTCTTTGGGAAGTCACTAAGGCTGAGGCACCTAAATATTACATCGACGTTCTTTCTTGGTACTACTCTTCCCAAATAAACTATGTCATATTCCCTTTCTCCGTGCAAATCGTCCTCCTCAATTACATTAGGAACACCGCTGCTGGCTAGAATTGCCCTCTCCCTTATCCCGTCAGGTTCAAAGAAATCCATGGCAAACTTAGACATGGCCACTGGAATATCAACGTACCTTAGAAGGAACTCCTGAGACTTTCCAACATAAACAGAAAGTATGGACTTGGCCAACGAGAGTTTCTCACTGTTCCTGTAGAAGTAAAACCCTTCAAGCTGTTTCGGTGTATCGTGAGAAACGCAAACTACTGTAGTACCTGTCATAAATTTTATTAAAATAGCAGGCAGAATGTCCCAGGTGTAACAAGTTGTGCAATATATAAATTTGATTCTGGTTCCTCTCTTCAGTACTTTCTTTACGATATATATAGGGTCTGCAAACATCAACAGAATTTTGCTGAGAGTTTGATGCCTTAGTACAAATCCAATAGGGAGGACCATATCCGGTGTCAAGACCATCGTTCTTTCCCGAGAAATTTTCACAAGTTCCCTAATCATATAGCCGCCTCTTATTTCACCTCCCGCAAGGTTCTCGTCCTTTGCTAGCTTTGACCAATAGTATATTTCCATTTCATCTCCTGAATTCATTTAATATTACCTCATTAAATTCAACATGTAATCAAATGTCCTGATAGAACTTTTTTCCATCTCCTAGCATCGAGATTTTCAAAACAATCTCCTTCTTTATCCAGTTGAGTCCCATAATTTGTGGAAGGCACCACTGGTATAATGAGATTCGTATCTTCCACCACGAACTTGTTTCATAATAATTACTATTACAATAATTCATTTGAAGATACTCCTCGCTTCACCCCCTTTTCTTTGCGTAAACTCTTGTCTTCCAGAATGGAAAAACATCGAATTTCGATATCTCTTCCAGTGATGAACGGCAGTGGGAAATCAAATCCTCTATTTCTGCTTTAGTACGAAATACATGCCCATCATTCTTGCTTTCAAATAGACGGTATATCCAATTTTCAGATGGCAGGGAAACAACAAGAACTCCACCTATCTTCAAAATTCTTGAAAGGTTGTCAATTATATCCCTTGCCCCAATATCGTGTTCAAGGACATTATCCGCAACTATGCAGTCCCAGTAATTGCTTTGCATCTCGTCAAATTCATCCTCTTTTTTCTTTAGAACCAACTCAACGTTCACGATTCCGCTTGCGTCTATCACTTTTTTACAGGCAGATAGTTGACCTTCGTCTATGTCTATTGCCATAACTCTTTCAAACACTTTTGACAAAGGAGGAATCAGGATTCCGAATCCGGGGCCAAAATCCATTGCTAGCTTCCTGTTTTTAGACAACAGAATTGCTTTCAATACATTTTTTAGGTTTTTCCTAAAGAAATATCTCTTAATCGGATTTTTGGAGAAATAGAGGTTATCTGTCATCTTGGCATTCTCGCAGGAAGTCAGAGAATCAAAAAAAAGTTCCTTGAACAATGGTGGCGGGATACTAGCAGTTGCCATCAGCTATCAATATCTATGCCTATAAAATTTTGACTATTTTACCCTTCTCATCGGCATTATATTCGATTTAGTCCTATTATCAAGCATCTGTTGTCAGTTATACTATATGAGCTTTCCCCTTAGTTCCTTCATGGGGTGACAAACCTAAAAGATCTAGTTTGGCTAGGATTACTGTTTCTATACTATGAATTGGTTACTACATATGACCTGAAAGCGGTTCTTCTGCCATTCTCATTCTAGATCGTCAGGTATAGAAGAAAGCACAGATCGAAAAAGATGTACGGCGAGAAACTTAACGGTAAAGCAAAAATTACATTAGCATAACGAAACTATTTCGTAGGCATCACTGCATCTATCATTTTTGCATAATCATATATCATTCTAGCGACACCAAAATATGTTTTTGAATTGGTGCTCCTTTTGATCTTTTCTTCGAAGTATCTGGACGGGTCGCATTTCCACTTTTCATAATACTTTAACACATCTTCCGACAGCTTCTTAGAGCTGAAGGTTGAAACAGTTCCAAAATCTTGAGAATGTCTCAAGATTGTCGTAGGACCAGATACGGGTGTCGTTACAGCAGGTAGTCCTGAGAAGAGTCCCTCTATTAATGACAAACCGAATGTCTCCATGTTTGAGGTCATTATAAGGAGGTTGGATTCTGATAATTCTGCCAACTTCCTTTCTTCAGGTACAAATCCAAGGTAGCTCACGAGTGATAGGTCTCTGCTCCTAAAATTGTAGCTGCCGCTCCCTACGACTTTGAAAGTTATATTTTCTCCTCTCTTCTTTGAAAGTTTAGCCACCCTGAGAAGCCTCTTTATGCCCTTCTGAAGATTTTCTGTTCTTCCTATGAACAGGACTTGGAAATTAGAATCATTTCTCCTCACGGCATACCCATCAAATTTCATCCCAGTTTCTATCAAGAAGATTCTTTCAGCGGGTATACCAAGCTTCAGGAGGAATCCTTCCTGAAAAGAATTTAGCACCTGGAAAAAATTTTGTCCGTTTATCAGCAATTTTCTTATACGTAAAAGTTGAAGTCTCATGTAAATTTGGTACGCCATGATTACAGGGTTATTTAATCTCAATCTCTCTAATCCGATACCATGAAAAAGGAATATTTTTTTTGAATTTGAACGGTTGCACTCTCTTACATCGGACTTACGAGGCACTCTCTGCATCATTATCAAATTAACAGTGTGTTCGTCGAGCATTTCAGGAAGAGGCATAGGTTGAAAAAGTAAGTTATGAAGCCTGCTCCCGTTGGACATTTTGACCCGCTCAAACCTGACCCCTTCCCGTCTCAGAAATGAATCATCTACCCTCACCAGTCCAGAGTAAGCATCGTCTTCATATATCACGTTTCCTATACCAGCTTGTTCCAGGCCTTTTGAAATATTCATTATACTAACTTCTCCGCCTCCATAAAAGTTCAGCGATAGGGGATGGAATATGGCGACTGTGTTTGCATCTGGGTTCATTCGGAGATCACCTTGACCAAGTTTTTATTCATCTCCTATCCCTCCTGTTCTGCCTTTGCCATACATTGAAAATTTTTCAAGTATATCAGTCATCTGGTCTTCCCCTCGTGCAATCAACTCTGCCAGTTCCATGTCTACTGCCATCAATTTAGGCTCCCATAAAAAGAATCTTATGGCCTTTTCCAGACTCTCATTATTATCCCTCGGGATAAAATCAACATTTACATCAATTGTTCTGGAAATTTCCCTTAGTTCTTCTATATCATATGCCAAAATCTTTACGCAGTAGAGACGAGCCACGTTCATAACAGCAGAGTATCCGCCTGCTGCGTTATATGGGAGGATAAGAATATCTGAATTTATGAACAGTTCAGGCACCAATTCCTCTTCAGGGTTTTCAATGAAAGAGAATATCCCTGGGT
>JAKAUZ010000040.1 GCA_021817415.1 Thermoplasmata archaeon | reverse complement strand
GAACATTCAGGCTTACATGGAGAGGACAGTCACAAAATTTGGATCTGGTGCCAAAGTTGACTGTCCTAAGGAGTTTCTGGGGAAGAAGGCCTTCCTGATCATAAAGAAGGATGAAGATTAGTCACTTATGACTGTATAGTAAAATCTCCTACCGGTCGGCCCTTCTATGCTGCTCTTAGTCAGCATTAAGAGCAGCAGGGAGGGAAAACGTGAATAAGAAAATAAAGAATAACAACAATATGAACAGTCCTGTGGTTGGAATAGACATAGGTGAGGAGAAAAGTGTTGTGACATACCTCTCCCCTGAGGGAGAGGTGAAGGAAAACTTTGAGTTTGACATGAACACAGATGGTTACAGTGAATTTGCATCCAAGATACCAAGGGAAACAAGGATTGCATTTGAGGCATCCGGATCTGCATACGTGGTGGACAGAACACTCAGGGAATTAGGCTACAGTGACATAACTGTGGCTCACCCCAAGGAACTTGCGTGGATCGTCAAATCAAAAAAGAAGAATGACAAGGTAGATAGTTTAAAATTGGCGAAACTGCATCTAGTAGGCATGCTTCCAGAATCCCACCTTCTCAGTGAGGATGAAAGAATATTCCGTGATCTCCTGATACAGAGGGTGAAACTGTCCAGTGAAATCTCTTCAGTCAAGAATTCAAATATAGGGTATCTCAAGAGGGAGGGTCTCTATTCCTCATGCCTGAATCCAATGACAGCTTCTCTGAGAAGAGGAGGACTGCAATAAGGAATATAAGATTCAACAACCAGAAGGACCTTGTTCTTAGGACGATGATGGACAGGCTTGAATTCCTTGAGGGACAGAGGGATTCCTTGGACATGGAGATAAGGAAGATAGCAAGGGATAATGAGGATGTGAAGCTTCTCATGACTATTCCCGGGATAGATTACTATCTAGCTTCCCTTCTGTCTTCATACATAGGTGATGTGAACAGATTCCCGAATGCGGATAGGCTTGCATCCTTCTTCGGCGTTATTCCTGAGACAAGGGACTCATCAACAATAAAGAGGAGAGGCCACATGTCAAAGGAGGGTGCAGCAACAGCAAGATGGGCTTTGTCCATAGCTGTAGACACTGTAACACTTAGAAACAAACCTCTCAAGGAGTATTACAATTCAGTCAAGAACAGGAAGGGATCAGGTAAGTATGCTCATATATCAACGATGAGGAAGCTCATAAGGATGATATATACTATGCTCAAGGAGAGAAAGGAATGGAAGTACGAGAATACAGCTCTGACGGAAAGCAAGCTCTCAAGGCTTGATGATGACTGAATCCGGACATTCCGGCCAATGGGGACTGCCGCATGGCTTATTGGGACGTGAATGACTTCATTCTCACTTATGAGTGCCATTACCTGCCCCCGCTTTATCGTCAGATTGCATCGCAATGTTAATGCGTGTATGCGGAAAGGGCAGTGAAGGCAGTCTCCATCCGGGTCCTATGGATATGTAAATAAAGGAGGTCATCATCATGTAATGCAAGAAGGGCTGACCTGAGATTTTACATGCGTGTCCCAATGTCCTCAGAAACTACAATCTTTAAACGTGTCAAACTCACGAAAGAAGGAATAACCAAAACAAACGACATTGAGGAGGAACGGGATAATCACATAGACACTCACAAAATACTGTCTGCGGAGAAAGATGGTGTTGAGGCCGCTATTGAACTGTATAACAATCCGGCAGAATCAGTAAAGTCACTTAAGGGTGTGCCAAAGTTATTTCTTGGATTCCCATTGCTGGGAAGTACCGATTTTCCCTACCCAGCCGTAGTAAATTCTAAAGAATTCGTGTCAACCCCCGAAAGGGACGGCATCTATCTCGGCACAGAGGATACTGATGATATCAGAAAAAACAAAGAGCTCATTACAAATGCAAATTCCCTTGTATTCGAGCTCATTTCGAAATTACAATCAGATCGAGTTGTAAACACATACGATCTTTTAAATCTGGGGAATCTCCCGACCAAGGAGTGGCTGGACAATGAGTGGCTCAGGGAACAACTACTCAATCCTCTCATCAATAGAATTTTGGCAATACCTATGATCAAAACAGAAGATGAAAACTTGATATCATTTGAAGAATCACTGATCCCGAATGTTACGGATTCGAATATCGAACAGATAGGTGCCCTTTGGAAACTGTTCTCTAGGCTTATAGAATTTGCCAAAAGACTTCCTAGCGAAGACACAACCAATCAATGGTCTTTGGTACTCTCAAACTGGAAATCCATTGGAATAATTGAAAGACCTGAAATAGAATTGACAATTGACAGACTCGTAAAAGAGATTGAAAATAGTGGTACTATTGGCAACCTTAAGGCAAAATTAAAAGATGCGGAAAATACAATTCAGACGATCAATGATTTTTACGGTCTGTTAACAGCTATGAATAAAGAGGAATTTTTCCAAAGCCACAACCTGTTACTAAACCAGAACGGAAAGTTTGCTGGAAAAGAGCTCTTTGACGACAGTGGGATTGATGAACACCTGAAGGACATTGCAAATCTTTCAGGATACGATATTCGAGAGAAGCTCATTGACACCAGAATTGATTCCGGCATCAGATCTAAATTTAGTGAGAAACCTCAGAAAGAATTACTTGACGCGACTATAGGGAAATTGACAATTTTCAAAGATGAGAATTTCGACGCAAATGCTTTGATGTTGGAATGGCTAGTAGATCACGATAAACGTGAAATGCTAAATGGGTACCCAATAAAGACGTTGAAGTCACTTAAACGTTTGGGGGGGGGGGGGGACAATGATATGAAACTTCTTGCCCCAGTTAAAGTATGGAAAGGGGCCCTTCAAGAGTTTGAAGACCTTTTCCCAGGAGAATACATTATTTCACCAAAATATACTGAAAAATTAACGAAATCGGAAATTTGGTTGAAACTTCGTGATTATGGCTTAATATTGGATGATGCTCTGTACTCTGAGTACCGAGAACTCAACAGAAAAGAGCTGAGTACTCTTCTCCAGTCGAATGAAGAGCTTGGTGAGGGGGATCACAAGTCAGCTTCTGTGATGGTTAGTAATATAGCGTTTATTGACAGTCCGCAGGACAAATCAATGATTGACACAGTAAGAAAAAGCAATGAGAAAGCTCTCAAATTTCTGAAATTTCTCTTCACTTATGTCATTTCTACGGACAAATCATGGATGTCACCTATAGAAGTAAATTGCAGTTGTAAATCTAATCATAGTATAATGCCCTCTATTTGGATAGAACGACTCAGGAACAGAGAGTGGGTTCCCACACGAGACAGAGGCGAGGACAAACCTAGTGCATTATCCCTTGCAGACGTGATATCCAAAGACCAGGAAATGTTAAATAAATGCACTGAGGAACTACCAACTATGTTGTTGAACGTACTTAACGTCAGCGTTAGTGAGCTTGTGATGAATGTGCTGGCAAAAGATAAACACACACGAACGGAACTCGACCGCGCAATAATTTCGCTCTTCAGCACTTTCAGGTCAAGCCCAGAGAAGCTTTCAAAGGTTGCTGAGCTGGCTGTATATGACCAGGAATTATTTATGCAGGAAATTGAAGAGCGTCTAAAAATAAAAGAGCAAGTTCGGAAGAACCAGGAGATAGGAGTTCATATACAAAACCTCCTCATGGAAGCTCTGAAAATGGGGGGTTTCAGGGTAGAACCTACGGGGGTAGGAAGTGATTTCGAAGTGGAAAACGACTATGTAAGTGGCGATGAAGAAAGGGTACTTACGATAGAGAAAGAAGGAGCTTCTAAATTATTTGTGGAAGTAAAGTCAACAGTTTCAGATTACGTAAATATGACGCGCAAACAGGCTAAAGATGCCAGAGATAGTCCAGACAGCCATATATTAGCAGTTGTAAGGATGGATGGACCCTCGATAGATAAGACAACAGTCAGGAATAGTGTTAGTTTCGTCTTGGATATTGGAAGGAAGATTAGCAACAAAGTAAAAGAAGCTGAGGAATTGCAATCAAGCCAGGAGAAGGCAATGAGCCCAGGTGACATTCAAATAATATTGAATAGAGACCAAATGAAGTTCAGAATTAACAAGCAAGTTTGGGAGGTTGGATTAGATTTCGAAAATTTCCTGCTATACCTCACGAGATAAATTCCTCTACCATTTTCCTATTGTCCCTTTTGTTCTATTCTGGATCAATGGAATATGGTGCCTAGGTACTGAGGGCATATTCTCAGCTGTTAAGAGGAAGTTTGGAGAGAATACGGTATCGAGGTCAGAGGATGGCCTACTGGCTGAGGGTTATCAAAGATTCTGGGTGTACGATGAGATGAGGGAATATGGAGAGAAGCATATGTCAGATATCCGGAATAGATAGCAGAAGGGCAGGATTTGCTACAGGATCACTTGAATGAAGAAAAGTAGACACAATATCTTCATTCAACAGTCAACAGGTATGTAAATATCCAGCCTGCTTTTCCTCTCACATGAGGATTACCAATAACCCTATAAATTTTCTACAAGATGCATCCATGTCTTATTGAGGTTACAAGAAATACTGTTATTGCACTGTATTTACCTCAATCTCTTTTGTATTTCCCTCTAATTTTCAGCTGATTGCGATAGCCAAAGCTATCTTTCTCCTATTTGTCAGGGACAATAAGTTGAAAAGATTGTGTCCAAGGCACAGGAACATTGCCTTGACCCTCACCCTCGGAACAGTTGTCACATAAGTATGACCTCCATGGAATGTCCTCTCTCCCCTAGACCTCTTCCTGGTGATCCTCAGATTCCTCCTTATGGATTCTATGGGCAGCTTGTATCCCTTCAGAGCCTTGTCCATTGCTGCATCAATACCCTTTCCCTCTACTCCGAAATACGCTTTGTCCTTGTAGTTCACTACTCCTGGAATTGAGAGATCTATCTGTGAATCGTGTAAGGATGCAGTTGTCACAGAATAATTGGCAATCATGTCGTTCTCCACCCCCTGGATTGTGTGCAGCTTGTAACCGAAGTATGATCTGTTGTTCTTTTTAGTCCAGCTTCCATCCTTGGACCTTCTTGTCAATGAATGCCTCCTTTCGTCTATCGAGGCAGACTTCAATACATCCTTTGTCTTCTTTTCAGGATTGGGATAATCATTCCAACTGCTGACAGTAGGCATCTGCGGATCGACCATATCCGGCTTGTCCTTCCTCCTGTGGCCGGGATCGGAAGTGATGAATGTTGCGTCCTGTATCGTTCCATTCCTGACAGTTATCCCCTTCTCTTTGAACTGTCTCCATATATCCTTCCAGAGTGCTTTGTCCTTGCCAGTCTTGGACAGTCTCTCCCTGAATAACCATATTGTGTTCTGGTCCGGCACACTCTCAGGGTAATCCAGGAAGTTGATGAACCTCACGCTGTCATATATCTCCGTCTCCATGGATTCATCTACTATGTTGTAAATAGCCTGAAGGAAGAGAATCTTGACCATCAATATTTCATCGTAGTTCGGTCTTCCACCCTGATCTGTGTCGTTTGTAAAAAGATCATTGAGCAGGGGTCTCAGGCTCTCCCAGTCTATGACATTCTTGATTTCCGCAAGCTTATCTCCACGCTTCTTCAGTTGCTCGTATCTCTCCCTCAGGCCATAGTTTATCAGGTCCATGGACAATAATATTGGACTCATGAAAAAGGATTATTGTGATCAGATATGGTAACATATGGGGTTTTTGGAAATCCTCACATAGTCATACCCTCCGGATATTTGAAACATCCTGTGGATCCGGATAGCCGTCTGCCCGATCCCCCTTTACCCCGAACAGGTATGAGCGTTCTGGACGCAAATTGACCATATAAGGGAGGGGGATCACTGCACTCAGAGCAAAGACTGGGATGCCAGTTGAATGAAAGCAGTGGAGCAGACAGCCACACCCAGTGTGTCCGGGCGTTTCAATCATCTTCCAGGTCTGACACCTTTCTCTCCGTGAGCATTACGTTTTCGTACTTCCATGGTTTCCCGTTGCTGAGCATGAAGTAAATCATCCTGATCAGCTTCCTCATAGTAAGCACATGGGCAAGTTTGCCGGAACCAGTCCTTTCTTTCTGATGGTTGTAATACTCGAGCATGGGTTTGTTTCTAATCTTAACGGTATCTACAGCTATGGACAAGGCCCATCTTGCAGTGGATGCACCCTCCTTTGACATGTGACCTCTCCTTGTTATTGAAGAGGAATCCCTGTTGCTTGGAACTATGCCAAAGAAGGAAGCCAATTTACTCTCATTGGGGAATCTGTGAACATCACCTATGTACGATGAAAGGAGAGAAGCTAGATAATAATCTATTCCAGGGATAGACATGAGAAGCTTCACATCCTCAGATTCCCTAGCTCTA
>JAKAUZ010000045.1 GCA_021817415.1 Thermoplasmata archaeon | reverse complement strand
AAAATCAGGGCAATGGAGGAGAGAGCAAAGAGTCCAGGGATGTCGAAGGACATCGAGAGCAGAGCAAAAATATTAAGGGAGAGGGGCATAAGGAGGGTGTCAGATCAGCCTTTTTCATAGGAATGTCCCTCTGAGAGCGGAATCCCTTCCTCTTAATCATATCGTTGAGGAATGCCTCCTTCTCTGCAAGCTGTGAATAGAACGATTCCAGCCTCTGGGATCTGAGGCGGGGAGAGAAATAAACGATGTGTCTCTTTCCCCTTATCCTCTCCTCCCTGCTGAATATGGTCTCGCTCTGGTACTGTATGTAGTTGCGAGAGTTCTCAATGTCCTTTGATCTGTGGATGAGTTCATCATGGATGGATAGCGAGGAAGGGAGGGCGCCAATGACGCTGTAGCCCTTCAGGTCATTGAGATTGTCCGCGCTGTAGAACCCCCGGTCGATGTCTATGAGTATAGTGAGTATGCCATAGTCCTTCAGCTCGCCTGAGAATGCAAGAATGGTGGATACTGATGGTATGTTGCCAGCGATTGTCCTGTAGTGTATGGGGATGCCATGCTTTCTTGTCACCGCTAAAACGAAGTTAATCTCCCTGTTCTCCCCATTAACGTGATAATAGTGGCCGTACCTTGCCAGGTCATTGCCGGATCCATAGTACCTTATTGCACTCAGGTCATAAACGATGCCTGATGATCCGAATTCCCTTATAAGGTCAGCTGCCATTGATCTCTCCAGTATGGATGCAACATCCGGGTCCTTCATTCCCACCAACTCAACCACATCCCTGATCTCCTTCTCCTTTAGCTCCGGAATACCGGCATGCAGGCGAACTGAGTGATCCGGTCCTGCAATCGTCTCCGCTGCAAGCATGAGTATCTTCTTTGCGGCGTCCTTGATGTTGGTTATGCCCAGGAGAGCATCTTCGTAATTGGCAAGGAATCCATTCTCCAGTGCCTCAAGGTACATGATGTATCCTGCGGAATCAAGAACACGTCGCACCGTTCTACGATCCACAGGCGGTATGAGTGTCTTCTCGCCATTCTTCTCGATATAGGTAACCTCCTGCTTCACTTTTCCAGTCTCCTTGTCCCTGTACGAACGAACCCTGCTCAGGTAGGTGTGACCATTCTTGACCTGTCGTCTGATATGAGTCATGTAGTATAAATACTACTACAATTTACACAATAAAAGATTACCAATAACTCTATAAATTTTCTACAAAATGCGTCTTGGTCAAGGTGAGGTAACGGAAGATACCGTTATTGTACTATTTTACCTGAATTTCTTGCACGTTTCCCTCTATTTTTCAGCTAACTCCTATAGCTTTCGCTACCTTACCCCTCCTTGTCAGGGACAATAAGTTGAAAAGATTGTGTCCAAAGCACATGAACATCGCCTTGACCCTCACCCTCGGAACAGTTGTGACGAAAGTGCGTCCTCCACGGAAAGTCCTCTTCATAACGGAATAGGGTCTTTCTCCCCTCGACCTCTTCCTCGTTATCCTCAGATTCCTCCTTATGGACTCTATGGGCAGCTTGTGCCCTCGTACAGCTCTGTCCATCGTAGCATCAATACCCCTTCCCTCTACTGAAAAATATCCCTTGTCTTTGTAGTTGACCACTACCGGAATCGAGAGGTCCCTCTGGGAGTCGTGGACGGATGCAGTTGTCACAGAATAATTGGCAATCATGTCGTTCTCCACTCCCTGAACTGTGTGAAGCTTGTAACCGAAGTATGATCTGTTGTTCTTCTTTGTCCACGTTCTGTCCTTGGACCTTCTTGTCAACAAATGCCTCTTTTCGGCTATCGAGGCAGACTTCACTTCATCCTTTGTCTTCTTTTCAGGGCTAGGATAGCCCTTCCCACTGCTGACAGGAGGCATCTGCGGATCGACCATATCCGGCTTCTCCTTTCTCTTGTGGCCGGGATCAGATTCTATGAATGTTGCATCCTGTATGGTGCCATTCCTGACAGTTATTCCCCTTTCTTTGAACTGTCTCCACACTTCCTTCCATAGAGTCTTGTCCTTACCAGTCTTGGACAGCCTCTACCCGAATAACCGTATTGTGTTCTGGTCCGGCGCCCTCTCCGGTTAGTCAAGGAAGTTGACGAACCTGATATTAGCATATATCTCCGTCTCCATTGATTCTTCAACTATGTTGTAGATTGATTGCAGGAAGAGAATCTTCACCATCAGTATCTCGTCGTAGTTGGGTCTCCCGCCCTGCTCGGTGTTCTTGGTGAACAGATCCTTTAGCAGGGGTCTCAGGCTCTCCAAGTCTATGACGTTCTTGATTTCCGCAAGCTTATCTCCGCGCTTCTTCCGCTGCTCGTACCTCTCTCTCAGGCCATAATTCACCAGGCCCATGATGAACCACTGAGTGCACATGAATAAGGGTTATTGATACCACCTTTGGTAAAATGAGGGGTCATTGGAAATACTCAATACTTTTTGCTACCACGATTGGTAAAATACTGTGTCACCAGAAAAGTGTAGTAGTACTAAAAGGCGAAGTCAGGTATATATGGCAAGTTGAAGGTATGTAACCCTATTAGATCATTCTCACCAGACACAAGAGTGCATTTCGCGGTGACTTCGGAACGCTTCGGGAAGTTTGCAGAAATGCAACATATTGAGAGTATGCTATTTTCTCCAGAAGCCCATAGGCAAAACGAAACTGGCAGGTCTAGGGCCTATTAAAACCTATAGGGGCACATATAAACTCTTTATGAGAAATGGTATTCTCTTCAACCATCAGTCTGAGGTAACGGAACTGAATTTGTTACTAGAAAAATATCTATGGGGGGCAAGGATACACAATCAGTTCACTGAGCCTTTAACTCTTGGGAACTTAAGCGCAGTGAAGGATTGAGGTTACGCTAAGGACTGTGTGGAAGAAAGGTGGACGATGTCACAGTATGACATCCCAGATTACTTTGTGATAGGGATTGGTGAATCACATACCGTTATAGATTTTGTTAATGATGCCCCCAAAGTTGCAGTAATTAAAGTTAGGTGGGGGGGATTGGAGTAAATGAAATCGGCCTTCGGTCTTTCCGGCAAAAGTAAAGTTTTAGTCAAGGTAAGTAGGGGTCACTATTAACCACTGATGTCTGGCAATTATAGGCGCATTACATTAAAGCTAGTGAAAACCTAGTGTGGGACCTAAGGCTCAAATTTAAAGAACTTGTGGAGATAATTGTTGAAAGTGATATAAAGGCGTTAAATTCTCAACAAATTATAAATACATTTAATCTATCTTTAACACCAGTGGAATCTATTGAACTCCAGAATATTATGGTACCTTCAACAACGATAATAATTCCCGCGTACGATGAAGAGAAGAGGATAGGCAGCGTTCTGGGGGACATCGTAGATTTTGTAACTGTAAATAATCTGAAATGGGACGTGATTGTATCGATAGACGGAAGCGATAATACCAAAGAAATAGTCAAAGGCTTTTCCAAGGACTATTCCTTCGTAAAATATGAGAGCGGAAGGGGTCGCAGCGGTAAGGGGCACGCGATTAAGAGGGTGGTGGGCAAGTCTATGGGAGAGTTCACTCTGATAGCGGATGCAGACGGTGCAGTAAGCATTCGCGACATTCTCAATGGGCTTCCATACTGCGGTAAATACGATGCTATACTATTCGGTAGATATACTACCAATGGAAATGCGATTCCGTTATACAGGAGAATCCCATCAAGAGGATTCAACATACTCGTTAGGGCGATGCTGGGACTTAAAGTCACGGACACCCAGTGTGGTTACAAACTGGTGAGGACCAGCATTATTAGGGAAGCATTCAAAAGGATCGCTGTTACAAACGCATTTTTTGATGTTGCACTGCTGTACCACATTCAAAAAATGGGCGGAAGGATAAAGGAAATTGAAGTAAAGTATTCTCACAGAGATGGGAGCAAGTTCAATATTTTAGCTTCAATACTCAGTTTAGGAATATCTCTGTTCGCTTTTAGGACTAGACACTCAAGATTTTACAGATACGTCCCCCACTGGGCTACAGACCTATATTTAAGAAAATTCAGGTGGATCTAGAATTCTTCAGAGTACGTTCTGAAATCTCCTCTATCATTTTTTTCACACCGCCCCTTATGTCGTATATTGGCTCAAATTTCAGTTCCTCTCTTGCCTTGGTGATGTCTGCAAGGGTGAACATCTGATAACTTTTCAGCGGGTTTGGCACATATTCTGCTTCCCCCTGATAGCCCATCTCTTCCTTAACTATCCTAAAGATTGCGTTGAAGTCGGTTGATTTACCAGTTCCAACGTTATATGACCATCCAGGAGTCCCACCTTTCATCGCAAGCACAGATGCCTTGGCAGTATCATCAACATATATGAAATCCCTCCTCTGCGTTCCGTCTCCGAAAATTATCGGTTTCTTCCCGTTTCTTATAGAGTCTATGAATTTCCAAATTATGCTAGAATATTCCCCCTTGCTATTCTCTCCTACGCCATAAGTATTGAAATATCTGAGAGATATCGTTTCTAGGTCGTATTCGTTAAAGAGTCTCGCGGTCATCTCATTTATCTTCTTTGTCATCGGATAGAAGTTGGAATATGCAGCAGGCAATTCGGATTCCCTTGCAGCCTCCCTGATATCTCCATATACTGAGGAGGAAGAAGCAAGTATGACCCTCTTCACGTTATTCTTTGCACTTGCTGCGAGAACGTTGTACGTTCCCATTACATTTACTTCATATCCCTCTCCGGTCAGGTTCTCAAATTCAGGAGGTGAAGTCACGGCAGCTAGATGGAAAACATAATCAATACCGCTGCATGCCTTCTCAAGCATTTTCAAATTGCGGACGTCGCTCATTATGTGGTAGTCTGAAACGGAATTCTTGTCCCTTATGTCATAAGTACCAACTGTATTTCCTTCCTCCTTCAACATCTTGACTATATTCCTTCCTATGAAGCCTGAACCTCCTGTCACAAGAATGTTCATCATGAATCATAACCATTGGGAAGATAAATGTGTATCTATTTATGTTCCTATGAAAAAGGATATTCTGACGATTTTGTAAACAGTTTTTCCCTTATTATTTTTACTGAATGCGTTATGCTGTCCGAAACCTTTGCATTCATGGCCTTCTGACTCATTGATTTCATCTTCCTCTCCGTCAGGGAATCTATCTTGTCGACGAATTCACTGCTGTTCTTCAGCATTGTGAATATCAATTCCGCCAGAATTCTTGTTATTGCCACTTTTGCTCTATTTCTCCCAATCCTTCTGACTAAGCTGAGATATTTGGCCCTCAATTTCCTTGATCTCTTTATAGCCGTGTGTGAGGCTGTGACTAAAACAAATCTCAGCATTGAGGACCCCTCTTTGATATGTGCCCTCTTATGTCCCAGTTGCCTGACTGATCCTGTCTGGGAACAATACCGGCATACGATGCAAACTTCTCCTTTGATTTGAATCTTGAGATGTCATCTATCTCAGATATTATCACTGCAGCTGAATATACATTTATTCCCGGGATTGTCATGAGAAGCTTCACCCTATTGTAGTCCTTCACTGCCAGTGCTATCCTGTTCTCCATTCCCCCTCTCTCTCAAAGAGGTCAGCAAGCCTCTTCAGCATGTTTTCCATCATAATCCTCTAATTCCCCTTTAAACTGGAAAAGGATTCTTCTATCACCTTCATTCCCTTTCTCCCGAATATGTCAGTGGCAGCTATACTGATGCCATGCATTGTGAGCAATGCATGGATGCTGTTCTTTATCATTGTGACCTCTTCTCCAAAAGACTTCCTGTATCTTACCAGTGATTTCAGATCATCTGAGTACTCAGATGGAAGATGTACTTCAGGCAACTCTCCCAATCTCAGCAGCTTTGCAAGCTAGTATGAATCCTCTTTGTCACTTTTCTTAGAAGAGTTGTATATGAGAGCAAATTTCACAGGTTCCGCTATGTGTACTGAGAATCTCCTGTCTCTTAGTAGCCTAGCGACATACTTTCTAGACGTCGATTGCTCAAGTGCTACCTCCGGTTTCATAGGGATATACCTTCCAGTAAATTTGTTCCATGATTCCTCGCTGTTTTCAATCTCGGAGTTCTCCCTTACCGATCCGTCATCTTCCATCTCAGTTAAATTTACCAAACGTTTATGCACATCAAGGCCTATTATCACCTGACCAACTCCTAGTAGTTGTGAGGGTCTCAAGTCGGAGATGTCTCGACAATCTCCTATTCACCATTGTCACAGGGTATTAAGTCGAGGCGAAGGATAGCCAGTCTTATCATCGACCTCTAAGGTCAAAGCAATCGTCATAACAGAGTGGGCAGAAATCATTTTTCATGACGTCTTAACAGTCCTTAGTTGTCTTATTTCCTGAATTCGACTGGGAATATTTATTAATACAGTGGTATTCTTTTCAGGTATGCTCAACAGGATGGTTATGACCAGAGCACCTTTGAGGATAACGTTCGTGGGGGGTGGAACTGATCTTCCTTTTTACTACGAGAAGAGGGATTACGGTGCAGTGGTCTCATCCGCCATTAACAAGTACATCTACGTGACTGTAAACAGGAAAT
>JAKAUZ010000060.1 GCA_021817415.1 Thermoplasmata archaeon | reverse complement strand
TGAGCCGCGGAATGAGTGAAGCGTTCAACGTTCCTGTTCTGGTTTTTAAAATGCCTTTTCCTCAGGAAAGGAGCCTCTTGTTCTACAATTATCCAGCTATGATTGTTGGCGCGCTTCTTTTCTCTGCAAGCTGTTTCGTTTCAGTATATTTACTAGGTAGATTTCGGACAAATGGATTTGAAAATCTGGTGCCATAGCAGAAATGAGGTCTCAATGGTTAGCATTAAAGGGAGAAGTAACATTAAAATATAGAAACGAGATAATTAAAGGCTGCTAATGGAGAATAGAGATTCCACCAAGATGAATGAAAAGATCGACGTACTTTTCCTACCACTACACCGCTATTTTTGGCATAAGGGTGGGTCTGAATTCTATGCAGTAAATCAAATGTTCACTGCTATAAGAGATGTTGTTAAATGCAAGGCATACGTTGGTCACGTGTGGGACGAGGAGAGCAGGCGAAAAATTGAAGAGATGCAGTGGGAAATAGAATCGTTTGGGATTGGGCGTGATAGGTCAGTTCTAAATGATATTAAATTTTACTTTGATATCTTTATGTATGGAGCCAAGAACGCAGGTAAGGCACGGATTTTACATCATTATGGTGCATTCGGATACATGGAAGGCTTCAACCCAGCATTCTTTCTACCAAAATTTGGAACAAAATACATTGTAGGACCTATTATAACACCATCTGTGGATGAAATTAATAAATTTAATGGGAAGGGTGGACGGAAAGATCAAATAGATAACGCAGTTGCATTGGGGTTTCTAAAGGTGAATCACAGGTACGGCGCTCTTTTCCGCAGTCTGTTGAAAATCCTTCATTATCTTACCCTAAGAAGGGCAGATTTGATAATCTATGAAACTGACCAATGCAGGGATCTGTACTGGGATAAATTTCCCCAGCTTAAGAATAGAAATAATCAGATATTACATGTTAGTATCGCATCAGAGACAGAGTTCAAACCAAATAAAAATAGATGGAGTTATGAAGGTAAACTTTGCCTTGGCGTCGCTTCAAACTTGATAAAAAGGAAGAACGTCGACAAATTGATAGACTCATTCCCCTCTTTTGAGGGAAGAATAGAGCTAAAAGTAGCCACCAATGGACCAGAGATGCCAAAGCTCATCAAGATGGTGAATGATGAGGGTATATCTGATAATGTAAAATTTTTGGGGCGAATCCCATCTGAACAAATTCGGTCCTTCTACAATTCTATCGACTTTTACGTTTCCCTCGATGACTTAAAGGGCATCCTATCATCATCAGTCGTTGAGGCACTTATGTCAGGTTGTCCGGTTATTATAGCCGACTCTAGACTCGGAGATGAAATTAGAGTCCAAGCGTGGGGCGTTACAGTTAATCCGCTATCAAGGACAAGCATAGTCAAGGGCGTGAATTATTTCATTCAAAACGCGCATAATCTTGCAGCCATGTCAACTGAAGCCAGACGATTTGCAGAGACCAACTTATCCACAAGTTCGTTTAGAATTAAACTTATGAACATATACAGCAACCTTGGTATAAGTAATAAGAACCCACGGTAGGAGTACCATATCGCTAAAAAGCAGACTGAGCTCATGTTAATATTAGGGAAATAATGAGTAGAAACAGGAAAATATCTTCCTAAATGGAGTGAAACTGAATTTCCGCTTATTCATAGAAACACTCTTATAATTTTTGAGGCTACTTATTTGTGAAGATTGCATTCATCCTGAACGACGATGCTGAAAGTAACGGAGGTGCTCGCCCATTTATAAATTGGAGTGGATTTTCTGATGAGACAAAATTGGTCTCATTTGATGCCGGTATTAACAAAAAAAGCGACCGCTTCTATAATGTTTCTTCCATTAGTGAAGCGGCAGAAATTGTAAAAAGTTGCGACTATATTATTGTGGATGACAGGAATGCAAGAATAGGTTTCAAGATAAAAAATAGGATTAATAAGCGACTCGCGATATACTGCCAGGTGCCCTTCGGGCTTCACGCGCTTGGTATCTCAGCCGAAAATAATTGGAATTTCAAATCATTAGAATACCTTGCATCTAGATATGTTCCTTTTATGCTACTTGCAGGCAATCACATAAGAATGCTCAATGAAGCCGACTCTTTGGTAGCTAACAGTTTCGCGATGCATTATCTCTTGAATTTCGTTTACGGTGCACCAGATAAAGGAATAGTGCACCCTCCCCTTGACCTGGAAGTGTTCAAAACTCACAATTCCGTCCAAAAGGATTCCATAACGGTATTTGTCGGCAGAGAGGATGATTGGAATGATTATTCTGTTTTACCGATACTTGAGAAGATCGCAGAAGAAAAACACCTGTTTCTTCAGTTTTTCGGAACAAAAAAGGTCGATATAGGCGCAATAGGAGACAGGAACAACATAATAATCAACCC
Organism: Thermoplasmata archaeon; assembly: GCA_021817415.1. Taxonomy (GTDB): domain Archaea; phylum Thermoplasmatota; class Thermoplasmata; order Thermoplasmatales; genus JAKAUZ01. Next base: position 4,432 of record JAKAUZ010000060.1, on the reverse strand, counting down.
TCTTCTTTCAGAAGAGGAGCTTGTAAGATTGTATAACAGGAGCTATGTGACTGTTTCAATACAAAAACAGGAGTTCTTTGGATACGTTCCTTTGGAGTCCGTAGCGTGCGGTACCCCAGCACTAACACTGTATCTTCATGACGCATCTGTCCTGGAAAAAGACTTGCATAAGGTTGTTAAACAGACCAGTCTGAAAAGTATAAGGGATGACATTTCAGGGATTTTGGAAGGGAAGGAAGTTACCAAAGCTCGAGATGTTTCTGGTAAATTGAATGAGCTCTTCTCACCCGCAAACACACTATACAAACTGAAAGCTGTTTTGGAAGGAAGGAAGTCAGAAAGTTTATGAGTCCCAAGGTCTCGATAATTGTTACAGCCTATATGAGAAGGGAATTCGTGCTGCGGGCTCTAAAAAGTGTCGAAATGCAGAGAGTTCCTTCATCTATTTTTGAAACAATCCTCATCAAGGATTTCGAGGATGTCGCCATTGATCAATACTGCAGTGATAAAGGAGTCATCAACATAAGGAGAACGGGGACGATAGGTGAGTATCTTAGTACAGCAATTAAGATCTCAAACGGCGATGTCATCGCCTTTCTCGAAGATGATGATGAGTGGTCACCAACTAAACTCCAAGAAATTATAAGGGTATTCGAATCTGATGAGAAAATATGCTACTTCCATAACGGTTATATACCGATAGGAAGGGACGGGCAAGAAATAAGATATAGAAGACTTGTGGAAGGTAGGAAAAGAGAATTTGAATTCATCATTTTTCCAAACAATGGAATAAGCATTTCAGATCTTTTCAAAGCAAATGCTGACTTCAATCTGTCTTCTATTGCCATCAGAAGAAAGATTGTCTCGGATTTTATTGCTGAATTATCGGCCATTCCGGGGGCACCAGATGCCTTCTTCTTTTTCTTGTCACTAATCTCTGGTGACCGCCTTTATGTCAGCTCGGCGAAAGTTACTAAATACAGAGTACACGATCTAAATATTAGCAATGCAACCAATATGGTGAAGAAAGTAAACGAAATTCGCCGTGAGCTCTCTGGATTGAATACATTGGAAGATATTCTTAATGGAAAACCAGCTGGGATGGGAGAAGTGTTCGAATCCCTCCATATGCTGAAGCTGGAATATGAGATGATGGAACTGATTTTCTCCAATGGGTCAAAATTGGAACTTGCGAAGAAGATGCTATCACTTCTCAAAATACCCAAGAGGTGTTCTAACCCGTTACTGATTAGAATTTTTATGTTTTCATGTCTATACCTTGTCATCGGCTCTCGGATTCAAAAAGTTTTCAAGACAATGAAATGAATCTTAATAAGATTCATCAGAGGATTACTATTAACCCCGTGCTTTCTAGGATTTAGGTGAGTTATCCAAGATTGTTGGATCGGATGTCTTTGAAATACCCTTTTCCTCGTCTAATTTCCCTTATTTTTCGTGGAAATTTCGATAGATTACCCCCTGTTTAAGTTGATTCTCAGGGCAAATAGATTGTAAGCAAAGTAGGAGAACATGAACTTGACCCTCACCCTCCTCGGTAAAGTTACCAGGGTATGGGAGAAGTGGAAGACTCTCTTCATTGTTGCAAATGGGCATTCAACAAGAGATCTTTTTCTCGATATTCTCCTGTTGCGAAGGATGCTCCACATGCTGTGCTTGAATCCTCTGAGTGCCTTTGTCATTGTTGCATCGTACCCTTTGGTTTAACTCCGAAATAGCCCTTATCCCCGTAAATGGGTATACCCCTTTTTGACAGGTCTATCTGAGAGTCATCAATGCTGGCAGTTGTGACAGCATATGACCTGATGAGAGGAACGGGATTGATATCCGTTAAAATGTGAGCCTTGTAACCGAAGAATGTTTAGCTGTACTTCTTCGAGAAAGTTCCATCCTTTGATCTTCTTGTCTGTCCTAGTTCCCTTGTCTCCTGATGCTTCTCATGGCCAGGATCAGAGGTGATTAAAAGTTGGTAGGGTAAAGATCAGGGTTTCCCCTGACCCTTCCACATCTAACTGTACGTTCAGTTTTCCCGAGTACATCTATCCTGTATGCTTCGCCTCGGGCAATATGGATTGTGCCCTGTATATCCTCCTGGGCTGGTCATCCTTAGCTCTTTGGTAGAGCCTGTTCAGGAACAGTTCGAGTCTTTTCGTATCCTCGTACCTCCCTGTATTTCAAGGAAGGAGTGGAGTTCTCCCCCGTTCAGAACAGGCATGCATACAGTAAGGCGCCTTCCCTCTCTGAATGTTGTGCTGTCATCCACGTCATCAGTACTGTTCGCCTCTCCGACTTCTTGCACCCCTTCGCATGTCTTTTCGTTCGCAGAACTTATGGACATAGCTACCACTACTCAACTCCTTCAGGGCATGTTCGTGGAGTGTACAAGATCTACCAAGTTAGCTCCTATGACTTTACGATCATGCCGTCGCTACGACACCGGGGAAGCAGAGGCATCGCTCCTGTTGCATCCACCTCTGTTGTAGCCTTCGCGACAAGACGACTGGCTCGGCCTTCCCAATACACACTGACGGTGCTATATTTCGTTCGCTTTCGCTGCAGCCTGAACGATTACTGTTTGCCAGTTTCAGACATCCCCTCACGGGGATGCCCTAGGCTCATGCTAGCGACCTGTACAGGTAATTTGGTCACACCAGACTCGCACTGATTAGGCATAGAAAATCCTTGGCACGCAATACTCTTTGTCACTTTTCTAAGGAGGAGTTGTATATGAGAGCAAGCTTCACTGGATCCGCTATGTGTACTGAGAATCCCCTGTCTCTTACTAAATAGCGACATATTTTCCTGATGTGGATTGTTCCAGGTTGTTCCAGTGCAATCTCAGGTTTCATGGAGAGATATCTTTTCGTGAATCCGTTCCATGCCTCCTCGCGATTCTCGATCTCATAGTTCTCCCTTACTGCTCCATCCTCTTCCATCTCAGTTATATTTACCAAACGTTTATGCACATCAATGCCTATCAGCATATATACCACCTCCTAGTGGTTGTGAGGGTATCGAGTCGGAGAAGTCTCGACAATCTCCTATTCACCCTTGTCACAGGGTATTAGGTCGAGGCGAAGGATAGCCAGTCTATATTTCGACCTCTAAGGTCAAGCAATCCACCGGCTATCTCTCCGACCCTCACTCTGTCATCGTCATAACAGAGTGGTCAGATATCTTGTATATTGTTATTAGCCAGTTCTGATCCCATGAACTGGTCAGGGATACGCGTCAGATATCTTGGGGTGAATCCCCGTAAAAAAGCATGCGTCTCCCTGTTTCCATTCGTTGCCCGGATAGCATGTTGCAGGTAATCTGCGTATAAGAAGCACCTATAATAGATTATACGTATCTATTACGGTAGTTAAGTAGGTATATTCATAGAGATGTCTGAGTCGATACAGTGCCTTCCATAAGTGGCAGTCTTTCCCTATACTGCTTATGATTCTTCATAATCGAATATACGTGATATAGGAGTCTCTTCCCCACCACTATGTATGCCTGAGTTGGTTTCTTTCCCTTCCTGATCTCCCTGGCGAATATCTCGCTGAACTCCGGAGAGCGATTTGCAACGAGAGAGACAGCAGATTCGTATATTGCACTAGATAGATGAGGATTCCTGATCCTTGTTACTCCTGTGGCGTGTGTGCTTCCACCCGATCCAGATATGTCAGGTGCCTTACCGCCATACGCCTGCAGCTTGACGGAAGAACTAAACTGCCTAATGTCACCTATTTCGTACACAATTGTGGAGGCATTCATTTCTCCCATTCCCCTTATTTCTGAGATGTTGGAAACGTCCTGATTACCAGATGAACGCTTCTTCACCTCTTCCTCTATCTCACGGAGACGGCCCTTCTCATCTTTCAATCTTTGTACATTCATACTGATCCGGTAGGCATACACTCCATCAGTATCTGGTATGCCTATGCTCTCCCTTGCCAGATCAATGAGCTTCCGTGCGTGTTCTTCTCCGTAGGGATTTTTGCTTGATATGCGCATGGTTGCCAGGATGTCTTGAAGGGTTGCGCTTGTTACTGACGCAGGTGTTGCGTATTTCATCAGAATCTCCAAGGAAGTCCTGGAATCAACATCATCATAGAAGGGATATTCGGGAAAAACAGCTGACAGGTCTGACTTTATCTGGACGATCAGCCTGGTGATGTTTTTCTTTACCGATTCCATCATCCTGGCAATACCTAATAGAGCGGACCGCTCATGACTCCCCGTATCAAGCATGGACGGTTTCATCCTGGCTGTTGCTGCAAGGACAGATGCATCAGCGCTGTCCGATTTCTCTCTACCGAGGTTCAGCATCATCCTGATGTGCTCAGATATCCTTGCGTCCACAAGGATCACACGAAAACCATTGGACTCAAGGAATGCCTTCAGCGGAGCATGATAGTTTCCTGTC
>JAKAUZ010000071.1 GCA_021817415.1 Thermoplasmata archaeon | reverse complement strand
AGCTCGTCTGAATTTACAAACTCCCCCTTGTAACTGTGAAGCGCATGGAGAAGCCCAACAAGAAAGGAACTGCTCGAACCCAGCCCTGTTCCTTTTGACGGGATGTCGGATATGCTCACTATCTCAATCCCCTTCTCAATGCCAAGAAACCTCAGCGCCTCCCTTACGGAGGGGTGCTCTATGCTGCCTACGTCATCCACAATCTCGGTCTTTGAGTAACTCACCCTTATCTTGTCGTCGAATTTCTTGTTGACTGTGACGTAAATATACTTGTTTATTGCTGATGAAACGACTGCGCCATAATCCCTCTTCTCGTAGTAGAATGGAAGGTCCGTCCCTCCACCTACAAACGTTATCCTGAGGGGTGCACGAGTCATCACCATTCTCTCGAGCATAATGGCGAAAGAATACCTTCCAATTAATAACAGTTTCCTGATGGTAAGACTCTAATTCTCCCACATTCATGGTTGTAGATAGAAATTTATTGTTTTATCGATTGTGGTATTAAATGAACATTCTTGTTACGGGAGGCTCGGGGTTCATAGGCAGGAATATTGTCAGTCTTCTCAAGAAAGAAGGCTATACGGTAGGAACGTTAGATATCAGGGATAAGGATTCAGAAGCTGACTACCACATAATGCAGGATGTAAGGAGCATGAATATGCTTTTGAAGGCGTGCAAGGGGATAGACTATGTTTTTCACCTTGCAGCCGTGACGTCTCCTCCTGAATTCGAAAACTTGACGGGGGAGGGTTTCGGGGTAAATGTCATCGGGACGTACAACGTTTTGGCCGCAAGCGCTGCGAATAAAGTGAAGAGAGTCATACTGGCATCGTCCTTATCCATTTACGGCCAGACGTCCGTACCTTCAAAAGAGGCAGACCTGCCGAATACCTACACAAATTTCTACCCTGGAAGCAAGAGGATAAACGAGATAACTGGAAGGATATTCCTTAACTATGATATTGAGACTGTTTTCCTGAGATATTTCAACACCTATGGGATCGGCGAGAACAGCAAGGGGAGTTACTCAAGCGTGATTTGGAAATTCATAGACGACATCAGGAACAAGAAGAAGCCTACGATATACGGAGACGGGACGCAGAGGAGGGACTTCATTTATGTCAAAGATACGGCAAGGGCATCAATATTGGCAATGGAGAATGGGAAATCGGGAGAAGCATACAACGTTGGCACAGGCCAATCTGTCGATTTCAATTCAGTTTTTCGAATAGTGAAGGAGGAGATGGGGTATGAGGGAGAAGCAGAATACATCCCGAACCCCCTGAAGAGCTATCAGTATTTCACCCAGGCGGATATGTCGAAGTCAATCGCAGAGCTGAAGTTCTTAGCTGAATACGATATAAGGAAAGGGGTTCAGGACATTCTTGGCGCAATCAAGTGAACTGTGGGTACAAATCTGATTGTATTGACCATAAAATCTTCGAAACCCTAATGAGCAAATTTACAAAAATAGGATTGCTTAACGCCAAGAACGTTTTCATTATTTCAACATCGGCCTCCTATAACCAACAAGGAGGCACATTTCCAATCGGTTTAATTATCTCCGCAAAAGACCTGTGAATTTGATCTTAATTCATTATTTCTTTTATACGTGACTCATTAATTGACTGAGCATATCTTCCTGATAGTTTCATTAGGCCTAGAATAACAACTGAGCTGCCCTGACAGTGCGTCTCCCAGGTCATCCAGAGGTGCAAAGTACTCATTCTGAATGGCACGTTTCCTTATGAGCTTCCACACAGTTTCTATTGTGTTCAGTTCAGGAGAATACGGAGGAATGAAGAACAGTTCTATCTGGCTGAGGAAAGCGTAGCCAGTGACTATACCCGCATTGTGATAAAGTGGCTTATCCATTACAAATACGATGTCGGGGAATTTCTTATGGATTACGTATAAGGGTTAAACCAATGTGATGGCGTTATATCCTTCGACGATTATTGTTATAAATTTGCCGCGATCTACGCTTATTGCACCAAAGAATGATATACCTTTCTTTCCTGGTTCCAGCAGCACTGTTGGATAGATGTCCTCGGAGGTATCCATACCCTCATCCTCACTCCGTGCTGGTAGAAGTGAAATTCATCAATGACTACCGTCTTCCTACTGCTTTAGATCAGAAGGGTCAGTTTTTTAGATTCCCTCTTTTCTCCTCATCTGTTTCTATATAACATTTTGTCTATTTATGAAAATATGCCAAATGAATTTCGCTTTACGTATAAGTGCCTTAATTTTAACCAGAATTACCTGAGTAGTTCAGCCCTGAATTCATGCCTCTAGAAAACTGATGAGTTTTCTCACAGAGTTCTCTACCCTGAACTCCGATGCCCTTGCGACACAGTCATCTTTTTTCATTTCGTGGCCGTTTTTCCATATCCTAAGCGCTGTTTCAATAAATTCCTCCCGTGATGAAACCAACCAGCCTGTTTTCCCGTCAATTATTGTTTCAGCAGGCCCCTGCTTGTTGTAGGATAGGACTGGTGTACCACACGCCATGGATTCAATTGGAACGTACCCAAAGGGTTCTTCAGTGAATGGAAATGCAGTAAAAAGGGCACTGGAATATAGGGCGATGAGCTGATCGGTAGTGACATAGCCCAAGTATTCAATCGTGTCCCTTATCGCACTAAGGGAAATGCCAATTGGCACCTTTCCCCCGAACCCCTTTATCTTTACTCCCCTCCTAGCAAGAGCCAAAATAGGTTCAATATCTGTTTCTTTACCAATGTAGGTGAGCACACTACTTTTTTCCCCTTCAAGTCTTGGTTTAAACTCGCTGAAATCTTTCATTGTATATATTATTCCGTCCGCCTTGTATCCCATGGATTCATAAAATGATGAGAGGTAGCTGGCATTCGTTATCACCCTCTTTGTATTCCCTATCAAATAGTCGAGCAGGCGCTTATCTCTTTTTCTTACAGACCTTCCGAAGAAGAAAAGTGCAAACCTAATTCTGGAATTAGTTTTGGCGATGTCTTCCAATGTGAAGAAGAATGATCTTCCCTGAATCCAGAGGATATCACACTTTATTGGTATTGTCGTAGACATGTTTATGATTTTTTGGAAACTCCCAATTTCCATAGCCTCCTTTGAATTTCTCCCGAGATATGCTTCCCTGAACCAGCTTTCCACCCATAGCATGCTCTCATTTTTCATTCCTAAAACACTCAGGAACTTGTTAATCCAGAAAGTGTTCTTTCCCTTTATTACCTTAAGACCCCGAGATTGTAACTTTTTTTCCTTGTCTTCAGAAATGTATGTGGAGAATACCGTAACGTTGAACCTCTTTTTCAGTTCCATTCCGAGTGAGGAGATAAGCTCAAACTGTACAGAATGCCGTTCGTCCATGGGATCGGTCACTAGGAGCAGTTCTTCCATTTCTATCCTCTATCATCTGCGATTAAATATCTTTTCATTTGCGGCCTCCTGGAAATAATTTATGATCTTATCTTTGAAAATGTCGAAGGAAAACCTTTCTCTAGATTGCATTACTGTCTTTGAAAACTCTCTTCCGGCTCCCAAGGCCTGTTTTATCTCGTCATCTGGTTGATCATCGTATCCTAACCCATAGTTCCCTTCTTCGATTATGTCCACCCATGGCCCTCCACTCTTTGGAACCACTGGTATGCATCCAAACGAAATTGCCTCTGCCACTGTTATGCCATACGGCTCCTTCCTTCGTGCGTGAAGATAAACTTTGGAATTAGAGTAAAGTTTCCATTTCTCCTCGTTGCTTGGACTAGGATAAAATGTGACATTATCAGGTGATATCTTCCTTAAGTGTTCATAATAACGAAAATCTCCACTGTTTACAGCTCCTGCTATTAAAAACTTCGTTCCACTCATCCGTCTGGCTGTCTCTATCACGAATTCGAGGTTTTTATCCTTGTTTATCCTTCCAAATGTTAAAACAGTATCCTCTTTACCCCCAAGATCAACATCAAAGAAATTCCTTACGGGAATGTTTATGTAATCAATTTTGGCAGGGGTTATGTTCAGATACGGAAACATTTTCTCCGATAGAGAAAGGGTATACTTCCCGTGAGTCAGGAATCTCCCACCGTCATAAATGTTGTACAAACCGGACCTCTTGATCATCTCGTAGGTTGCCTTGCTTTTTATGTTGCCTCCATCATCCAGAATTGGATCGAGGAATGAGAAGCTGTGAAGGTAATTTATGTCTCCTTTAAAAATGAAAATATTTGGATGATTATTGAAAATGATGTCATACGCCCTTCCTTTCATAATGCCCTCTATCTCCTTCCTCAATCTCCTTACCCTCAGAAAGATGGACAGAGGGTTCATATTTTCTTCGTAGTAATAGGATGTTTTGAAAATCTCTTTGAAATCCAAATCGTTCCTGTAACTGCTGTCTGTAATGAGCGAGAGGGAATATCTATCTCTTATTGAGTCATAAACGTCAACAAACAGCTCCTGACCTCCTCCAGTTCTGGAGAATTCTTCCATCATCAGTACCCTAGACATCTTTACCATTGCTGTTAGAGATGTAGCATAAGAATAAGTAGAGAAGCAAGGACGCAACGAGCAAATAACCGAAATCTGAAAATATTGACACTTTATAGATGCTTGGGACTACCCGATAATAACCCAGTGAGAATACTATGAAGAATGCTGCAAAGGCTGCTGCCGCGAATGCTAAAATGCCTCTTTTCAGTGTCACATCATGCTTAATCTTCATCCTGAACACCCTTTCAGGCACCAGGAATGAGACCGCTATGAGTACATATGCCGGAATAAGGGCGATGGCGAGGGTTGTGTCTACATTTTGAAGGTAATAGTCGGTGGGAGCTATTCCACCCTTTGACTTCACTACCAGCGGGCTGATCTCGAAGCTTCCAAACGCATAGTTCGTCATGAAACTCAGAACGGAGTAGTTGCCTGAAGATGTGACGTTCGTCTCAAAATTGTAACCTTTTCCGGTGATATAAATTCCATCTGCAATGCTCTTGTTTCCGTTGATGTAGTTGAAAAGAACTAGAGTTGGCTTGATCTTGTATCCTGGGATGTTACCCACTATAGAAAACTGCATGGAATTGTTTAATCCGCTAACAACCCCAGAGGAGCTCATTTCATACAGCCCCTTCCCAGTGGTAGTTGGCAGTGAAATACCTCCAGGATAGCCACTTGTGCCGACCCAGAAGTAATAATCAGTCCCCGGGCTGAGTGTGAACGGACCGTTGATCTTTATGTAATTTATTCCGTTAACTATCCCGTAATAACTGTATGACGCTATGGGGGTCGCATAGGGGTCCATGGCAGTCGTCAGCTCCGCCGATATTCCGTATGCACCATTCGTTGGAGATACATCTATGACGATGTACTCCACCTGTATCGTCCTGTTTACTGTAAATTCCTGAATGATCTGTTCGTTGACTGGAAATTGCACATCCGTTACCGTCCCGGGATTTATTGTTTCTATCCCAGGTGCACTCTTTTGCACCAGATCAGCCTTGACCAGGTATTCCCCCTTTGGAAGGTAAAGGGACGTTGAATAGGAAAATGGTGCCCCGGGTATGGAAGACGTCTGGGGGGCCGAGCTGTAATAAAAATTATTCAATACTGGCGGCATCGAATAGTTCTTCTCGTATGCTAGATAGTCGCCTGATGCGGCGTAAAGACCATAACCGTCCAAAGAGTATGGGGGACCGTTAGCCGCGCTAAAGACGGTGTAGTTCCTTGGTGACCCGAACGGTTCTGTATTCCAAGAATGGGAGCTGATGATCGGATAGGAGTAGACATCAGAAAAAACTGATGCATTCGCAGGAAGCACATCAGCTATCTGCTGAACCCCCAGGTTTTCCTGAGCAACAGGTGACGGGCCGGTGAACACAGGGTAGGCTATCCACGAAGTGATCATTAAAGCAAGAACGGCAAGTGTTAAAATCCTAACGACCAGATTCTTGTTTATTGAGAGTTTCCCTATCCGTGAAATGCCGCCGATTGCGCCCAGCACCACGAACGGGAACGTATAGCTCTGGTAGTAGCTCGTCCAGTAAGGGAAGACTGATACCCATATGGCCAGATACCATGGAATCTGCAGAAGCGCTATGGGGTCAAGGAATGAGAGGAAAAGGTACTGATAGTTCGTAGACACAGGGTAATATATCTTCGAACTCTGCGAAGACTCCAGGCCCTGAAGCAGGCTGCTACCCGAAGTGACATTCGTTCCGTAGAGGTTCCCAAGAGCGTTATGAGACCCCAACGAGAAGAATGAAATCATCTTGATGTCTATCAGGAAGAATGCAACTGACACAATTATTACCGTCACGCCGAGGGCGTATTTCTTAAAGACCTGGTAATTTCTCTTCCTGAAAATTTCCGTTAGATTTTTCCTGTTGATCTTAAGAATGATAAGCACGAGACCGAACATCCCACCGATTATTGGGGCAAATTCCATTGTGGAAAGGGCGAGTAGGAAAAAAACGAAGAACGGGACTATTTTTCTCTCCAGATGGAAGTAGTACGCCAAAATGAAAAACCCGGCGAACAGGGATAGTATTTCGAAAGTATTCGTACTTATAAGGTTGAAGAGCAGGTAGGAACAAGCTATGAGAAATGCGTTCAGGTCATTTCCCATCTTCCTCCTTGCTATGAGATACAGTGCTATCGTAGGGGAGTACAGTATAACAGCTTGTATGACGTAAAGGATGGAAATCCCGGGAGAAATGGAGTAGAATGGGAGGAGAACGTAGAGGATGGGTGACGCGTGAACTGAAAAGAATGTGCCCCCAGGTATGTTTTCCACAAACGGGAGATGGGTAAATATGGTGCTGCTGAATGCCTGGACAAATGTTACAGCATCAAAGATGTAGAAGTTGTTTGTTAGATTGTAGATGTTTGTGATCTGGTACAGGAAGTTCAGAACTATCCAGCCATATGTTATCCCGATTATAAGGAGAAAATAATTGATCTTGAACCGACCAGGTTGTCCATCTCTCCTCGACATTCGAAAGAAAAGAGATGGAACATATATATATTTTGTTGGAAATGGAACGTTTGCGACATCGGACTGCCATTCTCATCAAGAACCGATAACTGCTCCCGAAACTTAGCCCATATGGCAGGATATGTTTTAGGATATCTTGTCGTTACTCCTTACCCTTGTCTCGACTCTCTTAACTAGGACCAATTCCGTGAGGTAGGTGATGAAAAAATCAGTACCATCAACTATCTTGCTCTTTCCGGCGGCCCTCTCGTGAAATACATACGGTACGTCAGCTATCTTCGCACCCGGGTTCGACGCTATGAGAAACAGCAGTGTCTTATATCCCCGCCATCTTTCGTCAATCAGGAGTTTCATCCCCTTTCTGAACCCAAAGAAACCGGATAGAGGGTCTGTCGTCTCGCTTGAGTTCTTGATAAAATATTTTGCAGACATTCCTGCTATTCTCGAGATGATACCCCTTATAGGCTTCCTGTTGCCCGTTGACCCCCCGGGTGAATACCTGCTCGCAACGACTATATCGTACCCTTCTTTGAGCTTTCGGAAAATATCGTTTATTCTTTCCACCGGATGCTGAAGGTCGGCATCCATGATTATGATGAGCTTCCCATCAGCCTTAGAGATGCCTAAATAATTGGCAATTAACAGCGACCTCTTTGAACTGTTGAACGCCGTTTTGGTATTTTCATGCTTCTCGCAATATTCTGTTATAAATTGTCTCGTCCCGTCTCTGCTGTTATCGTCAACGAAGACTATCTGGTACGTAAAATCTGCAACGCTCTCTATTTTGCTGACGACCTCTGGAAGGGTCTTTATCTCGTTTATCGTGCAAAGTATTATGGATGCATCGTAGTCCATTTATTTATAATCCTTTTTTAATATATTAATTTTAGACCTTCATTGCATATGTCCTAGATCTCTTAAGGGTTGATTGACCGGTGGCAAAGGTGGACAAAATTTCGTTGGGAGACGTTATATTTCAGAACGGATTATTTGAAAAGTGACAAAAATAGTCATCTGTTCCCACTTCGACGTCTTCCCCGTAAGGCATGCCGACCAGGACGCAGTTTACTCAGTGGTGAAGGGCATTGATGTGAAGGACAGAATCATCCTGCAGACTCAATACAAAGACCCTAAGGAGAATATTGAGGTCCTGGGTGAACGGCTATCTCTGTACAGGTATCCCAAGTTTTTCAGCGTGATCATCTTTAACTTCCTACTGCTGCTAAGGATTCACAGAATAAGGAGGAAGGAAAAGAGCGTAGTGGTGATAACCACAAAATTCCATCTCACACCAACTCTCTTACTGGCGTCAAGGCTCATGGGCGTGCGCTGGATATCGATTTTCCTTGATTCCTTCATCGCTTATGACAAGTTTCCATATGAGGTGAACCCATATTCAGTCCCATTGCCCATACTGAGGTTGTTTGAAAGACTGACCTACTCCTTCGCGGATTATATATACCTCAATAGCGTTTATGAGATAGAATCAGTGAAGCAAAGAATTGACAGCAGGTTTTCTAACAAGATCCTGAGGACCCCATTATCGTCCGGGATGATCAACTGCACTGAGAGATTTCGTGATTCTGGCCGAAGGCAAGCCCTGAAATCTAGTTTGAACCTACCCCAGAAATCTATGCTTGTCTGCTTTCACGGCAATTTCGCAGAAAACAGGCAGAGCAGGGATGCTGCATTCTACATAATAAATTCACTTTCCAGGGAGTTTAATTCCAGCGACGTTTACTTCCTCATCATCGGCAACGGTCTCAATATCCCCAGAAATCCCAGCGGGAACGTTCTCTACCTCGGTTACGTTGAAAATTTGTGCGCAGCACTCGCATGCTGCGATCTTGAAGTTGCACCCATCGCTGGAGGTTCGGGAATCAAGATGAAAATACTGGACGCACTTTCTGTCGGGATTCCAGTCCTGGCATCAGATGATGCCGCGAGAGGTCTAGTTGAGCCAAGCCCTGTCGTAGTCTCTGATTTTAATAATTTTCCCGTCGCGCTAAAAGCACTTCTGTCAGATGAGGGGAAGTTGAGAAAACTTGGACAGGAGTCTATGGAATATGCGGAAATGTATTATTCCGCTTCTTCGAGTATTAAAGATGTTATCGGCTCTCTTCTTTCAGGAACATCTGTCCATAGAATTTGAGCAAGCCTGTCTTTCACTTGCAAATAAATAAGTATGCGGAGAAAATTGATCTTGAAAATGCGATTAACATTCTTGATGGGGTTCGACATGAGGATGGGAAGAGGCGGCGAGAACGTACTTTTCAACCTGCTGAAATACACACCCAATGACATTGAAGTCACTGTATTGGAAACAGATCTGATCGATAGGGCCAGGAAGACGGATGATGCTATAAGGTCATTGGGGAATAAGCATAGATTTTTGAAGATACACACCTTTAACTATTTTACCAATGGACTGATGGGTCAGTTCTACAGGGATGTAATTCTCAGGACTTCAATTAAGGATTTGAAGAATGCCCGGAAAACGGAAGTTTTTAAACAGATCAGGGAAACTGATCTAGCATACCTCTTCTACAATTATTATGCGATTTTCTTCCAAGGAATGGGGATACCTGTGATTGCTTCCCCCCATTCTGGAGAGGTGCTCATCATAGGACATCACAGATCCTTTGTAAAGAGAGTGATTTACAGCATATATCATCCATTGTATTACGGAAGTATAAACGGTTACCATGCATTTCCGAAAAATAGAAAGGATCTGGAAGGGCTAGATTTGAAATACAAGATGTGCCTTCCCAATGGGGTTGACACAGATAGATTTCACCCTGATGATGATGCCTTCCACGAAAGAATCAGATTTCTTTTCATTGCTGCCCTCCTCCCAGAGAAGGGTCTTGACATACTCCTGCCGCTGATTGAAAGTATTAAGGATGATTCTGTGGAATTCCACATAGCTGGAACTGGCCCCCTTGAGGACGAAATAAGGAAGAATAAGAGGATCATATACCATGGAGCACTGAACGATGACGACCTTGCTAGACTGTACAGGGAATGCGATGTTTTCATATACCCATCCCATTCTGATTCGTTCGGCTTGGTTGTACTTGAGGCTCTATCCTCTGGTCTATACGTTCTTGCAGGAGACTACCTCAGGGGCAATTTCGATGACTTCGAGGGGAAGTATCTTGAATACATTCCTATGAATGTTGATTCTTTCCACAGGAGGGTCATGGATATTGTGAGGGACAGAAAGATAATTGAGCATGACAAGAGGGAGGAGTATGATTACATGAAGAAGAACTATGACTGGAGTGTTATGACGGAGAAGTTCTACGGTTACATGAGACAGTTCTATGAGGAAAGCAAACTTCATAAAAAGCAGTACAGAAGTGAAAACACTGCAGAATTCAAGGCCTCACAAAATTAGTCTCTGAAAGTTAAGTATAAATGAATAATTCAGGATTTGTCTGATTATAGATATTTCTTTCATTGGATCAGTTGAACACGAACATTAAAAACTTATTTCGACAGTTTCATTTAATCTGAAAAATATCTAAATCGTTTAAGGACACCTTTGAATATTGCTCGGAGATTCTCTTTATTCTTGATCTTCCTTAAGAAAAATGTATATAATCCAGACCGGAAGAAGCCGGGAATTGGACCAACAGGATTATTCAGAATATGCCATCTAAAATCTTCGTAAATTGACATTATATTTTCATCATTGAATCTTAAGTCTTTTTGCAGGAAGAACTTGATATATTTTCTCAGCAGTTTCCCCCTTTGCATAGCACCTCCAAACCCATAGTTAACCAACGACTTGTTAATAGAATAGAAAGCTCCCGAAGGAAGTGACTTTTTTAAGGAATTTGCCTCGAATTCCCATGGGGTTTCACTTTTATCTATTATGCTCAGTAGAAATCCCCTTTCCCATATTGCAGATTGAAGAGAACAAGTTGAAAAATAATCATTGGATATTTTAGAAACTCTTCTCCCTTTGTCCTCTTTCTTTATCCCTCTTTTTTGGAGATCAGGGTCTATGTATAATCTAAGATACTTTCCTTTTGATAAAATTAACTCTTCTAGGGATTTCTCAATCTCTTCTGTCTTCACCACTCTTGTCAAAAAATAATCTTCCTGCAACCAGAGTATGTAATCCTCTTTTATTTGCCCAAGGTTGAGCGGCGTGATTTCCCCCCATATTCCTCTTTTGCCTGAAGTTAAAGCTATGATCCCTTTTTCCTGCGTAGTTATTGTTTCCGTACCCAAGTACACATTGTAAGGGCAGTCTGGCCAGTATTTTCTGAAAAAATAGAAGAATCCGGGCCACAACCAAGAGTACTTGTCGCAGGAACTCACATATATTGCCAAATTTTTATTCATTACACACTGCCTTAACCTCGGTAATTCTCGTTGTACCAAACTATTACATCCTTCAAGCCATTTTTTAGAGGAGTGGTGGCTCTAAATCCAAACTCCTTCAGGGCTACGGAAGTATCAAGACGCCTGCTGGGCTGGCCATCAGGCATTGAAGAATCCCATTCGGTTTCCCCCTCAAATCCCACTAAGTCAGAGATAATTTTTGCCAAGTCCTTGATTTTAATTTCCTGACCGGAACCAAGATTGACAGGTGATGTTTTATCATACTTCTCCGTGGCCAGAATAATCCCACTGGCCGCATCCTTAACGTAAAGAAATTCTCTGGATGCATTACCTGTTCCCCAGAGCTTGACTGTCTTGGAATTGCTCCTCTTGGCATCTATGTACTTCCTTATCATGGCTGGTATGACGTGAGAACTCTCCAAGTCGAAGTTATCCCTTGAACCATATAGGTTTACGATTAGCAGGTTTATTGAATTCAGCCCGTATTGCTTCTTATATGCGTCAGACATTACAATAAGCGATTTCTTTGCGATACCGTAGGGAGCGTTTGTCTCTTCAGGATAGCCATTCCAGAGGTCTTCTTCCTTAAACGGTGTTTTAGTGTATTTTGGGTAAGAACAAACAGTTCCAATCAGAACTAACTTTCCCACGTCGTTTATTCTGGCCGCCTCAATCATATTTACGCCTATCATTATGTTATCGTAAAATAGCCTGCCTGGATTGTTCCGATTGTACCCTATTCCCCCGACGTTCGCAGCAAGGTTGATTACTACATCCGCCCCTCTTGTGGTGGATATGGCAGCATCTAACTTTCTCAGGTCATAATCCCTACTTCTTGGAAGAAAGAGGTCAACGTCCTTATCTAGATTGTTTCCCTTCATCACTTCTATCAAATTGCTTCCTAAAAAACCAGATGAGCCTGTTATCACTACTCTCTTGTTGCTGAGGAATGACACTAATCCACCCCCCACCATCTCTCTGGAAATAATTTCTTTAAGATTTCGTCGCCTTCTCCTGGAGGAGCAATACCCACTTTTCTAAGATCTGCATCAACCATTATCTTCACGAGCTCTCCGAATCTTACCTTTGGGTACCATCCAAGTTTTCTCTTGGCTTTGCTTGGATCCGCAACTAAATTGTCCACATCCTTGGGCCTCTTGTACGTTTCATCTATCTTGACATGCTCTTCCCAGTTCATTCCCACATAGGCGAAGGCTCTTTCCAGGAATTCCATAACGCTGTGACTCTCTCCGGTTCCGATTACATAATCTTCCGGCTTCTCTTGCTGCATCATCTTCCACATCACCTCGACATATTCGGGTGCATATCCCCAATCCCTTTTCGTATTAATATTTCCCAGGAAGATATATTTTTGCCTCTTGGCCATAATATTTGCAATGCCCGTGGTAATTTTCTTAGTGACGAATGTCGCCCCCCTTCTTGGGGATTCGTGGTTAAATAAAATCCCATTGACAGCGAACATGTTGTGCCACTCCCTATATCCCTTGACGATATAGAAAGAGTAGAGTTTGGATATCGCATATGGACTCGCAGGATCGAACTTCGTTTCCTCATTTTGGGGAGATGTTGTGTTTCCGAAGAGTTCGCTTGTCGAAGCTTGGTAGAATCTGCAGTCGTTGCCGCTATTATATACGCTCTGGAGGAGTCTTACCGTCCCCAGAGAGTTGACGTTTGCAGTATATTCAGGCAAATCAAAACTCACCCTCACGTGGCTCTGAGCTGCGAGGTTATAGATTTCATCTGGTTTTATGTTGTATATTATATCGTATAGGTATTCGGATGACGTCACGTCTGCATTGTAAAGCAGGAATTTTGCATTCTCCTCGTGAGGATCTACATAAATATGATCTATCCTTTCTGTATTTAGTGTACTTGCACGCCTGATTATCCCATGCACCTCATACCCCCTAGAAAGAAGGAACTCAGTAAGGTATGAACCATCCTGACCCGTTATTCCAGTTATAAGTGCGGCCTTCTTGTTTTTATTCCTTCTCCGAGGTATTAGAGGCATTGGTTTTGATGGCGTTTCTATATAAATACGTTATCTAGATGATTTTTGCTACGGCCATCCTATTTCGAAGTGATTCTGATCAACGCAAATATTGCCGTCATTGGAGGTCACGATAGCCAATGTCACCTATGAGCACCATTTTAAGGTAAGAGCAGGCCCTCCCTAGTTATAG
This sequence comes from Thermoplasmata archaeon, assembly GCA_021817415.1. Lineage (GTDB taxonomy): Archaea > Thermoplasmatota > Thermoplasmata > Thermoplasmatales > JAKAUZ01. Next base: position 22,094 of record JAKAUZ010000071.1, on the reverse strand, counting down.
CTCGAATAATGAACATACCTCATTTCGTCCTTGTTTAACTTGCAACCATTTATAAAATATGTGAATGCCCGACATGTTATAAGCAGTCCTGAGAGCTTCAAACTCTTGCCGCCTTGATATACCCGTACAGCAAGACAGAGGAGGATGTGTCTCTACCTTTCATATAGATGGGTTTCGTGTATTCTACTTTGAATCCGCATTGTTCTAATTTTCTCTTTATATTCAGATAGCCGTGGTGGTACTCCATCTGAATATAACTGAACCGCCTTAAGGTTTCACAGGACTCTTTGAGGATTGCATCGTATTCGCATCCTTCGCAGTCCATTTTCATCACTATGGTAGAGGAACCTATCTTTTCCACTATCTCATTTAGTGATTTCACCCTCACCTTAAGTCCGTTCGGAGATGTATGGGCAAGAAGCTTGCTGGAATTCGTGCTAATAAAGTTCGGGTCTATTGAAATTTCTCCAGATTTGCCGACCCCTTCATTGATAATCTCAATAACGTTGCCGTATCCGTTCTGCTCAACATTATACTTTGCCATTTGAAATGAATACGGAAAGGGCTCGTAAGCATAGACCTTCTCTGCTCCTTCCATCGCAGAGAATATACTCGAATCCCCTATGCTGCATCCGACATCCAGGACAATCTGACCATTGACAGGTAGCCACGAATAATCCTCGTTTACGAATGCTCTGAAAATATCACCATTGTTCAACAATTTGAGCTTCACGAGTTTGCCATCTTTGTTCCTCTTGATAATATAACTACCGGAAGCATCATCTAGGTAAGAGTCTTTATGAAGATATTTGAATCTCTCGCGGAAAAATTCATTGTAATCCTTGATGGATTTTTGTGAGCCATCTTTTAGCCTCATGTTCCAAGGAGCCTTGAAAAAGGCCATTTTAATCATTGAGAGCAAGGGGTATTTCAGGAACTTCCTGTTGTCTCTAAACCCTGCCACCACTCTTTTGACTGCAGAAGAGATAATTAATGAATAAGCATTTTCCAAGACATTTTTAGGCATATCTCACAATCTCAATAGGTTAAAATAAAGTTCATTAATATAATTTACTTCTCGCTTGCTGGCCAGTTCCCTCGTAAATCTTACGAGAGCTTTTATTGGTAGCATAAACGTCGAAAATAGGATGGAAAGTTAGAATTATCGTAAATGTGTGAGATAGAAAGGGAGGTGTAATGGCAGGAGCCATACCTTATTTAACTCGCTTTTTCCCCAAACTGCGATTAACAGTACAGCCCCTATATTGAAAGGCTTGTTTATGGCACGTTTAATTTCTTCTAGAATTTCCTCAAAATTTTCTGTAAGTTCCAAATAAATTTACAATAATAGGTTCTTATGAAATCTGCAAAAGACCCTTCTTCAGGAATTCCTTTAAACTGACACCAAGAAAACCTCTTTTCATTTTCTAAAATAATATCAGGTATCCTGTTTCTCTTTATTTGAACAAGAAATGATCCAGGCCAAATCTCCTTGTAACGTGAGTAATCAAATTTATTAATCAGAAATTTTATCCTCTTTGAATCCTTATATTCTTTTTCGTTCATTTCTCTCTTGATTTGTTCCTTCCATTTAATAGAAAGGGCCAGAGGATTTCTAACACAATTTACGTGATAAAACTCTCCTATTACTCTTAATGAGTATGGTCCATCTACTTGTCCATCTCCAACTACATTTCTTTCTCCAAAATGCACCCTAGGAACCGTATAAGCAAATTCCTTATTACATTTGATTATGGAATAAATGTTTCCGTAAGCATGAATATAATTGAGTTTATAGGTTAATTCCTTATTTAAATTCTCCACCTTTGGGGTCCTTGTTAAGAATTCATCGACGTCTAATAAAATCTTCCAGTCTGTGTTAAGCAAATCTTGGGCTTTTTTCTTGCCAGTAGTGTAAAAGTCATACCTAACTTTATCCGGTGGTTCAATTTCTTTTATAATAAGATTATTGGTTTCATATGGAATTTCCTTGACCTTTCCATATGTTACAAGGGCTACCTCATCGAAGAGTTGACTATTATGTCTTATCCAGAGGTCTAAGGGATAGTCCAGCTCTTTCCAGTTTGACGTTACAAAGGCGTAAACTCCGATGGTATCCTTACTCATAATAGCATTACCTCAATAAATTCCTGCTTGAACTGAGAATTTGTTATAATTTTGTCGTTGTATAATGATGTTCGTATTTTTCTGGCCTCTTTCTTTAAATACACTGGTCTTTTTCATAATCAAAATAATGCATAGTTGTATTTAAAGTATACAAAATAAGTTATGGCGCTGTGTATAAACGAGCTGTTTAATGGTTTTATGAAGAGGGAAAATTTAGTGTAGTTATAATGCAGGCTGGTTTATTCTCACTTAACTTGTAACTCTTTCGCAAATTCTATAAATATCTTTATCCACATGTTCATAGTGCCTATGTCATACCTCTTTCCATTTATACGGGTCGCGTATACGTCCGTCTCTTTCAGCATAATATTGTAGGCATCACTCAATTGTAGCTCGTTATTCTTCCCTGGCTTAAGGGTCCGGATATAATCATAAATATATTTGCCCAGTACATATATCCCTGTAATTCCTAAGTTGCTGGGAGCGTTCTGCGGGTCGGGCTTCTCTACTATGCCCCTGATCTTAAACGGGTCTTTGGAAGGATCTATTGGATTCACAATTCCGTAATCAGAAATCTTTTCCTTGGGAACCTCTTCAACAGCTACGCACGGTTTTCCTATTTTTTCGTAAACGTCTAGCACCTGAGATGTGACTGTCCTTCCAGTGTTGGACCTGTATATGGTATCCCCGAGCAGGACAATGAAATCATCGTCTCCTGTGAAATGCTCGGCGTGCATTATTGCATCTGCGAGACCAATCGGTTCTTTTTGCCTTACAAAATATATATCAGGGAAATTCTTAAAGCCGTAATCGCCCGTATCATTATCTAGCGTACTCCTGTCAAAATAGTTGACTATTGCATCTTTTCCTGCGCCCACTACGATCAAGATTTCATCAACTCCAGAATTTAGTGCCTCTTCGACAACATAGTGGATGACAGGCTTGTCAAGAATAGGCAACATCTCTTTCGGTTGGGCCCTAGTAAGAGGGTAAAACCTTTTTCCTTTCCCCGCTGCGGGAATCACACACTTCCTAATCTTTGCCAATTCCAACACCCATAGTTAAATTTATGACTTTGGGATCGAATACCCGCCTCAGATCGAACACCTCTTTTCCCTGGAGGAGAGACTGAGCAATATTTGAAAAATCTTTCCATTCGGTCGCAGTAATAACTATTTCAGAAGACGATAAGCACCCTTCAATATCCCTGCTTATTTCAAAATTCTTTACTCTTCTGACAACCGGATCGTAAGAATGCACTATAGCACCAAGCTTTCTGAGTTCTTCAATAAGCAGGAGAGACCTACTTTCGCGCAGGTCATCCGTATTGTCCTTAAAGCTGAGTCCCAATACGCAAACTCTCTTCCCCTTGAGTGTACCTACATCTTCAACTATCCTTTCCACTAGGTCATGGACCCTATTTTTGTTGTACTCCACCGCAGACTTAATTATGCTAAGTTTAATTCCATTTTCACTCGCGAATGTGAGTAACGCGACTGTGTCCTTAGGAAGGCACGAACCGCCATAACCCAGTCCCGCTTTTAGGAACTCCGCACCAATCCTATGGTCCAGACCCATCCCCTTCGCTACCACATCAACATCAGTTCTCGGAATTCTCTCACACAGGTCGGCAATTTGATTTATAAACGATATCTTGACAGAAAGGAAAGCATTGCTAGCATACTTGATGAGTTCAGCGTTTTCATTCGTCGTAATGAGAAGATGAGACCCGGTAAATTCCCAGATTTCTTTGGCAATTTCAACCGATTTCCCCCCGATAACTATTCTATTTGGGTGCTCTGTATCATAAATAGCCGATCCCTCCCTCGTAAATTCTGGGTTTGATATTACATTCATTTCAGTTATTTCTGATATTCTTTTTGCAGTGCCAGGAAGGACAGTGCTCTTTATTATTAACGACGAGGAATGAGAATATTTAGATACATTTTTTGCAGCCTCGAAAACATAATTTAGGTCTATTTTACCTTTGATATTAGGCGTTGGGACGCATAGGAAAATAGCGTCACATTCTGAGAGGTCGGAATAATTGGACGAAAATTTGAGATTTTGACCGGATTCTTCTATCTTATTAGCCAAGCCTGGTTCAAATATAGGTATTTGCCCTTCTTTCAGCATTTTAACTCTTTCCTTCGCTACATCAACCCCAACAACCTTGTTTCCTTTATTAGATAAAACAGCAGCAGTTACGAGCCCGACGTAGCCAAGTCCAACAACGCCTATCCTCATATATCTCCCTCCCTCATCCATTCTATCGTTTTTGAGAGCCCGAAATTAAGACCCACCAGCGGTTTCCATCCAAGAATCTTCCCGGCCTTTCTAATGTCCGCTGATCTCCTCTGAGGGTCATCATCTCTTCCTGCAACATGAACGATTTTAGAAGTTGATCGGGTTGTTTCAACTATTTTCTTGGCCAATTCTAGAACAGTTATTTCGTCCGACGATCCAATATTTAATATCTCCCCTTCAATGCCATCCTTTGTGATCATCCGCCAAGTCGCCTCCAACCAATCGCTTATATATAAGAAGGATCGTGTCTGCATACCGTCACCGTGAACAGTGATGTCATCGTTTCTAATTGCCTGCATTATGAATCTTGGTATGACTCTTCCATAAGGTCCATCATACCTAATCTTTGGACCATAAACATTGAAGGGTCTTTGTATCCTGGTGTCCAGCCCAAACTTTCTGTGGTATGCCATGATGAGAGCCTCAGAATACCTTTTACCCTCGTCATAACAGCTTCGAATGCCCCACGAACTAACATATCCGTAGTATGTTTCAGGAGTCGGTATCACCTGGGCGTTCCCATAAATTTCAGATGAGGACGTATAGACGAATCTTGATTTGCTTTTTACTGACATTTCGAGAAGTTTCAGTGTACCCACAGAGTTCGAAAGAAGCGTTTCTACGGGGTTCTTAATATAATCTTCAGGTGACGGTCTTGCGGCCAAGTGGACTATATATCGATAATTTCCATCTAGAGAGACATCTTCGACTCGTTTCTTGATCAAATGCGCCTCAGGAGGAGCATTTAGTTTATTTGATGTTGAAAAATCGTCAACAATTGTAACATCAATGCCTTCTGACAGGGCCTTTTCACAAAGGTAAGAACCTAAAAAACCATTTCCTCCAGATATAATCATCCTGTCCATTGTAGGGGATTACCAATACCCAAATAAATTTTCCACAAGATGCATCCTTGTCTTATTGAGGTTACAAGAAATACTGATATTGTATAGGATTTACCTCAATCTCTTGCGTATTTCCCTCTAATTTTCAGTTGATTGCGACAGCCGAAGCTACTTTATCATTCCTTGTCAGTGACAATAAGTTGAAAGGATTGTGTCCAGAGCACATGAACACTGCCTTGACTCTAACAGTTGGAACAGTTGTCACATTATTATGACCTCTTCTTAGTACTCCTTAGATTCCTCCTTATGGACTCTATAAGCAGTTTGTATCCCTCCAGAGCCTTGTCCATCGTAGCGTCAATACCCCCTTTCATCTACTGAAAAATATCCCTTGTCTTTGTATATAACTATCTCGTGGATTGAGATGTCTGTCGGGAGTTGTGACTAGAGAATCACTTGATGACCTAAAAATTTTGTACGGGTCTATTAGAGAAGCCTTAGATGGCAAAGAGGAAAGAATTATATATAAAAATAACCATATAATCATGCATGGCGTTAAGGATATCGGAAGCGGTTTTCTATATGAAGTTTTTATTCAAGAAGATTACAAATTTTTAAGAATCAATGATATGATTGTTATCGATGTAGGTGCAAACATTGGTGACTCTGCAATTTACTTTGCACTAAATGGGGCTAAAAAGATAATTGCACTAGAACCACATACTTATCCATTTAGTTTTGCACTCAGAAACGTGAAAGAAAATAATTTGGAAGGAAAAATAGAACTTTTGAATGTTGGTTATGGGCATGATGGGGAAATATTTGTGAATGAACTTTTCAATACTGGGACAGAGTTAACACATTACCGAAACGGAGAAAAAAATCAAGGTATGTTCATTAAAAAATTTAATTGAGAAATTTAATGTAGATGTAGCCGTCTTAAAGATGGACTGCGAAGGATGCGAATACGATGCAATCCTCAAAGAGTCCTGTGAAACCTTAAGGCGGTTCAGTTATATTCAGATAGCCGTGGTGGTACTCCATCTGAATATGACTCGCCCCGATTTGCCATAAGTTTTCCTCGATGTCACTCCACGCGTATGGATTCGGGTATCCCCCAATCATCCAAGAATAAAGGTTAATCTCTTAAAGCATTCAGTTTTCAGGGTAGTAGTCAGTTCTCGTCACACAGTGTATAAAAAACCCTAAAAAATAGATAATTTGTACTAAGAATTAAAATAAGCTTTGTTTAATATTTCAATAAATCTTTCGGAAGCTTTCTGATTAGAATATTCTAGGACTGTCTTTTGGCCATTACTTATTATTTTCTTTAGGAGTTCTCTATTTTCAACAAGTTCAATCACGGCATTTGCCAGTGCAAGACTGTCTCCAGGTTCTACAAGAATACCGTTGTATCGGTCCCGTATATACTGGTCACTCCCACCATTTCTAGTAGAGACAACTGCGCATCCCGATGCCATAGCTTCGAGACCAGGGTATGAAAAACCTTCATTAAGAGAGGGAAGAACGAAAATATCACATCTTCTATAGAGGTCTAAAAGCTCAATAAAATCTACGTATCCGTGATGATGAATGAAACTGGGAATCTTGAATGGGTAATTCCCGAATGATTCTATGCTCACTTCTCTATGATGTGTGGAAATGATTTCTGCTGCTTGCAGTGCGGAAAGAGCACCTTTCTCCTTTGGTTTTCTCAGTGGTATGAGTATTTTGAGAGGGTCGCCTATTGATGACTTTTGACGGAAAAATATGTCCAGGTCTATTCCTTGCAACCAATGGTAGACTCTTCTTCCATCAAAATCTCTGATCTGTTCATACGATATTGCAACTTTAATCATGTCAGAATAGTATGCCTCGACATATTTTGATATTCGATCATCCAGCACGTAATCCCTAAAGTATTCCTCAAAAGGGTGGTAATGAAGAACTTGTATTTTCCTGAAGCTAGCATTATTGCATTTACTTAGATAGTAGGCCGATTCCCAATCCCAAGTCACTACAAAAATTGGTTTCAGATGATTCAAATCACATACATTCCAAATTGGGAATAATTTGAATTTAGTAAAGTCCTTTTTTGAATAACCTAGGATGACCTTTCTGTACAAATCAGCAATTTGGTGATTTGCGGAAAAAATAAATTTCCAGAAACGATGTCGGAGAGTATGATACATATCTTTTTCAAAAAGCGGATTGGGAATCAACACTGCTATCGTACTGTCGATACCATTTTTGTTTAGGTCTCGAACGAGATTGACTAACTGACCCTCCCCGTGATATCTTGTTTCCATTGGGAAAAAACTTTGAAGAAAGATTACCTTTCCTTTGACTCCATTAGTTCCTGTCATAAGTTGATTTTATCTAATAATCTCTTTACTTAAATATTTTCAGAATGTACATATGCTGATGTGTAGTGCTTCTCCTCGGGTTTCTTCATAAATTGGATCAACTTTTGATCCTTTGACCTAACCTGGACCTTTCCAGCATCACTTTCTGGATAATTCTACCCTTGCCTTTTATGGAGAACTTCTCCCTAAAGATCCATATTGTGCTCTGATCCTGTACCGTCTCAGGATAATCAAGGGCGTTGATGAGTCTCGTATTGCCGCATATCTTCGTCTCCATAGTTGTAAGAAAGGAATTTAGCCACCGGTATTGCGACGCAGTTGGGCCTGCCTCTTTTTTCGATATCGTTGAATGATAGAATGGTCAACAACTGTCTAGTATCCTGCTACCATTTCATTTTCTTTATAACATCAAGCTTGCCACTACCTTGGTTCAGCAGGATGTAAGTCTAGCTAAGTCAATAATTTACTAAGCCCAAACTAAATGATGACAGGTTCAAGACACTATGTTCAAGGTAAGAGAATGCTGATATTCATTTAACATATATTTGACTTTTAGAAATCCGTAATAACGTATAAAACGTCTAAACAGATATTATTGCCTATGCTAATAAAAAGGCATGACGGGGATGAATTGCAACTTTTGCCTCGGAAAATCAGGGAATAAGGACGGCTATTATGTTGCTGCAGGAGGAGAGCTATTCTCCCCTTGACACTCTATCACAAAATTTAGGACAAAGGCAATCAGCGCTTCCAACAACAGACCTATTGTGGCCTTGCAGCGAAAATCCATCCCACTTGTAATTTCGGATTTGTAAATCCCGAGTCAAGAACTTTTCTAGCCTTAGTACATCTAACATTGAAGCCGGCATTTTCTAGTTTTTTTACTAATCTTTTACATCCATAATGGTATTCAATTTGTATCTGAGAAAATTTGGCCAGAACTGAATTGTCTTCATCTAATAAATTGTATTCGCATCCTTCGCAGTCCATTTTCATCACTATGGTAGAGGAACCTATCTTTTCCACTATCTCATTTAGTGATTTCACCCTCACCTTAAGTCCGTTCGGAGATGTATGGGCAAGAAGCTTGCTGGAATTCGTGCTAATAAAGTTCGGGTCTATTGAAATTTCTCCAGATTTGCCGACCCCTTCATTGATAATCTCAATAACGTTGCCGTATCCGTTCTGCTCAACATTATACTTTGCCATTTGAAATGAATACGGAAAGGGCTCGTAAGCATAGACCTTCTCTGCTCCTTCCATCGCAGAGAATATACTCGAATCCCCTATGCTGCATCCGACATCCAGGACAATCTGACCATTGACAGGTAGCCACGAATAATCCTCGTTTACGAATGCTCTGAAAATATCACCATTGTTCAACAATTTGAGCTTCACGAGTTTGCCATCTTTGTTCCTCTTGATAATATAACTACCGGAAGCATCATCTAGGTAAGAGTCTTTATGAAGATATTTGAATCTCTCACGTCACCCTTCATTTCCATCAGTTTGCGATATTCTTCCTCCCTCTTTTTAATCTGGCTTATTAAGTCCGAAAGCTTCGAATCAAGTCCCATCTTCTTAGATTCAAGGGATGAAATACTTTCCCTCAGAATCTTCTCTTCCCCCCTTAACTTAGCAAGTGATGAGCTCTCCTCGTCTATCTCCTTTTTCAGGGCATTCACCCTGTTTTCTTTATCAGTGATCTCCCCGTCAAATTTCTTGGTATTGCTCCGGTAATCCCTGAATTGGTCAACCATCTTCCTGAAATCCAATTTTGAGTATCCCATCTCCATTCTCAGCGTCTCCAGGTAGTCTTCGGAGAACCCCATATCTCTCAAGGCAAAGACGGATTTCGCAGCTGAAACAAAATTATCGATGCTGATGCCAGTATTTTCCACCTTTACCAGCAGGTCCTTGAGCCTCAGATATGTAGATGCATCGAATCCTGCCTCCTTCAACCCTGAAAGAATGGAGAGAATGTCCTTATTGCTGAATGCCCCAGTTATGCTTTTAACGCGCTCTGAAAACTCTATGTCCTCTCTTTCATCATTGTATCGCTTGCGGAGCGAAGTTAAGGCAGCTTTCATCACCTGAATTTCCGTTTCTAGCTCTGCCTTCTCCTTTCTGATTTTGGAAAGTCTTTCTTCCTCCTCTGTAACGACATCCTGTAGTTTATCTATCGGTAGATGAGTATTCTCTTCCACCCTTCTGATTCTCTTTACAGTTTCAGCATATTTCTCTAGCTCTTCATCACTGTTCCCCTTGAACCCTCTCATTATATTCATTATGGAAGCTTTGTTGAGACCTGACTCCTTTAAAACTGCGGTAGTAATGAACATCTCATCCAGATCGGATATGGAAAGATTCTTCTCCTTCATGAATCTTGCAATTTCCCTTATCTCTGCCGAAAGGAGACCGCTCTCCGGTTCTATCCCCTTCCCAGTCTCCCAGTCACTTATGAGAGCATTGACGATCCCTATGGATCTCCGTGTTTTCTTTGCTATGGCATGCTGAGTGTGGCCGTCCAGATAGAGCAGAATTATGTTCCTCTTCTCTTCAATGCCTAGCTGTCTTGCCATATTTCACCCTCCCTAACACTGCTTTCCTCAGGACTTTTTATCATCGGGAAAATCAAGCATACGCTGATATCCTCTATCGCTCCACATTCCTTATCCGTTCCTGTGATTTTTCCTGTCATTTTTCCTTACCCTTTCAATAAGTGCAACATGCAAATCAGGAATAAATATATTATGATATAAATAAAAGTGCACATTAATTTCCAAACGTTTATATACCACTGTTTTCCAGATATTCTCATCGATGGCTGCTCATCTGTCTGTCGAGATTGCCAGTAAATCATTCACATTCCTCCTGAATGCCGACTTCGGACGATTTGTCACTCTCGCCAATCACCAGTTTTAAGAGAGTGTCAGTTCATATAAAACGTATAAATGTTTCAAAATTTCAGAGACAAGATTAATCGTACTACTTCCTCATCACTTAAGACAGATACCTTCACTTTCTTCATGGTTCATGTAAGTTCAATTTTCTCATATCGGACTGTTATGGGTTCCTATAAGGGGGTATGAAATCCCATGTGGTTTGAAAGTTTGAACGGCCATTTGAACACATTTTGAACTAAGTTTGAACATCGTTTGAACATGGATTGAATGGAGAGGAGGGTCTGGTCGGAGGATGTAAGAATACTTGAAAGGGCCATATCATTTACTATCCCCTAAAGGCTCTTTCATGATATGATTTATTTTCAGGGAAGAAGCAGAAAGGCCTTCTTCTTTGAATAGAGTATTGCTATTTCACAAATGATCTGCTTCCCCTCTCATACGAATAGCCGATCTTCTTCATCCTAGCATTCAGTTCTTCAAACCCTTTATCGATGTATCTCTTCAGCTTTATCCTGCTTGGGGTGTTATTCATCTCTGATATATCAAGATCATACTTAGCCACCATTTCAGAAATGTCGTTGACGATCGATTCCTTCGGGTTTTTATTGCTAACATTTTCATTTTCTTCTTTACCCCTTGCTTCTGCCCAATAGTAGTACGGATCAACCATCTTGTTAAATATCAACGAGACCAGTTCCCTTTCATAGCGGGTTTGTCTCTTCCCTTTGGAAACCACTGATTTGATTTTCTCATATCTTTCCAAGGTCATTTCTACATACTGCTCGTCCAACCATTCCTTCTGATTGTCTGTATTTTCTTCCATACTTCATCACTAAGATATTGCTTTCTAGATTATAAATATATCTATTCTTAGACCTATTGATTATCCTTTAGTTATCCCCACAGGAAGGCTTATAGGATAACGTGCACTATCTATATTACATGGCAAGAATTAAGGGAGACAGAACCAAACTCGTTTCTGCCGGAATTAAAACTGATTCTCTAAGAACAACGGTTCCAAGCTCCATAGTGAGGCAAATGAAGCTCAATGCGGGGGACCAGGTGGAATGGCAGATTGAGTCTCTTAATCCAGGGAAGATAAAAGTTTCGATAGTGCGCTTGGAAAGAAAATGATAGGACTGACGTAGAGGATAGCGCGTCGGACAACCTTGCTTACGTTATTTGTCCTGCACAACGTTACCATCCACCTCTTGGGACATAAACAAGATTGAGATATAGAATTGAAAATAAAAATGAGAAAAAGGATAAAATTTATTCCTTCTTCATCCCGAATCTCTTCTTCATGTCCCTTGTGCTCAGGAGCCCTGCCACCGCAAGTCCAAGTGTCACCGCAATGAGTGCGATGATCACAATGTCAAATATCATTCCGTAGTTTGTCACGTTGTCCAGCTTGCTGTTTACGCTATTCAGGTCGGCCTTCAGTGTGCCGACTGATGTCTGTATAGTCACAGCATTGCCGCTTATCGATGTCACCGCTCCTGTCAATGTGCCTATTGATGTCTGGACCGTCCCAACTCCGCTCTTTACTGATGTTACAGTTGCATTTATGGACGAAAGGGATGTCGTTACCGTTCCTATGGATGTATTCAGGGTAACGAGGGTTCCGTTTACCGATGCAATGTTCGCGTTGAGCGTAGTGAGGGATGCCTGCATCGTCCCGAATGACGTCTTTATCGATGCCAGGGAGCCGTTGATGGATGATACCGTCGCATCCAGCTGGCTCAGTGGAACACTCAGTGCCGCGGATATGGTAGAGTTGGTTGATGATGTGATCTGTGAAGTAATCTGAGCGATCTGGGTGGAAGAGATGCCCGTGATGAGCGCACCGTTGCCGCTCACGAGTTGAAGGAAAACACCGTTTCCCTGGGACATCTTATGGAAGTTTGTCGTGACAACAGTGGATGTGGCCGGACTCCCCGTAGGAGTGTACTCATTCTGGGACCACGAGAGCGTCACATTCCAGTAGTTCCCAGGAAGGCTGTTTGGCATGGAGAATGAGCCGTTGAGGTACGTATTCGTCAATGGCACCATGGATGTGTAGAAAGCGGAGCCATTCAGGTATACGGTCACGTAAATGTTGCCGTAAGACCCGCTGGAGGATCCAGGCACCTGCGGTGCGGATGAAGGTTTCCAGGAATAACTTACGATCTGGCCAGGGAATGCGTAGCTTCCTCCGGGAATGTTCAGTGTCTGGCTCGGCATAATCGTGAACTCCTGTGATGCAACTGCAGATAATGTTGAATCCTGGACTACGCTAATGTTGTATGTCCCCGGCAGGACAACAGGAGTAGTGAACGTCTGGGACGATATTGAGCCTGCACTGCTCGTCTGTCCGCTATATACCTTGTCGCTACCGAAGTATATGGTATAGAATGTATTTGCTGCGAACCCGGACATGCTGAATGTGACCGTTGAGTCCATCGTGCCCGATGAAGTCGTAGTTGAGAAATACGGGTATATAGTGTAGCTGGAATTTGTCGTGTATGTGGATGATGAGTACGTGTCCTGGGCAATTATGCGGTAGGTCCCCGCAGGTTCAGCAGGCAGGTTGGGCGAATAGACGAACGCACCGTACTGCAGTCCAGGCGTAGTTGAAGAAAGGGAGCCCTGGGTGTAGTAGTACAGCTTCATAGTCCCTGGGTAGAATGAGTAGCCGACAAAATCGTAGCTCGTCACCTGTCCGTTTGTACCGTAGATGGGGATGGCCTGTACTGTTCCTGAATCCAGTGCAGTCGCTTGGTAGGAAACCACTACCGGCGCTGAATAGATCTCACTGGCTACTTGTCCGCCTGCATACGTGATGCCAAGGTAGTATATGCCGGCAGCGGATGGTGCAGTGAAAGTGACAGAGGGGGAATTTATCGTCGATGAAAGCACGTCTGTGGTCTGACTGCTCGTACCTTCAGTGAACGACAGTTCAGTGCTTCCCATGTAAAGGTTGTAGTAAGTTTGAAGACCTGGGTACACCTGGGACCCCTGCGGGAGTATGTTATATACTGTGATCGTCTGTGAAGCTGCAGCCTCCATTATGCTGACCGTAGGATGCGAGACGCTGAAGTAAGGTGTCTTGATGGCTGTGTAGCCGTATGTGTTCCCTGAATATCCTCCGACTGAACCTCCAGTGTATTTCAGCGTTATTGAGGATGTGGATGTGGACGATATGAAATGAGGATAGAAAGTGAAAATAAGCGTACCGTTGGCGGACGGATTGAACGTCAGGAGGTTCCTTGAGACTAGAGTGCCGGCGGAAACAGATGATACCTCATAGCTGGATGAAACCGCTGAATCGTTGTATGTGTAGGTGACCAGGGGATTGAGACCGTAAGCCTGCACCTGGTAATAACCGTCCTCAGGGAAGAATTCCAGAGTCGATGTCATTGGGACTCCGTCAGGATCGAGAACCTGGAAGTAAGATTGAATAGTGACAGTTGTGCTGGAGTACAGGCCGTTCGACGATGCGCTAACCTCATATGTCCCCGCTGGCAGCGCTGGAATAGAGCCCTGGAGCTGACCGAAGCCGTTTGAATCAGTAGATATCTGGCCCAGGGTTATTGGTCCAAGTGTCAGTGAGACCTGTGATCCTGCCGGGAAATTGTAGACCTCTGCCTTGTAGCTCGAGCCGGGGTACACTGTTGAGGCCGTCGAGAATGTGAAACCGAGGGAGAGGCTGTTCGGTATTGAAACAAATATGCCGTTCGACTGCGTGAACTGGGTGGTGTTGTACTGTACTATGACGTTGTATGCGCCCGCAGTCGTGATGGCGCCCGTCATGGTCGCCGTTATAGAGAATGAACCGCTGGTGGATGCCGTAGTTGCCGAGTTGTCTGCCTTGACCGTGCCAACTGTCACGCCGTTTGAGGTAATGGTAGCGAGGGATGGAAAGCCGTATCCTGAGATCGAGAACTGAGAACCGGAAGCCCCGCTGATGTCGTACGGTGATGCAACAAGTATGGGTGTAACAGACAGAGATGAGTCTGCCGTTATGCCGTAATTGGGCGAGGATGATGATGATTCCTCTGCCACCACGCTGTAGGAGTTCTCAGCGATCTCGGGTATGGTGAACGTCGTACCCTGCTTGATAACTCCTGATGAAGTCACAGTAAGCGTCGTAAGGAGAGTGCTGAAGAGGGGTGATCCCTGAGGACCCGCTATGTAGACCGAGACCGTAGATGACGGGTCCCATCCGGATCCTGAAACTGTCGCTGAAGCGGTGGGCTGCCCTGACGAGGGGGTGACGCTCATTGTCGGCTTCAGCAGGCTCACGGTTATGGGTGATGCCGTTGTGAACTGCGCAGAGCTGGATGTCGGGCTCGAAGAGTCGCTTGCAATGATGTAATATGACCCGGCGGACATGGTCGACGGTATTGAAACCTGGAAGTGAGAATTGCTGAGTGAGGACGACCCCTGGGGTAGAAGATATGATGCTACGTACCCTCCTATTATGTCAGATGATGATGGTCCGGAGCTCACGTAGAAGTATACCGTAGACCCTGCTACAAAATTACCTCCAGTGGCGGATGTCAGCGTCACTCCCCCCTGGGAAAAGACAACTGGTGAGTAGTTCACGCTCCCTGTGGCGGTAGCACTCGCAAACGATGAAGTGAACCCCATGGAGAGGAGAACGACCGAGGCAATCAGAACAATCTTTGTCTTAGAATACATTAATATTTCCTCCAATTACACATTGAGAAGTAAAATATAAAAATATTGCTTAAAATTGTAAGAAAATAAATAAAAAGGAAAATAAAAATTTACTGCTTCTTCTGTTCCTCTATTTTCCTTGCTACCTTGTTGCTGCTGCTCACTGCCAGGAATGCTATGACTAGTGTGATCAGTATAAGCACTATTGCAACTATCAGGAATATCTCCAAGGTGGAGAAGCCAGATGTGTATGTCTTTACCTGACCGACTGTTGTCTGTATTGTTCCGACGTTCGTGCTTATTGTTGCCACGGTTCCATTCATAGCTGTGACTGTTCCGGTTAGAGCCCCCAGAGATGTCTGTACTGTTGCAACTCCATTGTTAATGGATGTTACAGTTGCATTGATACCTGAGAGGGATGTCTTTACCGTTCCTAGGTTGGTCGCAAGCGTTGCAGTTGTTCCGTTGAGCGATACTATCGTAGCGTTCAAGGATGCGAGCGATGTCTTCATTTGTCCAAGTTCAGTGGATAGGAGTGCTTCACCGCTGACTACCGCCGTTACATTCGCCTTTATTGCACTGAGTGTCGTGGTCATGTTTCCGAATGCAGTCGTGATCTGGACGATTGTTCCGTGGAGTGCAGTTATGTTTGCTGCAAGTTCGCTGAGGGGTACCTTCATCGTGGTTGTGACTGCACCGCTGACCGCTGCCACTATTGTTGCAACCTCAGATGACGATATGCCTGTGAGCAGTGCCCCATTTCCCTGGACAAGAGACAGGTATGCCTCCTGAGCGCCGGTATGCGAAATTACCTTCTGCATGCTTCCCGTTGGCGAGCCTGCACTTGTGAAGAATGCGTATATCGTCTGTGTCCAGGAGAGACTGACGACCCAGTTCGAACCTGGAGCTGCGTTGGGGGCAAGGAATGAACCGTTCAAATACTCCGTTCCGGCAACCATGCCTATGTAGCCATCAACTGTGACATATGCCGACTGGTTCAGGTATACTGTTGTCAGTATCGGGCCGGCATATCCTCCAGCAGTTCCGCCAAGTCCAAGGCTGAACAGCTGAGCGGCTGTCAGAGATGTTCCGACCGGCATTGGCATTGTTGATGCTTCCCACGAGAACGAAAGGATCTCACCTGGGAATGCCTGCGTTGGGACGAGCTGTGACACCTCTACAGTGATGAAAAGGGTCGTTGTCTTCAGTGATGAGGACGAAGGAGCCACGTCCAGATATATTGTGCTGTTCGTCACATAGCTTGGCAGAGTCACAGACACCGTAGCGTCGCCGTTTGAGCCCGTAATGAACGTTTGCTGGTAGTCTGCTGAAGTGAACGAAGGAGAGGCGGATATGTAGATGTTGTATGATGTTTGCGGCAGCAGGGAGTTGGCGTATACAGTTATTGTTGAAGCTGGAGTAGCGTCCATTCCGTTGTAGGAGTAGTAGTCGGTTGCAGGGACACCACCGTTATCGTTGAACGAAGATTGATCAAGTGAAACTGCAGGTACGTTCTCATAGTACCACGTCGCACCTGTTATCGTAGCAGGGGTTGTTCCTACGGTATAGCTGAACGTTATGCCATAGGGAACGTTGCCGACTGAAGCAGGGAAGGTGAAGGAATACGTTGCACCGCCGTTCAAGTCTGTTGTCACTGAACCTGTCTTTGGCTGAGTTCCGGAAGTTGTGTAGTACGTTACAGTGACTGACTGACTAGCCTTGAAGCCATAAAGGTCAAATTCTATCGCATAAGGCACATTATTGGATGATGAGACTGATGGGTACCCGGTGAATGGGTCCGCAAGTGTTCCTGTGCCTCCAACCAACGTGCTGTCAACCATGCTGACTGTCACTGTACCGCTGGAAGAGCTTGGAGTGCTCACGATGAATTCGGGGTTATTGTATACAGCCTTTCCCGTTCCGGATTCTGCTATCACTGATAGGTTGTAGACGCCAGATGCCATGGATGTTGAGAGCACAAAGTCCACACTCTGAGCCGTCGTTGGCTGAGTCGAAGTGGATAGGAAGGTATTCTTACCAGATGTAAGCGTTACAACAGCACCGTTCATGTAAACGGAGTACGGGCCAATCCAGCCTGCAGTCTCGGGCGTTACTGTCGCACCTGCAGGAATCAAGTTGCTAACTGATAGGGTGACTGTCTCCCCAGGCGCGAGCGAGTAGGGTCCTGACGATGTGAGAGTCCCTGTTACTGAGCCTGTTATTGTCACCGATGCCGGTCCCACTTCATAGTAATAGCTTGTCGTTACAGTTGTGACACCCGTCACGACAGATATAGACTCGTTTGTTTTTGTGGTCGCAGTGGCTGCCTTGTAACCCAGGTCGTAGGTTAGGGTCAGGTTACCCTGGCCATTCGCAACGAAACCTAGAGTCTGTGAGTTGAACGATCCATTCAATACCGTTACGGCAACGTACCCGTTGTAGTCGTTCTTGCTCAGGTTACCAGAATAGTGTGGAAGCCCGCTGTCCGTTACCCAGAACACCTGGTACGGAGAGTATCCCACGAGGGAAACTGTGACAGCAGAACCGGATGCTGCATACTCCTCATAGGTGCCCGACTTGTAAAGGGGTGTTCCTGAAGAGTCCGTTACGGTTGCAGTCGTAGAAACTATGAAAGAATGTACGACTGTTGCAGTTATTCCTGCGGATACGGCGAATGGATAGTAAGTTCCTCCCGGCACGTTTGGAACGACAGTCATGTAGTCTGCGAAACCGTTTGAATCTGTTGTGAATGTCATAAGAACTGAATCAAAATAGACGTTCACAGTCGATGATGCCGGGAAGCTGTAAACTATGACTGCAAGCGTATCGCCTACATGTCCTGTGACTGTCCCTGAATCAGTGCTTGCAGGAGTGCTTAGAGACTCGTCTATCAATGTTAGGTGCGGACCCTGTCCGGGAATAGAGTAGTACAGAGCATCAGAGAACGTGTCTGTTGCAGCCGGAGTTGTCGCAACAGCAACAACGCTTATTGGACCCACGCTGAAGCTTTCCGATTTGAGTGAAGATGCTAGCGTGGCAGTGACCTGGAAATAGCCGTTAGAGCTTACTGTGACAGTGGAATAGTACAGATTGTCCGTAAATGATGATTGTGCTAGGTGTATTGAGCTGGGTCCTCCGCCAGACGAAGACGAGAAGCCTGCGAATACCTGTCCGGCAACAAAACCGTTACCTGTTATGGTGAACGATGAACCCGCAGCACCCTGTGTGCTCATTGGGCTGACCGTGACTGTTGGCTCTACGTTGAAGGATACGGATGCTGTTATGCCGCCCTCTGGGAATGTTGTCGGCGAAAGGCTGTTTGTCTCTTGTGCCACAATATACTTCGCACTTTCAAGGGTATTACCGCTGGTATCCTCTGTTCCGCTCATTGCAGGAAGTGTGAAACTAGTCTTGAATGTTCCGGCGGAATTTGCAGTCGCAGTCCCTAGAACAGATGAATTTCCCGGGTAGTTGAGGTAGAGCGTTATAGATGCACCCTGATCAAAACCAGTTCCTGAGACCTTCACCGTCTGACCAACGTTGAATGGCGATGGCGTCGTAGATGATATGCTGACTGTAGGCGCGGGTGTCACAATGGTGACCTGCGGGCCTAGAGCGTACGTTCCACTTGGATTTCCGCTTATATAATCCTCTGCCAGAATGTAGTATGTGCCAGCAACTGCTCCTGAATACATAGTGAAAGTGACCTGGTTGTTGAGTGTGTTTTGGTTAGCATTCAGAGTCACGGAACCGATGGTATTTGAAACACCACTAATCGACGTACCACTTCCACTAACTATCTGTGAGCTAGACTGAGTAGTGCTGAGGAAGAAGTAGACTGTTGAGCCTGCTCCAAATGTTCCACCAGATGCGAAGCCGATAGTCGATACACCGCCAGATGTACCGACAGTGAACGTTGTTGGGTCTACAGTGAAATTTCCGCTGGCTGCGTACGCTGGCTGTGCTGCGAAAGATATAATTGCTAAAGCGCTGAAAATCATTGCTAAAGTGATCATTACCGTAAGCGTTTTTCTATAGTTTATTCTAGTCATGTAATTTTTCCTCCAACCAAAGGAGATGTGTTACGATATTTATATTTTGTGAATAATTTCTCCACCTGTCATACCATCGCTTGATTCCAGCATAAAGGAAAATGAGCTCCTTTAAAATATGAGAGTTTAAAAAATGGAATTTCTGTCTGACAGAATAGATTGCGTTTTGACTGAAATCTCGTTAATCCCTGAATGGTGAATGTCATATCCATCTGAAATGTGGCTTAAGCCCCCCAACCCATTGCGTCTTGAGTACTCGTCAGAGCCAATCAGTGAGATGACCGTTTTCCCGCTGTTCTTGTATATCTGTGCTGTTGACCCCAGGCTCAAAATATATAGTGCAGAAAGGGGTTAAGGGGATAGATGGCTCTCTACGATGCAAGGGATACTGTAATCAGGGGCGTCTCGTGGCAGTTCTATTCGTCGATCGTCTCAATATTCGTGGGCAGTCTATTCTACATATTCATAATCCACGTATTCAACAACACCGAAATAGTAGGCGTCTTTTCACTGCTGTCTGCGATAGCATACCTTTTCAGCACAGTGTTTGGCCTGGGACTGGGTGTGGGAATACAGCACTTCATCTCGTACCACCTGGGGAGGGGGGAAGAGGGGACAGTTAGATCTATAGTCTGGAAATTCTCTCTGGTCGGCTTCGGACTCTCCGTCGCATCATTCCTGAGCCTATGGTTCCTCTCCCCACTTCTCTCTACCTTGTTCTTCCATACATATGCATATCTCTGGTACTTAAGACTCATAGACGTGGAAATACTCTCAATGATATTCAACGGCTTCCTGATATCAATGCTCTTCGGCCTTCAGAATTTCAAGACTGCGTCGATCATCGGCATGATAAATTGGGGCGTTGGATACGGCCTCATCATCCCCTTCCTCATCCTGAACTACAACCCTATAAATGTCATATACGCCTGGATAACAGGCTATTTTCTGACCACCTTCCTGCTTATATACGCTCTGCGAAGGAAGATGAGGGGGAGGGAGGGGAAGGGTGAACCCATCCTCATTAAGCCCGTTCTGGTATACTCATTTCCCATCTTCGTATCTGGGCTTATAGGGTACGGGGCGGGGTATGTCGACAGGTTCACGGTATCATTTTTCCTAAACCTCTCGGAATTGGGCATATACAACTTCTCCCTTCTAATTGTCAGCGCCCTTGGGATACTCACTGGGCCAATCGGTACTGTTCTTCTTTCAAAGCTGTCTGAATTCTACAGCAGGAACGACATGGGAAATTTCAGGCTTTATTCAACAGCAGCAGTAGAGATGCTCTCAGCAGTCTATATGCCAATTGCTCTCCTCGTTGCAGCTTTATCCCCGTCCATCCTCCTTTTCCTTGCAAATACTTCATACCTCCCGGGGTACGTTCCTATAGTGATCATTCTCGTTACTGGTGCACTCACCGTATCTGGAAGCATATACGGCACTGCACTTCAGGCTATCAGGAGGACGAAGATATTCATCATGTCTTCCTCCATTGCGCTCCTAGCCAACTTTGTCATATCCATCCTCCTCATACCGCATTTCGGCATCGAAGGTGCAGCAGTTGGATACGCCTCAACATCTATAGCAGGATTTGCAGTTGTTTTCTATTTCTCAAAAAAATACGGTGTTTTCGTCTTCGAGAAATTGAAGATGTCTAAGATATTCCTTTCAAGCTTCCTCATGTTCATTCTGATGGTGTTCGTCCAGGAGAGACTTGGATATTCGATACTCAAGCTGGCTATGTACATAGTGACGGGACTAGCAGTATACCTCTTCCTCATCAGGGTGACTGGAACGTTCTCTGAGGAGGACATAGACATCTTCCTCGGTATGCTTCCCAGCAGAATGGATAGGCTCAAGAGGTTCTTCAGGAGCCTCTTCGTCTAAATTTCTTATACTGCAATTCAAAAGAGATTTCTACTTTCATTCCGCTGCTGCCCCTTTGGATAATTGAGGTGATGCACTCAAGTGTGGACGGAGATTCATAAAGACGGTAATACACTGATTCCTCCTCTGGATAAGAAATAGGATAACTAAATAGAGAGCAATGTGAAGGAGACCGGAACAGCAGTAAATACTTTTTCGGCAAATGAGGACAGCACAGAGGAACTTTTGAAGACTGTCGATCGTGAATTCGAGGACAAGATCCTTAGGGCAACAATATCAGAAATAGTTCTAAAACCGAGACTGAAACAGAGATTCGTAGAGGCTCTTGTGACCGAAAAAGGACTTTTTCTAGTTGTAAAATAATTTGGATTAAACAGCTACCTCCATGCTAGTCCATCCTCGGTCTTCCTGAATAATGCACTAAAAGTACTCTTATTGTGTAATTTAGTTATGAATTGTAGAGAGTCGATTTGTTTAGAGTGCTTTTTAATTTTTAATCCACAAAATGCTTTTAGGATATGAAATCTGTGTGCTTCATGGAGAAAAGATTCTAATGAAGAGCGAGAAGTACAGCAACATCATTGTGATTGGCATTATTGCCTTATTCTTGCTCTCCGGAGCGATTCAGTTCGCTGTAAACCAAAACTCACCGTCTGGGGCAGACGCTAAAACTGCTACCCCCACCCACTTCATACCTGTTAAGGGTAACGGTAACAAACATACCGGGCAGGTAGTGAGTGTAAACAGCCTCTATTCAACCGAACCGGCGCCTATGGGTATTGCCGATTACGGAATCGGTCCAGAAGGGGTACCGTACAACTATTCCACTACCTCCTTCCTTGGGCATGTTAGTATAAAGAATCTCAGGACTTACAACTCCTCCCTTAACAGTTCAGCGACTGAAATGACATTCCAGCTAAACATAAACTTCGTCTTCTA
>JAKAUZ010000059.1 GCA_021817415.1 Thermoplasmata archaeon | reverse complement strand
ATCTAATTTAATCTTTTCCAGAATATTCTGGCGCGAAGAACAATTGAATTATGGGCTACCTACAAATTTGCCGGCCATTAGAAAAGGTTTATATGTTTACCAAGCATATTTCGCACATGTCACCTCTATTTCAGGACGAGCTGACCAAAATTAAGGATGTCCTGGCGAATGGAGGGAAGAATGTTTTCATCGAATTGAATGATAATTTCATTCGAGAATACATAGAGAACGAGATAACAAAAGAAGAAATCAGCAAGATCAAGTTTATTAAAATAGAAGCGAGGGAACTGAACACATTCCTCAATGAGCTTGGAAATAAGGTCTCAGAAATTTACAGACGAATGATGAGAGGTGGCGTTTTCAACAATTTGGGGGGGTCCACTTTATCGCCTCAGGCACAGATTATCCGGACAACGGAATTCATAACTGATTATTCTAGGATAGTCCTAATAGTAGACAGGATGGAAGGAGCGAGAGGTTCGGTCATAAATTTCCTTAATGATATCACAGCACTGATGAATGAAAAGAGGGGAGTTGGAGTTTTCATTGCGAATTCCCTTCTATATACCTCTGAGACTGAAGGGGAGATCAGCAAGATCAAAAATTCCCCAAGGACAATCCAGATCAAAATGGAAAATCTATCATTTGACGATTTTAGAGCGGCAGTGGAACAAGAGTATTTCATTCCACTTGGCATACTCCACGATATTTATGTGAAATCGCGTGGGAATCTTGAAAACACATTTGCATTCATGATAACACTTCGTAGGAAAGGATTCATAGACGATGCAGGCAGATGGAGTGCGTCAGAACACATATCAATAGATTTTCCAGGTACACAAGATGAGGTATTTAAGTACAAATTCAATATATTTGAGGATTCGGTAAAGAATTTTGCGAGGTGGCTTTCACTCTTTGAGGATGGGATCAATCCAGAGGGACTTCAAGAATTAAGTGGATTGAATGAAAGCGTGTTTATCAATTCTCTTGAATCACTCAGAGAAATTGGGCTCGTCGAAATAAAGAATCAAAAGGTATATTTCAAAGACGAAGCATTCAGAAAATACGTTAAAAAGCTGCTGTCTGAATATTCGCTCGGGAGAATGGCAAAGATCGCAATACAAACCATAAATGACCAATCGCCCGCGATGATAAGTCTCCTGCTGGAAGCACAGGAGCAGGAAAAAGCTGAGGAGTTAGCTCTAAAAATGACGCGGCATATAGACTCCAGGAACCTTTTGCGAAGCAAGGAAATAGTTGAGGAGATGCTCAGAACCAGACGAACAGAAAGACTACTGCTGAGATACGCAAGGATTCTTCTGTATCAGGGAATGAATGATGAAGCTTCCAACATACTCGATGAAGTGGAAAAAAGTAATTCAAATCCAAGGTCTGGATTTTATTCCCTGAAGGCATGGTTGATCTCTGGAAGTGGCCCGGAAGATAGGTTCCAGGAATTGTACGACAGAGCTGAAGAAGAGGATGACAAGGCGTGGATTTTGTATTATAAACTCTATTTCTTATGGCAGAAAGGAGATGCTTCTGGTGTCAGAGACCTTGGGAATCTACTTATAAATGGTAGCTACCCCGACCAGATCAAGGCTGAAAGTTTGCGAATCTTGGGGAACATAGCATACGAGTCAGGAATGAATGACGAAGCGATAAATTACTACAATAGAGGTCTTGAACTGGCTTCCCAAGTCCAGGATTCCAAAAACAAGGCAAGGCTCCTGAACAACATTGCCAACATATACTTCGAGAACAATCAGAAAAAGGCACTGGAACTTCTTGAAGAAGCAAAGAAAGTTGCTATAGACAGCCTTGACATGGATGTCTATACCATCGTGCTCTTCAACCTGATCCTCACTGAATACGAGTATCGACTAGTCAGCTACAAAGATGCCATTTCTAGGCTCAAGAGGATTAAGACGATCTATGAACAGTACGGCACCGCTTATTCCAGGATTAATTACCTTATTACGCTTGCAGAAATGATGACCACGTCTCTGGAGCTGGATGACGTATTGCCGATGCTGGATCAGGGAGAAAATTTGATGGAAGACCTTGGCAACACATGGGACAAGCTTAGGATAGACACACTGAGGGGAACTGTGAAGTTTCTGAAAGGGGACAGAAATGTTTCTGGAATCGAGAGCGTGGATGAAAGAAGCGTCTACGATTATGTGCTGCAAATGAACCTGCTGGGGAAGTATGATGAGGCAATCAAAGTGAGGCACCTGCTGAAGAAAAATAGCAATCTTGACCTTCTAATGAATGTCCTGATAAGTTTCGGTAATGGGGTGGACGTACGGGAATACATTCAACAGATAAAACCGGAGAGGGAAGATATATACACGGAAGCTGCCAGGCAGATAGCATCCATTCAGAGAGGAGGAAAAATAGAATTTGAGCGATTCATAGAGAGTGGCACGATACTCTATCCTGTATCAGTAGCGCATAAACTCGACGATGCGCAAAAAAAGCAATTGAAGGAAGTAGTCAAGAGCGTGAAAGGTATTGCGATAGATAATTTTTTATAACCTTACTGCAGAACGCAGCCTACACTGGACGCATTAACATTCGTGCGCAAAGAGAAGTAGTGGGATACTCTTTTTTACTTTAAAGTATTATAGATGGAAAAGGCGATACCATGAAAAAGGACCTAAATCTAATGGTTGCCGGACCTCAGGGTAGCGGTATTAATTTTACTTCTGATACCTTTGCCAAGGTGATGGCGAGACAGGGATACTACGTTTATACAAATGCTGAACTCTTCTCAACCATAAAGGGGGATCACTCATATTTCAGAGTCAGGGTGAGTGACCAAAAAATTGAAAGCTATTCCGAAAGGGTAGATATATTGATTCCTCTCGATGCAAAGAGCGTGATAATTCACAAGGGAGAAGTCTCAGACGACGGGATGATTATTTCTGAGGAAAAGGTGGACGACAAGAGGTTCGCAACGATCTCCTATAGAAAGATACTTGAATCAGTCGCAACAAAATTCAACAAAAATGTTTCAGAATTAAATGTTATGAAAAATACGGTATCACTTGCCGCTGCACTGAAAATTGTAGGCATTGAGTCCAAGAACCTGAAAGATGTGATCACGGAAAATTTTGCCTCAAGGAAGATCATTGCAGAGATGAATAATGCAGTTGTCGACGAAGTATACAATGAATTCTCATTCAACAAAACTTTTTCACTTCCGCCAGTTGAGAAGAAAAAGAGGATGCTGATAAATTCTGCAGAAGCTGTCGGAATGGGGAAGGTGCTTGCTGGAATGAAATTCCAATCTTATTACCCCATAACGCCTGCAAGTGATGAATCAAATTATCTTGAGACTCTCATGGACAAGTACGGTTTTGTGGTGGAACAGACTGAGGACGAAATTGCCGCAATAAACATGGCGATAGCCGCAGCCAATACTGGTCTCAGATCGTCTACCAGTACCTCTGGACCCGGATTCGACCTAATGGTTGAAGCACTTTCATATTCCGGAATGACAGAAACTCCGGTGGTCATCTTCTATTACCAGCGGGCCGGCCCGTCAACGGGAATGCCTACAAGGCACGAACAGGGTGACCTAAAATTCGCCACCACGGCCAGTCACGGTGAATTCCCGAGGGTTATACTTACTCCTGGCGACAACACGGAGGCATTTTATGACGCAGTGGATTCATTCAACATTGCTGAGCATTACCAACTGCCGGTCATTGTCCTCCTAGACAAATCAATGGCTATGAGCAATACGACAACTGAGGTTTTTGATTTATCCGGCGTCAGGATTGACAGGGGTAAGCTTGTTCTAAATGAGACCTCCAATTACAAGAGATACAAGCTCACGGAAGACGGCATCTCCCCCAGAACGGTGCCAGGTGTGAAGGGGGGCATATTCACTATTGCAGGTGATGAGCACGAGGAGGACGGCCACATATTCTCAGAGGATCCTGACAACAGGATCATCATGATGAACAAAAGAATGGGAAAGATGAATCTGATCCTGAAGGAAATAGGGGAAAACAAGAAAGTCAAATTCTACGGAAAACCAGAGAACAAGAAGGTCATACTGTCATGGGGTTCGCCAAAGGGGGCCATAAAGGATGCACTGGAATCTTTTCCTGACATCTCCTTCCTTCAAGTAAGGATGATCGAGCCATTCCCATCCGAGGAAGTAATGAAATACCTGAAAGGAAAATATGTAATTGACATAGAGCAAAATTATAGTGGCCAACTGGCAGATCTTTTAAGGGAGAAAACGGGAATTGTCGTAGATTCGAGAATTTTGAAATTCAATGGCAGGCCGATGGCATACGAGGAGCTTATGGATGCCATTAAGAAGGCACAAACGGAAAAGAAGGTGGTGTTATCATATGCATAATACATACAAGACAAATGTTGAAATTGACTGGTGCCCAGGGTGCGGAGATTTTGGTATTTTGAATGCATTGACACTGGCTCTACAAGATCTAAGAATACCGAACGAGAACGTTGTTCTCACAGGGGGGATTGGCTGCAGTTCTAAGATTCCACATTACGTCAACGTGTATGCCCTTCACACTCTCCACGGGAGGTCACTTGTGCAGGGAGAGGCTGTAAAAATGGCCAATCCAGAACTCGAAGTGATTTCTGTGAGCGGAGACGGTGATGGTCTGGGGATTGGAAGTGCGCATCTGGTTGCTGCCGGGAGAAGGAACCTGGACATGACCTACATGATTTTCGACAATGGCGTTTATGGATTGACCAAGGGACAGGCATCACCAACCTTGCCTTATAAAGAGAACATCAAAAGTTTAGAAACAGAAAACATCAAATTCCCGGTCAACCCCATATTCCTGGCCCTTGCAAGTGGCTACACATTCGTCGCGAGATCCTACTCCTACAACATTAAGCACCTTAAGGAAACGATTGAAAGGGCAATAAGGCACAAGGGAATGGCGTTAATTGATATAATGCAGCCGTGCGTAACATACAACAACATCAACACAAAGGAATTCTACGACAAGAGGCTCTATGACCTTGAAGCCAGCGGATGGAACCCAGTAGTGAACAAGGGTGATGACCCGAGCGTTAAGATCTCACAGGCAGTTCAGAGATCTATGGAATGGGGGGACAAGATACCAATGGGAGTCTTCATCCAGTATGAGAGGGAGACTTATGCAGAGAGGCTGAGCACCTTAATTCATGGTTATGGGACTAGGAACATGGTAAAGGAACCAATAGACCAGAATGGAAAGCCAGTCGCAAACATTCAAGAAGTGATGGAATCATTCTTTTAATTTCATCTTTTTCATTATTATATAAAATATCGTAAAACTCATAAGAAAACCGGTTATAATAACAAGATTGTACCTCTCATAGAAGTAAATGGAGTATACAAGTGCGAAGCCCAAGGTTGAGATGTTTATGTCCTTTTTTAGGACATAGCGCTTCAGTACGATCGTAATCACAAAGGTCAGTGAAACAACTAATGCAAAATAGAAAAGGTAATCTATATGCAAATAGGACAAACCTAGATCCGAAATAAAAACAAGAACACCCGACAAGGGAAAGCTCCTGTCGCTCAGAGCATCCTGCATCAAGAGGATTAAGGAAATAAAAAGAATTGTGAGAATCGTAAATAACAGTACATTCTGGAAACGGAGGTTTATGATTGCCCCGATTGCACTTTGAGGGATGAATACAATCTCAGTCAGTAGAACACCAACTATGAGGTATGAGACGAATGAATCGTCATTGCGATCAATCAAGTAGGAAACAACACCGATCGCAAGCAGAACGATCAGGAACAAAAATGCGCTGACAAAAGGATCAACGTGCAGAAAGGACAGCGAGGCAGACAGGGAGGCGATTGAGAAATATGCTCCAACATTCCCCTTTTTGAATATTATTTTTTCAGGCAGCAGTGTCAAAGAGAGAGCAATCATCATCAGGGTCCAGTGAGGGGGGAGCCTGGGGAATAGATCACTCATTGAAAGAATAAACAAGAAGAAAGGGAGAACTGCCGTTTGAGTCCTGTTATCTGAAAGAAATATAGAAGAAATTTCTAGAGAGAGGAGTGAGATGAGTAAAAAATAAGAATAACTATTGTAAAATGAACTCGATGAAGCCAAATATGCAAAAAGCAAAGTCAAAAGAAACGCGGCAAAAATGACATCTCCCACAATCTTTTTTGCCATGATATAGCGGGGGGTGGATTTGAACCACCGGTCTACGGGTTATGAGCCCGTCGGGATTTCCTGGCTACCCCACCCCGCTGCTTCCTGTCATAACGAGTCCGTATTTATGCTTTTATCAAAGGGCACTAGAAATTGAAAACCAACAAAATTGGCGACTGTAGTCATTACGTTGAATACGTTGGGGGAAAGAATAATAACACAAGAATTACGTCAATTTGCCTTTTTAAGATAGATAGTTTCAACTACAATTTCACCCTTATTAAACTTCTGTATCATTAATTTCACGGCTAATATTTTTATACCGAACGCGCATGGTTCCTTGGTTCAAATGAATCAAAAAGCATTGAAAGCTATAGCAATGGCTGCTTTCATGGCTCTGTCAGTGTTCAGCGTTATTTTCGTCGCGGGTAACGCGAGTGTAAATGGTGCC
The DNA here is from genome assembly GCA_021817415.1 of Thermoplasmata archaeon. Taxonomy (GTDB): domain Archaea; phylum Thermoplasmatota; class Thermoplasmata; order Thermoplasmatales; genus JAKAUZ01. Next base: position 29,626 of record JAKAUZ010000059.1, on the reverse strand, counting down.
ACAATTTATGAACAGACAGCGCCAAATTCGCAATCATTGCAATATACGACAGGACATGCTGCTACCGGCAGCCTTATGACAACGGAAGCACAGGATCTAGCAAGGGTGACAAATTTAGCAAAACAAGAAAATGTGCCAATGAAGAATCTTTTCATACCCAACTATCACTCATCACTGAATTACGTGAATGGGCACGTTACTCCATCCTACCCTAGCTCCCCCGCCCCAATGGGAATTGGGGATTATGGATTGTACATGAACAATACCGGACAGATCGTTGCATATAATTACACCACCACAAGCTTTGAGGCAACAGTAAACATGAGTAATCTGCAGGATTTCAATATAATTTCAGACTCACCTCAGGCAGTGACATTCCAGCTAAATGCTGTGCTTTACAATGTCGCACTCTTTGGGAAGGCAAACTACTCCATGTGGACACAGAACGTAATAGTATATTCAGCAAGGACACAAACCTTGACCTTCGAGGACAATGTGTGGAATTTCTCCAGCCCACAAACGTTCCTTACCTCAAATGCCATTAACTATTCTTCAGGATTCGTGTATCCATACACCGGAGTTCACATTGCAATTGGCCCACAAAATATCCCAGTGCACTATCCGTGGCAGGTTAACCTTTACATGAACACAACGGTAACTGACAGGGAAAGCACAATGTGGTTCAATTATTCCGTTCCGCAGGTAGCCAATATGAGCGGAACATATGACATGATAGAGTTCAACTCCACTTATGGGCAGCCTGCAAACTACACAGCACCGCAACCTGAATATCTTGTAAGCGGTACACAGATCACTCCTACCGGCTTCATACCATACGACTCTGAAATAATGATTGGGGGACCAGGAGGAGGTAGCACCGCCACCGTATACAACATAAATGGTACGATGACGCTCAGTAGCCTTAACTCAACGACAAATACCTACACTCCAGTTAAATCGGCTTATGACATCGGTTCTGAAACTGGAGAAACTTCCACAGGAGTCGATGTTTCTTACAGTGGAACCACAGCACATCTAAATCCTGGGCCATCAATGGTATACGGTCTGTGGGGATTGGGATCTTCCCAGACTCAGTACAAAGTGACTACGACAAATTCTGTGACCCCATATGTCTTTGTAAATAACAATGCAACGCAGATAAGTGAAAACATCTGGAACTGGGCTCCTTTCCCAGCTGCCACAGAAACATTCACGCTTCCAACAAGCAGTTATCAATTTGAAGCTGCAATGAACTACTTCGCACCTGAGACAGGAGTTCTTTCTTCCAGTGGGACGACTATAACACTACAGAGCTCGCCACTAATGGGAGTATATACTCCTATTACAATAATGAATAATCAGCAACTTGCCTCCTATGCGCAGATGGCCGCCAATGCAGTTGGAGTAACACCAGGCAATGGAACACCTTCCAATCCGTATGTGATTTATGCGCAGAGCGGAGGAATAAGTTCACTGTTCTCAGAGATAAACGATTACATGTTCCCCTCATTCCCGGGGGTCCTGATTATGGATACCAATGCTAGCGCAGTTGTTACCGGGATGGAAATGCCAATTCAGTACACAGGGTATTCAGCACTGATCATCAACTTCTTTGATTCAGCATACGGAGTGCAACTTCCACTTTCCAACTTCCTAGAGCTGCAATTGTACGAAACATCTAATATAGCGGTGGAGAACGGAGTAATATCAGGATGGCTCAGCTTTGAGCAGACAGGATTCTTTGAGGGTTCAATGATGGTCTGGAACTCGACAAATGACGTGATAGCCAACAATATGTTTATTTCATACGGTGCATCCCTGCTTGTCTACAACAATAATGCCACACCATCTAATAACGTAATAACGGGGAATGAATTCCTCGGACTGAGCTATACCACCGGCAACCCGATTTTCGCAGATTCACCATTGTACGACAGTTTCCTGTATGGCACCTCACAGATAGGCGTCTACGTGTTCAGCAGCGGGAATATGATTTTCAATAACACTTTCCTGACGCAAACACCTGCAGAGGAATTAAGCTATAATTTCTACTGGGGAGTCCCGGCAAATTACACAAATGAGTGGAACAGTACTTCAGTCGGAAATTACTGGTGGAATTATTATGGGGCTGGCCCATACAATGACAGTGGCGCAATAATGATTGGCTACGATTATAAACCGATTGTTTATCCGAATACTTTCTCAACAACTGTTGCAACTACAGACGGCAATATGATCCTTGGATTCGCATATTCTGGTCTCTCACCTATGCCTTCTTCAAACACCACAGTTGTCACTCCACTAATTGCTGCAGGAGTACCAGTGCAGTACATAGCTTTATATCTTACCCCGTCAATGAATGAGGTCGCACAAGAAGGCTTCCTGAACATTAGCGGTCCCGGGCAGACTTTCTACCTGACATCTGGCGGTCCATCACAGGCATATTCACTTGTTTTCACTGAGTCTGGACTTCCTTCCAGCACCACCTGGACGGTTAGCGTAAATGGTCAGACTTATTCTTCCAGCGGTGCATCAATAACGGCATCAGTCTCATCTGGGAACTATACTTACAGCATAGGATCAGTTTCAGGTTATACTTCCTCACCTTCAATGGGGACAGTAACCGTAACTGGGAACACGTCAGTAGCGATTACATTCCAGCCTTCTTCGTACACAGTGACATTCACAGAGACTGGATTACCATCTGGCACAACATGGGTCGTAGGGATAAATGGACAGACTTTCCCATCCACATCCGCGTCTAATGCCATAACAGTACCCACAGGAACCTACACCTACAGTATTGGAAGTGTAAGCGGTTACACAGTTTCTCCATCCTCTGGAGCATTGACCGTAAACGGAAATGAAACAGTATCTCTGACTTTCACGCAGATAACCTACACCGTAACATTCACAGAGACTGGGTTGCCATCTGGCACTTCGTGGGGCGTGACTCTGGGAACCAAAACACTGAATACAACTTCTTCCACAATAACATTCACGCTCACACAGACTGGTACGTATACTTACACCATCTCAAACGTTTCAGGATACAGCGTAGTCAAGACAGGTTCAATATCAGTAAATGGTAACAGTGCTCAGGGAATAACATTCACCAAAGTGGTCACACCACCTGCACCATCATCTTCCAACCTGTATGAGGGATTAGTCGTCGGGTTAATTGTTGGACTAATTGTAGGAATACTTGTAGCTTACGCAGCAACGAGAAAGAAGAAGTAAAATATTTACTTTTTTTCTTTTTATTTTCCATCTTTTAATAATATATTCCAATAGGCTAATTCTGCGAGTGTATTTTATGCAGATTCTGACTTTAGAAGATACAACAATCTAAGTCTCATCAATTCTAGCGAAGAGATAGAAATCCATTCTCCTGACAATGGAATTTTCAAATAGATCAGGGAATTTAGCTTTCTGCCCGAAAAGGCCGATGGCAAGGTTCCTATTTTCATCGTAAATTTCGTACAATTTATAGGTGAGTGAAGCTATTTCAATATCAAGTTTCCAGATTTTCTTCATCTCATCCCTTATTTCATCCATGCCTTTCGCACTCCGCCAGTTTCTCCATAAACATTTTCCTGTCCGCCATAGCTTGTTCGTATCTTTCCCTAAGATGGTTGACAAGTTTTTCCTTCTCAGCTATTTCCAGTTCAATGTCGTTCAAAGAAATCATCTCTTGTTAGGAATCATCATCCAGAAGGAGGTTCGGGGACTGCCCAGGAGGATCCCATCTCCGGCAATGTGATGACTCAGATATTTAAAAAAGTTTTCATCTTGTCCTTAGAATTTTCTTCCAGAATACTTTTGGAAGAAAGCAAAATAATTCATGCACTGCTGTGGATCAACGTAGCAGGTAGCATTCAATTCCTTTCAATTACAGGTTGGGCTCCCTTCCATTTGATGGAATAGCCAAGCCTGGATAATGTCTCCCTGACATCGATACCCCTTCCTGCAATATACTCCACAACTGCCTGACCGTCTGGCATAAGTCTCTCGATTGTATTCCTGATAATGTTGTCATCTTCTTTCGCCCCGTAACTGTCAAGAGTCCGGCCTGAGTATTTCCTTTTGAGAAATTCAAGGAAATCACTGAAGACGAATTCCCTGTTGAAACAGTAATGTCCAGGGGGACAGCTTGCTTTATCAGTTGCGTGATAAATGCACTCCAGGTTGATCCCAGCTTCCTTGAGAATCTTGGAATTACTGGCGTCTCGATCAACTCTGGATGCGTCAGAGAAATAAACGCCCAATTTCTCTTCCCCAAATATGATCAGGAAAATGGACTCACCCATTTCAGGAATAAATTTCTCCACATATCTTCCTGCTGGTAGTAGAACTGGTTCTGGTACTCTGGGGAAGAATGTGCTTATAGAGCTATCGAAGGTAAAAGAGTATCTCTTCTTCTTAAGCTGAATGGTTGCCTCAGCCTCCCATTCATCGAATGCGAAGAGACTTTTAAAGGCGCTCATTAGTTTAATGGTCTTCATGGATTTTCCAGCAAGCATGTCAGATATTCCGATGACTAATTTTCCATCCTCTTTGCTGATTTCCAAACCTTTGCTCATAATCAAGGATTCCAAGAGGAATTCTCTATCCGTAAGATGCAATTTCACTTCCACACATTTAGAAATGATCGCCTCAAATACCTGATAATTGAATTCCTTCCTCACCTCTTCCGGTTCCTTTAGTTTCAAGTTTCCCAGGATCTGTTCCTTGTCTAGATCACCGTACAATCCTTCACTTATCTCGACCGGATCCCAGTTCTCCCTTTCCCCAATTCTTGCTAGTAATTCTTTTCGTTCTTCAGGGTCAAAAATTGGTCTCCCTGTCATACTAAAAACAGTTTCCCTCACAATTTTCGGATCGAGGGCAGTCGGGGGTTCAAAGTAAGAGGAGCTGAACGACACCTCGGAGAGGCCCTTGACAATTTTTGGGCTACCTATCTCTAGTTCAAGATCCCTAATTTTCTCGATTATTGAGGATTTTTTCTCTCCAATGCTGGACCTGAATAGATTAAGAACCCTCTCCGAAATAGCGTCGTATTCCTGATCCAGGAATTTGACCGAAAGCTTGCCGTTCCTACTCTTCCTCACTGATACCAGCTGAATTGGGAACACCTTTTCTCCTCCTGTTTGAGCTTCTGTACTCAGTTGTGCCAGAGGAAACAATTTCGTACATTTTGGCCTTCTTTCCTGGAGCGGGTCTAAGCACCCTACCCAGCCTCTGCCGAAACTGCCTTGAACTTCCTGATCCGCTGACAATAATTCCAAGTGCTGCATCTGGAACATCTACTCCCTCGTCAAGCACTCTTGAACTCACGAGTGCATTGACCGTACCGTTTCTGAACATTTCAAGGTACCTCTTCCTTTCGTCCAGCGGGGTCAGATAGGTGATCGCAGGAATGAGGAACTCTCTCGAGATTGTATATGCAGTAGAAGTGTCATCAGTGAATATCAGCGTTTTATCATTCCTGTTAATAGAAAGAATATACCGAAGCGCATCAATCTTCACCCTGGGGTTGAGGGCTATGGCACGTGATCTTCTCCACGCCATCAGCGCGGTTCTTCCCTCATTTGACCAGGACGACAGTATGAATCGCTGGAAGTCCCACGGGCCCCTCAATTTCATTCTATGACTTCGAAGATATTTCAGGAAGACAGCCCTATTTCTTTCATATTCTAACTCCTCATCACTGTCAAGTTCTACTGGTACCCTAATTATCTCGAAGTCGGAAAGATACTCTTTAAGCTCGTCGTAGTTCATCTCGAAAATCTTTCCACCAAACATCTCAATTAGACTTTCCTGCATCCTGTCGGGTCTTTCGTATGTAGCTGTTAACCCCAACCTGTAAGGGGAAGCGTAGTATCTTGCAATATCCCTGAATTTTGAGGCTGCCAGGTGGTGAACCTCGTCAACCACGAGAAGCCTGAACCTGTTACCAACTTCCTTTGCCTTCAGGTAGGCAGAATCAAACGTTGAGACAGTGACGTCTTTCAGGTCATTGGCACCTCCCCCGATCTGACCCACCTCAATTCCAAAAATCCTTTCAAGCTTGACCTTCCATTGACTCAACAGTTCAAGAGTTGGAACGACAACTAATGCGGGCTCAGATACCCTGGAAATAGCCTCAATTGCTATGTGTGTCTTACCTGCTGCTGTGGGAAGGACAACGACTCCTCTCATGCCGTTCCTGACCCATTCTTCCATGCCATCGACCTGATACGGTCTCAATTTTTCAGTATGTTTAAGGTCCAATTTTCTCTTCTCAAAAACAAGGTCCTCCGCACCGGGATACCTCTGAACTAATGAGTAATACTCGTATCCTTCAGCAACATTTTCTCTTGAATGGTCAGTAGTAGTCAGGACTATTCTTCCATTGAGGTACTCCAATTTAGTGCTCACATACTCACCGCAATATTGAATTTCCTATTTATTGCATGAAGAGACAGATTCATAAAGAATTCGCTTGCTATCCTCTCTCTCGATTGATCGTCCAAGTTCTCTATCAGCCTGATCATTTCAGTGACGAATTCTTCACTGGATGAATTCAGATAATCCTCTGATAATGAAGGTGCGAACAATTCATCCAAGGCACTTTCCCGCTCATTCTGCTCATATTTTTTAAGGATTTTCACTGCCTTCCTAACACATTCCATAGAAAGATCATGCATCCCCTGCCTCGACAGTGAGGTTGACATGTTAATATAGCTCAAGACTCTGACCTGCTCAGATGCACGCTCTAAAATTGTATCAGAGTACTTGATGTAACCGGATGCGGTTGTTACCCCATCCATTTTGATTGAGAATAAGGAGGAAATAAATAGAAATACAATTTCATCCATCTTATCGGCGTTCTTTCCATCTGCGAGGAGTCTGTCAATTGACTCCTTTATTATGGCAACCAGTTCTGGCTCCTCCTTTTCCATTCCTATTTTGCCATATACGTCGAGGAGAACAAGGTCCCTGACTAGACTCAGTCTTGACGATTTTCCAGGGAAATAGCTCTTGATCAATTTGATCTGTTCCATTGCCTCCTCCTGGAGAGCCGGCACTTTTTCAAGTCGACCGATACTTGCTTTGGCAATAGCTATACTGGAAGAGGTGAATGCTCTCTCCAACCTATCTTCAATCAAGCTGAACAGCTTTGTTTCAGCGAACTTCACCATTTCCAGGTCCAGAGTGGAAAACACTTCATTTCTCATCAGCATCTTTCTGGCAATTGCCCCTCTGAAAGCATCCTTATCCTTCTTTCTCCCCATGTGCTCAAGTATCTCTAGAACCAACGCAGTATTTGAAAAATTTGAGCGATCAATGTGGATTGTGTCGACAATAGTCATTGCTAGGTTTAAAAGGGATGGTTTAACAGCATCGTTATTCCTGGGAAGGAATCTCACAAGCTCCAATGAAAAATCAATCGCACTTGTTTTCATGAAAGAGAGAGACTCAAGAATGGCCAGTTCCCTATACACAGAGAAAACATCTCCACTGGGGTCAAGCAGGTCGCTGGACATTTCCTCCTCAAGTCTCTCAACCAATGCTCTTGCAACTTCCCTGTTCCCTGCAACAATATTCATTTTGGCGAAATCCATGTATATCCCAATATCAGCTCCATCGCTCCCAATATTCTTGATGTAGGAAATTATTTCCTCAATGAATTTCAGTTCGAATTCTTCTAACGTAATCCCTGAGGCAATCCTGTAGATCATGTAATTTATCTTCGCGTCAATATTGTTTTCCCCCGTCATTTCCAGCAACGATAACACAGGAGGAGTATTCTTCATCATTCTTGATCCTGCGATAAAACTTATACTTTCTCAATTTCCAGACTCAGTTGAAGAAGAACAGATCCTTGCTAATTTTCAATGAGACCTCCAGGTTTGGTTCATCGACCGCCTCAGCAATCTCAAAATCACCTGCAACACTTGCAAGTACATATGCCTCCCTTGCATCGATTCCCGACCTTTCTGCGGTGGATATAAAATTTGTCAGTGCAAGATGGAGCGCTTCGTGCATATCACTCGCAATTCCAGTGAACACCACTACGTCCTCATTCTCAAAGTTATGGCTTTCCAGTACCGGGAATTTGAAGGAATGTTTTGATTTTGATACACTTAAAGTTGCAGTAGCCGAAGTCTCTATACCGGTTCCACATACCTCTCCGTTCCCCTGGGAAGCATGCGGATCGGAGATTGCAAACATTGCCCCTTCCTTTCCTGATGGTAAATAAATCGAGGCACCTTTCCTCAGGTATTTATTGTCCAAGTTACCTCCAAAAGACTGAGGAGGTATCACGGGGAATTCTCCTTCTGCTGGCATCGTCCCCAGAATGCCTATCATCGGCCTCAACGGTATCTTGATTCCGTCGAGGAACCCATCTCTCGCGCTGGCAGATTCTTTGCCGATGTCCCAGATCACCAGCGTTTGCTCATACCTATTCTTTAGAAAACCGAAATCTCTGAGAATTGCTGACCAGCCCCACTTACCCACTGACAGGTCGATAATATCTATTCTGACAGTTTCTCCTTTTTGAATTCCATTCACCTTTACTGGACCGACCAGTGAATCAACCCTGTTCCAGTCAATTTTGTCAAGGTCCTTATGAGTCCAGTCTTCCTGTATCTGGAGAGAAGACGAATCAGGAATATCTATCCTGACCTCTTCACCTATCTCTATCTCAACTATTTCTTTGTGATTTGAATTCCAGGAGAATTTCCAGTTTGCAGGCATTGTACCATCAACGTGACGCACAAATAACGGAGCGAATCCCGAGATTTAGGATTTCCTATGATTTTAAACCATGACAGAAAAATTTTAAATGCATTAGGAACTTCCATATAATGAGGCCAGATTACGTAAAGGTCAGGCTGCCAACTGAGGAATCCTATTTTGAAGTGAGGGAAGAGGTGAGAAATTTTAATCTCCACACTGTATGCGAGGAAGCAAGGTGCCCGAACATTTCTGAATGCTGGACTTCAGGTACTGCGACTTTCATGATAATGGGAAAGAACTGCTCTAGGAACTGCAGATTCTGTTCAGTCACCCACGGCCATACTCAGCCGCTAGACCCCGATGAATCCATTAATGTTGCAAATGCAGTAAGGGACATGAAATTGAGATACGTAGTCATTACGTCAGTGGATAGAGATGACCTTCCGGATGGTGGTTCAGCCCACTTTGCAAATGTTATAAGGGAGGTGAAGAAACTTGGGGTCAAGGTAGAGGTCCTGATTCCAGATTTCCAGGGAAGGAAGGATCAGATAGAGAATATACTGGTGGAAAAACCTGCAGTTATTGCACACAACGTGGAGACCGTGAGAAGGCTCACTCCTTTCGTAAGGGATCACAGGGCAACTTACGACCAGTCCTTGAACGTATTGAAATTCATCGGCTCCAGGGGTTTCCTTACGAAGAGTTCAATAATGGTAGGATTGGGTGAGAGTGATGATGAGGTGAGGGAAACAATGAGGGACCTGAGGGAGGCGGGAGTCGAAATTCTGACGGTCGGGCAGTACCTCAGGCCATCAAGGATGCAGCTTCCAGTCACCGAATACTCAAGTAGTGAAAGATTCAGGATGTTCGAGGACGAAGGCTACAAGATGGGGTTCTCATTCGTAGCTTCCGGCCCTCTTGTCAGGACCTCATATCGTGCTGCGGAGGCATTCGCACTCAGGAGGGGATGAAATGAGTCCTATAGGTAGTCTCAGCAATGATCAGATTCTGTCCGCTTATGAAAACGCAGTCCGTTCCAGGACTCTGGACATCAAGGTAGTCAACGCACAGAGACAGGGTATAATAGGATTCCACGTCCCATCAGAGGGGCAGGAGATACTTCAAACCGCAATTGGGATGCTGCTCCACAAGGAGGATATCATTTTTGGTTATTACAGGGATTTTTCCCTGCTGATGAAGATGGGCATTCCAGTCTCAAAAATACTGGACCAGATGCTGGGAAACCAAGCTGATATCGAAAAGGGGAGGCAGATGCCAGACCATTTTTCCTTCAAGGAATATAATTTCTCAACGATTCAGAGTCCAGTTGGTGCCCATCTGCCACTTGCAACAGGCGCAGCATACGCACTGAAATACAGAAAGGAAGAAGGAATAGTGGTAGCTAATTTTGGGGACGGTGCCACATCGACCTCTGATTTTCATGCTGCAATGAACTTTGCGGCCGTATTCAATCTCAAAGTACTCTTCATCTGTGAAAACAATGGGTGGGCGATTTCCCTGCCAACCAAGAAACAAACTGTTGCAGACATATACAGGAAGGCGGATGCGTATGGGATGCCCGGCAAGAGGGTTGATGGTAATGACCTGATCTCATCATTAAACGGCATCTCAGAGGCAATGGATTATGTAAGATCAGGAAAGGGGCCTTACTTGATAGAAGGAGTTACCTATAGGATGGGTGCACATTCCACTTCCGATGACCCAAAGAAATACAGGGTGGATGAAATAACGGACGGGAGCGATAACGACCCGATCAGAAGACTGGAAAAGCTCATGCTCTCTATGGGTATGATAAACGAAGCCCAGATCTCAGAGATCAAGAGAAGAGCAAGAGAGGAGATGGATGCAGTAATTGAAGAGAGAAGGAAGATCCCAAAGCCCGAACCGGAATCCATCTTCGAAGATTTATATTCAGAACCGGCGTGGATTCAGGAAGAGGAAAAGAGGTCGATATTATGACTCTAAAGACAATGGTTCAGTCACTCAACCAGACTCTCGACGTATTAATGGCTGAGAACCAAAATGTGATACTACTTGGAGAAGACATCGGGAAGAATGGAGGAGTCTTCAGGGTAACAGAGGGTCTTCAAAATAAATATGGAGAGGGACGAGTTCTTGACACCCCGCTGAATGAACTGGGTATAGTAGGGATGGGAGCAGGAATGGCAATGTATGGTCTCAGGCCAATTGTAGAAATTCAGTTCCAGGATTTCATATTTCCTGCATTTGACCAGATAGTGAACCAGATTGCAAAAATCAGATACAGGACCGGAAACCAATTTTCCGTCCCACTGGTCATACGGACGCCATATGGCGGTGGGGTGAGGGGCGGACTATATCATTCGCAAAGTGGAGAATCTTATTTTGTGCATACAAGCGGTCTTAAAGTAGTGACACCTTCTAACCCTTACGACGCAAAAGGATTGTTGGTGTCATCTTTTGAATCAGGGGACCCGGTAATATTTCTTGAGCCAAAGAGGGTTTACCGTTCAATAAAAAGCGAAGTTCCAGAAGAACTTTACAGGATAGAAATAGGGAAGGCTGCACTTCTCAAGGAGGGAAGTGACGTTACGGTCATTACTTATGGAAGCATGGTGAGCACAGTAGTCGATACCATCACCAAAAATAGAGTGAATGCGGACGTGATAGACCTCAGGACCCTGCTCCCAATGGATATTGATGCGATTATAAGCTCGGTTAAAAAGACGGGGAGGGTCGTGATAGTGCATGAAGCCCCAAGAACTCTGGGAATGGGGGCGGAGATATCTGCTTTGATTTCAGAGAGAGCAATGGATTACCTGCTTGCTCCCATAATAAGGGTTACTGGTCCAGACATTCCATTCCCTTATATCTACGAGGAACTTTACTTACCGGATGAAAGAAGAATAATGGATGCAATTAGTAAGGTAAAAAACTATTGAGGTGAAAAGTATGGCAACTTTCAAATTACCAGATATTGGAGAAGGAATTCAGGAAGGAGAGATAGTTAAGTGGAACGTCAAGGAAGGTGAGTCAGTAAGGAAGGATGACATAATTGTGGAGGTCATGACTGACAAAGTCACCGTCCAGATACCATCGCCTTTCAACGGGCCGGTCACAAAATTATATTACAAGGAAGGGGAAATAGCCAAGGTTGGTTCCCCTCTTATCGACATCGGAGGGTCGGAAGCTGGTATTCCGGAGGGCACCAAAGGGCCGGAAAGGAACGAAAGTATTCCCGTTCCACCACCAGCTGAAATTATTACCAATGAAGGGGTGCTTGCCCCGCCAGGAATAAGAAGAATTGCAAGAGAGAAAGGAATTGATCTGTCGACTGTCAGGGGTACAGGACCAGGCGGCAGAATTACAAAGGAAGATCTGGATCAATACGACATCAGGAAGGAAAAAATTGAGATGACAGCACAGGAAGAAACTGTCGTTCCTGCCGGGAAGAAATCAGAAATTATGGAAATGAAAGGGTTGAGAAGGATAATTTCTGAAAAGATGACAAAATCCAAACACTCAATACCTCATTATTCCGTTGCAGAAGAGGTTGACGTCTCAGAATTGGTCAAATTGAGGGGAACCCTGAAGGAGTCCGGGATAACAGTTTCGTTCACACCATTCTTCGTCAAAGCCGCAGTTCTTGCACTGAAGGAGTACCCGTATCTGAATGCCCGTTCACTTGAAAATGGCCGATATGAATTATTGAAGTATTACAACATAGGGGTGGCAGTAGATACGCCCGAAGGACTGACCGTTGTGGTGGTCAAGGATGCAGACAATAAGTCTGTCAGCGAGATAGGTAAAGAAATTGAAGTCCTGGCATCAAAAGCAAGGGAAGGAAAGTTGAAACTGGAAGAGGTGAGGGATTCCACATTCACAGTAACAAACGTCGGTTCAATTGGAGGAATCTTTTCAACTCCTATAATAAATTATCCTGAGGTCGCAATCCTTGGAGTGCATAGGGTAAGGGAGTTGCCAAATGGAAAATTAATGTACATAACTCTCTCTGCTGACCACAGACTTGTTGATGGAGCAATGGCGGCCAGGTTCATAGTCAAAGTGAAAAAATATCTTGAAGTTCCAGTTACAGTGATGGTGTGAAGATGGAATATGATGCTATTATTATCGGCGGTGGTCCTGGAGGGTACGCTACAGCGATAAGACTGGGGCAGAATGGAAAGAAAGCACTGCTGATTGAAGAGAACAAGATAGGGGGCGAGTGTCTCAATTATGGCTGTATTCCGAGCAAGGCTATAATTGAGCTTGCCGACTCAATTCAATACCTCAAGGAAATGCCCGGGGTGGACATTTCGGTAAAACTGGACTTGAAGAAATGGCAGGAATGGAAGTGGGGAATGATAAATAAGCTCACGTCAGGTGTAGAGAAACTAGTAAGAAGTTATGGGGGTGACATCGTGAAGGGCCACGCTTTCATAATGGACAAAAATACCGTCAAGGTCGGAGAGGAATTATATACAGCTTCCAATCTTGTGATTGCTACGGGTTCAGTCCCGACAAGAATCAAGATGATGGATTCATCATTATTCAACAGGGAGATACTTGACATAGATCACATCCCGAAATCACTTATAATAATAGGCGGAGGATATATAGGAATTGAACTTGGCACGGCATTCAGAAAATTGGGGGCTGAAGTTACCATCATAGAAATGATGCCATCAATCCTGCCCGGGACGGATCCTGATCTGACCAGATTCGTTGATAGAAGACTTTCTTCTCTTGGAATAGAAGTCAAAGTATCGACCAGGGTGGAGAAAGTGGAGAAAAGAGAGGGTTATGAAGTCACACTGGCAGACGGCAGCGTGCTGAAGTCTGAAATTGTCCTGCTTACGGTTGGCAGGGAACCTAACACCAAGGGAATAGGATTGGAGAATCTTGGTATTAATATGGATGGAAAGTTTGTGAAAACTGACAATAGAAAGAAAACTAACATCCCGGGAGTATATGCAGTAGGGGATGTCAGCGGGCAGCCACTGCTCGCGCACAAGGCGTTCTACGATGCGAAAGTTGCAGCAGACAATATTTCTGGGATTGATTCGATCATCGACTACAGGGCAATGCCATTCGTCATATATTCTGATCCGGAAATAGCAATCACCGGGGAAAAGACACCTAAATTTGGAAACTTCCCTCTGGCAGCAAATGGAAGGGCCCTGGGGATGAATGCCCCCCAGGGTATTTACAGGGTTTACACGGATGAAAATGACCATGTAAGAGGAGGAGCATTCGTCCTTCCAAGAGCTTCCGAATTGATTAGCGAGATATCCATAGCGATCGAAGCAGGTCTGACAGCAGATGATATAGGAATGACAATCCACCCGCATCCAACTTTGTCTGAAGGCGTGCAAGAGTCATCAGAGGTTTTACATGGAAGGGCTCTCCATTACAAATCCAGCCGTTGATCTTGGTGAACTGGATTATTCAGAATCGCTGGCACTCCAAAGGAAATTAGTATCCATATTGAGAAAATGGGGGAAGGGTGATGTTCTGCTCTTCCTGAATCACCCTCCAGTCTATACTGTCGGAAGGGGAAAGAATCCAGAAAATTACAAAACAATCCCTGTGGTGGAAACGGAAAGAGGAGGAGACGTGACATACCACGGACCGGGACAGCTTGTGGTCTACCCTATAATGGACCTGAGGAGAGACGGACAATTAGATGTGAGGAAGTACGTACAACTCATAGAGGATGTTATCATAGAATCAATTGGAAAATTTGGCTTTTCAGGGGAACTTGGTCAGGAGCCCGGGATCTGGGTAAATGGATCAAAGGTTGCATCAATAGGGATGGCAATCAGGGACGGTATAGCGTTTCACGGTTTTTCGATCAACATTTCAGGGTCATCTTTGGATGGATTTTCAAGGATAAAGGCATGTGGCCTGGACCCTAGCAGTGTATCATTCGTCCCGATCGAGAGGAATACACTTATGATGGAATTGCTTAAGGCGGCTTCATCAAAATTCCACAGATTTAACTGGGTAAGTAAGGAAAAATTCTATTCAATTATTCAGGGGAAATGAATTGTCGGACTTCATTTTTATTACCTTTGAAGTCATTAAGGTTATATGACTGTGGATTCAAATATAATTTTAAAGGATGGAACAAGCATTTCTGTCAAGGAATTCCAGGAATCAGACTCGGACAGACTGAAGGAGTTTGTTGAGTCACTTTCCGATTCAGCAATTGAGGGAAGGTTCATGCAGGATCTGCCCAGGGACCTTGCTTTTCAGTTGCTCAAGGAGGACAATACTTTTGCAGTCATAGCCATAAGAAATGATAAGGTTGTGGGGCACGGTGCGATCTATCACAAGAAACAGGGTAAGAATCCAGGCGTTGCTGAAATGGCGGTTGTCATCTCCGATGAATATCAGTCACAGGGACTCGGGACCTCCCTGCTGGGATTAATGACAGAATATTCAGCAAGGATGGGCGTCACAGAAATCAAGGCTTATCTATCACCGGAGAACTACAAGATGATAGGTGTCCTGAAAGGACTTGGTTTTCCTGTGGAGACCCAGGCTGGGCCAGGGGCTATTGAGGTTAGATTTCCACCCTCTTTACTACCTGAGGCGATAAACACATTCGAGCACAGAGATGCAATTTCTGCAGTAAATGCAGTCAAGTTCTTCCTGGAACCAAAAAGTGTTGCAATCATTGGTGCATCAGGAAACAGGAATGCAATAGGAGGGCAACTGTTTTACAATTTTATAGAAGGCAATTACCAAGGCTCAATCTATCCAGTAAACCCCATTAGGTCATCCGTGCAGGGAATCAAGACGTTCAAATCAGTCCTGGATATCCCCGATCCTGTTGAAGTTGCTTTCATCGTGGTCCCGTTCAAAGAGGTCATCAATGTGGTCACCGAATGCGGAAAGAAAGGGGTTAAGGGTCTGGTGATAATTTCCTCCGGTTTTTCTGAAGTGGGGGGTGAAGGGATAAAGAGGCAGCTTGAGCTGATGAAAATATGCACTGATTACGGAATGAGGGTGATAGGGCCCAATTGCATGGGAGTTGCCAACACAAGCAATGAAGTATCAATGAACGGGCAGTTCTCCCCATTTGCTCCAAAGCAAGGGAGAATATCATTCCTGTCACAGTCAGGAGCACTGGGTATTGCAGTCATTGATCTAACCAGCAAGCTGGGGCTGGGACTGTCAAGTTTTGTTTCAGTGGGAAACAAAGCAGACATTTCTGGCAACGACCTCGTTCAGTACTGGGAGCAGGACAAGAATACGGACGTCATTCTTATGTATCTGGAGTCATTCGGTGATCCAGTCAAATTCTCCAGGATTGCCAGAAGGGTGACAAGAAAGAAACCGATCATTGTGGTGAAAAGCGGTAGGTTCAGTGCTGGCTTCAGGGCGACCCAGTCTCACACTGGAGCTCTCCTCTCTGCATCTGATGTGACTGTTGATGCGCTCTTGAAGCAAAATGGCGTCATCAGGGGAGAAACGCTTGATGACATGTTCGATGTCGCATCCGTCCTGGCCTGCCAGCCGGTTCCCAAGGGGAACAGGGTGGCAATTGTTACAAATGCAGGAGGGGCCGGGATCCTTGCTGCCGATGCATGCGAGGCGAACGGATTGAAAGTACCCGAACTTGCTCCAGAAACGCAAAAGAAGCTGAAAGAGGTTCTGCCCTCTTATGCGGGGACCAAGAATCCGGTTGATATGAGTGCAGCAGGCGGAGTCGACTCCTATGAAAAGGTGCTGGACATCATAGTTAATCTGGACTACATCGACTCGATCATAGTAATATTCATTCCGCCTATGGTCATGGATAATAGCACTGTCGCAGCAAAAATCCTGAATGCGTCAAAGAAAACTAACGCGAACAAGACCATAGTATCAGTCTTCATGGCAAGCAGGGGGATCACTGATATGTTGCAAGGGGATGGAGTCAGAGTCCCATCATTCCCATTCCCTGAGGATGCTGCGGCAGCACTTGCGCTTGCCACTGAATATGGGAAATGGAAATATTCCCCGGAATCAAAAGAAAGAGAAATAGAGGTCAAGGACCGAGACGAAGTCAAGGCAATTATTTCCAGTGCACTTGAAGCAAGAAGAGATTGGCTCAGTTATGATGAAGCCTCAAGTATTCTGGAAAATTATGGGATACCAGTGGTCAAAACTGTTGTTGCAAAGAATCCAGAGGAGATAAGGCAAAAAATTGAGAAGTTCAGCGACAATGTGGTTGTAAAGGCGTATGGACCAAAACTAATCCACAAGAGCGACATGGGTGCGGTGAAACTTAATGTGCTCCCGCTTAAGGCAGGGGATGTGGCAGAGGACATGTTTCATTCTCTTCAAAAAATGGGTGTGGAGGTTGATTACTTCGTAGTACAGGAAATGATCCCGCAGGGGACGGAAATGATTGTTGGCTCTACCATGGATCCGAGCTTTGGACCTGTTGTTGTTGCAGGAATGGGGGGAAAACTTGTCGAGCTGCTAAATGATATTTCCATAAAACTTGCTCCACTCACCGAAAAGGATGCAGATGACATGATTTCATCCTTAAGAACATCAAAAATACTATCTGGTTACAGAGGGGAGAAGGCTAAGGATGTTGAATCTTACAAGGATATTGTACTGAGAGTATCAAAACTTGTTTCAGATAACCCAGAAATAATCGAATTGGACCTCAATCCTGTACTTGTAATGGACGAAGGAAGTGGTTCAAAAGTGGTTGATTTCAGGATCAGGGTCAGCCTGCCAGGAATTACAATTCCATTCGTCGCAAAAAGTGTTTCCAGGGAAGCGGGGCATTAAAAGGTTATATAACCTTTCAAAATACCCACTGTAACGGTGACAATTAAATGGTTACAATGAGAGCTGTTATCTCTACTAAAGATGGTAAGAGCAAACAGATTGAGATACCCGAGGATAGACAGAACGCTCTCTTTGGAAAGAAAATAGGAGATGTTTTGGACGGTTCTATTCTAGGATTTCAGGGAACGAAAATACAGATAACTGGAGGAAGTGATAAGGATGGCTTTCCAATGAGGCCTGATTTTCCAGGAATGAGGAGAAAGAGGTTGCTTCTTACGGGAGGAGTCGGATTCCACCCGACAAGAGATGGACTGAGAAAGAAGAAAAGTATCAGGGGAAATACCATAAGTGGCGACATTTCTCAGATAAACTTCACTGTGGTCGAGGGGAAAATAGAAGAACCTAAGGGAGAAAATCAATGAAGGTTCCAAGACCACCAGAAGTCAACATAGGAATGGTTGGCCACGTCGACCACGGGAAGAGCACCCTCACAAAATTAATAACTGGGGTGAAAACAGATTATTTTTCAGAGGAGATAAAGAGGGGTATATCAATAAAACTGGGATATGCAGATGCACCCATTTACAGGTGCAAAGGGAATGGAGGCCCAAGCTACGTCACAAATCCATCTGACTGCAATGGAGAAACTGAACTTGAAAGGGTGGTCAGCTTCGTTGATTCTCCCGGACACGAGACCCTGATGGCCACTATGCTTTCAGGAGCGGCAATAATGGACGGAGCACTGATGGTCATAGCATCAAATGAAAAGTGTCCCCAACCACAAACAAGGGAGCACCTGATGGCACTGAATCTTCTGGGGATAAGGAATATAGTGATAGTCCAGAACAAGATAGATCTTGTCACAGAGGAAAGAGCCCTTGAAAGCTATAATGAGATAAAGGAATTTGTGAAGGGAACGGTAGCTGAAAATGCTCCGATCATCCCGATGAGTGCAATTGATTATGCGAACCTTGATGCGTTGTTATATTCCATAGAAAAATTCATCCCCACCAAGAATTTCAACAAAGAAGCCAGCCCAATGATGTATATTGCGAGGAGTTTTGACGTCAACAAACCAGGCACTCTTCCAAAAGATTTGCAGGGAGGAGTCGTGGGAGGCTCAATTTTCCAGGGGACATTCAGGGTGGGAGACCAAATTGAAATTTCGCCGGGAACATCAGTTTCCAAAGGTGGGAAAAAGAACTGGACCCCCATATTGACAGAAGCTACATCTATAATTTCAGGAAGCCTGAATTTGAAAGAAAAAGGCCCAGGTGGACTTGTGGGAATAGGAACGAAGCTCGACCCATTCATGACCAAAGGTGATTCCCTAGTTGGAATGCTCGTTGGGATTAAGGGAACTATTCCAAAGCCACTATTTTCATTGACGCTAAAAACGAGCATACTTGAAAAAGTTGTTGGAAGTTCCCAAGAAATGAAGGTGGACAAGATTTCAAACAAGGAGACCCTCCTTCTGAACGTTGCGACTGCAGTGACCGTGGCAGTCGTCACCTCAGTAAAGGGAGATATCGTGGAGGTGGAGCTCAAGTACCCTGTCATAGCGCTCCCAGGACAAAATCTTGCAATCTCCAGGAAGATACTTAATAGATGGAGATTGATAGGAAGTGGAATAGTTCACTGATAAAACGTGCAATTCTTGTTTATGTAACATCCACTGCATAGTGGCTTTTTCCTGCAGTATTTTTTTGAATGCTCATCTATCAACGCGTGTGCTTCCATCAGCATTTCGGTGGGGAAGGTACGTATGAACTCATCCCTGATCATTTCATAGTCCTTGATTGAAAGGTCCAGGCCAAAGTACCTGTCCAGGAATCTAACAGTATACGAGTCCACTGGGAATGTTCTTTGATGAAACGCATAAAGAGCAATGGAGTCCGCTGTCTCTTTCCCGATTCCCCTGATCCTGATCAATTCTGCTCTTGTGTCTATGAATGATGGTCGTATTTCTATTTCTTCATTGTAAAATGATGCCGCATTCTTGAGGAAGATTGCCTTGTTCCTGTGGAAACCAGAATGCCTTATCTTTTCATGGAGCTCCTCATTCCCAATCTGCATTAGTTGCGATGCATCAGCGTCCCTGATTTTAAATACCGACTTCTCTGCATTCTTCCAGCTCGTGTTCTGAGTAAGAATTGCTCCCTCTATAACTTCGAATGGGGACTGGGCAGGCCACCAGTACTGGAATCCGTAGGCATCGCGAAGTTCCTCGACTAAAAGTTTTAAAGAATAAAAATAAAAGAAATTATTCCTAGGACTTGCCATCTATTTAGCTGCAATTGGTTGTTTTGTCTTAAGATCCTGCTTCGCCTTTCTGATAGCCTGGGTCAGGGCTGGGACGATTTCGTATGCGTCCCCTATTAGTGCAACATCCGAGTATTTGATTATTGGAGCGGTCGGGTCAGTGTTGATTGATATGACATAATCAGCAGATTTCATGCCAGCCGTATGTTGAACTGCCCCGGAAATCCCTACTGCTATGTACAGCTTCGGATGAACTGTTTTGCCTGTCTGTCCAACCTGCCGATCTCTCGTGATCCATCCTGCGTCCACTGGAGGCCTGGAGGCAGCCACGATCCCTCCGAGCTCATTCGCAAGTTCTTCAAGCATCTTGAATCCTTCCTTCTTCCCGAGTCCCATTCCTCCGCATACCACTATGTCTGCGGTGGTGATATCAACCTCCTCTCTCGGGATTATTTTCAGAACCTTTGTAACAACTTCTTCCTCTTTGATTGAACTGGTGATTCTCTCTATCTCTCCCTGCCTACCAGGCATCCTGTCCAGAGGCTTGAATATTCCAGGTCTTGCACTGGCCATCTGGGGTCTGTGCGCCCTGCACAGAATGTTCGCCAGAATAGCTCCTCCAAATGCTGGCCTTCTTGCCTCAAGAAGACGCTTGGTGACATCAATGTCAATCTCGGTGCAGTCTGCAGTTATTCCAGTGTTCACCCGTACGGCTATTCTACTTGCCAGGTCTCTTCCGTTGTGCGTGGCACCAAGTATGAAGTAGTTGGGTTTTCTCTCCATTATGAGAGACCCAAGTGTGTCAGCATAGGGGAAAGTTCTGTAATGTTTGAAAACAGGATTCTTCACATATACAACTTTATCAACCCCGTATTCAATTGCTTCTCTGGCCATAGCTTCGCCCGATTCATCCGCAAGAAGTATGCCTACAAGCTTCTCTCCAGATTTATCAGACAGCTTTCTTCCAATGGAAGCCATCTCAAGGGCCACCCTTGAAAGACGATCGTCGTTCTGTTCCAACCAAATCCAGATGTCCTTGAAATTCTCAGGATCCTTTGCAGGCGTTGCGCATTTGTTCTTTATCATTTCACAATCCCCCTTTCAACCAGTACTGAGATTACCTTGTCAAGTTCCTCTATTCCAGGTTTCACCGGTGTTTTTACTGGGTCTGCGACAGTTTTCATGTCTTTAACGATCGTAGGGGAGCCCTTAAGTCCTATGCAGGCAGGATCAAGCTTTAGATCCTTGTTTGCTACAATCGTAATTCCCTTTTTATATGCTTCAATTTTCTTTTTCAGCGTCGGGTTCCTAGGGGCATTCGCGTTCAGTGTAATTGTCACAACGGCTGGTTTCCCTATCCTAAGCGTTTCGGTAGCTCCCTCAATGTCCCTTTCTGCAATAAAGAAAGGTTCTTCGTATTCTACCTTGTTAACGTACGTCGCCTGTTGATACCCAAGGAATTCAGCTATACCCGGCCCGACATGACCCGTTGATGAATCTGTAGTCTCTTCTCCACAGAATATTATGTCGAATCCCCCCAGGTAATCTGCTGTTGATGCAAGCGTGTAAGATGTTGGCCAAGTATCAGCTCCTGCAAAGAATCTGTCAGTAACAAGAATTCCCTTGTCTGCCCCCCTGCCCATGCATTCCAGAAGTGCAACATCTGCCATTGGAGGGCCCATTGTTATAACTGTTATCTCCCCTCCCTCTTTATCTTTGAGCAGCAGGGCCGCCTCAAGTGCATTCACATCCGGGGGGTTGACAACGTTTCTTGCCTGGCTCCTGTTCAAAGTTTTTGTGACAGGGTCTATAGTTATGTCCTGGCTGTCTGGGACCTGTTTAATCATCACTGCGATTTTCAACATTTTTTCACCCCTGCTTATAAACAACTCCTTTGCCAGCCTTTGGATAATGCCAGGTCACTGAGCCCTGATCGCATGCGACAGAGCACGTCCCGCACTCTACACAGTCTTCATAATTGAACAATAATTTTCCATTCTGAAGAGTGTAACACTGAGCCGGACAGGCCATTACGCAGAAATGATGGGGGCATTTTGCACATATTGCATCATCCACAGTTATGTGCGGGTACTCTTTGTCTACGTCATATTTTATTGTACCCAGTTTTTCCTTTATATCAATCATTTTCACATCCTCCTATAAATTCCATACAAATCAGTCAGTGCTTTAACCTTGCCTACGCTCAGTTTGGATGCAGCTTCACCTATCACATCTCTGGTCTTTTTCTTGGGTTGTCCCCTCTCCCACAGCGTTTCAAGAAGTATTCCTTCAAGCAGTTGCGGGTAAACTGTGTACATCTTAGGGTTATTTGTGACCTTCCTGATGTCCTTGAAAGTCTTCAGGTCCTTAAGTGCGTATGTACTCCCGAGTTTCTGTTCATAAACGGCCAGGGACTTTGCAGTGAAGTCGTTCCTTGCCTTGGCTTCAGCCACAGCCTCGCCTGCCTTTATGCCAGAGACAATTGCATAGTTCATTCCCTGAAGGACCAGCCCATTTGAGAAAGCCAGTCCTGCTGCGTCTCCGAGTAGCATGTACCCATTTCCGTAAAGTTGTGGGACGCTGTCAATTCCACCTTCAGGTATCAGGTGAGCTCCGTATTCTATGGTTGTGCCTCCCTCGATGAGAGGTGCAATTGAAGGGTGACTCTTGAATTTCTCTATTAAGTCGTAGGTGTGCGTCACTCCGTTTCTTCTAAGTTCTTCCATCGGAGAAACAATCCCCAGCGATATGCTCTCTTTATTGGTGTAAAAAAATGCCCCAATATTCAGGTTACCCAGGCTCCCAACAATATATTCAGATGCCATCCCGGATTCTTTTGTCAGGTTGAATCTATCTTCAATTTTCTGGGCGCTTAGCTTTATCACTTCCTTCACTCCCACAGACAGTTCCCTGTCCTGAAGAGGTTTCCTGAGCCCGGCTTCTATGGATAGTCTTGGGTTCACGCCCTCAGCCAGGAGCACTACATTGGCAGTTATGGTATCTCCAGATTCTTTGATTCCTACCACCGTTCTATCCTCTATCGCCAGGGATTCAACGGTGATTCCAGGTATCACCAGTGCACCTGCCTCTTTGGCTTTCTTTGCCATCCAGGGGTCAAATTTTGCCCTCAGGACCGAGTGAGCTATTTTATTATCCCTAAAAAACTCAGTCTTGAAGTCAATGACTATAGAAGACTTCTCCGTCAGAAATCCTATCTTTTTGTTATCAATGAACCTTTCCAAGGGTGCCTCAGTCTGCCACTTAGGTAAAATCTCAGCTAGATCGTTTCCCCAGAGCACCCCACCTGAAAGGTTTTTGGCACCAGGCGGATCAGCTCTGTCAACCAGTAGAACATTAAGTCCCTTACTTGCCATGGTAATCGCAGCGGCAGAACCTGCATTACCGGCTCCTACTACAATGGCATCATAATCTGGCATGCGACCCGATATCGATTCTGAGCTATTTATCCTTTTGATATTCTCCTTAAAATTGGCCATATGGTAATTGAGAAAGTTTATTACTGCTTGATAATTCGAGTTTGAAGCCACCGTAGCTCAGACTGGTACGAGCGCGTGCTTGGTAAGCACGAGGTCGCGGGTCCAAATCCCGTCGGTGGCTCTTGAGAAGAGGATTAAGGAGACAACATTTAACGGACACTGGAATAAGACAACGGAAACATACAGTCTTCATCTAGTCCGGGGAAAGGGATTGCGACTAGTTTTTCCAATTCACATATTTCAGGCAATCCAATACTGCCATAAAATGGAGGCAGTGGATTGCTGTACCAATAGATATTTTTCCTCTCTTGAAGGAGTTTCCAACTGACATTTGAGGAGGAAGTCTCACGGATGACAAATCAGTACTTGAAAAGTTACAGAAAAATGTGGCAGAGCCAAATGAACGGGACCAAAACTTTTCCAAATTGCGAAGGGCCAGACAAACAATGATTTTCTCCTATCCGATATATAATATACTTGATTTAGTATTTATAACATATGAACAGCAAGTTGATTGCTGTCATAATTGCCGTCCTGGTCGTATCAGTCTCTCTGTTTGCAATATACCAGTACCTATCTGTAACCGACAACAATCATCCCTGTATTATTGTACCTGAAGAGCCTCCTTTCTACGGCGGAAAAATCGACATACAGTTCTTAAACCCAAATGGGATCCATGCTACAAAAGTTCTAGCGAGTCTTTACGTAGTTTATCCTAACAATCCTTCTATTCCTGAAAATGGGTCACACTTTGACAGAATTGTCGTCAGGGATTACTCAGGGTCCAATGGAATTATGCCCATCACTGTCAATGGCCTGATGCTCAATGCGTCAGAAGCATGGCTCTCGGTTAGGGGAAGACTTAATCCTGGAAATCATGATGGTATAAATGAGTCATATATTCTGACTGGTACGGAGGAGCTCAGCAATAATTCAGAATACACAACGATCACTTACCTCTCCTATTCACCGTCATATATAAAAAATAATATTTCAATACCATTTGATCTCCGCTATACTGTCAAGCTCAATACTTTTGTGAACAATTCAGTTCTTCCGCCACCATCATTAGGAGAAGGGGATTACCATATTCCAAACACATGCACTCCCGGGTATTTCTGGGAAATCCAGCCAAATGACTCATTCTCTTCATCAAATCTCTGGTTCCCCATCAGCTGGGTGAGCAACCAGACTTCAAACGGGCAAGGTTCATTAGCCTCCACTTCAGGATACTCGAATCAGATTCTGGCATTTGAGGTTGGTGCGTATAACTCATTCAAGGGCGGGTGGACATCTAACTTGTCAGCCGCAGATACGCTAAGCAACTATGTGAATACCGAATCACTGCAATGGGGTAATTACAAATCGGCAGCCATTTTCATCAATGCATCCGTATATCTCCAAACTTTCAGATGGATTTATCAGAGTTACTACTGCCATGTTACATACTACAATGACTGGGATTTTCAGTTCTCTCTCCAGGACATCGAGACAAGCGGGAGTCAGATAGTGATGCACTATAGCTATGGATACGGAAACATCTCGTCCATCCTCCCGTCAATTGAAAGGGGTATGCCGAACTATGTATACAAAACCATGACACCTTTCCTTAATTTCTCAGGCTCCATCCCAACAATGGGAGGTGATTCCGTACATTATTCAGTACTAAAAGTCCAGATACAAAATTTGGCTGACAAATTGGTAGGTCTCCTGCCGGTAGGACCATCAGGTATTTCCATTCTTAATACACTTGCAGAAGTTTATGGCTGGGCAAAGACATTGGTGTCTAACATAGCTGCAAACCTTCCCTACGTAGGTGCAATACTCGGTGGCATACAATGGCAGAATGCCCAGGTCTACAGCAATGAAATAAGTATAGAGAATCCTGGTCCGCCACAGGTTTTCGACGTTTACACTTATCAGACAATATACAACTACAATCTTTCAGGTTGGGGAAGCTCCATGGACCAGCTACTGATGTCCTATTACAATGTTACATAGGACGGAATTTTCTATTGGAATCTCTTTTCCCGGTTCTCTCTATTTCAATCATTGAAAATATCAATTATTTTGAAATTCTCCCTTAAAAATGAGATGTATATTACAAAAATATGGGTATGGAGAACGATTGTACGTGTTTGAGTCCAGAGGTCTTCGCATCTGCTCCAGTTTTACAGCTCTTCCTTGTCGATTAGATGCCTGTAAAGGGGCGATGCGATAATGGTCGGCTGTATCTTCTCAGCGTATGACTTGAAGTTATTGAAAAGACTCAAATTTCCCTTCTTTTTGGCCACGTACGCCTTAATCACGTAGAGACGAGAATTGGATTTTTCTTTTGCCAGCAGCCTTGTCACAAGCTCATTTGCCTTATCAATGTTTCCATGCGCAAGTTCTGAAAGGACATCCCTTTCCTCTTTTTGTGTCACTTCCATGTCTTTCATGAGCTGCTCGAATGCCTTCTCTTTCTCCTCAGCCTCAACTGCCTTCTTTATTTCATTCAGAGCGCTCCTGGCCCTTTCTTCCTGCGGGAACTCTGCAACCAGTTCCTCGAGCATTCTCATGGCAATATCCCTGTTTCCTCTCTCATTCTCCCTCTTTGCAAGTTCATACTTCAGTTCAGCTATATTGACTTCCTTATCTGTGGGAGTTTCCTGTGCAGGTTGCCCTGTTTTGGGCTCAGGGCGCTCCTTTGTTTCGGTTTCCTGTCCAGATTCCACGACGTTTTGCGGAATTCTGGGAGGTTGAAAAGACGCTCTGTATGTTTCCATTAACTCTGGAGAATTCCCAAATGCCTTCTTTATTTTGTCGTCCAGCGAAGAAATATCATAATTCTTCGGGACTCTTTCAAAGAATGACTTTCCCTCCTTTACCACTGAGACCTTTTTGCCTGCAATTGCATTCATCACGAAAATGCATTCTAAGGCATCTTCAAACTGCTCCATGTCCAAGAAATAACCGTAAACCTTTCTCACCAGAAATAATACCGCATTGGACTCAGTTGGAAGCACACCTTCCCTCCCAATTTCTGAAAGAATCTTCTTGAAGGATATAACTGCATTCTTTCTGTCCCCTCTATCCAAGGCATCCTTTCCTGCAACCTCGTATCCTTTAAGAATGTCAAGAAGGCCGATCATTACATCACTAAATAACATAATTAATATATAAATATTTATGGATTTTTTCTATTCTTTGTGCAGGATGCCATTGTAGAATCTATATACAGCCTGAATGAAATATTATGGTCACAGTCGAAATTCGATCACGTTAATCCTTTCTCGACTACGCTCTCATCCTTTCATTCACGCCTTAAAGGAACTAGCATTTGATTTAACGGTTTAGCTTCTGCTCAACTCTTTTCATCAAAGCAGGCGGGTGATGAAGGTTATCATTCTACAAGATTGAAAACATAAGTGAAGGCATCATCTTTCTTTCTCGCAACAAGTCTGATCCTCTTACCGATTCTCAGGTCGCTCTCCTTTGCATCTATCCAGGCAAGCGCTCTCACTCCTTCCTTCAGGAGACCTATTGCTACGATATACTTCCCTTCATTCTGGAACGAAGTTGGAGCAATTTCAATGCTCGAAAAAGTCTCAAGTTTTCCATCACCATCAAGATCGATCCACTCCATAATTCCAGGATTGCATCTGGGACAGTGTATCTGTGGCGGGAAGTAGATAGATCCACATGTTTTGCATTTTGTTGCCCTGATCTTTCCCTCCTCAAGTCCCTTGAAGAATGGTTCAATGTTTTTAACGGGCATCTGGTACCTCAGTTCCAGAGTCCTTCTGTCGAAGAATATACCGTCCTTTATCATTTCAATTCCTCCTCGAATATACAGTCACATAGGCATAATGACCAGTCCCGCCGACGTTGTGCTGCAGTGCTCTTCCCTTCCTTACTTGAACCTGTCTCCCCGGATCTGCCTCCCCCCTCAACTGCTTGGTTATTTCAACCGCCTGACTGATGCCGGTAGCCCCTATGGGGTGCCCCTTTGCCTTCAACCCGCCGTCCGGGTTCGATGGAAATTTTCCATCATGATAAGTTTGATGCTCCTTCAGCAGTTTTATCCCCTCTCCCCTCCTTGCTATCCCGAGGTCTTCATATGCCATAACTTCTGCGATGGAGAAGCAATCGTGCACCTCAAAAAGATCAAACTGTGAAGTCGGATCATTTATTCCCGCACCCTTGTACGCAATTTCTGCTGCTCTCCTGCTTGCCTCAAGTCCCGCGAAATCATCTCTTTTCCCGAGATAAGCAGAGCCAGTGGCGCTCCCCTGGGACTCTATGTAGATTGGAGTATCGGTGATCTTTCTTGCCTCTTCTTCACCTGCCAGAATTACCGCAGCAGAACCGTCTGTAATAGGTGAAGAATCAAAAATCTTTAACGGTTTTGCAACATATTTGGAATTCATGCAGTCGCTTAATGTGATCTCCTTGTGGAACTGGGCATATTTATTCATTGCACCATAATGGTGGGACTTTATGGAGGCCTCGCAAAGATCCTCCTCCCTCGCGTTGAAATCGTTCAGGTATCTGGTGGCGTGAAGGGCATAATATGCGGGAAAGGTCAGTCCAAAATTCTCGAATTCCCAGAAATAGTTACCAGCCCTCCCGATCAACTCGATTATGGTACTGTTAGGCGAATTGTACATCTTTTCAACCCCCATTGCAAGGGCGATCCTGCTGTTCCCAGAAGCAACCGAATCCATTGCAATTTTCAGTGCTGCGCTGCCAGATGCGCACGCCGCCTCCGTTTTGAGACTCCCACATTTTAAACCAGCGTATTCTCCGACAGTAACAGCAGTGAGTATTTCCTCGCTCCACAGACCATAATTCCCAACCGTGTAGAAATCAATATCCTTCTGGGTAAGACCCGAATCATTCAACGCCACGCTTATGGATTCCCAGGCCAGTTCATTGATGCTTACGTCGTTTCTCTTGCCAAATACAGAGTGCCCGATCCCGACGATTGCGACCTTATTTCCCATGAAAATGGAACAATTTGTAAGAGAAATACTTGTTTATCTGAATCGGGCTCTCTCTGAACATACGGTCCCTGAAAAACAGTTTTTCCCTTTTTTCCTCCTGAGATACTACTCCAGGTTTTTGGATTGAAAATTAACTCAATCTAGTAGGTCTTGTTTGAAATCATAATATTTAAATTTAATAATATGATTCTCCAAGTGACCTAACATGAACAATAAAACCTGGCACGGCCTAGACAGGGAAAATTTTGATTGGTTCCCTTTTATAAATTCTGAGCTATGCACCGGCTGCGGAATGTGCTTGTTGACTTGCGGAAATAACGTATTTAGCTGGAATGACGACCGCAAGAAACCACTTGTAGTAAACCCAAAGAACTGCGTGATAGGTTGCACTTCCTGCGGTAAATTGTGCCCAGAAAATGCAATAGATTTCCCAGGAGACCCGAAATCGTACGTGACTGACATAATCAAAAATCACAAGCTATTCCTGGGCATTAGGAAGGAAATGGATGCTCGATTGTCAAAATTCCCAGATCACATACTGAACGGAAGTGGTAATAAATGACCGCTGGGTTTGATACGTGGCACGGGATAAAGAGATCTGATATTAATTGGCGTCCTTCTATAGACCCTGGAAAATGCACCGGCTGCGGGATGTGTGTTGTAACATGTTCGGAAAAGAGGAACGTCTTTGGATATGATATTAAGAACAGGAAGGCAGTTGTACTGTACCCCGATAATTGTATGGTGGGATGCAACAACTGTCAGGTTGGCTGCCTTTGGGAGGCTATCACCTTCCCGAAGATTGACGAGGTCAAGCGAAGACTAAATGAAGTGATTGGAAGCAGCACTTTCAGGAGAGAGTTCGAGGCTAAAACTGGTTTTAAGATATGAATAATCCTGGGAGAATAAATAAATCAAACGGATCGATTGCTTGGAGAACTGAAGTGATTATAGATGAAAGCAAGAGTCAGTCATAAGGATGCTTTGTTATTTCAGGGCGATGTTAGAGGACAGGTCATAAACATAGATGGCAACGGGAAGGCAGCACCGAGACCACTTGAATACATTCTGACATCTCTGGCTGGATGTACGTCAATGAGCATAATATCCATTCTGAACAAGATGCACATTGAAATCAGGGAGCTAAGCGCGGAAGTGGAAGGGAATCAGAACAATGACACTCCCAGAATTTTCAGTGACATAAACGTTGTATATTCCATATACGGAAAGGTTGAGAGAACGCAGGTGGAAAATGCAATTTCCCTGACATTTGCAAAATATTCTCCAACTGCAGTGATGCTCATGAGAAGTGGTGTCAAAATTACCTACTCCTACAATGTATACGAATGATTGATT
>JAKAUZ010000047.1 GCA_021817415.1 Thermoplasmata archaeon | reverse complement strand
CAACTCCTGAATCAAAAGAAAGTGCCTTGTTAGCATAACCGGCATTGCATATATCGTAAGTACGCAGATTGGCATAGTCAAATCCCTTGGATTTCAGAATGTCACTCGTTCTTATCTCTGCCAGAATCGCAAAACCATTTTTCTGGACAACTTCAGGGACTCTCGCGCATAAATTCTCAAATGAAAGTTCGGATTTCTTTCTATATTCTGACATTTATTCACCCTTAATAATGTCTTCACGCATCTTTATATATTCTTCCCTGCCTAATTCCCCTTTGGCATAACGTTCATTTAAAATTGCAAGAGCATTTGAACTGCCACTGTTCACTGCTTTCTTTCCATCGGATTCTGCCTGCATGTTGTTCATGCCCATATTTTTTCCTGAATTATTCATGCATCCACACGACATATTTTCCAGATTAAATAACAGTACTTAACCATGTGTTTGACAATATGCGAAACATTAGAACGCATTTTATACAAAATGAAAACATAACTTCACATTTTCTTCCCAATTCTTTGTCAAAGGTATGGTCGGAGTGCCGTGCAGTTATTGTTCATTGAATAGTTGAAAGGCAGCATGGGTACGAGAACCCCTCATATCCTTGTAATTCCGCACTGGGCTAGCGGCATTGTGCGGTCAAAAATTCCCCTCTGAAGCCTCCCCTGTTCCCATTAAATTGCACTCCGCAGGAGAGAATAATGTGCCCGAAGCGAGCCGGAAGTCTTGCGTAGCAAGACCGAGTGGTGTAAGCGTTAGCGGTGGGTGGTGTGAACACCAAGCGAAGCGAAGGTGTGAAACACCACACATACACCACGAGCGGCGAGCACAGGACACCACCCTGAATGAGCATTGCGAATGAAGGGCTCTTCGAAGAAGAGTGCGAGACGGAAATCAAAAGAGGGGTTAGGGGTGAATTTTGATTGAAGGCGAAGCATGGGGTCCTGTGCTCGGCGTGCAGGCGAGCGAAGGGCACATAGTAATTGGCGAAGGCTCAAAGAGGGGGTGGCCTTTAGGTCGGGGTGAATTTGAACCGAAGCCTACCAAAAAGTATTAAAATCTGAAAGAAAATAGAGTTATATTATGACCACAGCAAAACAGTCAAGGCTTGTAAGCATACCAAAGTCCGATCTGGATAGCCTGGAGGCTACAGTCGAAACTCTGGAAAATGAATAGTCACCAGATGAAGGATCAAGAAAAATTAAAGTATGTATTTTCTCTAGTATGGCAATGAAGTGTCCAATTTGTGGGAAAGAAAATAAAAATTCACCAATCAAAGAATGGATGTTTAATGTTTATCAGGTCTCAAGATACAAGTGCTCTGAGTGTGGCAATCACTTCAACACATATATTGGAGAGAAGAATAGTTACACTATCCCCCGGAGCCAATAGAGATCGTATGAAACAGTGGACAAGTTGGACAATTACGAAATAAAGTCCATTGCAATCAACTTGAGTTTTGACATGTCAAACGGCTCCACTACTGTCTTCCTAAATATTCCCTTTTCTGTCAAGAATTCTCCAAGTTCAGTGATCATTTTCTTCCAATCGTTGCTTTTTAAATAGTTTCTCCATATCTTTCTAAGCTCCTTAAGCCTTTTCTTGGTTGGTGGCAGGGCAATGAGCTTCGTTTTGATAGGTTCCCATACCTGCTCTGCAGAAGTATCGTTGGGATATTCATACAGATAATCGGTTATTTGTAATTCGATTTCATCGATCATCTTCTTGATGAATTTAGTGCTTTTTGACCTGTTAAGTTCTTTCAACTGTGAGTCCTGGGTGTTACTCAGCTCTATCTCCTTATACATTCTCTCTATGTCTTCCAGAACTAATTTGTTGGCATCATAAACCCGTTCAAAAAAGTCTGGTATTACACGTACCTCGTCCTGCTTGCATTTTATAAAGTCCAAAATTTCGGTCTTTCTTGTAAGCATTGTGCCAGACTTCAGATCGTACAGATACCAAAAATGGAAATCATCCCCATATTTGTAATAGAAGAATATTCCCGATGACTTGTCCTTTTTCAATCCGCTGAATACACCATTCGGTATTTTTTCTAATTCCTCAACGCCCTTATTCTTTAGGAAATCTTTCAGAGGCTGGTAAAATACTTCTCCTCCTCCAAATATATCCTTCTCTAATTCTGCAAATACCTTCTCATCCTTGCCCTTGATTCTTCTGATGATTCCAAAAACCTTGGGGTGTATTTCCTCGCCAAGTATGGTTTGGTCCAGTCCCACGGCATCGTCAATACCTATTATCTTATTTTGCAGTATTTCTACAAGCTTCAGGAGCTCTTCAAGCTCATCCTCAGGGAAGAAATTATAAACATAGATCTCCTTGTATGGAGATCCAATCCTGTCAATTCTCCCTGCTCTCTGAATCATCCTGGTGGGATTCCAGTGCAGGTCGTAATTGATGAGATATTTCGCCGTTTGCAGGTTCTGTCCTTCTGACAGCACATCTGTGCTGAGTATGATATTAACTTCTTTCTCGAAGAATCGCTTAGGCATTGTGATTTAATTACATAGGTATTTATACCATTATGTGCTAAATTAGCATGGGCAAGATGGATCCGAAGAGAAGGGAAGACCTCACCCGGGATGTTAAAGAAAGATATGACCGGATATCAGGTTCAATGAATGAATTGTCAAAGAGACTCTGGGCAGGAAATGAATGCCTTTCCATAGGTCATGGCGGTATAGGTATCGTCTCCAGGGCAACAGGCATGGCAAGGAATACTGTGGTTAATGGCAGGAATGAGGTAACTGCAGGGAAGAAACCAAACGGAAGGATCAGGGACAAGGGTGCAGGACGCAAGAGATCTGTCGAGATCATACCCGGTTTGCAGGATCGCCTGAAGGAACTTGTTGATCCTGTAACAAGAGGTGATCCCATGTCCTCACTTCTCTGGTCAGGCAAGAGTCTGAGAAGGCTGTCAGCAGAGTTAAAGAAGGAGGGATACGATGTAAGTTACAGAACGGTAAGGATCATACTCCGTGACATGGGATATATTCTCAAAAGCAACAGGAAAACCAACGAGGGGAAAAGTGATCCGGATAGGGATGAACAGTTCAAGCACATAAACGGCAAAGTTACAGAATTCATGAAAGAGAACCAGCCCGTTATTTCCATAGACACGAAGAAGAAGGAACTGATCGGCAATTTCAAAAACAACGGAAAGGAATGGAAAGCTCCCGGAGAATATGATGAGGTCAACGTGTATGATTTCATGCAGTTTGCAGAGGGGAAGGCTGTACCATATGGGATATATGACATGAAGATCAACGAGGGGTATGTGAATGTGGGCATCGATCATGATACCGCTGAATTCGCAGTGCAATCAATAAGGAAATGGTGGAATTACATGGGAAAGAAGAGATATCCTGATGCAAAGAAGCTGCTGATCACTGCTGAC
The DNA here is from genome assembly GCA_021817415.1 of Thermoplasmata archaeon. Taxonomy (GTDB): domain Archaea; phylum Thermoplasmatota; class Thermoplasmata; order Thermoplasmatales; genus JAKAUZ01. The sequence continues at coordinate 3,769 of JAKAUZ010000047.1, read as the reverse complement.
GGTGGCGGATCCAACGGTTCAAGAGTAAAGCTGTGGAAGATCGAGCTGCAGAAACTTGCCACAGAGACCGGGTTGGAGATCAGTGTATGCCATTATCCACCAGGAACAAGCAAATGGAACAAGATTGAGCACAGGTTATTCTCATTTATAACAAAGAACTGGAGAGGGAAACCTCTCGTTTCGTTTGAGGTGGTAGTAAACCTCATAGCAAATACGAGAACGGAGAAAGGCCTGACAGTTAAGTGCGAACTGGATAGGGGAATCTATGAGAAGGGAATAACAGTGACAGATGAGGAACTTTCCAAAATCAACATAAAAAGAGATGAATTTCATGGGGAGAGGAATTACACAATCAGTCCTGTCATAAACGGCTAGGTTATATAATCACAATGCCTAAGGTTATCCAAGTTGTTCTCTCTGAACAATCCCCCATTCAGGTAAGGAGCATTTGAGATTACCTTTGTCACTTCATCCGGTAGACCTTTGATCTCGTTTGCACGATTATTAAACGCCTTTAGAAATACCTGCTTGAGCCATTTTTCGTAGAATTCGTTAGAGTTAAATTTCCCAAGTTCTTTGTAAGAAGACCATAGCCAGTCAACAAATTTTGACTTTTCTAGCCAATTCTTCTTTGAGATGAAATAAATGAACATTATCCTGTTTAGAAATTGCAGTGTGAACTCATGCGATTCCTTACTAGGAATTCCTTGCCTATGCAATTCCTCCCTTAATTTGAAAAAAACCTCTTTGTAGCGTTCAAAAAATTCTTCTGTTACTCTTTCAACACTAAACGCCTTTTTCCACTTTCTCCACACCTCTCTCCAGCCTGCTTTGTCTTCATATTCCATGTTTGCAAGTGTCTGGATGACACTGTAATAGTCCTTCTTGCTCTTTATATCCTCTTTATCTATGGTCAGTTTTGTCAGCTTCAGTTTGTGTTTTCCTGCCTCTTTCTTCTCTTTATCTGGAAAAACAAAAGATATTTCTGAGTAATCTGTTGTGAAAATTAATAAAAATGGTGGATATTGCTTGTCAAAAGCGCTTGCGACTGACCTTACAAAAGACGGATGCAATGTAGTAGTTTCCAACAGGAAAACGGGCAAGTCTTTTTTGAAACTCAAAATTGAGTATATCTCCTTGATCCTTTCCTCATCCTCCTTTCTGAAATCAAAGTCCGATTTTTTCCTCTTTGAGGATGGGTCTAAAATAATGTTCTCAGGATAACCTAATATCCCAAAGAGATCAAAAAGGTCCTTTGCAGACCCGATTTTAATCACTTGTTGGTAAATACGTTCGCGCAAAATAACCTCATTTAGCATGCTCACAGCCTCTTTCTTAACTCTCCAGATACAATAGATGCATCAGATAATAATATTTGTGACTCCATTGTGTAATATCTGCCTATCTTCTTCTTGATCAGTGTGATAAGGCCAAGGTTCTGCAGATAGTTGACGCTCTGGAAGAACGTTGACTTGCTCACTCCCCTGAGCAGCAAATGACTGGATGCTGAAACTTCGGAATACGCCCTGTTGGTGTCCTGATTCTTGACCAATGCTGCCAGTATCAGCAGATCCCGGTCTCCAAGGTTCTTGAGCGTTTCGCCTTCAACTTCCACGTAAGCCTGCTTCAGTGCTGTCTTGATCGAGTCCTCGTCCCATTTATTGCTCCTGCCAAGAATTTCAAGGGCCTTTATTCCGATCCTTGCGTCACTCCTGTAGTCCCTTACAAGCAGTGCAGACAAGAGACCCAGAGACTCTTTGCCATATTCATTCAGGCCTTCCTTTGCCCTCATTCTCAGGATTTCCCTGATCTCCTCAGTGCTGTATTCATGGAATACGATATGATCAGGCTGTAGCGAGCTCTTCACGCTCTCATCGTTCATGTTCTTGTACCAGTATACCTTCTGCGTCAGCAGTATGAGGTTGGCTTTGGTGTGCCTCGTTATGTGGTAGAGGATGTCGTAATCCTGCAGGAAATCAACCTCGTCCAATACAACGAGGGACCTGCTGGAAAGCATCTCATCGCATCTGTTCTTCACCTCCTCCACCTCGTGTCCCTTGCCGAACAGGCGGGCTATGTTTCGATAGATTTTGGTGGATGTCGGATTCTCCCTAACGTTAACGTAGAAGTATGGGACGGATTTCGTGTCCCTGAGTGCCTTCGCCATGATGAGGGCGCTGAGCGTCTTCCCCGATCCCTTGGATCCGTAGATGATGATGTGCCTTGGAAGACCCAGATTCACGTAATCAGCAAGATCGTCTGTCACTCTTTCCAGCTCCGACCTTATGAGTATCTCTCCCGGCGTGTAGCTTATGTTGAAGACCTGTGCATTCTTCATGTTGCTCGTTTCCACAGCCCTTTCACTGAGCTTTGCAGCCATATACGATTTGGGATTCTTTGTGTTCATATCCCGCACCAGCATTAATTCTTCAATGGGAAGGTTATTAACGCTATCGAACGAGTCGAACAGATGTGTGTGGGAAAATGGTGATTTCAGGCACTGGAATGAGTGTGTTAAAAAACGCGTGAACCTTTGCGGTGATCGGATGCTCTTAAAAAATTAAGGAAAATTCCATTTTTCTGGTATGTTATGTTCATTGTATCAGTTATATATAATATATAATAAAGAGCCTGACGCGTTCGGAGACACACACACTCATCCTATCGGTGACCGGTTTTCCCTCAGAATCCTGAGCACGGGAGTGATGGAACATCCCAGAGACTTTGCAATGGCTCTGGCAGACAGGCCTCTTTCCTTCAATTCAATGACTTTCCTCCTGTCTAAGAAGCTCCCGTTCCTTGTTTTCAGTGCAGGTCTTCCAAACTTGACTCCTCTGTTCATGGCCTGCTCCCTTCCTGCCTTTGTGCGGGAATTGATCATGTTCCTCTCGAATTCAGCAAAAGCGCCCAGAATTTGCAGCAGGAGCCTTCCATTGGGGGTTGTGGTATCTATGCCTGGGTCGTTGACACTGATGAATCCTATGCCCTTCTGGTCAATGTATTCAAGCATTCTAAGCAGATCTGACAAAGAGCGGGCAAACCTGTCTATCTTTGCCACAATAACCACCTTTGGCTTTGCATCAAAGGATTTCAGCATCCTTTCGAAGTCGGGTCTCTGAGTATTCTTTCCAGACTTCGCCCGATCTTCGAAGAATTCGAGTTCGTATCCTCTGGATTGGGCGTACTGCGTAATTATGTCCTTCTGCCTCTCGTTGGAACCCTGCCTGACCTCCTCCTGTGTGCTGGCTCGAACATAGCCGAAAGCGAGTGTCATTTATGTCATAGAATTAAGGGACGCATATGTTATTAAAGTCCAGTGTTTAGTGGCGTTACTAAAATTACAAGTTTAGTGACAAGCATTGTGTTTGGCAATGCGCCAAAAGAATACAGCAATATAGATAAACACTGCAATGGCGATCGAACCAATTATCACAGATTGGGTCATAAGATGCAAATAGTTACTGTGAGCCAGCGAAAGCAAGGAGAGAAAAATCATTACAAGCACCAGAAATATTCCCGACATACATAATGTCCATAGTTTTCTGCGTGCATCGCTTGTAAGATAAGAAAGTGCGATAAAGAGCCATGTACATACAATGAAAACTACAAGGAGGATAAAAGAGGTACTGTTATACAGAGTGATTCTAAAATGCATTGCCTGCTGGGATTGCGCTACTAAAGCGTTCGCGGGTGGTAAAGCGTTATTAGTGACTGCGGCAGTAGGAACCGTTGCAATAAGCGGTATCAATATGACAATGAGAATCGCTAT
>JAKAUZ010000005.1 GCA_021817415.1 Thermoplasmata archaeon | reverse complement strand
TCACCTCACCCAACCCCGGCCGTGTTATGGACGGAATCCAGTTCTCTTGGGGAATGTTAATTTCCCTGGTATCTTCTATACTTACTATCTTCTTCCCCGGTGGAATGAACAGGAGGATGGAATTAAGTGATGTCGTCTTGCCTGAGGCCGTCCCTCCTACGACAAAAATACTCATGCCATTTTCAACCGCAAGCCAAATGTAGACAAGAAGATCCTTGTTCAACGTTTTCATCTTTAGAAGGTCAAGAGGTGTGAACGGGTTGTCTTTGAATCTTCTTATTGTGAATGAGGACCCTCTCTTTGTGACCTCCCTTCCAAGCGTTGCCTGTAATCTGGAACCGTCCGGAAGGGTGCAGTCGGCCATCGGGTTTGAAACGGAAATATGGTTTCCTGACCTTTGCACTATCCATAAAATCAAAGTGTCGAGTTGCTGATCATCCGGAAAAACTATGTTCGACTTAATGCTTCCCAGTCTCCTGTGGTAAATGTGAATGGGAATGTTTGTGCCATCACAGGAGATATCCTCCACGTTCGCGTCCAGCATTGGTACCTGTATCGGGCCATATCCTTCAAAATCCCTGTAAACGTAATAGAAAACGCGTTCTCTATCGATGGCTGAAAGATGCATGTCCCTAACCAATGAATATTCATCAATCTTCTTCCTGATAATGCGAAGTCTTTCCTCCCTGAGTTCAGGTTTTGAATCTATATCCTCTATAAGCCTGTCCTTCACATAGCCTATGAAATTCTTTATGTTGTCAGCAACGACTGGCTCCTCAACATTGTAAATGTATTCCCCTGTCTTTACGTTGAACAGGATTTCCAGCCTGCTGAACGGAGGCTCGATTTCAATCTCATCTTTGACTTCCCAATCACTTCCTAACGAGAACTTTGGATTGATATCATCAGATGAAAAAGAAGCACTCCTCCCCCTGAGCTTATGTGGTCCCTTATCCTTGAATATGTTAATGCTGCTCAATCTCAAACGCCCCCCAGCAATAGTAAGAAAAGATATCCGCCCACGACAAGAGCGGTCGCAGTTATAAATCCACTTTCAAATCTTCCGTCTTTAAGGACCCCAGCCATTAGGCCATCTCCGATTGCATGTACTATGATGGCTCCTGCAAAAATGATTTTTACGGTCGGAATTATGCTTACATTGATTGATGCAATATTGTTCGAGGTAGTTCCTGTTGCCCCTAATCCTGCCTTTATCATCTGAGGGAAAAACTGGACGTTCAGTATCAGGATTGTAACGAGGAACACTCCATAGGCGATCAGGAGAACCACAGTGTAGGAGCTCAGTTGGCTGTACTTCTCCTTGGTAAGCTGCTGGACTTCCCTGGAGTAATCAGCAACCATGTTCAGTACGTCTGATACATTTCCTCCAGCTTCGTTCGATTTTATAATTGTACTGACAATCCTCTTTGTCAGGGGAGTTGACGCCCTAGAGAGGAAACTTTCAAGTGCGACTCCGACAGGAACCCCCCATTGGATCTGATATGCCATTTTCCTTATTTCATTTGTCAGTATGCCGTACCTCCCTTTAGAAGCAGAAGTTATTGCATCTGCAAGTGTCATTCCAAATCTTGATGCCTCTGCAACATCCCTCAAGAAGTCAGGAAGTCTATCCTCTATTTCCCTGATTCTCCTGACTTTCAGGTAATCGTACACTCCAGAAGGAAGAAGAGCCAGCGCAAGTGCTACGACCAAGGCGTCAAATAGTGCAATTATATTCCCATTTCCAGAAAAGTAGAGGACGGCCCCAATTATACCAGCCACTATTGCTGCCCCAAGAGACGGTAGGAAGATCTTCATTGTAATCATATTGCAACCTCCTTGCTTACGCTCCCCATTATCCAGATGAACGTCCCTATAATCACAGGCATTACTAAGAAGGAAAAGACAGCAAGAATCACTATTGTTGATCCTCCTGAAGATCCAGATATGACTCCCATGATAGCCAAAATGACAATCAGGAAGAGAGGAAATGCGACTCCTACCGTGACATAAGTCTCGGCGAACAGGCCGACGTTTTCTGCATTTTTCCTGAGCGAAATCCTCAGCTCATTCTGGTATTCCTCTGCTTTGTTGATAAAATAGGGTTTCAATCTACCTCCGGTGGTTGCCGTGGTGACGACACCCTGCAGAAACTCCTGCCACTTCACCGAGGGGCTCACCTTTGAGGCATCCCCGATCGCAGTAAATATATCCATTCCGAAAAGTTCCGTATTCCTCGTGATCTTGGCGGACTCCTTCCTTATTTCCCCGTATTCGTCCCTCTTAGAAAGCTCGTTAAATATGACGCTTATCGGGACGTCTGCACTTGCCATGGCAGCAATGAATGCCATTGCTCCGCCGAGATTTTTTTCGATCAACTTTTTTCTTGTCGATGCCTTGGAATTCGGATAATTTATCATCACAACGTAAGCAACCCATGCTGAAAGCGGAATTGAAAAAATCAGAATAACATCCAGAACATCCGAGAGCCTCAGAACCACAAGAATCAGCGCCGCAATGGCAACTACTATACCAACAAGCATGCCTGTAAATAGAGAGGCGGCAAGATACTCCTCTGCCCGCACATTCATCGCTGCCTTTCTCAGGGTATTCTGCAAAGTGGAATACGACTTAAAATTACGTGCCTGTACAAGCCTCGAGAATATTTTCCACGAAACTGTGTAATAGGAGCTAAGATCCGCTCTACCTATGTAAGACCCCTTCACTCCCCTAATCTTTCTTGGGGTAAATTTCAGGAGATAACCTGATTGAGTGGTCGAAACAATATTCTCTTTCTTGACCCTGAATCTATCGAAAATTGAGCTACTCATAAAGACCAGCTTTTTCCTCCATTTCTTTTCTCACATTCTCGATTGTTCTCATGGGGTTCCTGTAATAATCGGTAATGTACTGCCAAATGGTAATATAATCGGTAATCCTATTTCCTGCCAGATAACGAATCACATCAACTCTTCTTTTGAACTCCTCGTCCATTTCATCCTGGTCTATATTCTTTAAATCCATAATTTTCTCGAATAAATATGAATGTCCCATGAACTCTATCTTGTCTGTCTTCATGTTCCAGCTGAAAATTGTATTTAGGGTGAGCTCATTTGTATCAGGATCATACCCCACGATTTCCACCAATTCCTTGATTCTTCTGACCATCTGGTCCCTCACCCTCACCTGCATTTGGATTGAAACATTATTCAGTGATGTCATCATTATTCTGGGGATATTGATTGGCTGGTTCTCGAGTCTTGATACCATAGATCTCAAGGAATCTGCGTGCATGGTTGCATATGTGACGTGACCTGTGGCCATTGCCTGGAATAGATTGTATGCCTCCCTGCCCCTCACCTCACCTACGATAATATAGTTGGGTCTCTGTCTAAGGGCGGCTCTCACCAGATCAAACATGTCAATTTCTCCCGCTGATTTGCCGGTGCCGTAACCCCTCTCACCAACTCCGCTTCTGGTCGTGGATGGTATCCAGTTCTGGTGAGGCAAGTTTATCTCCCTAGTGTCTTCTATGCTTACGATTTTCGCCGTCGGAGGTATAAAAAGAGTCAGCGCATTTAAAGTTGAAGTCTTACCGGCCCCAGTACCACCAAGAATCATCATGTTCTGCCCGAATTCCACGGTAAGCCACATGTAGGCAACCAGTTCCGGGCTGGCTGTTTTGGAGATGACAAGGTCAGTCGGGGTGAATGGAGTCTCCCTGAAAAGTCTTATCGTGAAAGTCCCTCCCCTTGCAGTGACCTCGTCCCCGAAAGTTGCGTTTATCCTGTTTCCCTCCGGGCTGGAGGCGTCAAGAATCGGATCAGATACCGATACCTGCTTCTTTCCTTTCTGCCCAAGATAGACTATGAAACTGTTTAAGGCCTCTCCAGTAGGGAATCTCAAATTTGTTTTCATGTTCTCGTATTTTCTGTGATAGATGTAAATCGGGACATTGATTCCATCACAGGAAATATCCTCGATGTTTTTATCCTTCATTAATGGGTCAATTATGCTGTAACCAAGGAAATCCCTTATCAGGTAATACTCAAGCTTCTTTCTGGTAACCTCATCAACCCAGAGGTCTCTTGTCTGTACGAAAGTCTTTATGCCTTCCTTAATGTATTCCTCCCTCTCCCTTGAATTAAGCGTTTCATCCGTTACTGCCATCACCTGAGCCAGCGAGAGTTTCAGTGTCTCAAGCAGATTCTTTCCAGATTCTGAGAGGCTCGGCTCAATTATCATATAAACATATTCATAGTTCAGTCTATCAAGGACGATCTTGGCAAAGGAATAGGGCTCCCTGATGCTGTAAGTTTCGACATCATCGAATTTCTCAGGGTCCAGAACGTCTATCTTCAGGAACTCTGTTTCTGAAAGGAATGACCCCTTTGCCCCGACAATCTTCTTGGGTCTTTTCATCATGTCTATAAAAACATCTGTCCACCTGATAGAATTCGAAGGCACGGTATTGTATTACCTATTATGATTAAAAACCTTTTGCCTTCTTGAGAGTTATTCATCAATAAGGGAGCCCATTTAATTCTCCGACTTTTCAATTTTTGATGACAGATCATGCAATAATATTTTAAAAGAGATTGAAGAAGTTCAGAAGAAGTCCTCCAGAGTGCTTTTCTTCGAGACCTGCTGGTTCTTCAGGCTTGATTCATCCAGATTGAATACCTCAGTTATTCTTGCCAAAGTCTGTGCCACCCTCTCTGCATAATATTCATAGTCTGGCTTTCCGTCAAACGGCGTATTCGGCAGATAAGGTTCGACAACCTGTGGTCTTTTCTTGCTGTCGGTCACTATCCAGGAGACTTTCATCCCAGGTACAAATTCCTGCCCCTTCTTCATCAATTTCCTTGCTGCCTGGACATTGGCGAGTGAATCTCCTTCCTTGTAGAGATCAAATTCCTTGACACTCCTGGAAATGACCAGGCTCTCCAGCCTCACATTTCCTGCTTTGACATCTGCTATTATCTCTTTGGCCCTCTTAAGCGCAGCATTGACGTCCCTGCCAAGAATGTGTTGGAATATTTCCATCAGTGCATCAGACTGCAGGTCGAACGAATCAGTCCTTCTAATCTCGTATCCTCTCACTATGATATTCCCTCTCTCATTTTCCGGGTAAAGTATCTTGCCGGCATACCTCTTCTTCGCACCGTGCGAAAATAGTGGATCAATTACCCTCTCCACCTCGAGTATAATCCCCAACTTTCGTGAAAGTTCATCTCTGAGAGCCATGGCCATATTTACTGCCTCATTGACGTCGCTCTTTCCAGTCTTCAAAAAAACAGAATCCGTGTCGCCATATACTACCTGAACCCCCTTTTCCTCTAGATCTCTGATGATACCCTTCGTTGTTTCTCTCGCAAATGATGTTATGCTTGAGCCAATGTTCTGGTCAGTGAACCTGTAGAAACTCGACGCAAAGACTCCATAGAAGGAGTTCATCAGTATCTTTACCTGTCCCTGCATCGAATTATAGTATCTTTTCTTGCCGATGTCCTTCTCCTCCCTCATCAGGTTCTTGTACATATCCCTGGTCACCATGAGGTTCTCCAGAAGTTCCGGTATCAATCCTCTCTTAATGTCAGCAGAAAGGAACCTCACGCCGTTTGGGGCAACAATAGTTCCTTTTGGCGAAATGGTAGTGAAGCAGATGTTGTCCTTAATCATCAGGCTTGGATACATGCTCTTGAAGTCAAGGACTGCTACCATGTCGTAGAGACCAGGCTCAATGGTATGCACGTATCCTCCCTCGATTTTCTCTTCATTCTGGTTTGCAAAATTATTCATGGGGACAGCTATCCCTTCTCTATCAGCTTCCCTGATGACAAGCGAATCAATAAGGGTTGAATTTCCGGAATTCCACACGTCATCAAGTGGGAGCATTGAGACTGTGCTCATATTCTCATATTTCTCGACCACATCCAGTTTCTCGAGTATCTTCAGGGCAAGGTATGCGTCTTTTATGCAATATTCAATGACCCTGTTTCTGTCCTTTTCCCACTCTCCGTCAATATTGAGCCTGTCCACATCTCCTTTGGATTCTCCAAGCAATTCCTGGGAGACAAATGCAAGTGTCTCTTGCTTTGGTCTCAGTTCCCTTTTAACGTTCCACCAGGCATCCGCAACCACCCTGCCATGTATGCGCCAGAACTGGTTCTGTATCCGTTGGGGAAGGGAATCATCCCTCCCCAGTTTCATATCGATGTTCTCCTTTTCGGCAAGCTTTGAAAGAAAAGGAAGGTCGTATCCGTCAATATTATAACCCGTTATGATGTCAGGGTCGCTCTTCCGCACCAGCTCCACGAAACTCCTCAGAATATCCGGAGGTTTCCCGGAAAGTGAACCTTTCTCGATCTGGTCCCCCATCTCGATGACGTAGCCTATGACGTAAAGTTGCTGCGTTTTGATGCTATTCTCTATGTCGAAGCTCAGGATTTTTAGGGGTGGAAGGAAATCATCAGTTTTCTGGATGGTTTTGACTTCTACAGTTTTGGAGGTGGTAAATTTTCTGCTTTCCGTGAGTTCTCCAGAGAATTTTACACAAGAGCCAAGATCGAGATCATAGAAAAACCTGAAGTGGAATGGAATATCTGCAGCCATTATGCGGCTCTGTTCCCTTATCATTCTCCTGAATTCCGGCACTTTCCACGGCGACCGGCACGTGAATTTTATTGCATTTATCACATTTCCCTTGTGCCACAGCTCCTTTTTTTCAATGGAAACTTTCTCTCCTATTGAATTGAGAGAACTCAATTCGCCTTCCGTGGGGCTGAGGACGTAAAAATATGGGAAGAAATCTCTGTACAATAATGTGAATGATTCCCCACTCCTGTTCCTACCGAATATCTCGATAACAGGAGCGCCATTTTCTTGGTAATATGAGGAACTAATGACCCTAATCTCATCATCCATTGAAAGGCCATGAATAGAATGAACTAATATTTTGGGTCACTGATTATCGGAATACGTCATTATCCTGTTAAGCTGTTCTTTTTACTTCTGGAATATTGGGGGAAATAAAGATTAATAGCCTGAATTAATATTAGGTATGCATTTCATTGTTATAACGGGCGGTGTTATTTCCGGGATTGGGAAGGGAACAATCACATCTTCTCTTGGTTATATATTCAAGGAAAGAAAATTCAAGGTAACAATCGTAAAAATTGACCCGTACCTGAATTTTGACGCAGGTACAATGAATCCCTACCAGCATGGAGAAGTTTTTGTTCTGGCGGATGGCGCTGAGGTCGACCTTGACCTTGGCAATTATGAAAGATTCCTGGATAGAGACCTCAGGACAGATAACAACATAACAACTGGAAAAATCTACAGGAAAGTGATAGATAGAGAGAGGAAGGGGGACTATTTAGGCAGTACAGTCCAAATAATACCTCATATCACCGATGAAATCAAGAGAACGATCAGGAGGGTGGGGGAAGAGGCGGAGGCAGATATTGTTCTTGTGGAGGTAGGGGGTGTGGTCGGAGACATTGAATCCATGCCATATCTGGAGGCGCTCAGGCAACTCCGGTTGGAGGAGAACGGAAGGGTTTTCTTTATCCACGTGACCTATGTTCCCATGCTGCACAGCCTTGGTGAACCAAAAACAAAACCAACTCAGCACAGCGTCAGGGAATTGAGGAGCATTGGAATTCAGCCAGATGCCATAGTGGCCAGAAGCGAAGTTGAACTCGATGATGAAGTCAAAAAGAAAATTGCACTTTTCACACAGGTTGATGAAAAGGCAGTGATTGGTATCCCTGACGTTTCCGACATATTTACGATGCCACTTTACCTGAATGGTTCAGCACTCCCGGGATACATCATCGAAAAGACGTCACTGCAGAAGAGAGACGATGACCTTGAAAGATGGAAATCAGTAGTTGCAAACATAGTAGGACCAAGGGAAAAGGTCGAAATTGCAATAGTTGGGAAATATGTGGACTTAAAAGATTCCTATATCTCACATGAACACACCTTCATGCATGTTGCGGGAAAGACGGGAGTGGGAGTTAAGATCAGGTGGGTAAATTCAGAAACGCAGATGGATGATGCATCGTCCCTGGAAGGCGTTCACGGCATACTGATTCCTGGAGGGTTCGGTAGCAGAGGCATAGAAGGGAAAATAAGGGCAATCACGTATGCTAGAGAAAAAGGCGTTCCAATACTCGGAATATGCCTGGGCTTCCAGCTCGAAGTTGTGGAGTTTGCAAGAAATGTCCTGGGTATGAAAGGAGCAAACTCAACTGAATTCGATCCTGAAACACGGTATCCAGTCATAGACCTTCTGCCCGAGCAGATGGGAATTACAGAGAAAGGGGGAACCATGCGCCTAGGGGACAAGAAGGTCATTGTAAGGAAAGGCACGAAAGCGTTTGAACTGTATGGAAAGGAGGAGATTTTCGAAAGACACAGGCACAGATACGAGGTCAATCCCAAATACATCGATCTCTTCATAAGCAAAGGAATGACTTTTTCCGCAACGGATGTTGATGAGATCAGGATGGAAATACTGGAGTTAGGGGGCCATCCCTTCTTCATGGGGTCGCAATTTCATGCAGAATTCAAGAGCAGACCTCAATACCCGTCAGTATTGCACTCTGCCTTGGTGGAGGCTTCAGCGCGGTATAAGAAAATTTCTGAAAAAAGTTAAATAGGATGGCTCTTGTTTACGAAAAGCTTATATACTTTTCGATAATATCAAAAGACTATGCCTGAGACCCTTAAAAAAATTGGTATAATAATGGGTGAGAGAGAAGGTAAACTGATCGGAAAGATCGACAGGGAGATATCTTTTTCCACAAAGTTGTACGATAAAGAAGGGAAGCAATTTGGTAAGATATCGAGGATATTTGGTCCGGTGAAATCCCCATACGTCGCCATTGAATCAAGAGGATCGAAGGCTTATGAAATTTACATGAGGTGGAATGATGGTGGAGGAAGAGAAGAAAAAAGGGAGGAAAGAGCTCCTAGAGGAAATAACAAAGTGCCCAGACTGCAATTCGACTCATCTGGTAAGGGATTACGAGAGAGGAGAACTGGTATGCCAGGACTGCGGACTCGTCATTGATGACAGCTTTATAGATCAGGGACCGGACTGGAGGGCATTTGACTCTGAACAGTCAGAGGCAAGGGCCAGAACTGGCGCCCCGATGACATATACAATTCACGACAAAGGACTCAGCACTGAAATTTCCTGGAAAAATAAAGATTCATATGGGAAGAGCATTCCGACAAAAAGCAGAGCCCAGTTATACAGACTCAGGAAGTGGCAGAGGAGAATAAAAGTTTCAAATGCAGCGGAGAGGAATCTTGCCCAGGCTTTGCAGGAGCTTGAAAGAATGGCATCAAACCTGAGCCTTCCCAAGGATGTCAGGGAGACAGCTGCGGTCATTTACAGAAAGGCAGTAAAGGAGAACATGATCAGGGGTAGATCAATAGAAGGCGTTGTTGCAGGCTCAATTTACGGGGCTTGCAGGATGATGGGAGTACCTAGGACGCTTGAGGAAATTGCTTCTGTCACCAGGATAAAGAAGAAGGAAATTGGCAGGACCTACAGGATGATGAGCAGGATCTTGCAGCTTGGCATTTTCCCTTCAAGGCCAGAGGATTATATCAACAGGTTCTGCAACAGGCTTAGACTTTCAAATGACGCCAAGAAGAAGGCAATGGAAATTTTGAAGCTTGCAGAGAACAGGGATCTCACGTCGGGGAGGGGACCAACTGGAGTGGCTGCAGCAGCAATCTACATTGCGAGCATATCGCTGAATGAGAGAAGGACGCAGAGAGAGGTTGCAGAGGTTGCCGGAGTCACTGAAGTAACCATAAGGAACAGGTACAAGGAATTGACCGAAAAATTGGGAATAAACGTCGAAGTCTAACTTAACAATCTTTATATTTCAATATTTTATTGGGCCTCGGGCCCGTAGCTCAGACAGGTAGAGCATCTGGCTTTTAACCAGGTGGTCGTGGGTTCGAATCCCACCGGGCCCGTTTTTTTCGTTTCTCATCAGACTGCAATTTCCCTGAAGAAGTCCAGCAACCGTAATTATCCAACCGACTGAAGTGCTGTGGTTTTCCATCAATTGATAGTTTTAAAACGAAGTCAAGCAATTTTCATAACGAAGCAGTTTCTATTTATGGGGGGTAAACCAAACGTTTCGAGTTTTTTATGCTTATAGAGGTTACTGGAATGAATCACGAAAGCATCAATTGAATGAAGAAAAATCAATGGAAAATGGTTTATATCAGTACATTTATACAATCGCGTGGACCCCTCAGAAGAATCAGACCTAATACCGGAAATCCAGTTTGATTACGAACTTGTTTTCTCCAGAAATTCACCAATAGGCACATTCCTTCCGGGTGATTTGAATAAGTCCATTCCCGTCTATTATAATACTTTCAAAAACAGATTTTACGCCAGCCTGAACAATGCTGATACCGACTATTATGTGGAGATTAAAAACGCTCCAAAAGAACTGTTAATGAAGGGTCAGTACGGCCAGGAGGTGCTCGAATATCCTGAAACTGGTTCCATGTATCACCTGGATCATCCTGTCTATAGACTGCTTGAAATTCCTGGAGTGGTTGCAGATCAATTCGTGCTGAAACTGGGACGTAGAGAGATATGGCGATTCCAGTTCTTCAAGGAGAATCTGGAGGAAGTATCGAGTCTGTTAATCAATCGATTTGAGGAGGTAACTGATAAGAGCCAGGATGACCCGAGGATAGAGTATCTTGGAAAGCCAACCAAACTGTCTGAATACTTGGATAAATATCATTATCGCAGGAAGGTGATATTTCTCCGTTTTACTGAAGAAATTACGGAAAAATATTTTGAAATAGCTCCCCAATATGCCCATCCGTTTGTGTTCAAATTCAAATCTCCTGATATGGGAGAAGGTTTCTCAAGGGTTATCAGATCGTCAACTGGGAAAATAGAGCCGCGCGGCATGCTTGGTAACCAGGCATACATAAGGGTAGGAAATACAATCATTACTGAAGACACAAGGGTAGGTGGAACGGAGATAGGTTTTTTAGACTTCAAGAAGAATTACCTGCCTCCATTCTGTGCGGGATACAGCTGGTACGACGGAAACGAATCTCACACTGCCGTTTTGATGGATGATGAGATGGTACAATGGTTCCTATTGAAAATGGGAGAGGCAAATAAATCTGGTGCATTGCCAATTAAGTTCATTCTTGACAAAGTACAAACTTACTATGAACCAATGCAACAGGAATGAAAATCTAATTACGACTTTAAGACTTTTCAACGACATTTATCAATATAATTAAGACCGGATGCTGAATCACATACTAACAAAAGATGAGTTGCTCACTTTGACTCAACGAGAGTTGAACGTCTGTCTCTAGCTCAATACTATTCCTGTGCCCCCATAATAGCCACTATATGTCAGGGCAACATTCAGGTAATGCCAGCTAGCGACGGATATGGCATTTCCTGCTATTCCAGAATACTGGACTTCCTGAATGGTCACAGTTGAATTCGTCTCTATTGGACTCGTACCATTCACCCTGTCTCCGTCCGGATTTGTTATGTTTACAATGTAAATCCATCCATATTGGGTAACAGCCGTCGAAACATTGGACCAGCACAGCCATGTGGTAGGCGTCTTCAGTGCATAAACAATCCCGAATCTCAGTGTTTCGTGGTGAACAATGAATACCAGATTGAAGGGATCGATGAATCTGGACGGCTCTTTAAGGGCCAGTTTCAATTTGACTGTATAATTATCGATGGAAACAGATTGTAGAGAAGCGGAAAGGGGCCTTGTGTTATTATTTGTTGTGCCCATATCTACTATAACGTATATCATTGAACCTAGAAGCATCAGGGCAATGACAGCGACCGCAATTCCAATTGGATGAATTTCCCCATCTTCCATCAAATATGCGGGTTTCATTGTTTTTACTCCTCTAAATTTCTTTAACCCTCCTAACTGTATTTTGATTATTAATTCAGGTATAAATGTTATCATTCCTTTACTGTGAAAACGTCTTATTCACAATCAAGTATTTTCAAACCGGGAGGAAATTTAAAAAGATTTTTCATTAGAGAAGCCATTCTCCCAAGGGTGTCATGAAAATGCACGTAAAGTTGTTCATCCCTGGACCTACAGAAGTCAGAGAGGATGTACTGAAAGAGATGTCAAGACCCATAATTGGTCACAGAACCAAGGAAATGTCAGAACTGTATGAAAGAATTCACGACAATTTACAAAAATTTTTCAACACAAAGAATGAGGTAATGGTATTCACAGCCTCAGGAACTGGAATGATGGAAGGAAGCATAAGGAATGTGATACAGAATGACGTTCTCCATTGCACAAATGGTTCATTCAGTGAAAGATGGTTCGAAATATCCAAGGCAAATGGAAAGATCGCTGATGCAATCAAATATGAATGGGGGAAGGCCGCAAAGACGAAGGATGTGGAAGAAAAATTCAAAGGTAAACACTATGAAGGAATTGCCCTCACACAGAACGAAACGAGCACTGGGGTGAGAACTCCCATTGACGATTTTTTCAAACTTTCCCGGGAACACGATTCATTACTCCTGGTAGATGCAGTGAGTTCCCTCGCTGGGGACATGATTGATGTCAATAAATCTGATGTCCTTTTTGCTCCTACCCAGAAGTCATTTGGTTTGCCTCCGGGACTGGTCACTGTTTTCATCAGCTCGGAAGCCATGGAAAAGGCAAAGAAGGTGACATCAAGAGGTTACTATTTTGACTTCATCTCGATGAAGAATTATTATGACGAAAAGAAGCAGATACCTGCAACCCCTGCAGTTTCGCTTCTCTACGCTCTTGACTATCAACTTGAAAAGATGCTAAAGGAAGGGATGGAGGAACGGTATAACAGGCACAAAAAAATGGCCTCAATGGTACAGAAATGGGCAAAGGATAATTTTGCCCTCTTTGCAGAGCCGGGGTATGAATCAGTCACAGTGACGACAGTAACAAACACCAAAAACATAAGCGTAGACGCATTGAATAAGGCACTGAAAGCCAAATGGATGTCAATATCCAACGGATATGGGAAACTCAAGGAAAAGACATTTAGAATCGCGCACATGGGAGATCTGACCCCATCCGAGATCCAGGAACTCCTTGACACAATCGACGAGATACTCAGGGTGAAATGATGAAGGTACTCATCACTGACCAGATACATCCGGAGGGAGTCTCATACATCAGGAAACAGGGGTTTGAGGTTGACGAGAAAGTTGATCTCTCAAAGGAAGATATAAAGAAAGTGATTGGAGATTATGAGGGCCTGATAGTGAGAAGCAGGACAAAAGTAACAAAGGATGTGATCGAGGCAGGCAAGAAACTCTTAGTGATAGGAAGGGCAGGAGTGGGGCTTGATAACATAGACACTGAAACCGCAAGGGAAAGAAACATCAAGGTCCTGAACACCCCCGGGGTGAGCACCACGTCCGTGGCAGAATTGGTGATCGGTTTCATGATATCTGCGGCAAGACACATACCACAGGCCACAGCCTCAATCCGTTCTGGGAACTGGGAGAAGGAAAAATTTTCAGGAATAGAACTGGCGGGGAAAACACTTGGGATAGTGGGACTGGGACGTATAGGGAACGCTGTTGCCTCCAGGGCGAAGGCATTTGATATGGAAACTATAGGGTATGATCCGTACATAACGAAATCAGATAACATACAGGTTGTTGATTTCGACACTCTTATTCGCAAATCTGATTTCATCACATTCCACGTTCCACTCAACGATACCACGAAACACATGATATCCATCAACCAGGTCAGGAAAATGAAAAAGGGAGTAATAGTCATAAATGCAGCAAGAGGTGGAATTCTTGACGAAAAAGCGTTAAAACAGGGCTTGGATGAAGGTATAATCGGAGCTGTGGCACTTGACACGTTTGAAACGGAAAAACAATTCATGACTGTTCTGGGAGGAGAGGAAAATCTCATTGCCACCCCGCACATAGGTGCCCAAACTGAGGAAGCTCAAAAGAGAGCTGGCATAGAGATTGGGGAAGTGGTGGTTGAATATCTAAAAGAGATCAGAAGGTGAGGACATGGTAGATGTTGTTCCATTCAAAGGAATAAAATTCAATTTTCCTGATCTCAGGGACTTGATCACAGAACCTTATGACAAGATACCTAAGGATCTTCAGAAAAAATATTACCAGAGGAATCCGTACAATTTCATAAGATTGAATCTTCCCGATCAGAGCGATCCCTACAATTCTGCCAAGGTTACTCTTGAAAAATGGTTGAATGATGGAATCCTTATTGAGGACGAATCACCGTATTTCTATGAATACGTTGAGGAATTTACAGTATTTGGTTCGCAAAAACGCAGAAGGGGGATGTTTGCAATAGTGAAGATGGAAGAGTATGAGAAAAAGAAGATATACCCTCATGAGCGAACGTTCTCGGGTCCCAAGGAAGACAGATTGAAGATGCTCAGGGCAACGAACACGGACCTCGAACCAGTATTCTTTCTCTACGATGACCCATCAATGGAGATCGTTAAGTTGTTCGATTCAGTAAAGAAGGAAAAGGATTCTGAAGTGACAGACGAAAACGGTGTCAGGCACATTATTTACAAATTGAAATCCCACGAGATTACTGCTTTTTTCAAGAATAGGGAATTGGTAATAGCAGACGGTCATCACAGATATGAAACTGCGCTTGCATACAGCAAAGAAAAAAGAGAGGTTGGAAAGACTGGATACATTATGGCAGTATTGGTCAACAGGCATGATCCAGGACTGGTGATACTTCCTTCCCACAGGGTAATCACGTCAAGTCCTCTTAGTCCAACCCAGTTACTTGACAGACTGAATGAATATTTCGAAATAAAGGAAATACCAACTGACTCTGTCAAGGACCCCTTGCAGGCAGACATGATATATTATTTCAGGGGACACGCCTTCGAGCTAAGGTTAAAGCAGAATCTTATCAAAGCTGATTCCAAGACAGAGAACATCAATGTTTCTACCCTGAATAAGTACGTGGTTTCAAAGATACTCAACATAACCAACAGGGAGACGATAAAATTCACCAGATGGGTCGCCGAATCAGTGGGCCAGGTTGATAGGGGAGAGGCAACATTCGCCTTCCTGGTTAAACCAGTGGATCCATCAACGATCTGGGATGCTGCCATGAATGGCGAGGTCATGCCCGAGAAGTCCACTGACTTTTATCCGAAGCTGATCTCAGGACTTAAATTGTTCAATCTTCAGGACTAACCCCCTCATTTTCTAAATTTTTCTTATTTTCCGGTTTAAAAATGTAATATTCCTGAATTGGGCAATAAAAATGATCAATTCTTAAGATCGTAATCCACCATTATTTTTACCAGTTTTTTAAAGTCTATTTTTGGCTTCCATCCCATTTTTTCCATTGCCTTTGAGTAGTCTGCCTGGTAATTATCGGCTTCTAACGGGCGGAATAAATCCTTGTTTACCCTTACCAGTACTTCATCTCTATCAGAGAGACCTACCTCGTTTAATCCACTTCCCTTCCAGTTGATGTGGATTCCCACACTTTCAAAGGCTGTTTCCGCAAATTCCCTGACTGTGTGGATCTTCCCAGTTCCAAGCACGAAATCATCACCGTATTTGTAATTCAGCATCATCCACATACCCTCAACGTAATCGCGTGCATATCCCCAATCCTTCCTCGCACTCAGGTTACCCAGTTCGATTGGATTCTTATCTCCCTTTACGATCCTCGAGACTCCTTTCGATATCTTTCTCGTAACAAATTCCGGTCCCCTGAACTCACTCTCGTGATTAAACAGTATGCCGTTTGAAATAAATAGACCATAAGCGTCCCTGTAGTTCTTGCAAGTCCAGTATCCGGCAAGTTTAGATACTGCATATGGGCTCCTCGGCCTAAAAGGAGTTTCTTCATTCTGGGGTACTACCTCAGGTTGTCCAAACATTTCGGATGATGCGGCAAAATAAAGCCTGGTGTCAGTAGAATATTCCTTTATTGCATTCGCTATGTTGAGGGTGCCCGCTATATTAACATCATAAGTGGAGGACGGATTCTGAAAGCTGTAGCCCACGAAGCTCTGCGCCGCCAGGTGGTAAAGTTCCTCTGGCTTCTCCTCCTTCAGCAGCTTTGCGAGGAAACCGGCATCTGTCAGGTCCCCGTAATGGATGACGACTTTTTCCATGTCTTGAGCAGACAGATACTTCAGATTGCCGACTGTCATTGAACTATTCCTCCTGATGAGTCCGTGGACCTCGTACCCCTTCTTCAAGAGGAGTTCTGTCAGCAACAACCCATCCTGACCCGATATTCCGGTTATGATGGCCTTTCGCATGATACAGTAATTTTATCAGATATATAATCGATTCCAAAAGTAAATTCAATTGTGAAGATTCTACTCAAAAATGAATTCATTTTATGTGAATAGCCAAAGAAACTTCCAAATCGCAATATCAGAGCAATGTGCAAAATTATATTTCATGGAACTATTACTCCAGAGATTGATTATGGTCGAACTGAGCTTGTATGGAACTTGCTACAACAATTCAAATTCGATAAGGAGCTCACTGGATTCGATAACCTTACAATTTGACCTTAATGCCGACGTTGAATTGGTAGTGGTGGACAACTTTTCGACGGACGGCACTTATGAAATATTGAAGGATTATGCGGCCAGGCTCAAAAATTTCAAGATTATCCGGGAGAGGTGCAGTCGGGGAAGGGGCAGGCAATTAGCTTACGAAAACACGGTGGGAGCGAGAGTGCTAAACATAGATTTTGATACTACATATTCCCCAATCCTCTCATCTGCCCTCAAGTTTATTGGTGAGGAGTACAGGACAGGTACAATCATGCCTATGGGATATGCTGATAGAAGAACTATGGAAATGATTGGAGGATGGTTGGACTTGAACTACGCAGAGGATTGTGAACTTCTGGCAAGGGCAGTCAGCAAGGGAATAGAAATTTTTGAATTTCCAGCAATAATAGGAGAAAATGAGGTCATTGAAGAGGGGGGAAGGGAAGGAAGATATGCATCGAGTTCAATTGGGCGATTGAAGAGATATTTCGAAATTCTGAGAGCATCCATTATAGGTAACGGCTTGACCCTCAGCAGAATAAACCGTGACTATAGAGGGAAAATTTGGGCAGCTACCATACTTGCATTCATTGTGGTCAGACTTTCAGGTACGAAGATATACTCATACAGTGAGACTGGCTGGAACTGGGATCTGGTCAAGAGAGAAATAAAATTCCTAAATCCAGAGAAATACGGTATTCCAAAAGAAAGATGGTTTGCAAACGTTCAGCCGATGCTCTCCGAATCATCCAAAGAAGCCATGGTCCAAAGACTGGAAAAAATAGGCCTCAACAGGAAAATGCAATTCAGTGACGGAAGAATATTCTTTTTCACCGATGAAACGTCTGCGGAACTTCTAGAAAAGCAGATGAAGATTTGGAAGGTAAAAGACAACTAGGATATTCACTTCCTCATGGATGAAGACTATCCGTGCATTTTCACCTAGACTCCAATTTTACAGGCCTTGAAACATGTGAATCTGCAACATCTTTGGACGGTGGATCTGGATAATGAATCTGACCACTAGAGAAGTTTAATCGCATCCTGATAAATTGCTTTCATATCAGAGACAAATTTCTCTGCAGTAAATCTTGACGAATTTATCAGGCTCTTCTTCCTGAAGGAGTCATCTTTTAAGGCATAATTGATACCCTTTAAATATTCCTCTTCAGAGTTCTTTACAAGTACTGCTGAATCCCCCAGCGTCTCCCTGAAAATATCTATATCGTTTGCGACAACTGGCAGGCCAGTCTTCTGTGCCTCAATTGGTGGATACCCAAAACCTTCATCCAGAGACGGGGCAAGGAACACGTCTGCCGAATTGTAGAGCTTATTCAAGACTTCATTAGGGAGATTATTAAGGTTCAGCACGCCATCAACACTGGAACCGACATGTATGATCTGGCAATCTCCAGACAGGTCCTTCGCAATTCTTGAAATCATCTCAATGTTCTTGTTTTTGGTCGCACCGGATACGGAGATCACCAGTTTCTTGTCGGCTGGGATCCCAATTTCCCGTCTTAGCTTGGATTTTTCCACATCATTGATCGGGAAGAATGATTTTGAAATATTGGGGTAAATAGTATGCAGATTTTCCTCCGGGAATTTTCTGGAGGCCAGCTCATTCTTCACCCTTTCCGATATGGCTATGACAAATGAAAAATTTTTAAAAACCTTCAAATTTCTTTTCAGTACCAGTTTCTCCAATCGATTATTGCCGAAACTTAGAGGGATAAGGTCAAGGACAGTCACTATCCCGTCTTCCGTCCAGGGACGGATCATTGCCGAACCATAATGCAGCAGACCATTCAATAACGCCACATCAAATGCAGTTTTGGTAAACATTGAACCGAAAAACCAACCGGAGGTAAACGGGATTGTAGTCTTTCTTTTTACTATTTTCCCCGGGAATTCATCCCCGTCGGTAAGGGGGAGAGTGAAGTATCCAAGGCTAAAATAAGGACTGAGAAGGGAGTACAGTTCATTAGTGTACCTTCCAATTCCGGAATATGTAGGGCAATTGTTGATTATCGATACGTCAAGCGCTGCAGGCTGCATGATCTTTCAGTCAAGAATCATTGATTAATAAATATGACGCCTCTACAGATTTCTCTCGAATTCATCGTATAATTCAATCATGCTGCTGATCTCCTTTGCAAGAGAGAATTTCTTTACGTATTCCACCAGGAAAGCACTTTCCTTCTTCTTGTTTAGCGCCTTGTAAATTGAGTCCTGGAAATTATCTACAGTCGAAATCGTTGCGACATCTCCAATTGTTTCCCTGAAAACCTCCAGGTCATTGACCACCACATTAGTACCGCAAGCCATAGCCTCTATTGGAGGATATCCGAAGCCTTCAGCATCTGAAATGTAAACGAACAGGTCTGCGTTGGTCAGGTATCTTCTCAGCAGGCTGTCATCTACCTGTCCCATTATGGATATATTCCCAGATGCATCTGCAACTCTTTTCATTTTCTCTGCCCTGTCCTTCCAGGAATTCACGGGTCCGATGTGGTAAAGATGGAACTCTTTCTCTCTCGAAACCATATCATAAAGCAGGTCAAACCTCTTCCTTGGATTGAAATCGCCTACTGTCACCAGATGGATTTTGCCATCGTTTGGGTAGGGACTTGAAGGGTCTGGAAAAAATTTTGTCAGATCGGTGCTATGATAAATTACTCTGACTCTCTTTTCCTCAATCCCCATTCTTTCCACAATTTCCTTCTTTCCGGTATTGGTTGGTGCAAGGAGTATTTTTGCATTCAGCGCATTCCCGTACATCATCTCGTAAGCCTTCCTATCGTATCCTCCTTTAACAAAGTTATAGTTTTCAACTAAAGGGATTATGTCAAAAATAGTCACTATATCCGGATCTTTAGGCGCAACCTCGGTAGCGAGGGAGTGGTTGGGGTGTCCCACCCGACGATGTAGCCCCATTCCCAGCTTCTGCGATAGAATCCCGCCAACGGGCTTTCCACCTACAGAAATTTCAAACTTTCTAATTCCAATTTCCCTGTGGGGATATTTGAAATCGTTAAGCCCTTTGAGTATTCTATCCACGTACCTCCTGGTGCCTGTACTTGTCCTGATCGCTGGATATATTACGGTAAGCACAGATTACAGATGGACAGAACGCTAAAATACTTTGGGTAAAAGATTAAATCTCCACCACAATTAACTGCGATTAATCAGTATGAGAATCACAGTGATCATTACGTCCCTGAACGATCCACGAATCGCCAATGCACTTGAATCGCTGGACAAGCAGACCAGAAAGGCAGACGAGATCCTGATTGCTGACGGAGGTACAAACTGGGATATCAAATCTGTCTGCGATAAATACCACGCAAGGCTTGAACATCTTGAGGGTAACATAGTGGAATCCAGGCAGAAAGCACTGAAAATGACCAATTCTGATATAGTGGTTTTCATGGACACTGATGAAGTCGCTCCTGAGTTCTGGCTGGAAACTCTTGTTAGACCGATAGAAGCAGGAGAGTGCGATTTTGATGGGGGGCCGACAAAGCATTACGAGCCGAAAAGCGGCGCAGAGAGATACATAGATGAGGTGGAGGATTTTATCTATGAGAATCAGGTTCCTGTTGACATCAGGTACCTCCCCCTGGGCAATTCCGCCTGGAGAAGGGACGTTCTTATGGCAATAGGTGGCTTTGACACAAGCATATCAACAAGCGAAGACTACGACGCCAACCTGAGGGCTCTGAGCAAGGGATACAGGGGGATATTCCTCAAGGACGCATGGCTGTATCATGATCACTCTGATCTTAATTCTTACAGGAAATTATTCAAGAAAAGGTATCTATACTTGAGGAACGCTGCAAAGGTATATCTGAAAAATGGTGCCTTACAGTCCAGATTGAAGACGAAAACAAAGGGCAGGATAAGGCATCCATTTCATATAATTGAAATTGCAATGAAACCCATAGCCCTTCTGGACGCACTGATCAGGCCTTAAAAGGTTTTATAAGACGGAAAATTAGAGGACAAATGAAAGTGGTAGTTATAGGAATTGATGGTGCCACGTGGGATCCGGTGATCCCATATATACAGAAGGGGCTTCTTCCTGGTTATGGAAAATTTTGGAATGAGGGTCTCCACGGGCCACTTCTAACCACAATTCCATACCTGACTCAACCGGGATGGAAGGCATACTCCACCGGGAAGAATCCGGGAAAACTGGGGGTCTTTTACTGGTCCAGAATAGACTGGGCGAACATGAAGGTGGCACACATAAATTCCCTCGGATTCCACGGAACGGATTACTGGGACTTTCTCGCAGAGGATGGATATACGGCAGCAGTAATAGACATGCCTTCAACCTATCCTCCAAAGAAGATAAATGGGGTATTGATTACTGGGCATCCTCACGGTGAAGGAGATTGGGTCTATCCGAAGGAATTCCAGGACAGGATTCCTCCAAATTACTCCAAGGAGGGAATTCATCTGTTCACGAAAAATGAGGATCCTGAGGTTACCATGAATGGCATAGAGGAAGAGATTAGGTCAAGATTCGACATGGCTGAAACGCTGTGGGAGCATGATCTTGTCCATGTATCCATCCTTATGAACGACCACGTTTCACATTTCATGTGGAATAATGAGCAGATCATGTTGAGGAATTTAAAGGCAAATGATGAAGGCATTCAAAGAATGATAAGAAAAAATAAGGATGGATACACGATCCTTATGAGCGATCACGGAAATGGGCCCCTGGAAGATGAGTTCTATGCAAATGAGCTCCTGGCTAAGGAAGGGCTCCTGGTACTCAGGGAAAGAAAGAAAAGTCACCTGACAAAGGAAAGGGTAGTGAATGCGGGGACGAAACTGGGATTATACAAGGTAGCAAGGTCACTTCCTATCAGCGTGCAGAACAGGATTCTGAAAAGGATACAGTCAATGGATTCAGAGATGGAAATATCTCTGGAAGAGAGCATAGATTGGAAAAGATCCAAGGTGATTGCGCTTGATGAAGGATTATTCTACGTCAATCCGCTGTACAATGAGGAGAAGGAAGAGCTGGAGAATGAGTTGACTAAGATTCTGCTTAATTTCAAATCAAAGAACGGCAAAAACGTCTTCAAAAACGTGTTCAAGGGAAGGGAGATATACTGGGGGGACCACCTTGATGACGCTCCAGACATAGTTGGAATAACAAACGAAATTTACCACCAGAGGTTCTCCTTATCAGGTTACATATGGGCATCCGATATACCAGAAGAGAAGTATGCATATCGAACAAGGCAGGTTGGGCAGCATAGGCTCAAAGGCATATTTGGGCTGATAGGCCCAGGGGTTCAACCAAAAATGATATCGCCATCGATCTACGACCTTGCCCCGACAATACTCAAGTTGTATGGGACCAAGATCCCAGAAGATATAGACGGTAAACCTCTGATCTGAAAAATGATTATTGTTTCGCGGAACAGGATTAGAAAGGGAGCGGGTTCAATTTCTGAGAATTGGCAAAATATTTCAAACCCATACGCATAGGAACCGGATGGCAAAGGAGGATTGCATTTTCTGTCAAATTGTGGCAGGGAGAGCAGAAGTCAGCAAGGTTTTCGAGAATCAAGAATTACTTGCATTCCTGGATATAAATCCTCTCAGCGCCGGTCATACCCTCATCATTCCAAAGGAACACTATGAGAACATTCTTGACATTCCGGACGATATAATTTCGGACATATCTGTCCTGGCAAAAACGATCGGGAGGAGGATGATCGAATCGCTCGGCGCGGATGGGATAAACGTCATGCATGCAACCGGCAGGGCAGCAGGCCAATCAGTCTTCCACTACCACGTACACGTCTTGCCAAGGAAAAGGGGTGACAGGGTAGGATTTGAAGAGTGGTGGTTCTCAAGAACATTGCATCCCACAAGAGACGAACTGGATGAAGTGTCCAACAGAATAAGGCTCTAGATGGATAGTTCCACAAATCTATATTGAAAAAATATATTATCAAAAAGCATTTCACTGTATGGTCAGAAAAGAAAGAGATTCACTGGGGGAGATCGACCTACCTGATGATAGATTTTATGGCCCGGAAACTTACAGGGCACTGAATAATTTCCCTTATGACCGATTTATGGACAGGAGAATTATCGAACATCTGATTGTAATCAAGAGGTCATACGTGAAGGCATTCATGGAAGCAGGGAAGCTCAAAAAGGAAATCGGGGAAAAAATAATAGAGGCTTCAGACGAACTGCTGAAGAACAGGGATGACAGGGATTTCCCGCTAAAATACATACAGGCAGGTGCAGGAACTTCCACAAACATGAACACGAATGAAGTCATAGCGAACAAGGCACTGGAAAAAATGGGAAAGCCAAAGGGTTTGCATGACATAGTGAGTCCTCACACTCACGTAAACATCGGCCAATCCAGCAATGACGTATTTCCCGCCGCCATGAGACTGACTTTTTATTTCGAAGTCAAAAAATTCCTGAAAGTCCTGGATACGATCATATCACAGCTCAATGAAATGGCAGAGAAGCACGCTAACGATGTTAAGACTGGTAGGACCCACATCCAGGATGCCTCTGCCGTTACTTTTGGAGATGAATTCAGGGCATATGCGGACGAAATAAAATTCTTCAGGGAAGAGGGAGAACACATACTCGGTAGACTCAGAAGATTGAATCTTGGAGGAACGGCAGTGGGAACTGGGGCCAATTTGCCGCTAGAAATGAGGGGGAAAGTCTATGAAAATTTAAACGCTTATTACAAGGAAAATTTCTATCCAGCAGAGAATCTCATGTCGGTGGAGCAATTCACATCAGATTTCAACAGGGTAGCATTCTGGCTTTCCAATCTAGCTGGTTCCATCATCAAGATGGGAAGGGACCTCAGATTCATGAATTCTGGGCCGGTTGCAGGCTTCAATGAACTTGTCCTGCCAGCTGTACAACCAGGCTCGTCAATAATGCCTGGCAAGGTCAACCCAAGCATAATCGAAGCGGTGACGATGGCCGCTTTCCTCACAAGAGGTTACGCCCATACGGTCAACGAAGCTTCTGCAAACGGTGAGATGGAAATAAATGTTTTCACGCCAGTAATTTATACTAGCATCATGGGCTCCTTTGACATCATGACAACGTCAATTCAAATACTGGTAGACAAGGCACTCAAGGGAATAAAGCTGAATTCCCAATATGCGAAGGAAACATTGATAAATTCACCAGGAACGGCGCTACTGCTCAATCCAATTATCGGGTATGAAAGAACTGCGGAACTTGTGAAGGAAGCAAAGGAAAGAGGAATGCCATTCCTCAAGCTGATAAGGGAGAAAAAGATACTCACCGAGGAACAGATAGAGAAGACATTCAGCCTGGAAAACATGCTGAACAGGTAGTTCAGAAAGGATAATTAACGTCTATAAAATACGGTCTCATTACGTGAGGTAAATGTATTTCATAGTTGAGACTGAAGAAACAGTAAGGGTTCCACCGGAAAGACTGGGGAGTGAATACGAAGAAACAGCAAAATCCATTGCGATATCAGACGTGGAAGGGAAAATTGGAGTCCTTGACAGGGAATTTGTAAGGGACCAGAACGACAGGAAATTCCTCAATTTGTTGGTTCTTGAGACCAAACTCGAAGGAGAAGGTCACGTGGTCCATGGTGACGGTGGAGTTTACCAGCCTGTTTCCTTGAGTATCCTGGCATATCAGCCGACAATCCAGGAAATAGTGGAGGGAGAAATCATCGACGTCAAGAAATTTGGTGCATTCATAAAGATAGGCCCAGTTGAAGGACTGCTGCACCTGAGCCAGGTGATGGATGACAGGATTGAAGTGGATGAGGAGAACAGGAGAATGATTGGAAAGGAAACCAAGAGGGAGCTGAAGATAGGCGATTCGGTGAGATCCAGAATAGTTGCTTTATCCCTTTCAGATTCAAATCTGGGCGAAAGCAAGATAGGGCTTACCATGAGGCAGAATTTCCTCGGGAAAATCCAGTGGATCAGAGGTGAGGGCAAATGATCAAGCTCAGGGCGTGCAGAGTCTGCAAGAGGGTGACGGAGGATCTCAAATGCCACGGGGATACCGTTCTCGAATGGAAGGGATATCTGTTCATACTCCAGCCACAGAAATCTCTACTGGCAAAAAGAACAGGCATAACTACCTCTGACGAATATGCGATTAAAGTTAGATAGGGATATCGAGGTAACCGAAGAATTCAGGGAATATTTTTCACGCCCCCCTGAATTGATAATCACCAAGGAATCACAGCTGGAATTCTTTGCTTCAAAAACGCTTATAACAGTTGGAGACGTGGTGACAGCTACTGCAATAAAATTCAATATCGTTCCTAAACTGTCAATAGTGGACCTGAAAACCAGGAGGAACAATTATTCCACTGATCTCCCGGACAAATGGGACAGGGTGGTTCATGTCAAGAACCCTGCGGGTAAAATAACAGTGGAGTTATGGGATGCAGTGGAGGAATCCCTGAGGTTTAAGGGGAAGACGTTGATGATAGTTGATGGGGAGGAGGATCTTGCTTCACTCCCCTCTATATATTTCTCTCCGGATGGCGCTATTGTTATATATGGCGTTCCCGATAAGGGGATAGCTGTATACGAAGTGGGAGAAACCATAAGAAGTGTAGTACAGAGCGCGATAAGTAAGCTAACAGGTGATGGCAAATGAGAATTGAAATAGTAAGCAGAACGGAAAACAAACTGCTCGGAAGAATAGAAGTGAAATATATTGCAACTCACATCAAGGAAAAGGCACCTTCGAGGGAGGATGTGAAGGCACAACTTTCTGCTAATCTTCAAGTTCCAAAAGAATTGATAATAATAGACCACTCAAATACGGAATTTGGCAGATCAGTTACTGAGGGTTATGCAAAGGTATACAAGACAAAGGAAGCAGCCATGAAGCTGGAACCGGATTACCTTCTGCTCAGGAACGGTCTAATAGAAAAGAAGGAGTGAATTTGATGGAGAAGAGAGAAATTTACACAGTACAGAATGGTAAAGTTGTGAGGAGTCGCAGGTTCTGCCCTAAATGCGGGCCAGGTGTTTTCCTCGCAGAGCATGAAGACAGGTTGACCTGTGGACGATGTGGTTATTCCGAGACTAAGAGGAAGTAAACCAAAACCTTAAAAAGATGGAGTTTTTAGGTTTCTGATAGATATGCTCCAGATCAAAATTGACGCAAAAACTATGAGGGAATTTTCTAACATTATAATCACACTTGTTCCAGAAGCAAGGGTTGATTTCAGGCCTGACGGCATCTACACAAAAGTTATGGACCCTGCACATGTTGCTATGATCTCTCTGGAGATTAACAGGGATGCTTTCCAGGAATTTTCAGTAGAAACTGAAGAAAGCCTGGGACTGGACATAGATAAAATCAGGAATCTGCTGAAACTGAGTGGACCGAATGAGATTATTGATACGAAATATGACGGGAAGAAGATATCATACAGACTGGGTAATTTAAACGTCAGCAATCCACTGATTGACCCGTCCACTTTGACGACTCCAAAAATTCCTAACATAGACCTCCCCAACAAGGTTGTGACTGACATCAGCTACCTTAATACTGGAATCAGGGCAGCTGAGGGAATAGCAGAAGTAGTCACGTTCAACGTTAAACCGGACGAATTCAAGATATTTGCGAAGGGGGAAACAGACTCTGAAACTACAGAGCTTGTGATTCCCAAGACAATGACCAAGGAATTCATATACAATTCCGATGCAAGGAGTTCATTCGCTCTTGATTATCTATCTAAATTCATAAGGTCACTGGAGTCTACCCAGGAAATTTCCATCTCGGTGGGAAATGATTTTCCAGTCAGAATCGAAGCTTCAATACTCAATGGGAAGGGCAAGGTTTCTTTCCTGCTGGCTCCTAGGATCGAGAACATTTAGCGTGCTTTGTCCTGATTCCACCTTTTATTCTTAATTTAATCAGGAAGAGCAAATTCTTTATTCCATCTTTCCAGGGTCTGAGTTTCTTCTCTCCCATCCTTCTTTCGTATTTTATTGGTATTTCTATGTAGCAAAGCTGTGCTGCTGCCCTGATCTTGATCTCCTCGGAGAATTCCATTCCTTCACCATTTGGTGAAATCTTCTTCAATACGTCACTCTTGAATACCCACATTCCGGACTGGCTGTCCTTGATATCTACAAAGAAAAGCAGCCTGGTGAATATATTCAGTATCAAGTTTCCAACTCTGTGCATCGGGATCATCGCTTCATCCGATGCCAGTTTCAGTCTCTCCCCAGTCACAAAGTCGTATCCTTTCTCTATTTCCCTGAGCAGATCCGGGACTTTCTCAGGCGGGTATGTCCCGTCTGCATCAAGAGTTGCTATGATGTCCCCGGTGGCGGCTGCGAACCCCTTCTTGTAAGCAAGTCCATAACCTTTCCTGCTCTCGTTCACAACGATTGCTCCCATTGATTTTGCAATCTGGGCCGTCCTGTCAGTAGAATCTGAATCGACTACAATTATTTCGCCGCTGCTGTCGATGTTCCTGATCCTCTTTATCACTTCCCCTATGCTCCCTTCTTCGTTCAGTGCGGGGATGACATATGAAATCATCTGAATTCACCTATTGTATAACCTAGCATTCCCATACCAAGTCTCGAGACCTCAATTATTGGATGTCTCTTCACATTGGAAAGGTTCAAGCTACTCTTAAGACCGTGTTTCCTCTTCAATATCCTCCTTCCAACTCCGTCGTAATAACTCTGTTTCAGCAGTGAAAAATAAGTCATTCTGGGATAGTGAAATATCTCCAGCTCCTCGACATACTCTATACTGAACCCAGCCTCTACAGCTCGCACGTTCAGGTCTATGTCCTCTGCTGTTTGAAACGCTTCGTCGAATCTTCCAATATTATCAAGGACACTCCTGTCGTACATGAGGTTATTGCTTGGGAAGGTGACGTCCTGATTCTTAAAATAAATTGGCACCCGACCAAGATCTCCCCACCTCTTATCGCTCTTTTGAATTATCTTTCCGGCGACTATGTCCTTGTCGGAATGCTTTATCAGCTTCTGTATCCAGTCCGAAGGTACCTCTGTGTCCGAATCAAGAAAAACCAGCTTCCTGCCGGTTGACAGTTCAATGCATCTGTTCCTTCCCATAGCTCTGTTACCTTTTTTCCTCTCTACGGTCATTCTCAAATTTTTACCCTCATCTACGAAAAGTTCAAATGTTCCATCGTCCGAATACGCATCGACAACAATAACTTCAAACTCCCCTTTTACACCATATAGACTCCTTAACATTCTTCTGGAATTCTCGACATCGTTCTTCACTGTAATGAGAACAGAGACATCCACACCCTTTATATTTATAATTAGATTAACTTTTACGTATTTCCCATTTGAATCTTTAGAATGGCAAGTAGTGCATTTGCAATGAATACCATAAAATCATGGGGAAAGATTCAGATGTATGCCATCAGTTTTGGACGAGGAATATGTCCTGGAGATGGAAGAGTCGCCCCCATTTTCGTGGCTCAAACAGGCTCATGAAAGGATCATAAATTGTGACACGCTGAAGATCAATGGAAGCAAAGTTCACGCTCAGGGCAATGCTTTCACGACTGCCTTGATCACCAGGGAGATGGTCAGGAGCATGTATTTTGAACTGGATGAAGCAATCTCAGATCCCAGAGGGGAGAAACATGTCGTCATAAGTTACTCAGGTAATAATCCTGCAGCATTAAGATTTCTCGAACATGCCGAAGGAAAAGGTTCAGTCATATCAACAGGGGGAAACCTTAAACGGTTGGCCAGGAACAGGGGATGGGAATTCTTTTCCCTTCCGAAAGGAATGCCTGCCAGATTTGCCTTTCCAGAACTATTTGGTTGTATTTTTGGAGCTTCTAATAGTATTGATACTGATTCCATAAGGAAGAAGTCCGAATCGTTAACTCCAACAACACCCACCGAACTGAATGAGGGAAAGAGAATTGCAATAGGAATAGGCAAGGGGTCAACGCTCATTGTTTACGGAGAAAGAAGGGAAGGAATAGCCAGAAGGTTCCAGGAAGACCTGCTTCAGAACGCCTCATTGCCCACCTACCGAATGAGCGAAGTCCAGTACAGTTTCCTCAACCCGACAGACATTTCCCACATAATTCACATTTCCTCCCCAACTTCCACTAAGTTGCGTGATTCGTTTCTTATCCCTCTAAGTGACACAATTGAGGATGCCATTTATGGCTCAATTCTATCCGCTTATGTTTCAATTTATATATCCATTCTTAAGAAGCTGGAAATTTTATTGCTTGATAGATATAATGAGTGAAACGCTTTGAACTGATTTAATACAAATTTTTATATTATTGAGATTTATCCCTAAATTGTAATGAGAGAAGAAATAATCACGACCCTAATCAACGATTTCCTGAAAAAACCGTATGTTGATTCAGCGATGCTTGTCACGAAGGTCGGGATTCCTCTCGCAGGCAGGGCTCCACAGAATACTCAGGTTGAGATATTCGCCACAATGGCCGGAGTCACTTACGGAGGGGCAGAGGAGCTAATTGGTCCTCCCAAAGAAAGGCTGAAAGGTATCGTAACTGATCTGGACGGCGGGAAGAGGATCGTATTGAAGGGACTGATGAATCTTTACATCCTGGTTATTTCTGTAAAGGAGTACGATGAGAACATCAAAAAAGAAATAGATTCTTTCGCAGAAACTTTGGCAAAGGGTTTATGATCACACTCTCCTCAAACCGTTCTTGAAATAATCTGCAACGTATTTCCAGTATAGCTTCATCTGTTCCTTCGAACTCAGGTCTTTCCCAAAAACGCTTACATTTCCTGAAACGATATCCTTTCTTACACCTTCCAGATCCATTGCATCAGATTGCATGTATGTTCTTCCAACTTCATCTGGAAAATGTGCATCACTTCCAGCTGTGATTCCTCTCTCAAATTTTTTGGCCAGTGCACTTGCATTCAGATTACAGTTCACCCGGCATCTTCCGTTCTTGACCTCTATTGCATCGTACCTGTTTATGAATTTTGACCGCACTCCGTTCACCAGCCTGAATGGGTGAGCTGAGATTGCTATCCCTCCGGCGTCGTGTATCCTGTCTATCGTCTCCTCCTGGGTCAGTCCTCTGGGAATTGAAGTATTTATAAAAATTGCGAGTATATGGCCGTCAGCAGAGGAAACTTCCTCTGCTGGAATTGTCAGTATACCAAGTTCATGAACCTTGAAAAAATTATGGTCAGCGATCGCAATGTAATCCAGTCCCATTTTCCTGGCAGTGGCTGCTATGAGTTCAGGTTCAGAATGGCTATCGGGTGAGTATTTACTGTGGATGTGGATATCTCCCTTCATTTGACTCTTATCCCTTCTTTCACTTCCCCATCTATCCTGAGTGATTTTCCGCCAGCCTGGAGTGGAATGTTATCTCCTTCATAGTTCAAGACGGGTATGATGCTGTTCCCGTTGTTCCAGGTCTTAATCTCCATCTTCCTGAACGCTTCGATGCTCAATTCACCATCTTCGATCGACAAATTTCCAATATTCACTTGGGAACCGGGATCTACGTCATCGGGTGCAAGCACGAGGTGAACCCCCGCATCATCCTCAGCCGCGAGGAGCATGCCATTTGATTTTTCACCGCGAATCACTGCAGGTTTCAGGTTCATCACAACGATTATCTTCTTCCCCAAGAGATCTTCCTTGGTGTAGCTGTCCTTTATTCCAGATATTATCCTTCTTTTCTCTTCTCCTATCTCCAGGTCAAGAAGATAAAGTTTCTCTGCGTTTGGGTGATCCTCCACATTCACTATCTTGGCAACTGAAAGTTTCAGGTTTATCCCTTTATTGACTATTTTCTCGAACAATTTCTCCGGTTTGCCATTGACCTGTGCAACGGGAAATAGCAAATTCTCCGTTATGGGAACAGGGGCGTCGTATCCAAGCCACTTCAAAACCTTCCTGGAAGTGACAGGCAAGAAAACCTGCCCCATCACTGCCAGTGAAAATGCTATTTTCATTGAGGTATATATTGAAGCCCTGCAGTTTCCGTCGTCTCTCTTGCATGCTTCCCACGGTTTCCTTTCGGTTATGAATATGTTACTATAACGCGCCAGTTCAAGCCAGTCCTTGAAAGCCTCCTTGATCGAGACCCTGTTCATATTGTTAATGAAAGAAACCAATGCGCTGTTTATCCTCTTTTCCGCCTCCTGGTCAAGATTGTTCTGAGCCACCTGATCAAGTGAAATCGGTCCTTTCTTGAAGGAAAGAATCAGTGCCCTGTTTATGAAGTTACCAAACTTATCTATGAGTTCATTATTTATTTTGTTCTGAAACTCCTCAATGGAGAAGTCTGCATCGTGCCCCTCTGGAAGGTTATAGAACAGTCCAAATCTAACATACTCCGGGTCGTATGTTGCGAGAATTTCCTCCATGGACGCCCCAATTCCTCCGCTCTTGGAGAACTTCTTCCCCTGGAAATTGAGGTACTCATTGGCAGCCACAAAATAAGGTAGTGTGTACTCACCGTGTGCCAGAAGCATTGAGGGCCATATAATTGAATGGAATGGAATGTTGTCCTTTCCCATGAAGTAGTAGTGTTTCAACTCCGGGTCCTTCCACAATCTTTTTGCAGCCTCAATATCCCCAGTTGCGACGATGACCCCTGTTAAATAACCAATCAGGGCCTCGAACCACACATAAATCTTCTTGTTCTCATACCCTTCAAATGGGACGTCCACCCCCCAACTTAGATCCCTCGTTATAGGCCTGTCCTTTAGTCCCTGTGATATAAAGTTCCTTGAGTATTTGAGCACATTGTCTTTCCAGTACACCCTCTCTTCAATGTACTTCTTCAGCCGATCCTGGAATTCAGAAAGCCTGAAAAATAGGTGTTTTGTCTCCCTGAACTCAGGCGTAAATCCATCAAGGACACATACAGGGGAAATCAGTTCCGATGGTTCGAGGGTACTTCCGCAATGCTCGCACTGGTCCCCCCTTGCATTTTCATATCCACATTTCGGGCATTTCCCGGTGACATATCGGTCCGGGAGAAACATGTTGTCGTGAGGGCAGAATGGCTGTACCATGGTCCCTTCGTAAACATAACCCTTCTCTATCAGCCTGAGGATGAAGTCCTTTACAACCTGTTTATGGATTTCACTTGAAGTCTCAATGTAAGAGCTGAATTCAATATTCATCTTTTCAAAAACTTCTCTATTTATTTTGTGGAATTTTGAAGCAACTTTTTCCGGCTCCAATCCTTCCTGCATCGCCCTGATCGTGATAGGGGTTCCGTGCTCATCGCTCCCTGATGTGGAAATCACCTCGAAATCCCTCAAGATCATGAATCTCCTGAATGCATCATACGGAAGATATGCGCCAGCTATATGTCCCAGATGAAGAACGCCATTGGCGTAAGGCAGTGCAACGAAGATGAAGACCTTTTCTTTCATTGGGTTTAATGGAAAGAGGAATAATAAATATTGCCAATCAACAGTCCTGGAGAAGCACCAAATGCATCAATAAAAAAAGACTGGAATTTGAAAATAAAGAATTAAAAAATTAATGTATTTTCAGGGCCTTTTTTGTGCTGTGGGAATATCCTGTTGCATAGCTTGATGAGAAGAAACTTATTCCCGCTATCATGGCTGTTGCAAGTGACAGATACAGGAACGTATTTGCTCCTCCTGCAAGGATGACGACTGCATATACCAGCGCCAATCCCACTACAAGGTATGAAACTGGTATGAGTCGCGCTACTCCATTGTCTGCATTTCCTATGATCAGATAGGAAGCCAGTGCAAGAGCAAGCAGAGCAACGCTGATGTAGAGCATAGCTCTGATTACTACGTGCGCCCATTGGTACAGAAAGACCAGGAAGAACAGAGACGCTATTATTCCCAGAATCCCACTCATCACTTTCATGTTTCTATTGTTATCCATCTTACATCACCGAATCCACTTCCGCGTCAAGGCCTTTGATGCCTTTTATGGAAACGTTATTTGAGGAACCAAGGAAATATGGCGAACTTACTCCTGTCAGAACTACCAGTACTTTGAACTCTCCATTTAATGTCGGGTCTATGGATGCTCCCCAGACAATTCTAGCCATCGGATTGATCTTCTCCTGGACCAACCTGACTGCAGTTTCAGCTTGGGATACGGACATGTCCTCTCCACCAATTACTCTTACAAGAGCTCCCTTTGCAGAAGAAATGTCAGCCTCAATCAGTGGGGACGTAACAGCTTCCATCACTGCCTCTTCTACTGTGGCTTTTCCGCCCGAACTTTCCCCAATTCCAATCATTGCAACTCCTCCCTCTTTCATTATTGTTTGTATATCCGCGTAGTCAAGATTCACTAACCCGGGTTTTGTTATGATTTCAGTCAGTCCCTTCAACGATTCCATTAGAATTTCATCAGCCACCTTGAATGCCTGATCAAGAGGAAGTCTTGGAACAATCTCAAGTAGTTTGTCATTTGGAATCACTATCGTGGTGTCGGACGTCTTCTTCAGTTTCTCTATCCCGAAAAGTGCATTTTCCATTCTTACCCTTCCTTCTGCGGAGAATGGTAAGGTGACAATGCTGATAACAAGTGATTTCTGCTGCTTTGCAATTTCAGCAACTACGTGGGCAACTCCAGTTCCCGTCCCCCCACCCATCCCCGATGTGACAAAGACAATATCGGAGTTTCCTAATGAGGAAGCTATTTCATCGTAACTCTCCCTTGCTGCCTCTTCCCCTATCTGGGGTATTGCACCGGCACCTCGCCCACCGGTCAGTCTTTTTCCGACCAGTATCTTCCTATTGGCCTGTACAGTCAGCAAATGTGGCGCATCAGTATTCATTGCTATCAGGTCTGCGCCGTATATGCCTGATCTGGTGCACCTATTGACTGTGTTGGTTCCTGCGCCGCCACAACCAACAATTCTTATCTTCACCTTGAGGGATTCAACAATCCTGGCCAGTTCCTCATCGTCTGGAGAAACAAACGGATTACTCTTTCCAGTTATAGTATTGTGAGTCATAATCATACGTATGTCAGACGATATATATATACTTTTCTTATTTATGGCAGACACTATCTTTTTTCCAGGTCCTCTCCTCCCTCCAGAATTCCCTGAAGGTAGGAATAAAGCTGGTCAAGTCCCTCGGAATTGACTGACGAGATCGGTAATTTTGCCCCAATGATATCAAGTGATTTCACGCTTGAAATGATGGATTCAGCGAATTGGATGTCAATCGTTGCCCTTTCTTCCCTGAGGCTTTCCAGCAGTTCTCCGCTGTTGCTCTCCCACTTTGATATATTCCTCCTCTCCTCGGGGACAAGTAAATCAGCCTTTGAGATCACCGGCAGGAATGGGATACTGAACCGAGTGAGAACGCTCATCGCCAGGAAGTGGGAAGAAATGTATCCTGATGCAGTTTTGAGCAAGCTTGCATCAAAAAGATATATCATTGAACTTGCTTCCGGGTCCATCTGTCTTATGATTTCCCTTGATGATTCTCTGAATGCGAACAGTTCCAACTGACCCGGGGCATCAATCAGGACGTAATCGCTATCGTAACTCTCTACCAGATCCTTGATCTTTTGGACGTCCTCCACCATCAAATCTGCGGACACTATTTGAGCTCCGTTGGGTCCAAGGTTATATTCGCTCATAACCCCCTCCAGAGATATGTCTTCCCGTATGTCTATGTCCGGGGTATAGGGAAGATACTCGGCCCCAGGGTCAAGGTTCACCGTGATCGCGTCATAACTTAGTTGTGTTATCCATTCCTTAAATGCATTTACCATCGTGGATTTTCCAGCCCCGGCAGTCCCTACAAAGTAGATTTTAGGAATCATTGAAATCCTCAAGCGTTTTATGGGTTAAATTTCTTTCATTTCCGGAATCTGATTTCAATTCATCATTTTCAATTTCCAGATTCTCGTGAAAATTGTTGTTTTCAATGAATATTGAATTGACTGAATCTCTAAGTATGGATATTCTCTGCCTGATATAATCACTCACCTGGTAATCGTTAGATATCTTGTAACTGAATTCAAGGTACTTTGTGATGTTGCCTTTGTGAACGGTACCTATCAGATTGGTTCCGCACTTCGTGCACTTGCCTGAAAGAGGTGGCCTTCTGTATATCGTGTTGCAGCTGGTGCATCTGAATGTCTGGGACCCAAATTTGTTCAGGTTACCCATTATATCAGGAATGAAATGGTATTTCAAAATTCTTTCAGCCATATCAGATACATCTACTGATCTTAATTTCCTACCAAGTTCAAGCTGCATTTCGAGCTTCTTTTCCATGCTCTCTATATACTTGTAGTTGGAATTGAGCGTTCCAAGATTTATGGATGACACGTCGTCCGTAAATCTGCACAGAGGATAAAGCTCTCCCTTCTTTATCCTTTCCGCAACAGTTACCACATATTTTGATATCTCAGAAGGTGACGGATAATTCCTTGTCATTTCCAGAAGTTCTATGGGGTAATCGCCTGTGATATCGAGATTTAATGCTTCCTTGTCAATCTCCAATGGATTTATTTTCAGCGAGAGAACGAGCGGCGCATCCATCTGGCTTCCTCTTGTACTCGGGAGAAAGTCTCTGGTGAAATTCAGCAATCCATCCAGGAGGAGCATTATGGAATCTTCATCGCCATCACAGTTCCTTCTCTTCGCAGCGTGATAGAAGGGGTGGGCGTATCCCACGTCAGCATCCGTGAATCCGATGATCCTTCCGAGGACTCCACCGGAAGTGTGAGGGGCCAGCCCAATTATAAGCTCACCAATCAAATCTTCCCTGGATTCCGCCATATAGTATTTTTCAAGTCCATAAAATTTGGAAAGAAGATCGTCCGTGAACTGCGAAACTCTCAGGAGATACGTACCTCCCTTTTTGCTTGGTATCACATCCTGAGGGAACAGCTCTACTACCTGATCACCGTTCTCCAGCGGATGACCATAATGATCGACAACATAACCAAGCAATTTTGCCTTCTCCACCGACAGTCCTATCTCATTAGGCTTGAATGAGGTAACGGGAAGATCGGACATATCAAATCTGCACGTTCCGTCCTTGAAGGGGAAAACGGAGTGGACCGCTCTGAGCATACCTTTCTCAATTGGCTCAGGTGTCTTATTGGCTGAAAGCAGTCCCTTGACTCCATTGAATTTTTCAGGTATCTTTACATTCAATATCCTGGCCTTGTCAGCTAGGAGATCTGAAAGGTCAATGTCATACTTTCTGGTTTCGCCAGAGGCGACGGTATGTGTTCTGCAGTTCGGGCATATATTGTCATACGTATCAGTCCCACACGATGGGCATCTTCTGGACTGCATTTCAGCTCCAGTCAGTTGTACGTACTTGTTGAGATTCCTTTGATTCTTCAGTACGTTCCCGATTGGAAATAGGGCGTGGACCGGCGGGGACATTTTCCTTTCCTCAGCCTTTTCCGGTCTTCCCATCCTTGCGCCTATCCTGGAAGGCCCTCTTGGATATATGGGGAAGGTCGCGGCCTTGCTCAGGCTCTCAAATAAATCACCGTCTTCAAGTTCCTTCTTCCTGACTATTTTACCATCCTCCACACGAAGTCCCATCGGTACTATGAGCGAGAGATATCTGTCAATGATCAAGCCACCCTCACAGACATGCTCGCAGAGAACATCCTCCAGGAAAGACTTGATTATATCATTCCTGGGAAGAAACAGCCTTCCATTTTCCACCCGCCCTTCCTCCTGAATCATCAATGAAACATTCCTAATAGATTCAAGATCAGTATCATGCCAAAGGAGAGTGTAGGAGGGATGAAGAGGTATACGCTTTTCCATGGAAAGTCTAATTGCATCTTCTTCACCAGCTATAACAGGCACCTCCCCTATTTTCTGGTTTGCTATCTTTTCCCACCATCCGGTGGTGAAGGCACCCGGGAATACAGTCTTGTTATTCTCAATGAAATCCCCGAATGATATCAGAATCTCTCCTAAGTCCACTATTTCAGAAATGTAATCT
The DNA here is from genome assembly GCA_021817415.1 of Thermoplasmata archaeon. GTDB lineage: Archaea > Thermoplasmatota > Thermoplasmata > Thermoplasmatales > JAKAUZ01. Next base: position 627 of record JAKAUZ010000005.1, on the reverse strand, counting down.
CTCACGCGATCGTAATCCTCAAACGTCTTGAGGCTGACAAGCGACCCATCTTTAAGCAATACGGTTGGGCCTTCAATGTTGTCATTGGCAACAATCGCCCCTGCCTTCCCCGGTCTTTCAATTTTGACCTGGGTTCCGACTGCTATGAAGTCATCAAGCGTCTTCATGGTCACAGGATTTATGGCAATCGCTGCGAGTCCAGTATTCCTTGACCTTCCGTATCTCAGTCTGAAACCTCCCTTTCTGGAGGGATAAGAAAGAGCCGGCCGGCCCGCAACTATTTCCTTCAGGAAATTGTAGTTGGCCGAAACGTCCCTTCCCTGTGTCTTTTCGGAAGTGAAATTCCAACCTTCCATGTTGAGATTCTTGACGTATTTCTTCAGCTTCGAAGCCTTAAGTATGAGACCTTCAGCGATGACAAGAGCCATTCCACCTCTTATCCTGTTGGTTTCAACCAGGGGAAGGTCTCTGTGTCCAGAGACTTCCGAGTCTTCTGTACCCTCGCCGGAGATGCAGACGGGAGAACCCCTTACCGTTATCTCTATCTCCTCTAGGGTCGGGACGTACTGAAGATGCTGTACTCTTGCATAAAGCGGAATCTCCTCCTTGTACCTCTCCACTTCATCC
>JAKAUZ010000009.1 GCA_021817415.1 Thermoplasmata archaeon | reverse complement strand
AAATAGTAGGGGATGTTGCCAAGAAAGGTTCGGATGTGGTAAAAGGATTCGGTAAAGGCATAGTGAAAGGATTCAAGAAGAAGGACGAAAATAAGGATTAAATCTAGCGCAAGTTGCATCTGGCTTTCTGTGTGAGATTTCTGATCTATCCAATTTAAAACATATATTCCTGACCTTTATGAGGATCTTCTCAAAGCTGTAAATCAAAAGGCTCTAAAATAATGCAACCTAAAGAACTGGCAGGAATCCAACAATGTTCATTCACGGAGAGAATGATTACAGATGTCCCATTGAGCAGGCTGAACAGATGTATACTGCTCTCAGGATGAACAGTATTGTATCGCTTCTGGTGAGGTATATGGGAGACGGGCACGAACATGCAAGACGGGGGTTCCAAAGAACATGAAGGACAGACTCCAGAGAAAGCTGGACTGGTTTAATTCGCATCTCTGAAAATACCCATGGCCATGCCTGGTCAAATGCGGCCACTAATTTAATCATGGAAGCGGTGTTAAGTCCGTGAGGAATTCCATACTGAAATTTATAAAAATATTTTTTATCCAATCTTATCTACAACCTTTCAATTCCAATTTGTGAAAATTTCTCGGACACTGATAAAGAGAAGGAAACTGGTTCTGATAGCCTGGGTTTTAATCATGGTAGCGGCAGTTCCAGCTCTAATGGGCTACTCATCCATGATAACCTACTCAAACACTACTCCATCAAACAGCACTTCGGAATCCTCTGTTGCAAGCAGTATAATGGCAAACGTTTCCTCGTCAAACCAGAGCCTGATAATTCTGGTCCATGAGAACCCGTACAGCACTGCCGTTGCCAACACATCACTTCAGCTCCAGTCTGATCTTCTATCCAGAGGGGTATCAAATCTCACTTCTACTGATTCCCCATACACTGCTTATTCGATTTATATCAATGGATTTTCGGGGATTGTGAGAGAAGTGTACGCAAATGCAACTCTGGCATCCTCGACAGTTTTTGACTTCCCAAATGCCTTCCTGATGAACTGGAGCAAGGATGGGTATACCAGATCATCCATATTCAGTGCTGCTCAGGATGCAGGCTACAGCAACACATCTTACGAACAGACATTCATTGGAGCTATCAACAGCACCATAACAGACTCATCTGTCTCAGGTAGTACAGCATTCGCTGCTGTGAGCAGCGCCATCAATTTATCCGCTTCAAGCGTTTATCCAGGGAATGAATATATTCTGGCTGCTACCCGGGAACTGAATGTTTTAAACTACACTCATGGTTTATCGGCTCTCACAGCGAACATAGTTGACCGGATTACAGCTACTAACCTGACGCCAGAGACAGTCAATTCCACACTTATATCTGCAGACCCTGGGCTTTACTTTGTGAAGAACTTCGGGCTTTCAGGTATGCCAAAATTCCTTGCAGACAGCTATATAAGTCCTGACAAGCAGTATTTCATCATTAATGTCAATTTCAATTCGCCATCATCCTATCTGGACAAAAATGGAAGTTCGCCGTCTCAATCAGCCACGCCTGTGGTTTCTTTAATGGCCAAGCAGTTCTTTGGAACAACCGCGTCAGTGACCGGAGTGGGGGCAATAGCATATCAGACCCAGCAGGTAACAAGTTCATCCGGCTTTGCCTTTGCATTTATATTTGTTCTGCTCGCAATTGCTGTATTCGTTACCCTGGTATCATATAAGGCTTCAATACTCAGCCTGGTGATGGTGTCAATTGCCACTGCTCTCGGATATATTTCCATATACATTACGGGAATTCTCTTTCAGCCGGTAAACTATGTTGTTAATTATACGCTCACCGCTGTCATACTTGGTGTTGCCACCGATTACCTTGTATTTATACTGGCAAGATTCAGGCAGGAGCTCAGGGAGGGAAAAGACCCGGATGCGGCCCTTGAAACTGCAGTTTCCAAAGCCGGAAAGGCCGTCCTTATTAGTGGAGTTACAGTATCTGCCAGCCTGTCGATGTTTGCAGTATTCCCAAGCTTCAGGACATGGGGAATTGTGCTTTCACTGGCTATAATGATGACTGTAATAATGGAGGTTACCCTGCTTCCGGCCATCATGAAATTCCTTGGTCCCAAGATTTTCATGAAATCCGGCATGAAGCCACTTGAATCAGGATATCACGAAAAATCAATCTTCTACAGAACTTCCAAGACTGCCACCAGGCACAGGATCGCAGTGATCTCACTTATTCTTGTTCTGGCAGCCCCTGCAGTATATACCATTCTGACTGCCCCCACATCATACAATTTCAATACCGGGCTTCCACAGGGCCTATCCAGTGTGAATGCGCTGAATCAGATTGAGAACAGCTTCGGGTCAAACAGGCTATATCCCATTGAGGTCATAGTGCCCCTAAATGGCACTTCACAAGGAGAACTGACTTCAAATGATATAGCGGCATTGCAGAAGACTGCCTCTATCCTCAATACGACAGGCGGTATTCAAAGCACCTCAGGCCCATACCTTAACAACCTCACCTCGGAACCACTATTTTCGTCATTCATGGTAGACAACGGCAGGTATGCATACTTCATAGCGTTTTCCTCCTATGGACCTTACAGCCAGCAGGCAATAAACACAGTCAGTGCCCTGAGATCTCACCCCTCCCTTATAGTTGGTGGACTGACATCGCAGGTCATAGACGAAAAGAACCAGAACTCCGTAACCTATCCGGAACTTGAAATTCTGATTGTGGTGGTGATATCAGCAGTGCTGTTTATTTCGTTCAGATCAATAAAATACTCAATAATATCTGTAAGTGGAACGCTAATAAGCATAAGCTGGACTGCTACGCTCGTCTATTTCATATCAACATATCTCCTGCATCAGGCATTTCTCTATCTTATTCCGGTGATACTATTCGTCATACTTATGTCCCTTGGAAACGACTATACAGTTTTCATAATTTCAAGGGTAAGGGAAGAAATGAATTCCAGAGATCTGAACGAGGGAATTTCGCGGGCCATGGTAGGTTCTGGAAAAGTCGTTACTTCTCTTGGGCTGATACTTGCTGCATCACTCGGAGTGCTTGCATTGATCCCTTCAGGTTTTCTAGAGCAGCTTGGCATTGCGTTCATAATCTCACTGATACTTGACACCTTTGTGATACGGGTATTTTACTTCCCTGCAATGGTTAGCCTCCTGTTCAGCAGAAACCCAAAAAGAACTAGTTCAAATAAATGAAATACATTTAATTCCTACCAAATATTTTCTTTCCATGGACGAAACCGACAAGAGGATCATTTTTCAATTGATGAAGAACGCCCGTACGCCTCTCAGTGAAATTTCAGAGAAAATTGGCATCTCTGCACAGGCTCTCAATTATCGCGTTTCCAGGTTGCAGGAGTCCGGCATCATTAGAAAATTCTCTCTTCATGTAAATCCGCAGATCAAGGGGCTGATCAGTGGATTCGCAGCGTTCAGAAATTCAGGCTATGAATCGGATCGGATTGTTTCTAAGTTCAAATGCCTTGAGGAGATCACAATTTACGAGTTCAATGGAAAGGATCAGAAACAGATCTATGAGTTCATAAATGATGCAGCCGGTAAACTCGGGGAACCTTTCATGAGATATATTCCCGAGCCGAGGCAGTTAAACATGGCATTTGGAAAAATGGATCTCGAAATTATTGAGATCCTGAAGGTGAACCCAAGGTTACCCGTATTGAATATAGCGGAGAAACTCAACGCGAAACCTTCAGTGGTGAGGAAAAGGCTTGCAATGATGGAGAAGAACCGTGTAATCAACGCAGTAGCGGAGATAGACCTCACCAAAACCGATTCCACGATCCTCTCAATAATCTCGAGCAGTGTGGAAAAACTCTTTCCTTATTTCGGGGAAAACATCATTTTTTACATATCTGACAAGGGAAACGGAATCATAGTGGGATATGCTGAAAACCTCAAGAAAGCAAGGGGAACCATTGAGAAGCTCAGGGAAACTGACCCATCAACGCAGGTCATGGTTGTCTATGAATACGAGTTCAACTGATCGGCACCCTCAAGGCGCAAAATCCCTGCCAAAAAGGTTTCGCGAGATGATCAGTTTCTGGATATCTGGGGTGCCGTCCCCTATGAGGAAACCTCTTGCTGCGCGGAATGGATGAAGTACCTCCATGAGGTCCGGGAGCACATCAGGCAGATGAATGAGCGCCTGGAATGGAATCAGGAACATCCGGACCAGCAGAGGGACCTCTTTGCAGACTAAGGGGTCGCACCCACTGACATGGAAAGCTGCGCTGTTCTGGGACCTGTGTGACGAATACAGGCAGGTCACGGGAAAATATCCCGAATCTGCGGACGATTTGTATGAGTTTGTCAGCAGGACGGTATCCAAGGCTCTTTTCGGGGTTCAGAGGAAACATGAAATTATCTCTCCCATCAGGTTCGCTGCCTGGAAGCGTGCATGCCTGCCTGATGATCATCACTGATCCCGCAAAATATTTTTGTAATGACCTCTTATAATTTGATTTAAGCCCTGTTTTGTGGGCTTTTCCGTAGTATTTCACCTGCCTTTTCGGCGTTAAGCCGCTGCATGGATTCAAATTGTGGCCATAATCAAAAACAGCACAAGGGTTATAACTTCTACACACATTTTAGGTTTGATTGTTTCCTTGGGTGTGCATTAAACACGGGATCAGTACATGGCGTTTGTTGTAATTGTACAATTACCGCGTGTTTAAATGTACAATTAAGTTCGCTGAAGCACGAGTTTCCATCTTTTATTGAAGATATAACCCTTAATTTTTCCGATTCCCTGTCGATAGATCGAAAAGAGGATCCATACTTAATTAATTGAAGTTTAACAGTGATAACGGGTTGTCATGAAAGCAGCTTGACAAATGCTTTATATTAGAGTACTTTGAATATAGAATCAATACTGTTACTCAATGTGCGCAGTGTAAACGTTTATATCGTTATTAACCATATTAGAACACGGGTAAGACCGGTTGGTTAAGTGTACCTTGAGGTGCACGCCTAAAAGTACCAACCGGCGCTGTCTAAATTTTTCATTTCCATAATTCCTTGAAATATTGAGGAAAGGTGGACTGATTTATCAGGTTAACATAAAGAGGACTTTGGTTGTTAAATTTCTGGTACACTGCCCCCGAGAGCAAATCCGCAAGTTGTAGTCAGCTAAAATTCTCAGACTGGCTATGAAATATGTTTATTCCATCTATGAGAGACCCGTCTCTAAGATTTCTCTCAAAATATTTGTTAAAATCGTCTCTAAGGATTTGTTTTCCCTTCGATTTATCAATCCTGACTACAACGTTACATGATTCTAAAACGATAGCTTTTGCAAGTTGTCCAGCTGCATAATTGTAGAGCTTGTGCTTATGGTCCTTCAAATATTCACTTGTCAGGTTCTTCTTGTAGAGTACACAATGGACACCGCGACATTGAGCAGTTTCATTCAATTTCATTATCAAGTATTTCTTAAGCTCGTGACTCGACTTGTTAAACTTAATCTCTTTTGCCTTTCTCAGTTCTTTGCTAAATTTGTATCTCCTTGCATTCTTTATTATTCGGTCTAACTTGCGAGAATCATCTGCAATGAGTGCCGATATAATCAGGACTTTGGAACTCATTTTCGATAAGCCCAGTTCCCCACTCTCGTCAATATAAATGTACTTAGTCACCAAGTTTATGTCGTCTCCAATGACGAACGGAATACTGTAAAACCTCTTAAATCATAAGGGGAGCTTGATAACTGCCTTGTCTCCCCTGGGATATATCTGTACAAGCTCCCATCCCTTGTTAAGATATGATTCAAGGTCCCTTTCAGGTATGGTCTTATGCTTATTGCCATTGTTAAGGATCTCTGCCCTTTTATCCCTGAATATCTCCTTTAACCTATCCTGAAGCTCGTTTATCTCAAGGCCCATGAGTTCCTCTTTTTCCTTATCCGAGAGCTGCATGCCGTATGCAGCCTCAAGGATCATTATGGTCGTCTCCCTCATTGTATTGGAGGTTATCTTAGCGACATCCTCTTCTTTAATGCCATGTTCGCTTGTCTCTAAGTAGTCAAGGCATTTAGAATACTGTTCCCGTCCTTCCTCTATTTTGCCTTCCCTCTTTGTGTACGTCTCTTCAATGTCTCCCTTATGGCCCATGATGAACTGCCGCCATGGATGCGATATAAGCCCTTTCGCTTCAGCACTATCCAGATTAGTACCGAAGTATATCCTGAATATGTACGGGCGCCATTCAAAACCGGCCTTAATTATGGTCCCCTTTATCCGTCTAAGAAGCAATGTAGTAAGGAGAAAGCGGTTCTTCTTTTCGAGTAATTGCTTTTCAACCGGCACAATAACGGGCGTGTTCTTCTTCAGTGTCTCACCCGAAGCGATTCTTAATTCCAGGTATTCTTTTAGATATTCTGAACCTTCAGGGCCAAGGAACGTGAAATAGGCAGTCCTTATCTTTGACAGTTCCGGCCTTACATTTATCTGTACAGGAACATGATCATAGTTTACCTTCCCTTCAGTAATTCTGAGATCCGGGATGTCTCCGATCACAAGGCCATCGGACCCGTCTATATTCCCGAGAACCTCAGGCCTAAGCCCTGAGAATGCCATAAGAGAGATTGAAACTCTCTCCCTGAGTGTTGCCATCCTAAGGATCTTTGCAAGATTGTCTTTTCCCGGTATAACCTCTTTCTCGGCTTTCAGGTTGCGGTTCTCATTCCTGATATTGATTCCAAGCTTAACTGACACGTTGTAAAATTTTAGGTAAGATATCATAGGCTTTATGCCCGTTGATATAGAAGCTCCCATTGTACCTTTTTTCTCAAGTCCCCTTATTACATCCGAAACAGAACCCTTGAAGTCATCGAAATGGTCCCTTGCCATTATAATGACCGTTTCCGGATCAAGGTGAAGATACTCAAGCCATAGGCCAAAATTTCTTAAATAAATGTCAGAAGTCACCTGGGATCTTGCTTTCAGGTTCTCATACCATCTTTCCACTTTTTTGTTTTCCAGTAGTTTTCTATGTCTCGTAAGAGGGTTCACGCATGTATAACCACTGGAGGTATAATAATTATTGCACTATCTTTGATAAAGGATAGGTAGGGAGTTGAACCCTATTAGATGGGATCTGCAGTCCCACGCATGACCGCTCTGCCACCTATCCACGATACCACGGTAAATATCCAATCGATTTAAACTATTTTGTGGGACTCCTCGG
>JAKAUZ010000014.1 GCA_021817415.1 Thermoplasmata archaeon | reverse complement strand
TCATTGTCACCACCATAAGCGCAATCCTGGTCTTGGGTCTCAGCGTCGACTATTCAGTCTACATGCTTAACCGTTATTTCAGGAGCAAGGCAACAGACAGGATAGAGAATACGGTGAAATGGGCAGGACACGCAGTATTTACCTCCGGACTTACAGTGGTTATATCATATATTGTGCTGGCAGTATCGGACATACCACTCATAGGGGTTGGAGGATATGTGAATGCAATTGGCATCACGGCCTCGCTGGGGGTTGCCCTGACACTCCTGCCGTCATTCCTCAAGATGTTCCAGAAGAGGATCAACCATTCCAAGAGCAGGCTTGATTTTAACAAGGTGGCTGGAGTCAGCAGAAAGCACCGGAACTTCATGGTGATTGTGCTTGTGCTGGTATTTGTGGTATCACTGATAGTTTACGAAGTGACTCCAACGTCATTTGACCTATTCTCAATGATTCCAAGCAGCCCCGGAAAAACAGGGTACTATGAGATTGCAGCAAGATACTCTTACGACGTCCTGTCCCCGAATTTCATCCTCATAAATTTCACGAGTCCACTTGTCGTTGGTGGGCATTTCAATCAGTCAGAACTCAATATGCTAAACCACATCTCCTCTGCCATCCTCAACCAGTCCTACATAGGGTCTATTTCGACGGTTACGTATCCATTCGGGAACCTGGTGAAGCTCAACAGCTTGAGTGGTAGCAATTCCTCCATTTCCTTAATCCTGAATCAATCGAAGAGCTTCATAGGCAAGAATGGAATGACTGTACTCATACAGGTCTACACTAAGGACGTTGCATTCTCGCAGGGAGCAATTAACTCAATGAACAGCCTCGACTCCCTGATCGCGAACACTGTGCCACACGGAACATCGTACCTGATAGGTGGATCGTCGCAGGGGCTACTCGACAGCTCAAACTACATATCACTATCCACCCTCCGGATCGTTGAGATTCTTTCCATAATTATTTTCCTGGTACTGTCGTATCAACTATCTTCGCTCTTCACTCCGCTAAGGCTGCTATTTAACGTAGGGACGTCAGCTCTCGCCGCAGTTGTCGTATTCTATGGCGTATTCTATTACCTTTTACACCTCCCCATAGTTGTATTTGGACCGCTGTTTGTCATAGTGACGCTATTTGGTGTCGGACTGGACTACGACATATTCCTTGTCACAAGGACAAGGGAGGAAGTAATGCGCGGGAAGAGTGACGAGGATGCAGTCACCGAGGCACTGAAAGAAAATGCAGGAGTCATAATTGCACTGGGGCTCATACTCTCAGGGGTGTTCGGTGCTCTGATCATCAGCCCCATAGCAATGATCAAGGAGATTGGATTTTCACTGACAGTGGGGGTACTTATCGACACTATGATCTCCTGGCTTTTCTTCATACCTGCCCTTATGCTGGTTATGAAAAAATACAACTGGTGGCCGTCTAAAATTGGAATCAAGAAGCCATGAAAGGGAGAATAAACTCGATCCTGACCATTAAACTAGATAGAAAAGTTTTTTTGGTTTCATTCCATAATTTACCATGAGTTCTTTTGACTTACTTAAGGAGACCATACAGGCGCTTGATGCGAAGCCTGATCTGAAGACGGAAATAATATCTTTTAATAAAAGTTTCCAATTTAACGTTTCAGATGGCAAGCCATTCTACGTTGACCTGAGTAATGGCGGGATCAATATCGCGGAAGGGAATAAACAATCTCCATCAGCAACAATTACTGCTGCTGACCAGGTACTTGTAGATGTGTTCACAGGGAAACTGGATGGAGTTAAGGCCTTTATGCAGGGAAAACTGAAGATAAGCGGGGACATTTTCTCTGTACAGAAGTTGTCTTCCACAATTATGAAAGCAAGGAAATGATAAAATGAAAGTAACAGTCATCGGCTCGGGAGAGATGGGTAGAGGAATTGCCCTGGTTTTCGCACAGTTCGGAAATGAGGTGAACCTCGATGACAGTATCCCCGAAGCACTTGAGAAGGCAAAGAAGTACATCAGTGACAACATCGCGAAGATGACGGAAAAGGGTATATTGAAACAGAGTGAAGGGGATGACATTAAGAAGAGGATAGCTTACGTGAGCAACCTTGAGGATGCTGTCAAGGACTCCGACCTGGTCGTGGAGGCAGTTCCCGAGATAGTGGAACTGAAGCAGAATATTTTCGCGACCCTTGATAAGGTATGCAGAAGGGATGCAATACTTGCAACGAACACCTCTAACATAAAGATTTCAGAGATATCGAAGGATGTGAAACACAAGGACAGGGTACTGGGCCTCCATTTTTTCAACCCTGCAAACAGGATGAAGCTGGTCGAAGTAATAAGGTCAGAAGATACTGCCGATGAGTATTTCGAGAAGGCAGTGAAAATATCCGAAAGCATAGGAAAAACTCCAGTAAGAGTACTCAGGGATTCGCCAGGTTTCATAGTGAACAGGATAAACGCGCCAGACATGCTGTTCTTCTGCCAGGTTATTGACAGGAACGTTGAAAAGCCAGAGGAGCTGGATGCCTACGCTAAAGGGCAGGGGCTTCCAATGGGACCATATGAACTGATGGATTTCGTCGGCCTGGACACGGTGGCACATTCACTCGACTATTACGCGAAGACAATATCGGATGAGTACAACAAATGCACTTCCATTCGCAAGCTGGTTGCTGATGGCAAAATGGGAAAGAAGACTGGAAAGGGATTCTATGACTGGTCGACTGGAAAGGCCGCAATTCCGAAGGCAGAACCCAGCGAGAAGATAACCATAATGGACATTTTCGCAATAGAGATCAATGAAGCGGTTAAGCTGATTGAGGAGCAGGTTGCTCTCCCTGACGAGATAGAGACGGCAGTGAAGCTTGGTCTCAACAGGCCATTCGGCCCGATGTCAGTTGCAAAAAGCTTTACAAATGCAGAGCTGAAGAAGATGCTTGAGAACATATCAAAAACATATGGACTCAACATTTTCAAGCCAGCGAAGTCAATTGAGGCAGGAAAACTGAAGGAAATCATTTCGGTGAGATCATTTGCCGCCCCATCTAAGAAGAAGGAGGAAAAGACATCGGAGGTGACGTCAGTTCCTCAGGGAGAGAAGAAATATTCAAGCCTGATCCTGGAGAAAAGAAGCAATTATGTTGCGAGAATACTGCTGAATCATCCAAAGCACAACCTGATCAATTCTGACCTTCTCAACGACCTTGAATCAGCCATCAAGGAGATCTGGGACGACAAGGAAATTAGGGTCGTGATCATAACTGGATCAGGGGAAACATTCTCTGCTGGGGCAGAATTGACCCAATTCATTCCCGGACTGTTTGATTTCGTGGAATATACGAGGAAAGGGGAGAGGATATTCAAACTGCTGCAGGAAATTCCAAAAATAGTCATAGCTGAGATCAAGGGACTTGCACTGGGAGGGGGGTTCGAGCTGTCGCTTTCTGCAGACATAAGGGTTTCTACTCCTGAGGCGCAGGTTGCATTCCCTGAGGTAACGATAGGGCTTCTTCCTGCATGGTCAGGCAGCCAGAGGCTAGCAAAACTCATAGGCAGTTCAAGGGCCTCATACATCATACTCACTGGGAAAAGGATCACAGGCGAGGAGGCAAAGTCTCTTGGCATAGTTTCAGAATTGTTCCCCAAGGCAAGCATAGACGAAGAAACAATACAATTCGCGGAGGCGCTGGCAAATGGTGTATCCCCTATAGCAGCTGCGCTATCGAAGAGGTTGATAAATAGAGGAGCTGACATCGCATTTGATTCTGGCCTCGAGATGGAATCAATGGCCGCTGGGGTGCTGTATGGAACGGAAGATCTCAAAGAGGGCATTTCTGCCATGCTTCAGAAGAGAAAACCAAATTTCCAGGGGAAGTGAAGTATCCAAGTACTTTCCATTCATTTTTAGACCTTATATAAATGGTTCTTTACTTAACTGCTAGACAAGTACAGATCACCTATTTCTATTTCCTTTCATGGAGTTTCAGGTAGCCAAAGGAGTTCCATTTGTAATGGATGATTTCTTGACTGGGGGCAAAGCAAACTCTTCAGGGCTATTCAGCGACTACTTTTCTTCCGGGGACGCCTGCAGTAGTGATGTATCCCGAAGATTCCGGAAAAACCAATTGAGGTATGTCGTGAACTCAATGAATCAAACAAAGAAATGGGGCTCAAATATCTGGCTGAAGCATTGAAGTAACTCAGGTTCCATTATCGATTGAAAATCAACGTTTTTCAAGATTGGATCTGGCATCCTGTGAAGGAATAAGAGGCAGTGAACAAAATTCTAGCTTAGATATCCCATTATTTTCGGGACCACCTGATAAAGATCTCCAACGATGCCATAGTCCGCCTCCTGGAATATGGGTGCAGCTTTATCCTTGTTGACTGCAATGACAATCTTTGAATCCCTCATTCCGGCAATATGCTGGATCTGCCCGGAAATTCCAAGCGCGATGTATATCTTTGGTTTCACTTTCCTGCCGGAATAACCTACCTGTCTGTCTTCGCTCAGCCACCTGTAATCAAGGCACACCGGTCTTGACCCTGCCAGTTCACCCTTAACTAGTTTCACGAAAGGCTCTATCTGCGCTATTCCCTCTTTCTTGCCCAGTCCCCTTCCAACCGACACGATTATGCTCGCTTTCTCAAGATCCACTTCTCTTCCCTTCTTAGGGTTCACGGATAATATGTTGACGTTCCCCCTCTGAATCTCCTTTGTCTCAACCTGGGATGACGTTCCCGAGGGCACGGCATCTGATATTCCCGGTATGACGGTGAATATTTTTCCATTGCTTTCCTCCTCGAGGACAACCTTCCCCCCAAGTCCATACCTCTTTGTTGAAACTTTACTGTCCTGGAGTTTGACATCAAAAACTTCTGGGATGATGTCAGCGTTTATTGCCTGTGACAGGAACGCAGCCAGATCCCTTCCAGTCACTGTGGAAGTTATGAATACAAAATCAAACCCATTTGATTTGATCTCAGACGCAATGAGTTCGGATATCGGTTTAGCCTGATGCTCTCCCTTCAAATAGACGACCCTGGATGCACCATAATCTGCATATTCCTTTGAGTCATCGGGGGTGTAGACGACGAATTCACCCTTCCCATTGAGGTAGGACATGATCTGTTTGCCGTTATCCAGATTGTCACTGAAAACAAGGAATTTCATCTTGCAACCTCCTTTATCACCTTTGCGACCTCTTGCGCACCCTTGTCAATATCCTCAAATACCACTCTTTTCCTGTCGCTTTTTGGAGCTTTTCTTGAAAGGAGTTTGGTAGAATCGTTACCTTTTATAGAAGAAGGTTCGATGTTAATCTTTTTCCGTCCTGCTGCTATTATCTGCATGACTGGCGGAAATCTGGGCTCGTTGATTTCCTGGGCAACGGATATCACGACGGGCATTGAACCCTCCAGCTCAAGAACTTCTTTCTCCATTCCGGACGAAATTTTTGCAGAATTCGCGTTTAGTTCAACCGATATTGCGTTTGATAGCAGCGGTTCATTCAGGAGTGCAGATATCATTCCCGGCAGCAGACCGGTCATTGAATCGGCAGACTGATTTCCAAGGATCACTACATCGTGAGGTATCTGTTTTATTTTTCCCGCGAGCACCTGTGCCGTCAACCGGGGATTGCTCTCCTGATACCCTGTTATAATAAAACCTTCATCAACACCCATTGCGTATGCCTCTTTCATCACGGGGGTACCCCTATCACTTCCATACAGGATTGCAGTCACCTTTCCTCCATATTTCTCCTTAATCCTTACGGCAGTTTCCACCGCATTCTTGCTCAGATTCTCAAATCTGAATGGGACACCTTCCAGAATTGGCTCACTTGTAGATGAATTCACTTTTATCAATTCTAGATCCGGAATCTGCTTGATAAGCGCAATCACGTTGTATGGCATAATAAATCCACTTCAGCGGTTATCAAGTTGCGCATTATTATTTTTTCGTTGTTTCCAGCATCCACAAAAATTTGAAAAATGGTTGACGAACTGTGCGCCTTTCACGTTATTGGGCAGAATCGATCATTTTGGGCAAATAAACCAGGTCTGAGATCTGAGGAAAATGAGAGACTTGCTTTTCCTTTGTGGCTGTGGATTCATGATTTTTGAAGTGGCCGGAACCATTGGAAAAATACCACATTATCTGAGTCAGTCAGAAGTAAAAAAAGGTATGAGTTATATACATGATAGCATTGATTATTGTGGATTTATATGAGCGATAACTCAAAAGGTGTTTACCTAGTTTATTACAAAAGGACAGCCTTTTCAAGGTCTAGACCTAACGACCCCCCAAAGGATGTTTTTAACAACATAAGGATGGATGAAGCACTTGCCCTCCTGATGAAAGATGCAGTCAGGAGTACCGGGATCAATCCAAAGGAAATAAACGACGTTATTCTCGGGTCAGCGCTTCAGGTCGGGGAGAACTGGATGTATGGAGCAAGGCAGCCGGTACTCCTCGCGGGTCTGCCGGTTGAGGTTCCTGCCATGGCAATGGACAGGGCATGTTCCTCCTCACTCAACGCAATGACGGTGGGAGCGATGGAGATCATGACAGGGAATTCCGACATCGTCATGGCAGGAGGAATGGAGCACATGACGCATGTACCATTAAATGACAATCCAATGGTCCAACCAAACCTTAAACTACTGCTAAGGCCAGAGTACATGAAATACGACATGAAGACAGGTTTCTCAATGGGCCTGACGGCTGAGAAGCTAGCCTCAATCAAGGGAATCAAGAGAGAAGACATGGATCAATTTGCATACGAAAGCCATCAGAAAGCAGGAAAGGCACAGGAAGAGGGATATTTCAAAGAAGAAATCCTGCCAATTGACGTGGAGATCAATGGTGAGACTGTGTCTGTTGATAAGGATCAATCAGTGCGGAAGGATACCACATTGGAACAGATAAAGAAACTTCCTCCTGCGTTCAGGGAGGGGGGGTCAATTACAGCTGGGAACTCATCGCCGCTCAATGCTGGTGCATCACTTGTGATGCTGATGTCTGGCAGGAAGATGAATGAATATGGACTCAAGCCACTTGCAAAGATAGGCTCCTTCGGCTGGGCGGCAGTTGACCCATCAATAATGGGTGAGGGGCCGGTCCCTGCCTCAAAGAATGCGCTGAGGAAAGCTGGACTTAAAGTGGAAGACATTGATTTATGGGAGATAAATGAAGCATTTGCAGTAGTGGTATTGAATGCGATTAACGAGCTGGGAATAGAGAGGGACAGGATCAACAAGAAGGGAGGGGCCGTCGCA
>JAKAUZ010000042.1 GCA_021817415.1 Thermoplasmata archaeon | reverse complement strand
TTGCGAAGTTCAAAATTCCTAGGTCAGTAGAATTCAGGAAGGACCTTCCAAAGACTCTCGTCGGGAAGATACTAAGGAGAGAACTCAGAGAGGGGAAATAAGACCAATCAAGACTGGTTCTTGTCATCTATCATTCCTATTAGAGATTGGAATAAGGAGAAGAGTAGAATTTGAGATTAGTGTTCATATACGGTCCACCCGCAGTGAGAAAGTTCACAGTTGCAAGGGAACTCGCCAAGTATACCGGATTCAAGCTGTATCACAACCACGTATCAATTCAGGAGGTTGGGTCGATTTTTGAGTTTGGAACACTCCCCTTTTGGAGACTCGTAAATGAATTCAGGAATGAAATGATCAGAACAACCGCAGAGGAAGCGAATCTGGAATTTCTTTCAGATAACTCTTCAGTCTAACTTCGTCGATCTCTTGACTTATAGATTGTTTTGCCAATATGTTGGTCTCCTACAGAATCTCAGTTAGCGCCCTCTCTTCCTTAATTGGGACATTGATGGATAGGCTAAAGAATCTCAGATCGTTTTTCAACGAATCTAAGAAATGGAATCAACATCTCTCTGACCTTGTAGCCCAACTTAGTGAGCGAGTAGGCAACCCCCTTCGGTCCTTTGTGTTTCAGGATCAAACCAAATTCTTGGAGCTCTTTCAACCTCTTGGAGATAATAGTAGAGCTCGAAAATGGAATATCACTTAGTATCTCGTTGAAATTTTTCCTGTTGTTGGTGTTCCCAATCACTCCTAACACAAGCATTGTGTATTTCTTGCCGATCAGGTTCAGGACTGGGAGTGAAGGGTCTATACATATTGTAGAGTCACCATCCTGGATCATGCAAGCCTTGCTCTTGTTTTCAACTCTTCTGTGCTCATAATTTCTTACTGTATCCATTCTAACTCATATCTACCATTAATATAAGTAAAAAAAAGTTTACGTATTCGATTTAATACTTTCTGTCCATATCTGGATATGGAAGAAAAGAACGTGAAACTGAGGATATACGGAATGACTTGCGAAGACTGCGTTGAAACTATATCCAGAAGTCTACTGGAACAACAAGGAGTTATGGATGTTAACATATCCTTCCAAGATGGTCTTGGCGAAGTGGAGATCGATCCAACACAGTTGAAACCGGAGAATATACTGAAGAATCAGGTATTCTCAAGAAATTCACACTACAAAGCAACTCTCATAGAGTGATAATGAGGAGATCCGGTATGAGAAAAGAAACAAAACATTATGATCTCATAATTCTGGGTCGAGGAGCTGCAGCTTTCTCAGCCGCTATCAAGGGGTCTGAGATCAGCAAAGGGGAAATGACCATAGCAATGATCGGAACCGGACCCCTTGGGGGAACATGCGTGAATGTAGGGTGCGTTCCTTCGAAATACCTGCTCGAAGCTTCACACCGGGTTTTCATGCCGAAGCACCCCAGAATTGATGGAATTTATGAAACCATCGTGGATCATGATATCTCGGCTGTGATGAAAGGACTACGCTCATACGTGAGTGACGCTAGAGAGTCAAAATATGCAGAGGTGATTAAGAATTACAACAACGTCACGCTCTACGATGGACTGGGCAAATTCCTTGACAGGAAAACTGTGGAAATAGGAGATGACAGAGAAAAGAAAATTGGAATTGTTTCAGGCTCAAACATCCTGATTGCAACCGGTTCACATCCCTCCATTCCAAATATTGAAGGTCTCAGAGACGCCGGCTACCTTACTAGCGACTCTCTTTGGGGCATTGATAAACTCCCTTCGTCAGTAGCCATAATTGGCGGAGGATCAATCGGCTTGGAAATAGGGCAGGCACTCCTCCACTTTGGCTCAAAAGTCATCATTATTGAGGCACTGGATTCCTTGTTGCCACAGACTGAGCCAGAGATCGGCTCCGCTTTGAGAGCTCTGCTAGAGAAGGAAGGTATGCAATTCTACATGAGGGCAAGGATAGACAGCGTACACAAATACAAAGGAAGAAAGTTGGTTGAAATAATCACACACAAGGGAAAGGAGAAGATAGCGGTTGATGAAATTCTTGTTGCAACAGGGAGAGAGCCCAATACGGGAAGTCTCAACCTTGAGGTAGCAGGAGTGAAGACAGATTCAAGGGGACTGATACTCACTGAAAGTTCCATGAGGACGACTTCGCCGGGAATATATGCGGCTGGTGATTGTGTATCCAAGAGGCTGTTTCTGGAGACCCTTGCGGCAAGGGAAGGAGTAATTGCGGTCAGTAACATGTTCGGGGAAACCGCAAACATAGATTATGGTTCATCGACGTGGGCCGTTTTCACCTATCCACAGGTTGCTGGTGTTGGAATGACGGAAAACGAATTCTCTAAAAAGAATGGTTCTTGCCTTTGCAGGACCTTCCCTCTGTCTAATCTCACAAAAGCTAGTATAATGGGTGAAACAGAAGGGCTCATAAAGATAACAGTTGACCCGAAGGACAATAGGATTGTTGGAATGCAAATAATGGCTCCTAACGCAACCGACATAATAACGGAAGGAGCGTACGCGGTCCGCAACGGATATACGATCGACGATATAATATCCACGAGCCACATCTTTCCGTCCATGTCCGAGGGGATAAAGATCGCAGCACAATCATTCATTAGGGACATAACCAAGATGTCGTGCTGTGTGGAATGAATAGTCAAAACCTGATAACTCTATTCTCCTAATTTATCGTCGGCGATTGCGATCATCCAAGCCAGTTGTTTCCCCCATAGTTCTTACGGGTTCCGGTTTCCTACCAAGACTGCTCCATATGATTTGCTTGCAGATTACAGACAAATGATTTCAGATATTTTAGCTTGATTCAACGTCCAGCAACATGATTTGCCAAAGGGTGGTCAGCCTTACCTTCACTCTACCTCTTTCTTCCTTCGAAACCTCGACCAATCCGAGTTCCGTTAAACCCCTGCTGTCCTCAGCCCCATTGATGTGCCTGCTGATCAGGGACTTTTCCAATCTGGTTCTTTCGGTCAACGATTCCAGGCTTTCCACTGTACCACCTGCTCTGCCAATGGCCTTGAGGATTGACATTTTTGTATCCGAAAGCACATGGTTGTAGCCGAGTTTCAGAATCGGCATGATGTGGCTTCCAGATTGGTCTACGTTAAATGCTCTGATGCCGAAGAAGAAAGCAGAGGACAGTGAAGTGCAGGCAAGTATCTTACCACCAGAAGTGAGATTCATCACTGTTTCCGTAAAGTTCTTGGAATTTTTATCGTGAATAGCCTTCACGGCGCTGAGTACTTCGTCTATTCCATTAGAAAATATAGGGACCACCTCGACCTCAAGGTCAAGGGCTTCTTTCAGCTGTCTGGCGAACACAGAAAGTGTCTGGGGAATCACGTCAAACTTCCCCTTTGGTTCCGTCTCGAATAGTATTATCAGTTTGTTAACGGGGAACGCTTTTAGGCCCGCCTTTATGCCTCCTAGTGACTGGTCTCCGCTGAATATCGCTATCTGCAGAACCCTCTCCTTCAGATTAGCCTCTCCCCCCACCCGATCCGCCATTGAACATGAATTCGCAATTGAATACATAAATGTAGTTATATGGAGGGGTTTGTATTTCTTACCGTACAATGGTTGTATGTCTGTGTGGCCGGGGATATAACTTTCTAGAACTACACCAATGTCGCCGTTACCGGTCGGGACCGTGAATCACCTTTTCCTATCGGTCTGCGAGAGTGAACAAAGAGAGACGTCCCATCAACAGTTGAGCGCACATCTCTAAATAACCAGCGAAAATAAAACGATGATAAAAATGCCAGAAATGAAATGTAAAGCATGTGGAATGACTTTCAACTCCAAGGAAGAGTTGATGGATCATGCAACGAACATGCATGGAATGGGCAAACAGCCAGAGATGGAAAGCAAACAGGAAACAGGTCTAAGGCGCATACCCATTGGAGGCGCAGTACTCGGCGGAGTAATCGGCGGTATAGTGATGGCAATAATCCTCGCTGCCGGAGGGATGATGCTTGGTACAGGAGCAGCCGGAATGTTCATGATGATAGGTATGGGTCTTGGAGCAGGTATGATGACTGCTACCTTAGTGGGGCTTGTGCTTCACTTTGTCGTTGCAATTGTTACGGGTCTGATATTTGGAATTTCAGTCTATGCCATAAAACCATTCAGGAATATATCCTCAGCCAGAGGCCTGGGACTGGGAGCTCTCTACGGTATAATAGTATATTTGGTGTTCTTCCTTCCGATGGCGATGAAAGTGCTTGCACCTACAATGATGCATCTGATGGGACCGAAGGCATCTATGATTTTGGGTACCGTTCTGGCTATAGCGTTCATCGGACATCTCTTGTACGGACTGATCTTGGGATTCAGCACCTTCTTCTTCGCTAGACCAAGGGTAGGAACGCCGAGGGGAGTTACGGCATAAAGCGGATGGGATGTCTGGGAATGATCGAATTCACCGACGATTTCCGGGAAAAGATGAGGCACAAGCTCTCAAGCTATTCTCAGGCAGATTCGCTTGGAAATGTTCGAGGGACAGTGACTGTGAGCACAGTCAAAGGATCAAACCTCAATTCAGAAACCTCAATTCAAGGGAGCACCGATAGACTTCTTTCTGGTGAGGGGGGCGTCAGTCCCCTTGCCTATTTTCTTTCAGGTATGACCACCTGTCAAAGTATTCACTTTGCAGAATGGGCGTCTATCTCCGATATCAAGATTGAATCGCTTGTCATTGAGGCCAAAGGAGAATTCACGGTGAGCAGACCAAGGAGCTTTACAGAAATTGACTACTTGATAAAGATTGATAGTGAAGAGAGCCAAGAAAAGATTATAGACCTTATAAGAAGAGCCACTTCCGACTGTTACGTAACAAATACTCTGAAGAAAGCCTGCAAGGTTACTGGATCGATTTCTATCAATGGAAAACAGTCATTGGAAATTACCGACTGATGGTTATTTTTCTATATAACAGAAGGGAAGAAGAATGCATAAGAATGGCATAATTGAAAGGGGACAAATACAACTAATAACCGATCCTTCCAACAAACATAACACTACTTTTGTTTCAAAACTCATTTTGACCTAAGTGCCTCACGGCAACGGTTGTGAGGTATCCGTTATTAACGTCCTCTAAATCTTTCATTATGGATAGAGATTTGAAAGAACTGAAATCATATAAATCAAGGATTATAAACTACCTTGTCTTTCTGGCTATTACTTCGATCGTACTGTTTCTGATTTCGCTTAGGAAAGATTTCCTTCTTGCCCCACCATACGCAGTTTCTGTGTATCTAATAGTGTTTCGTCAAAAATCACACTACTACAATGCCAAGAGCGTGTTTGCTACTTATCTATTAGTAATAACGAGGTCCAATCTCACTCACTTCATCGCAGGTGCGAACGTAATCGGTATGTTGTCTAACGTGGTCATTGTATCAGCATTCATAACATTCACGAATCTCAGTCACCCTCCTGCAATCGCTCTGTCGATTTTTTCCTACATAACCAACAATCCGCTGGACTTTACGATTTCCTCTCTCCTTGCACTCCTGGTTTTGGTGATATCAGCAATTCTCATAGGAAAATATTCAGTTATCAAGTGATGCAATTTTTCATTTATTAAACCGTAACTCGGTCAGTTTTACATAATAGGTTCTGTTTTTTATGCTATTTTACTGGATTTGGTAAGAAAAACTGTTAAACACCATATTGTTTATCTCTACAATATGGAATACCCCGAGTGGGTTGTGAAGTGGAAGACGAAGGGAATGCACATAGTGAGGGAGGGTGACTTTTACTACCTATACAGGGTGCACAGCGAATGAAATAGAGAGAAGGGTAGGGCTCAGCTCATAAAGGATGAGTACCTGGGCAGGGTAACTCCCGATGGACTCATTGAGCCCAAATAAAAGAGGATGATGAAGCGCTACGACCAGATATCCGTCAAGGAGTACGGTGTATCCTCCCTCCTGATGCACCTGTCAGAAGACATTAGGGTAGCACTGAAGGACAACTTCCCCGAATGGAGGGAGATACTCGTTTTCAGCTGCGTGAGGCTCACCCATACTACAACCAAAAAGAACGTCGAATTCCACTACCAGAATTCATACCTTTCCGATGTACTGGAAGCTTCCACATACCCGAAGCACATTGGTGACATGCTGAGAAGCGTAGGGATGGGCAGAACTGCCATCACCAATTTCATGAGGGATTCCTCTCAAAATCGAGGTACCTGGCTGTTGATTTGACGAGCGTGATATCGCTCTCTGAGGGCGTTATTTCGGCGATGCTCGGTCATGACTCTGCTGACAGCCACCTCCCAATAGTATAGCTCTTGCTCCTGTTCAATTTAGAGGAAAAGGAACCTTCCTACTACAGAATTCTCTCGGGATCAATAATGAACATGATGAGCGTTTCCAACACGATGGAGGAATCTGGCATATCTGACATCGTTCTTGTAGGAGATACTGGATTCTTTTCCTCCGGTCACGTTAGTGACCTTGAGGAGAAGGGAACTCACTACCTCCTTCCCCTCAAGAGCAAATCTAGATTCATTCCTTACGACAGGGAGATGAAGAGGTATTTTCTATACTAGGACAGGCCAGCGTGGTATACCCTTTCACCCGGCAAGAAGAACCTCTACACCTTCCAGGACCATTCACTCAAGGCAGAGGAGGAGAAAGACTTCCTTAAAAGAGAGGAGGGTAAGAGGGGTGCCGTACCAAGGTTCAGGGCAATAGAGAACAGGATGGGCAAGATATCCGTTGTGACTGACCTGAATGTCTCGGGTGAAGTGATATACGATATGCTCAAGACCGGGGTGGACATAGAGCAGGCATACGACTCTCTGAAAAACACAATTCATGCCGACAGGACGTACGTAAGGGACGACTACCAGATGCAGGGGTGGATGTTCGTTAATTTCATATCTCTGATGCTCCACTACCGCGTCTTCAACCTCCTGAGGAAGAGAGGCATGCTGAGACACTACTCCCCAAGGGACATGATAGAGCATCTCGAGAGGATAAGCAGGCTGAGGATAGGGGACGAATGGAAGTATTCTGAAATACCAAAGAAATCGAGGAAGATAATGGAAGAGCTGGATCTGCATATTATGCAAAATTGAAAGAGTTACCGATTAAATTGTGAGAACACTGAAAGCGGTCAATTGGAGAAGATGGCCAGTCCCACAAGTGAGCTCCCGTCAACGGTTGTGCGTTAAGTGTTATATATGCTATTCTTCTAGTAAAATCAGGTGAAAAAATGCCAGAAGAATTCAGATGTAACGCATGCAGCATAAACTTCCAGACAAAAGCAGAACTCGAAGAGCATGGAAGGAAATACCACATGCACTGACCTCTTATTTTTGTGTCTTTAGTTTCTCTTATCTATTTTCTCTTCTTTCTGTTATTGCGTATTCCCCGTCAACTCTTATGTAAAATGCA
>JAKAUZ010000077.1 GCA_021817415.1 Thermoplasmata archaeon | reverse complement strand
CTATGCCATTTCTTACTTTTTCATTTAAGTCAGCGTATTTCACAAATAGTCCCTCCGCCGGCATTACCCGGATCAGGTTCCAAGGGTCGACCGTTGATCCTCTCAGCCTCTGATGAAGCTCCCCTTTTCCGTTATGAATTGTTAACCGCTATTTAAATAATTTTTCCGACTTCCTCTAACAGGATCATAGATGAATAGATTTTTCACAAACAAAAACAAGCGGAGACCTTTATTTGATATCGAAGTATATGAATAATTCTGTCATAATCTTCCTGACCTCCTCTCCCCTTGGCGTCAGCTGATATGTAACCCCCTCTTCTGTTTCCTTTCGTAACACAAGCTTCAGATCAACAAGCTCCTTCAGTCTCGCAGATATCAGTGTCGAGCTTGAAAACGGGATGTCATTCAGGATCTCGTTAAAATTCTTCTTGCTAGTGTTGTTTCCCACCACTACAAGGATTGCGGCCGTGTGTTTCTTTCCGAGAGTGTGAAGTATTGGGATAGATGGATCTATGCAGACAGTGGCATTTCCAACGTTCACCATGCACGATCGCTTTTTTCTCCCCTTTCGCTTTGATTCATAGGTGCTTAGATTTCCGGTCTCCATTAAATAACGATCCGCAAAATAAAATAAACTTTTCCTTCGTTCGATTGCAATACTTCATAATGATTTCTCCATTAACACAGGTCTGGCAAACACCTATCTAATCAAGGAGAAAGCTGGTGGTAAGGACTCTTTTTTCTGGGCCGTTGCAGCGAGCCTAATTTTTTAATTTCCTTACATCTGTTACGTATTGTTATTTCAGTAACACCAGCAATTTCTGCTATTGCGCCCTGTGACCTCCACTCACCCGTAATTATAGATGCGAGATATATTGCCGCTGCAGCAATGCCTAATGGGTCCTTGCCTGATATCAAACCACCATCCCTTGCTATATTTATTACCACCAAGGCACTGTTTCTTGTATCCAGGGAGAGTTCAAGCCTGCTGCAGAACCTGCTTATATAATCGTCGGGTTTTTGCGGCGCGATTGTTAGTCTCAGGTACCTGGACATTATTCTGTATATTCTACCAAGTTCCTTTCGTTTTACCCCTGTTTGCAATACAATCTCTTCAAGTGTTCTCGGTACATTACTGATTCTGCAGGCAGCATATATTGATGCAGCGACAACACCCTCTATGCTTCGGCCACGTATCATGTTGTATTTTGCCGCTTTTCTGTATACCACTGCTGCCATTTCCCTTATGCTATTAGGTATACCAAGATTTGAAGCCATGCGATCAAGTTCTTGAAGCACCCGCGATAGGTTGCGCTCAATGGCATTCGCTACTTTTATTCTCTTCTGCCATTTCCGCATGCGGTACATTTGTGCCCTGATCTTTGCTGAAATAGGCTTCCCATAAGAATCTCTGTTCCTCCACGGGATGTCAGTGGACAATCCCTTGTCGTGTAAAGTAAAAGTCATGGGTGACCCGACACGGGAGCGTGAATAGGACTGCTCGGAATCAAAGGCTCTCCATTCCGGCCCTTGATCTACATATCCCTCGTTTATGACAAAGCCACAGTTGTTGCATATAAGCTCACCGCGTTCGTAATCACTCACCAGTTGAGTTGAACAACATTCCGGACATTTTATAGCCAAGTCATGGTCCTGCTTTATCGATCTATTTTCAACCATTTCATTTCACCACCTTGCTTCAGGCCGGATTTACACTGTACACTTCACGGATCCAAAAGCGCCTCTTGAGATCTGATTTTATGCAAGTTTTCTTCGCCGCATACTTTAATTTTTTCTATGTCCACACCCGATATTCTGGCAAATGTATCTCCTGATGGACATATCGTGTCGTAAATAGGCCCAAGGAATACCTTTGCCGATCCATAGGAAAGGAAACCAATGAGAATATTTAATCTGTAAAGTAAATAAAAATTCACTAGGTCAACTTTTATTTACTTTTCAATATTAATAGCTTCCTCAGATATGTATACATGGCACAAGATAGTTTTATGAAAGGAATGGTACAGGCACTTGCTAATATGCCAGACGAACAAAGGAAAACAATGCTGACGGATAAAGTCAGATCATTTGTGAATATGGAAGAAAATGAGAGAATTGCAGCAATGAGATCAATGTTGGTGGCAGCGCTCGATCTTCCAGAAGAAAAATACATGAATATCGCAAAAACAAGAACCGTTGCCATGATGTCTCTGCAACAGGACAAGATGGAAACTTTAATGAAATCACACATTCAAATCGTCATGGCACTAGAACAAGATCAAAAGAATAAGGAGACGATGGCCATGAAGAGCATAGTTATGTCGCTACCTGATCAACAGAGAGAGAACCTAAAAAAGATGCTCTCTAACCTTGGTATGACACTCTAGATGCTGTTTAAACTGCTTAATATTTATAGGTGGCATGCATTTGACTAATATAGGAATATTTGGACCTATCTCACAAGGTACCGGAATAGGGTGGTACATGCTTCCACCTATCCTGATTCTTTTATCCATAACCCTTACCATGACACTTCCCATAACAAGCAGGGTAAAATGGAGCACTTACAGAAGGCCGCTTTACGTTATAGCCGTTCTGTTCGAGAACTGGATTTCCGTGATAGGCCTTGTGCTAATCCTGGCATCGCCTATAAACGTCGGCCCGGAAGACGCTGCTATTTATTTTATTGTTGCGGTTACTGTGTTCTGGGGAGCTACCATTATCCTAGCCAGCAAAAAGATCCAGAGCAAGTTCATCCCAGAGATGGGTCTTTTCCGCCCTGATCTAATATATCCCACCGGAGCAAACCTGGCTCGTGGTGAGATATTTGCAGGACTTGGCCTGAAACTTATGCTAACCATTACGCCAGCATCACTGAACAACTTCACGTGGTTACCGGTTTGGAACTGGTGGGGACTTCTTTGGGCAGTACTAGCAATGGTTCTGTTAGTTGCGGTAAGAGGAATGACAAAGGTAAAAGTCGTTCTCATGGGGAGGATGATACTCCAGAAGATGGAGGGGTGGAGAGGAATACTTCTCGAAGAGGGGCTTCTTTATCTTGGCTTTGCTGGACTCTCATATGGTTTCCTGAACGTTTTTATGGGATACATTCCATTCACGGTTTTGTACCATGCATACTGGCCAGGAGTTGCCATTATGACAATAGCAGCTATAATTCTAATACCCATCCGTGGTTATCTGAAGCATAAGGTTGACAGATTGACCATGTCATATAGAAGAACGTTAGGTCTCATGGCAATTCTATACATTGGAGTTTTAGTCCTGATATACGGAATGATTGTGATGCTGATGGGTCGATTCCTAATTATATCAACTTCTTTTGGGCTGTTGCTGGGATTATATCTTCAGGCTCTTGCGATCAGTGTGATAGTCTTCGGTAGGACCCATTCAATCCTGAATGACAGGAGGGGGATGCTGCCTCAAATGCTGTGGGTACTGACACACGCCGATGAGGCTGATCGCCAGAGAGTCATGACCCAGAGGCTGATTCTTTTTGCCTCTATGAACGATGAAGCGAGGTTCCAGTACATGAAGGAGATGTATGATGGTATGATGGAGTGCCCGGAAAAAGTTCAAACCACCATGATAGGATCTCAGATGATTGCGCTCTCCGGTCTGGAAAATCAACAACGATCCCTATGCATGAAGACGATGGATAGAATAACGATGCACGCTGAGGTAAAATAAATGACAAGTGTTTTTGAAAAGCTCCCGAGGCCACCGAAGCTTATCGGCAGGATGGTGATCATTGACTATGCTACATTAATAGCTGTAATGATTTATTCACTTATCACCGGTAATTTATCAATCCTCGCAATTGGCATAATTGGAATTCCCATAGTATACTCTCTTCAAAGGCTTGGAGCGGGATGATTCTGCAAGTGCAACTTTTGGTATTTTGCAGGTAATCTCTCTACTTTTTTCCTTTTGAACCTACCCGGGCAACCGCCTGATTTATGATTCATTTTTTCCGTGCCTGATCGACAACATTAGATTCGTAACCGCTCTCGGTAAGGGCAACGGCGACTTCGTCTGGCTTCGTAATAGTGGGCAACAGAAAAACTGCTGCTTCCTTCTCCAATGACACGCTAATATCCTTGCCACCCATCTTTTCTATCACGCTTGAGACATGCGTGACACAGCTGTTGCACGTCATACCTTTCACGGAGAGGGACACTTGTTTCTCCGGTGGCATCTCTTCCAAGTCCTGTTTAACTTTCCTGAGCAAGGGCTTGACACCCGCAGATTCCTTCATCTTGAGGAACTTGTCTACAACATCTCCCAGATAGTCCCTGCAGCATTTTCCGGAGGGATTGGTCGTAAGACACCATTTACCGGTCCCGGCTTTTGTGTATTCCTCAATATCCTGCAATGAATCGCAACAGTTTTTCTTCATGATTTCGTACCTTATGTCCTCTTCAAGCACGGAAAGGCAGTAGCATATAGGCTTTGGATCATTCTCCTCCTTTAACCCAAACTTGGTCTTGATCTCAGACTTCAGGAAGTATGTTTCAGTTGCGTTGTTATAGTAGATCATTTGGCATATTGTGTCTGAACAGAACCTGAAACCGTCAAAAAGCAGCTTCCAGTCTTCCGGGTAAACATGTGTACTCACGGTAACCTGCAAAACCCTCTTTCCTGGATTTGAGCATAGAGGACACATCTCCATTTTTGTACGTAAGTCATCCTGTGGCAGTTTCAGATATTTGTCTGTGGCATTGAGTAAACTTCCCCTCACTGTTTTAATCATATTATTTTGCTTCATTTTCGTCACCAACCTGTTTAAAAATATTAAGTCTCTCGTTATACCTGTAACTATTAATCAAATATCCCGCGAGTTTCTTGTTCCTCATGTGAAACAGAAGCAGGACTGTGAAAATAATGGCATCTAGCAGATAGGAGTAGGAGGCGAAGAGGAGCGTAACTCCGAAACTGGTAGATACTGATGTAACAACCAGGAGCGCGTAATATATAAATGGCAGAGAGCAGCAGGCTCCGGTTGTGAAAACTGCAGGAATCACTGATCCGCCAATCGACAGAATTTTTCCTTTCCTCCTACCGCCACTCTTCTTGGATTTTATCAAGTCAATCATAATCAAAGATACCATAATAGAAAGTGAAACAGAAAGCACAAATTGCAGGATAGGCAGGGATAAACCGATATGATCTGTTGGAAACCAGTATAGTCCGCTATATTTCAGGAAATCAGACGCATTGCTAAAATAAAGCACCAAGAAAGGCCCATTTCCCACACTATCACCTAGTATTCCAGCGAGAGAAGTGCCATAGTATTCGATCATGCCGGACGAGAAGGCAAAAAGCAACCAGTATAATATGCCTATTGATATACCAGTGGCGAAAATAGTACCACTACCGTATTTGGTGATATTAATTCCATACTTTCTCATTGCTGTCGTCTCCGGTTTTACGTAATTCTGCTTGATAAAAATGATTTAGATATCCTATTTATCGATTTGATTATTCGCAGCATTTATCTTGCGTTGCCATAGAGTGGCTTTTTCCTTCGTGCAGCTTAAGTTCCTCGGCAGTCTCAAAACTCTCACCGCATGAGCATTCACATTTCGTCATCTCCACCTCCCTGTGATTGATATACTGATCATATAAGAACAGTAAAGTAAAGAAAAGTTTACCATTTTTGATGTAAGCAGCAAGAATCTTTCATTCGGTGTGTAGGTGGGAGAAGACCTTTTTGTTATCTCACCTGACACACTCTCCATCCTAAAGCATCGGAGGTTCTAAGGTCGCTATCGTCCGTAACGTTGCCTCTTTAGGGATATCAGTGTTCCCTTTGCATGCATCCCTGTCTGCATGCAATCGATCTGTGCCTTCCTCAAATACTGGACGCAACGCTATGTTGAACGAAGCGTTGGCATCGGCATGATCAACGTGCCCGCACCGGCACTTAAAACTCTTTCCCGAACGGTTGCCTATAAGTCCGCACCTTGAACACTCCCTTGAAGTGTTGTGCGGATCGACATATACAACGGGTATTCCAAGTAGCCTGGCCTTGTATTCTATCATCTGTTCAAGCTGATAGAATGACCAGCTATTCAGGGAATACCTGAAATTCCTGCCCGGCCTTGCTTTCCTTATCCCCTTGAGATGTTCGAGCTTGATTCCCATCCCGGTATGTTTAGCTTCCTGCACTATCCTTTTCGAAACTTTGTGGTTGATGATCTTTTCGATATTCCCTTCTCTCTTTCTTGTTCTTTTCACCTTCCTGTATTTGCCACTCTTCTGGAGGATCTTCCGCATGTTCCTGTACTTCTTATGCACATGTTCCGCCCGTTTCCCAAGCTTCAGGATTTTTCCTGTTACAGGGTTGCCCACTACTGCAATATGACCTGTTGTATCCCGGTCGACCCCAAGATATGCAACCGGCTTGATCATGGCATTCTCCGGAACAGTCACGGACATGTATGCAAAAATATGATCAAACTATATCTGGTTAATCTTCTCAAAATCGTTCCTGAAAAGATAATTTACATCAAACTCAAGAGATGGGACAGATATTGTCCTCCCTTCATGATTGAATCTGATCCCCTGTGCCGGTACTGTCAGCTTTACCCTGTTGACCTTCCTTGCATTCCGGTTCCTTGAATACTTCCTGAGAATCTGGTTGGATATCACCGATTTCAAACCAAACTGCTTGACGTCCTTTGACGAGAGGGTAGGGTGATCTATGCCATACTGTGCTACCTGTCTTGCCTTTCCCAGTTCAACGGAGAAATCCCTTCCATGACGGATCTTGTAGGTCAATATCATACGTATATTAATTCCGATAAGCCCAACCTGTATAAGTTGATTCGCAATTCATCCGAATCGCAAGCTCAGAAGCTTTCTTGCTCATAAATTGTGTAATGTATAACTTGTCAATAGCTGAAACTGAGAGGCAATCGATTGAGAACCAATTCAGTTAGGTTGGTTCGTTGACACAGAAAAACCAATTTCAGCGAAGTGTTATCAGGGGAGGGGATTAATGCACCAACTCCACATTGAAACATGGCAGCTCGGGCATAAAGCACTCGAATCCAACAAGCAAGGCGTAATGTCTTGAGCCATATCTCCTGTCAGAGAAAACAGGTATTCAGAACAACTTAGCAAGATAACTATGGCCGTTTCAATTTTCTGCTCATTATGGAATACTTCTTCGGGGTGAAAAATAATGGATACAAGTATACAGAACTATACTGGGTGTCTCTACATCTGCCCAATGAGGTCTGCGGGTTCAGCCTCATAAACACGGCAAGTAAACTTTTCTTTACATTGATGTTTATCAATGTGGTATTGATTATGATGTATGGCACAAAAAAAAGTAACGATGAAAGTTTTTGGAATGACATGCGACGACTGTGTATTTACCGTCAGCAACGGCCTGAAAAGCGCCGGAGCAACTGACGTGTTTGTATCCCTTGAAAACGGAACTGCCT
>JAKAUZ010000043.1 GCA_021817415.1 Thermoplasmata archaeon | reverse complement strand
GAGGATGGAGGAGTACCTGAAGGTCAATATGCACAACCTCAGGCAGCTCAATTACCTTAAACACACGAATCCTGAGCTGTTGAAAACATACGAGGGAATCAACTCTAAGTAATTTTGTCCCAAGACGCATAAGGTAGACAATGGTGTTGAATGACTCTTTACGGGAAAGGCTGAATAGATGTGAAGATCAGGGCCTCTCCATCGGTTATTACTGCGTTTTTGGAGCAGTATCTATTTTGTCCATCTCGATATTACAACCTTGCTATCGGTGAAGAAGAGAATGTGATCTTCACCTCCCTGCGGATGCAGGTCCCCGAAAAATGATTCTTTCCTTCCTCCAAACGGGTAGTATGCCACTGGTGCCGCAACGCCAATGTTAATGCCTATGTTACCTGCATTTACTCTCTGTACGTATTCCCGTGCATAATGCCCCGACCTGGTGTAGATTGTTGAGGCATTCCCGAATTTACTGCCATTTATCACTTCAATTGCCTGGTCGAAATCATTTACAGTAATAACAGACGCAACAGGACCGAATATCTCCTCACGGTTGACATTCGCATCAATTTCCACCCCGTCCATAATTGTCGGACCCAGATAGAACCCTTCGGGATACTTTTCATTCCTGTACTTTCGCCCGTCAAGAATGACCTTTGCTCCGTCTTTCTCTGCCTCGTCGATGTGATTCTTCACCTTCATTAGGTGCCCTTTTCTTATGAGTGGCCCGATGTCAGTACCCTCTTCAAGGCCATAACCGACCTTGAGATCCTCCGTTGCCTTGCTGAAAGACTTTAGGACTCGATCATGATTTTCCCGGAATACCACCAGTACTGAACCTGCCAGGCATCGTTCTCCTGCGTTCCCAAAAAATGATCCAGTCATGTTTCCGACGTTGTTTTCGATATCGGCATCCGGCATGACCAGAACATAGTTCTTAGCCGAAGCCCCAGCCTGGACACGCTTGCCGTTTGCCGTGCCATTCCTGTAGATCATTTTCGCGACCCCTGTGGAACCTACAAAACTTACTCCGGCCACTTTACTGTTTTCGACCAGATATTCCACAGTTTCTCTTCCTCCATTAACCAGCTGAACCAGGCCGTCAGGAATGCCTGCCTTTTTGAGCATACCCATGATCATTTCAATGCTCATCGGCGTCTTTTCGGATGGTTTTATTACAACTCCATTTCCAAGTGCCAGCGCATATGGAACAAACCAGAATGGAATCATTACTGGAAAATTGAAGGGTGAAATTACTGCAAACACACCAAGCGGGACGCGTATGAGTTCCTCGTCTATTTCTTCAGAAATATTTCTGTTGCTTCTCCCCATCGAATGATATGTTGCACCTGAAGCTGCCTCAATGTTCTGAATCGCCCTGACTATGTCCCCCTTCGACTCCCGCAGCGTCTTGCCGTGTTCCACCGTTGTGACTTTTGCGATTTCATCCATCTCTTCCTGCATAATGTTTTCCAGCTTGAAAAGTACCTTTATCCTGTCAGTGACCGGGACACGTGCCCACTTCTGCTGCGCCTCCAACGAACCATCGACTGCCTGATTCACTTCATCCCTTGTTGCTGGCGAGACCCTTGCAATTATTGATCCTTTCCCTGGGTCGTATACATCGTACGAAGGCGCATTAATTGGTTCCACATATTCACCATTTACGAAATTCCTTACAATCCTCATGGTCACACCTCCATGTCGGCAATCTTCAAACTTTCATCAATTACTCTCAGTCCTTCATCGAGTTCCTCATCATTTATTATGAGAGGAGGGGCAATTATGAAATGTGAGACCCAGGTGCTTACATATACTCCCCTGCCCATTGCATCCTTTGCGACCTTCTCCACTGTGAGACCCTTGCCTTCAATCTTGTCCAGGTAATCATTGAATGGAGTTTTCTTTTCCCTGTCCTTCACCAATTCCACCGCACCAAAGAGGCCGATGCTTCTCACATCTCCCACTGATCTGTGTCTTTCCTTAATCTCCTCCAGTCTTCTCTTCAAAATCCTGCCAAGTTCCTTGGAATTTTTAATGAGGCCCCTTTCCTTGTATTCCCTTATTGCAGCATATGCTGCAGCCAGGGGTACAGGGTGTGCCTCGTAGGTATGGCCGTGAGCAAAATAATTGTCATTGAAGTATTCAGATATCTTCCTGTCCGTGGCCATCAGTGACAGGGGTAGGTATGCACCCGTTATCCCCTTGGCAGTCGTAAGAATATCAGGTTCCACTTTCCAGTTATCCACCCCAAACCATTCTCCGGTTCTTCCCCAACCGCTCATCACCTCGTCTGCTGCAAGCAGCACATCATTTTCCTTCGTAATTTTCCTTATCGTTTCCAGGTAGCCATCTGGTGGTACAACTACCCCGTTCGTGCCGGTAACTGGCTCGATGAATACACCTCCCACATTTCCCTCATTCTTTATTGCATATTCCAGATAATTTGCGCAGGCTATACCACATTCAGGATATTTTAGACCTAGGGGGCACCTGTAACAGTAAGGTGGAGGGGAATGCATTATTCCCTGAGACGAATAGAACGGATCAACCAGTCTTCTCCTGAAATCCCCGGTCAGCGTCACGCTTCCCATTGTGGAACCATGGTAGGAATTATAGCTGGAAATAATCTTGAATTTTCTCTCCTTTGCAAAAAACATTCTTATTGTCTTGATTGCCGCTTCGTTTGCCTCCGTACCTGATGATGCAAAGAAATATTTGCTGAGATTGGGTGGGAGGACTGAGCTCAGTTCATCAGCAACTTTTGCCCTTATCTCGGTAGCATATGAAGGCTGGGTGTATTCAAATCTGTCCAGCTGTTGCATTATGGATTCCTTGATTCTCCTATTATTGTGCCCCAGATTGGAGCACATCAGTTGAGATGAGAAGTCAAGGTATTTTTTCCCATGGTTATCCTCGAAATAACAATCATATGCCTTTGTAACAAGAAGTGGGTTCCAGCCTTTCTGCTTCCTCCATGTTCCATACGTTAATTCAGTATTCAGTCTTATTGTCTCATCATCATTTGAAAATTTCCCTGACATCTGATAATTATATGGATAAAGTATTTCAATTCTTCGAAAATATTGGAAAAAATATTCTTAAATGTCAAGAAATATAAAAAATAATCAGTTCTCCTTGTTGTATTCCTTGATGGACTCTTCAAGTGCCACCAGGAACCTGTCGACATCATCCTCAGTATGGGCGACCGATGGAGGGAGCCTCTCGGCTCCATCTGGATGATAGTAAAATCCTTTCTGCAACATCTTCTGCTGGATTGCCTTGTATTTATTCCAGTCCATATTCACGCTTTCCCTGTAGTTCCTGATTTTCTTCTGCTCGGTGAAAACAAACGCAAGAACGCCAGTTTCGTAATTGACCCATATGTTCTCATTGAGGTTGTCCGCAATGTCTTCAATCCCCCTGGCCATCCTCCTGGTTATCCTTCCAAGATGCGAGTATGCGGCAAAGTCGTCCGCTTCCAACAGTTTCAGGTTGGCCAGCGATGCGGCCATCGAGAGTGGGGATGCATAGTATGTCCCACCATAACCGACTCCGTTTCCTATGAGCTCCATGTATTCCTTCTTGCCAGCAATAGCCGAGATGGGATAACCGTTTCCAAGTGCCTTCGCCCATGCAGACAGGTCAGGAGTCACCCCATAGAGTTTCTGCGCACCTCCTTCGCTGACCCTGAATCCTGTTATCACCTCGTCGAATACGAGAAGAATGTTGTACTCATCGGCCAGTTCCCTCACTGCCTTCAGGTAATCACCTTCAGGCGAGATGACGGTGGAATTGGCCATGACCGGTTCCATGATTATAGCTGCAATTTCATTTCCCCTGATCCTCAGTATTTTTGTCAGACTCTCCAGGTCATTCCACGAGGCCACGACCACTGTATCCATAACTGAAGGTGGTATTCCTGCTGAATAAGGAAGTGATTTTGGGAACCATCTGAGCCCCGATATGGGTGCAGGCGCCTCCACAGATACTGCCGCATAGTCGTGCAGCCCATGATAATGTCCCTCAAACTTAAGTATCATGTCCTTCCCTGTGGCTGCTCGCGCTATTCTGAGCGCGTTGAATGTTGCATCAGAGCCGCTGAGAGAGAATATGACCATGTCCTGGGTTGTCACAAATTTCTTGAACTCCCTTGCAAGTTTGTATTCCAGTTCATTTGGGGCACCAAAAATACTGCCATTCCTCAGGAATTTTCTGACTGCTGCATTTATCTTGTCATTTGCGTGCCCGTTTATAACTGGTCCGAAAGCCATTAGGAAATCCGTGTACTCGTTTCCGTCTGCGTCCCAGATCCTTGTTCCCTTTCCCTTGTTGATGTATAAAGGGTACGGATCCCACGAGCTCGTTCTCATCAAAGAACTTGCACCTGTCGGAATTATCCTCTTTGTTTTCTTGAATAAATTCATTGACCTTTTCGTATCATACTTTCTTGCCTTTTGTTGAATCCCGACCACTCTTGGATCAGTACCATTCTCTGAATCCATAATAACACGTCCTTAATACATAGACAGTCACTTATCCGGATGGGGTATATTACTTTTTTGATGATACCCTTTTTGAATAAATATTTTTTAGGTTTTAAACAAAAAATTTGAATATTTTCCAGAAAACCTGCACAATATTTAAATTGATTAAAATATTTACATTATCATGAGGGTCATAGTCTTGGGAGGAATGGGCCTCACCGGTAGATGTGCCGTTTTCGATCTTATCAACAATGAGAAAATTGATGAAATAACTGTCGGTGATATATCTAAGACAGTAGATTTTAATGACAAGAGGGTGAAGTACGTTAAACTCGACGTTTCCAATCATGAGGAGCTGGTCAAGACTTTAAGAGGGAATGACGTTCTTATAAACGCAGTTCAATACTATCACAATATCGGCATAATGAAAGCAGCACTGGAGGCGAAAATTCCATATATCGATTTTGGAGGGCTCCACCACGTTACTCTGGAGCAGATGAACCTTGACCAGGATTTCAAGAACCAGGGAATCCTTGCCATAATAGGAATGGGTGCGCAACCCGGGATTTCCAACATAATGGCCAGCTATGCAGCGAGCAGACTTGACAAGATAGATGAAATATTCATTCGCGATGCGTGGGCAGATAAGACAAATTACTCGAAATTATTCTTTACGTGGTCCCCAAGCACACTTTTCGACGAGCTGACGCTTCCCGCAATTCATTATGCCAACGGATATGTGCAATCTGAACCATTCTCTTCACCTGAAGAGTATGATTTTGGATGGGAAATCGGTAAGGTGAAAATATTCAGGAGCATTCATTCGGAGATCGCGACGCTTCCATCAAGTTTTGCAGAAAAGGGGATCAAGTATGTTGAATGGAAAGAGGGGAGTGCAGACATTGAAAAAATGAAGTTCTTGACTGACATAGGGTTCGGAAAGAGAGAGAAAATGACTGTTGACGGAAAGGAGATTGTTCCCCGGGATTTCCTGTTTCAGATATTGGGTTCACAGGGAATGCTGATTCCGCCCCAGGAAGTTCAGGTCCGTGACTATGAGGTCACGGTGGTAGAGGCAAGAGGTACAGATGATGGAAGGCCAAAGAACGTGAAAATCTCCGCTTATTTCAAGTTTGACGAGAAATGGAAAGTATCCGCATCCCAGAAAGAGGTTGGGGTCCCGGGCTCAATTGTGGCGCAGATGATAATGAATGGAGTCATAAAGGGGAAGGGAGTGAAGCCACCGGAGCAGATCGTACCCACCAAGCAGTTCTTCTCGGAACTTTCCAAGAGGGATATCAAGATCAAGGTTGAAGAGAAATACGACATCAATTGAGAGGCATGGTTAATTACCCAAAATTGATGGTGAGTGAAAAAGGTTTGAACAATAGTTTGCTCTCTGTAAATGGGCTCTCGGTCGATTTCGAAACAATATACAGGAAAATAGAAGTCCTCAAGGAAGTTAGCCTCACCATTGTGAAGGGAGAAGTTGTGGCAGTAGTGGGAGAGAGTGGCTCTGGAAAGTCAACCCTGGCCCAGGCAATTGTCGGCGTACTGGATTCCCCTCCTGCCTTCATCACAAGAGGTGAGATCCATTTCAATGGAGAAAGAATTTTTCCAAAGGATGGAAAAGTGGTGGATTATAGGGGCAAAGGAATCAACATGGTCTTTCAGGAGCCACTTGCCTCTTTGAATCCTGTTTACACTGCGAGGAAACAGCTTGAGGAGTCAGCTGAGATAGCAGGAATACCTTCCAAGAACAAGGTGAGGGAAAGGGTTATCAAATCAACCCTTTCAGAACTGATGATTCGGGATGTTGAAAGGGTCATGAACAGCTATCCCCATCAACTGTCCGGTGGTATGCGGCAGAGGGTGGCAATTGCAATGGCAATCATACAGAGACCCAAGCTTGTCATTCTTGACGAACCCACGACGGGGCTGGACCTGATTGTCCAGAGGAAAGTAATGAGCCTCCTCCTGAATTTGAGGAAGGACAATGATAGCAGCTTCCTCCTGATCACTCATGATTTAGCTGTTGCCGCAAATACCGCCGATAGAATATATGTAATGTATGCAGGCAGAATTGCAGAATCAGGTCCAAAGAGAGACGTGATAAGGGACCCAATGCACCCATACACTCAGATGCTCAAGAATTCCATACCTACTGGGTACAGCGATTCTGGCCCGCTAAACGTTACTGAGGGCTCACCCCCTGACATGGCCCATCTTCCGTCGGGATGCCCGTTCAACCCCAGATGCCCGAGGGCATTCGATAAGTGCAGGGAAAAAGTCCCGCCACTCATAGACGTAGGAGATGGGAGGAAAGTGGAGTGCTGGCTGTATGAAAGATGAATCTATATTGAATGTCTCCGGCTTGAAAGTGAGGTTCCGGAACAGGGAAAAAAGAGGGTTTCTTACTGGAGCTGCTGAAAAATGGAAGGTGGTACTGGATGACATATCTTTCAGCGTGAATGAGGGGGAGACACTCGGGATAGTAGGGGAGACGGGTTCCGGGAAATCCACGCTGGCTAGAACACTTGTGGGCATTTACAGGCCTGTTTCCGGAGAAGTCATCCTTAATGGGAAGAGGATAGATTACGGGAAGAAAGTTGATTTAGTCTATCTAAGGAATAACATAGGAATTGTCTTTCAGGACCCTATAGGCAGCCTGAACCCCCGTCTTACCGTCAGGGAAATCGTAAGGGAAGGCATCCCATTCAACAGGAAAATATCAAGGAAAGAGCAGGATAATTCTATCTCTGAAATAACTGACCTGGTTGGCCTGTCATCCAGCAAACTTGATGAATTTCCGGAGACCATCAGCGGTGGGGAGAAGCAGAGGGTGAGCCTTGCGAGAGCACTAGTCAATCGAAAGAAAATACTTCTTCTGGACGAACCTACGAGTTCCCTCGACGT
Organism: Thermoplasmata archaeon; assembly: GCA_021817415.1. Lineage (GTDB taxonomy): Archaea > Thermoplasmatota > Thermoplasmata > Thermoplasmatales > JAKAUZ01. Next base: position 31,645 of record JAKAUZ010000043.1, on the reverse strand, counting down.
TTCAATTCAGGCCCAGATCCTAAACCTGCTGAGAAAACTGAGGGAAGAGCTTTCAGTCAACTACATATTCATAACACACGACTTCAATGTCATAAAGTATATGTGCGACAGGATTGCAGTTCTCTATTACGGCCAGTTCCTGGAAGTCTCATCAGTCCAGGACCTATATGAGAACCCTTTCCATCCATACTCTGCAGAACTGATGAATGCCAACCTAACGCTGGAAACGAGTAATAAATTTGAGAGCCAGTATGAAATCGGTGAGCCTTCCAGGGAGGGATGCATCTATGTGAATTCCTGCCCGAAGAGGTTCAGCAAGTGCTCCCTGCCACCGCCAAGCATTCCTCTCGGGAATAGGGTGGTGAAGTGCTGGCTTTATTCTTCTGATGACGCCAAAAATTAGGTCTTTCAAAGTATCTTTCTCCTTGATGGCTCCCCCAAGAATATGTTCCTGGTAGATTTTAGTGAGGTGACCGGTCTGCATGGTTCCTTCCACTTTTTTTTGAAAAGAGTGATCTATCGTTAAATTTATAATGTCTTCTAGATTGAATGATAGTGTCATCTCAAACGAGAAGCTTTGGTCTGTTCATCAATAATGAATGGGTAGAGTCGGTAGGAGGAGAATCGCAGGAAATAATCAACCCTGCGAATGGCAAGGTAATTGCTGATATACAAAGGGGAACCGAAGAGGATACAAGGGCTGCAGTCGAGGCGGCCAGGCGCGCGTTTGATAAAGGCGAGTGGCCTAAATTGTCTCCTGCTGCTCGAGCAGAATTCATAATGAAACTTGCCCGGTTGCTTGAGGAGAGGTTGAGGGCCTTTGGGGAAGCAGAATTGCAGAATACGGGGAAACCTTCGAAGCAGGTCTTTGACTATGACGTAGCCTACACAATAGATAATCTGAAGTTCTTTGCCGGCGCTTCAAGGGTAATTGAGGGAGTTTCAGCGGGTGAATACGTTTCGGAAGGGACCAGCATTCTCAGACGGGAGCCAGTAGGAGTGGTCGGAGCAATTACTCCATGGAATTACCCACTCATGATGGTGGGATGGAGGGCAATACCTGCAATTGCAGCTGGAAACACAGTTGTGGTGAAACCGGCCTCCTACACTCCTGTGACCACTCTCATGCTGGCAGAAGCGGTGAAGGAGATTGGACTGCCAAAGGGAGTCTTCAATGTTGTGACTGGATCTGGAAAAATCGTGGGGGAGGAGCTGGCTAGAAACCAGGACGTGGATATGATTGCATTTACTGGCTCGAATGAAGTAGGCAGGACAATCTCCAATATATCATCCGGCACGGTCAAGAGACTCTCCATGGAACTGGGAGGGAAAGCTCCGTTCATCGTATTTGACGATGCAGATCTGGATGCAGCGACTGAAGGTGCTGTTGTGGGTGCGTTCATCAACAATGGGCAGGATTGTTCCGCTGCTGCGAGAATATACGTTCACGAATCAATCTATGACAAATTCAAGAAATACTACATTGAAAAGGTAAAGAAGATAAAGGTGGGAGACCCCACGGTTCAAACAAATGATCTCGGACCATTGATATCAGAGGAGCAGCTGGGGAGGGTGAGGAAATATGTGGAAATAGGCAGGAAGGAAGGTAATATTGTTCTTGATGAGTCGGAGGAGATGGATTCATTCGAGGGATTCTTCATCAAGCCAGTGGTGATAGAAACCGACAACAACAAGGCGAGGATTGTCCAGGAGGAAATCTTTGGTCCGGTTCCTGTTATAATAAAATTCAAGACGTACCAGGAGGTCATTGAGAAGGCAAACGATGTTAGTTATGGGCTCGGGTCTTCAGTATGGACTAAGGACGTCAGAAAGGCCATGATGGCGTCCCGTGACCTCAGGTTCGGAACCGTCTGGATAAATGACCACGCACCCATCCCTTCTGAGATGCCATGGTCCCCAATGAAAAGGTCAGGCTTCGGGGCTTCCACCTCAAAGTACTCTCTTGAGGAATTCACGACATTGAAGCATGTGTACGTCGACCTCACTGGCAATGTAAGGAAAAGCTGGTACTACCAGATTTACGGGGAAAACAGGTGATTCACAGCAACAGAACTGAAAGGATTGCAAGGCAGAGGAAGATCACATTCCCCATGAAATTCTCTATCCTGTAGGTGGGCATCCCGGACCATTTCCTGAGTGAATAGAAGACAATCGGAACCGTGACTAATTCCAAGATAGACAGGATCGGGTAGATCCCCAGAGCAATGTAGAGCAGGAGCAAAGCGAAAAAGATGATGAATATTATCGTTGGATACCTGAGGGACCATTTCCTTCCCATCAGATTCGGCTGTGTCCTGAACCCCAGCTTTCTGTCGTACTCCATATCCCTGAAGTCCCCCAGGAACAGGACCGGGAGCAATATTACGGCGTACGGGATTGAAAACAGTACGTCGGATGCTGGGATATAGTGGGCTTCTGAATAAAAGATCATCATGGAGATCAGTATTGTCGAAAGGAAGACTCCTATCCCGCCGATTCCCAGATATTTATAGCCAAATGGCGGACCCGTATAGCCATATGCAAGGATGAAGCCTAAAACAGCTATCGCGAGTAAAGCGGCTCCCAGAAAGAATGCCAGAGTCGTGAAAAGAGCGAAATAGATTGCTGATGCAACTATTGCCCATTTCAGCAGATAGGTACTGTTGACCCCGTGGAAGTATACCGGGTGTTTCCTGTAGGTGGTGTTAGGGGAGTCTGGCCTATCATATCCATATTTCATGTCAAAGTAGTCATCATAAAGATTTGTCGCAACCATCAGGGGGAGAATTGATACGGAAACCAGGACGAAAGGTACCCATTCAAAATGACCCATAACCCTGTAAACGAATACCGCGCCCGGCAGGATGTAGGCTACGAAAAGGTACACCGGAGGTACCTTCCCTCCTCTAGATGCTATGTCTGCGATCCTCTTGAATCTGTATCCTATGCCAATTTTCTCAGTGATGGTGGTGTATGGTCACTTTAGCTAAAATATTATTGATAGATGATCCCTGTCCTCGCCTCGATGTAAACTTTTTCGCCTTCCGCTGGCTTGTTCTTGAAAATGGTAGATACGAGCACGCAGTTGACCTTTTCAAGGAGGTGCTCAACTGTAGAAGGCAACGGCCTGTTTTCAAATATCACTGCCCGGAATTCATAATTGTCTGGTAGTCTCCCTTGGTCAGTGACAAGTATCTCGCCTCCGCCATCAGGATTGTAGGTAACCCTCCCTTCCACCGTTTTCCCCTTCGAATATCCTCTTCCAATGAACTTCCCTATTACCTCCACCCTTATGTCATTCGTGCCACCGAATGTGAAGTATCCCTCCCCTGAGGTTGTAACCAGAATTTCCCCCTTCCTGAATATACCGAGTTTCTTGACCTCATCCATGACTCCGTCCAGGTTGTTTCCCAGATTTTCGATGTGGACGGGGAAAACATTATTGAACAGGCTCAGTTTTCTTTCCATTCTGGCGCTGGGAGTTATGACATAAATCTTTCCCTTGGGCCTGAGGGCGGATAGCATCTTGACCGTATTTCCGGACCTCGTGAGTACAAGAATGTCTGCTCCTATATCCTCTGATATGATCTTTGCAGATTTCGAGAGGGAATAAGCCACCTGATTCCCATAGAATTCATCTGGTTCCGGGAAGTCCTTGATCTTTGATTCTACGTATTTCGTTACCTCGTAAAGTGTATTCACTGATTGGATTGGATTCTTACCGATTGCCGTCTCGTCTGAAAGCATCAGAATGTCCGCATTGTCAATGATGGCATTTGTTATGTCAGATATTTCTGCCCTGGTAGGCGTTTCATTTTCCACCATCGATTCCAGAATCTGAGTCGCGACTATCGACGGTATGCCGTATTTATGCGCCTTCCCTATCAGGTTTTTCTGCGTTATTGCAATTTCCTGCAGGGGCATCTCGACTCCAAGGTCCCCCCTTGCGATCATTATCATATCGGATGCCCTCAGAATGCTCTCGATGTTCCTTACCCCCGAGGAAGTTTCAATTTTGGATATGATGAACTGATCCCCTCCAAGCTCCCTGATAAGGTTCCGCAACTCCTCCACGTTTTTGGAATCCTGAACGAAAGAAAGAGCAAAATATTCCACTCCTTCCCTTATCCCGGTTGCAACAAATTCCCTGTCTCTGTCAGTCAGGCTGCCGAGGTTCAGCACCTTTCCAGGTATGTTCACCCTTGAATTCATTCTTATATTACCGGTATCACTCGATCTAGCTTTGATTGTTTCCCCTCCTCCCGAGGTTAAACTCATCCTGATCCTGCCGTCGTTGAGCAATATTTCGTCACCTTTGTCAAGGTTGGAAAGTATCCCCTTCTGGTTTATGAAGAGGTCATGACCTTCCCCCTCCCCAATTTCATATTCCTTCCCTGCAACGAAATCATAGCTCTCCCCTCCCCTGAATCTGATCCTTATCTCCGGCCCCTTGAGATCCAGGAGGAGGGATGGGAATAACTTGGTATCTTCTATTATTTCGTCCAATACCCTCCTGACCTTCGTAACGTAATCCGCCTCCACGTGGGCGGTATTTACCCTGAATGAAAGGGCACCGTTCTGAATCATGGATAACATTTTGTCATAACTGAAACTTGACGGGCCCACGGTCACAATGAATCTTGCTCTGTTCATGGGAATTGAATACGTCGTCGATAAAAAATGTTCTTTGAACTTTCATAACTGTTATTTACGCGTTGAATATTGAGAGCCATGAATGAAGTTGAACTGAATATCAATTCAGTCAAATGCCCCCTCTGCGATTTCAATCACAATTACAGGGTGAAGGTGAAATATAACGAGAAAAAGGAATCCTTGACGGAAGTCCACCAGGAGAATTATTACACACGGATGGTGATTGAGGAGACAGTGGGTGGAAGCATAGTAAAGGTTCCGGTCTTTGAGGTAGATGCTTTCTGCCCCAAGAAAAACAGCCCTTTCAGAATACTTGTAGACCCAAAGATTCCAACTGAGGCAGCAGATCTTGAGTTTAGCGTGACCCTTGTTCCATGAAGGATCAGAAGAGTTATCCATCTTCTCAATTTTTCAATCTTTAACTCTTTTACGCACATTCTGGTCTATGACAGTTTTTTGATTTATCCTCAGTCATACCTTAATCGTCGATATCAGTTCAGCAATTTCTTCACTTTTCATGTCGATTGCCCTTTCAAAGAAATTCAGCATTTCCACTGATGCATTCAAATTTGACTTTGTCAGCTGTTCCACATTTATTCCTATGGGAACGTAGGACTTCAGTTCCTCCATAACGGCCACAACCTTCCTGTAAATCGCCAAGGAATTGAGAATGGATCTGTTTATTGCATCGGAGCTTTCTCCCTTCTCCAGGATGTACGACTCCGCAGAATATGGTAAATCGACTCCCAGGAAATCCAGAAGATTGAGGTCTGCAGTCCCCCGGAGCGGGGCAAAGCTGAGGATTACAGTCGCTGGCTCGATGCCCGCCTTGGAACACTGCTTTCCGTAATCCAGCAGCAAATCGATTATCTGCTTGTCAGTGAAGAGCATCTGCGTGGTGAAAAACTGTGCGCCTGCTATCGTCTTGAAGAGCATCCTTTTTGCCTCCTCTGCTCTTTCCGGGAGAGAAATGTTCCCTATTGTTATGTCCCATAGAGGATGCTTCCTGGAAAGATGAGTTGCTATAATGTTTGCCTCCGAAACAGTGGGCCCTGGGTAACGATGGTGCCTCGTATTACCCCCAACGAAAATTATGTTGCTTATTCCAAGTGACGACGTTTCCATCATCCATTCTACAAACTTCTCGAAACTTTCAGCGTGGGCAATCACCTTGTTGACAATGGAATCCACGTGGAGCAAATCTGCAACCCCTCTGGAAAGCGCCCTCGTATAAATGCTGTTGTAACGCGGTTTCCCCTCGTGATTTTCCTCCACCAATTCTGGTACGCTGATTGCCGTGAGCCTTGAAGAGTTCTCCAGTGACTTTCTCAGTTCTTCCTTTCTCGTTTCGAGGTTTTTCAGTATTTTATCGTCGTGCTTCGGGTCTCCTGTCCTGTTATCCCTCAGTGGAATTGCCGTGAATATCAATGGCCTTGTTTTCAGCCTGTCCTTGAATGATATCTGTCCATCTACCACCATTTTTGCATCACTAATGTCCTGACACCCTCTTTATCCTGAGGGAGAGGAGGCCCTGTTTCAGCGACAGTTCGTGACCATACTCATTCTCAGTCGGACTGCCGAAACCATCTCCGCAGTGGTTCATTCGGAACACTCCTTCCTTCGTTGTCTCCCCCTGGAGTATTTTTCTTGCAGTGTTGTTATATAATGTATCTCTGTATCAATTTTTCGTCAATGGAAGGAACATGTGTCTCCGTGTTTAAGCAGAAATTTATCAGGATATGGGGGAAGGTCACTGTGGATGCTCAGGAAAAGATGCCCCAGAGATTTGAAAGTGAGGGACGCTCGCCTGTGCGATGGGATTACATTTCACTTCATTTTCCATGGTTCTCTGAGTGTGACTGCCACGTACGCATTACCAATAATCATTTTATTCGATGTCTTGATGAACTTGAGTGGAAAACGGAACCAATAAAATCACTCCTTGGGAAGTATCTGGCAGGGTGGATTACGATAAACTCATAAAACAATTTGGCACCCAGAAAGTCACTGAAAGCATCAGAAATGACATTTCATCCTACGCCAATGGAAGGATGCATGTGATGTTGAGAAGGAACATTTTCTTTTCCCACAGGGACCTCGATCTGATATTGAGGGATTACAGAGAAGGTATTGGTTTCTTCCTGTATACAGGCAGGGCCCCTTCACTTGGGATGCACATCGGCCACCTTGTCCCCTTCCTGTTCACGAAGTGGCTGCAGGACATATTTGACGTGGACGTCTACATAGAAATAACGGACGACGAGAAATTCATGAGGAATCCCGACTACACCCTGGAAAAGACCGGAGAGTGGTCCCGCCAGAATATACTTGATATCATCGCGGTCGGCTTCAATCCTGAAAAAACATTCATATTCCAGGATTCCGAATACATCAGGAATATGTACCCGCTTGCAATAAAAGTGGCGAAGAAGCTCAATTTTTCTGAAGTGAAGGCCACGTTTGGATTTGACAACAGTTCCAACATTGGAATGATATTTTATCCCGCCCTTCAGATTGTCCCCACAATGTTCGAGAAGAGGAGATGCCTTATTCCGGCTGCCATCGACCAGGACCCATACTGGAGATTGCAGAGAGACATTGCAGAATCCCTTGGTTTCTACAAGGCTTCCCAGATACACGGGAAGTTCCTGCCGCCTCTCACAAGCCCTGACGGGAAGATGAGTTCCTCTGTTCCCGATTCAGCGATCTACCTGTCGGATGGGCCAAAGATTGTCGAGAAGAAGATAATGAAGTATGCGTTTTCAGGAGGGCAGGCAACCTCTGAACTTCAAAGAAAGCACGGTGCCAACCTCGATGTTGACGTCCCTTATCAGTGGCTTTATTACCTGTTTGAGGAGGATGATGGGGAGATAGAGAGGATTCGGGAAGAATATTCATCAGGCAGAATGTTGACGGGTGAAATAAAGAAAATACTGGCTGAAAAGTTGAATATTATGCTCCAGGATCACAGGGCGGCTAGGGAGAGGGCTGAAGACGTTTACAATAAATTCAAGTACGACGGGAACCTTGCAAGGAAAATGTGGGAAAAAATACACAGCTGATTTGTATCAGGGCTCCTTTCAACCAGCGTATGGAATGAGTTAGTGCTTTGCATCAGGTAAGTTTATTATTCTAAAATAAAGTAAACAAGTAATGATATACTGCCCGATATGTCTTGCAGAGACGGGAGGAATAGATGGCTTGGCTTCGCACTTCTACGACCTCGCAGGAAAGAGTGATCCAAAACACGTAATGTGGCTTAACAGAAACATTGGCATTCATTCCCTGACTGAAGGTGAACTCGCCCAGGAATTCAATAAATTTTTCCATTCGCCCGGTGTTCTTTCTGACTGGATCTTCTCGAAGTTCATCAGGACGTTTTACGGCCCTTCACCCCATCCATTCATACTTGAGATGCAGAGGCCATCCAGTTACGTACTTGCTGGATATGCCATCGAGCATTACCATTTCCTGAGACAGTGGGTTAAGAGCTGTCTCGCAATCGCCAGCAATTCGGACATACTAGAGGTTCAAAGGTATGAGATTGACAACGTGAAGGAGGAGTATCTGGGAAATGGAAAGAAACCTCACGTTGAATTGTTGATTGAGATGGGAACCAGCCTGGGCCTGAACAGGGATGAAATAATACATTCCAGACCACTGAAAGGTACGGAAGAGGCGATATTGTTTTGGGATTCAATCTGCAGGAGCCGTTCCTGGCTGGAAGGAATGGCAGCGATGCATTCACTTGAGCTTATTGCAAACAGGAACATAGTCAAAATGGGAGGTACCTGCAATTATTTTGTTCCTGAATATGTGAAGGAGAATTTTCCGGAGGAGGTCTGGAATTTCCTCGGGGCAGGATATGAAGCCGACGTCTATCATTCAATGGACGCCCTCAAGATAATTGACAAATATGCAACAGGGAAAGAAGACAGGGAAAGAGTGCAGTCAGCATTCCTGGCGTCAACAGAACGTTTTTATACATATCTGAGCAGCAGACTAGAGAGGGGGAGAGAGATTGAAAAGAAATTATAGCGGCTGTGCCCTCTGCGACGCAACGTGGGGCGATTACCACAGGGTGATCGAGGGAGAGAATATGTTCTTCTGCTGTTCCATCTGCGCTGATGCATTCGAGAATGCCATTGACCGGGTGAAGAATGTCAAAAATTGGAAAACAGTGGACGAAATAAGTATCTCGGGTAATTACAGCAAGGGGAGGAAATGCGTTGCGAAATTTGGCAATGATGAGTTTCATTTCTTTTTCAGGCATGAGGACGGAAGGATTACTGAATTCAGAGAAATTGTTTAGCGGTTGACCGACAGTTGCAAAAATCCCTCTACTGATAATATATAGTCTACATACTCGACAGTACATTATTGCTGTTGGTGTCATATCATTGATTCATATTTTACCTGGGTGACAACATAAATGAATAAGAAAATTGCAATAATAGCCGTCATAGTTGCAATAGTGATAGTCGGTGGAGGGGCGTACGCAGCACTTGAGTTGAACCACCACTCTTCCAAAGGAACTCCTGTGACGCTGTCTGAAACTGGGTCAACGCTTCTATACCCACTTTTCAATGAGTGGGCAGCGAACTATACGAGCGCAAAGATTACTACCCAGGGAACTGGAAGCGGGACCGGAATATCGGATGCAATCGAAGGAACAGTTGTAATTGGCGCATCTGATGCATTCATGACTAATGCGCTATTGGCCGCGCATCCAAACATGCTAAACATTCCAATAGCCATTTCAGCACAGTATATAGCATATAATTTACCCGGTCTTTCAGGAGTCCACCTCACGCTTTCAGGTCCGGTAATTGCGGGGATTTACAATAACAGCATTCAGTACTGGGATAACAATTCTATCAAGGCGCTTAATCCTGGATTAGACCTACCTCATAAGAGGATAGTTCCGGTATACAGGTCCGACGGGAGTGGAGATACCAACATGTTCACGCTTTTCCTTTCCAGATCAGACTCCTGGTGGAACAGTACGGTTGGATATGGGACTAGCGTTAATTGGCCAACAAACAATGCATCTCATGGAGCTCCGGGGAACGCAGGCGTTGTCAGTCTGATGCAAACGACCCCATATAGCATAGGTTACGTCGCTATGACGTTCACGTCTTCACTTGAATCGGCCGGTTTGGGTTATGCAGGCTTAGTCAACAAGGCAGGCAATGTTGTCCTTCCAAGCGTCCAGAATGTTTCTTATGCAGCTAACCAGTACCTTTCACAGATTCCGGCAGACGGTAGAATTGGAATTGCGTTTGCGCCTGGAGCCACATCCTACCCAATTGCAACATTTGAGTACGTGATCGTTCAGAAGACGCAACCCTCGCAGTCAGTAGCAAGTGCTCTGAAGACGTTCCTGACATGGGCAGTATCAGCCAACGATGGCAGTGCGAACAAGTACCTTGCGCCCCTTTACTTGGTTCCTTTACCATCCTCAGTTGTCTCACAGGTGACTACTCCAATAATAGGTCAAATAACGGCAGGATAAGCAAATGAGGCCCAAGGAATCTGCAACGGAGCGAATTTTTCATTATTTTAATTTTTTTATGGCTTTAATTCCTATATCCATCATACTCCTGATTCTAGCATTTTTGAGTTATTATTCGTATAGAGCAATAATTTATAATGGAACCAATTTTTTCACCTCATATTTATGGTACCCCGGACAGTTTTCTAGGAACCCAATCATTGTGAGAGGCATTCTTGTTCCTTATGGATCATCGTTTGGTGCCCTCCTGTTCCTTATTGGCACTTTACTTACATCGCTCATTGCAATAGCGATCGCTCTGCCGACCTCACTGATCGCTTCTTTAACTATCAATCTCTATGTCCCTAGAAGATTGAAGAGGTTGTCCATTTCGATGCTGGAACTTTTTGCTGGAATCCCCAGCGTTGTCTATGGACTCTGGGGAATTCTTGTACTTGAACCACTCCTTTTCAGGTTTCTTGAACCCTGGATGAGAGACCATCTCGCATTTATACCTGGATTCTCTGGAGCTATCGTCAGCGGGTCAGGAATAATTGCGTCAGGGCTGATATTAAGCATAATGATCCTTCCTATAATCACTTCAGTGGTATCAGACACTATGAGCTCTATATCCAGTTCGGTCAAGGATGGGGCCTATGCACTAGGAGCTACCAGGTGGGAAATGGGTAAATACATATTGAGGCAGGGGTCAAAAATTCAGACACTGGGTGCAACGCTTCTTGGTCTTGGAAGGGCGCTTGGAGAGACAATGGCAGTGTTAATGGTCAGCGGAAGTGTTCTTAACACACTTCCAGACAGCATATACTCACCAATCAATACGATGGCGGCAGCAATTGCCTCCCTTCTTGATAGCGCTTTCATAGATCCAACCAACATGAATGTTTATGCCCTGACAGAACTGGGATTATTGCTGTTTTTTATAACAATGGTTGTCAACATCGTCGGGAGGACAATTGTTGGCAGGGGAATATTAAGGGGTTACGAACATGAAATATGAAAACGGCGCGGTTCGGAAAAGGATGGCTTTTGATAGGGGAATGGAAGCTATTGGTTTCTTCATTGTATCATTACTAATACTGGTCGTCCTGAGCATATTTCTGTTCGTGATAGGAAATGGACTCAGTGGAATTAACATAAAAATCCTGACGACTGACGGTAATACTACCTCAGGAGGATTGTTCAATGCAATAATAGGCACGTGGCTGCTTACAGGAGTTGGACTGACCATATCACTTCCTGTGGGTCTGTTCGGTGCAGTGTACATCTCGGAGTACAGTAATTCAAGAGCTGGTTCCTTTCTCAAATTATTTGCTGATTTGCTCACTGGAATACCATCAATAGTACTGGGATTCTTCGGATATCTTATGATCGTGGTCTACCTCAGGTTTGGATTCTCTCTTCTGGCCGGGGGGATCATCTTGGCAATAATGATGATTCCGTACATTCTTAGGATATCGGAGATTTCGCTTTCAAACATTCCGAAGGATATCAGGGAAGCAGCGTATGCATTAGGGGCAGACAAGTACAAGATGATCCTGAGGGTACTCCTCAGCAAGGCAAAATCAGGCGTAATTGTAGGGTCAGTACTTGCAGTAAGCATAGCCTCCGGTGAGACGGCTCAGTTACTTTACACTGCTGGATGGAACAATGGCCTACCGACAGGGTTAACCAACTCGGAAGTGGGTTATCTGACCTATGTGGTATGGCAGGGAATAAACCAGCCATCTGCATATTCTCATCAGCTTGCGTTTGCTGCTGCATTCGTACTGTTAGTAATGATTCTTGCATTGATTTTGATGTCAAAATATGTGCAGAGAGGTAAGTGATCTGAAATGGATGAGGTAATAAAGACAAGAGGACTTTCGGTAAGTGCCAGGAATAACGTGATTCTTGATTCATTGGATCTGGATATTTACAGGAATAAGGTTAACACGATACTTGGACCATCTGGGAGCGGAAAGAGCACCCTTATTAGGACCATAAATAGGTTGACAGACCTGAATGGAGACTTTGAGATATCCGGAACCGTATATTTCAATGACCATAACATACAGGATATGAGCGCCGTTGAATTGAGGAGAAAGATTGGCATGGTGTTTCAAAGCCCCAATCCATTCTGGATGTCGATCTATGACAATGTCGCATTTGGACCAAGACTTCATGGCAGCCTGCCAAGGCTAAAGTTGGATGAAATAGTTAAAAGATCGTTAACAGAAGCTGGTCTGTATCAAGAAGTGGAAAGGGATCTTGCCAGGTCTGCAATGAAGTTGTCAGGGGGGCAGCAACAGAGAATGTGTATTGCCAGGGCTCTGGCAGTAGAGCCTGAAGTTATCATGCTTGATGAGCCAACTTCCTCTCTCGACCCAATATCCAAATCGAAGATTGAGGACCTTATGAGTACCCTCAAAGAAAAGTATACTGTGATCTTGGTAACGCATGACATTTCTCAGGCTGCAAGGGTCTCTGATTTCGTGAATTTTCTTTATAAGGGGAAGGTTCTTGAAAAGGGAGAAAGCAAGGAGATGTTCGAAAACCCAAGAAACGAGATAACTGAAAAGTTCATAACCGGGAGAGCAGATTGAAAAGGTGAAATAAAATGCCTAGATTGAAACTGGAAGAGGATTTTGAAAAAATAAACAGGGAGCTCAAGGAAGCAATCGATGAAATTGATAATTTGATCTCCCTGTCTATCTCTTCATTGGAGTCGCTTGACGAAGGGATGAAGGAGACGATCGACAATCTCAACCTGATGATATATCACAAGTTGAAGTACACTGAGAGCCTTTGTATCAACACGATTGCTCTGCAATCTCCAGTTGCGAAAGACTTGAGAAAGATCATCACCATCCTGGAGATTCTTACTGATCTTGATAGGATAGGGCGGTATGCTTACGACATATTCCTCGAGATACCATTTTTTAAAGGATCTGGAGGAGTCAGAAAACTGCAGAAAATACCAGTGATGTCTGAAATGACTCAGCATATGATCAATTCATCGATAACAAGCCTGTTGAATGAGGACGACGTGCTTGCGCAGGGCTTGATACTGGAAGACGACAAGGTGGATGAACTTTATTCTGAATTGATGAGGGAAGTTATAGAGAATATAAAAAAAGACAGTACAACGGTCGAACATGGTATTCATTACATTCTTATTGCGAGATATCTGGAGAGGATGGCAGATCACTCGGTGAACATAGGGGACAGAGTTGTTTATCTGAAGAAAGGGAAAACGATCATTCATAAGTGAACTCAAATTATTCCCCCGTTCATCATTTCCCATCCTCAGGGATATCTGTACCAATCGTTTAATGATGCAATGCTGCGGTTTTTCAATTTCAGGTATTTACATATGATTGTGGTTTCTATTTATGACAATCACAAGCTTGTCCAGCCAGTAGGAAGCCACCTAATCACTGTCAACAAAATACTCCTGAAATTCCGTGGTCTTGGATTTAACGGTTACTAGCATGAATGTTCCTGATATTTTAGCCAAGCCAAAATAATTAATATATCCAAAAAATTGATTAAGAAGAAATTCGTGTTATGAGCGGTGATAAACCTGCAAAAACAGAAATTTATTACGGCTTTGGTCCTTGTTGTGGCAGTGGTCATGGTTATGAGTGTACTGACACTTACATCTGCGATAGCAACTTCCCCCTCTGGTTCTATGAATTTCTCCAAGCAGCAGATTGTCGCAAAGGGCTTCAGCGACATTGGTCCGGCAAACTCCAGTGAAATCGTACCTTTCGTGGTATACGTCCCTCTGAAGAATACGCAGGAACTCCAATCCTACGTCGAGCAGATTTCTAACCCCCAATCCGCAAATTTCCGCCACTTCCTGACAGTTCCACAAGTCGAGGCAAGATTCACTGACATTACTGGATTCAACAATGTGTTATCAGCACTGGCGGCAGATGGATTCAGAATTCATTTGACTGCAATGAATTCAATTATTCTGGGGAGCGGAACCGTCTCACAAATTCGTGAATACCTCGGAGTGAATGTGGATGTTTTCTCCAACGGGACTTCTTCCTACTATGCGTCTTATGGAACGCCACTCATTGGAGGAGTGGACGTATATGTATCCAACTTTACGCAGGCTTTCTTTAATCATCCAACCACCCTGGTTTCAAGTAAGGTTATTAACAGCATGAAATCAACGTATTCTCAAATCAATCAGACGTTCTCCATTGAACCCTATCCAACAACTGCCCTTCAATCGGTATACAATGAATCGGGCTTGATGAGCGAAGGTCATTTGGGTCAGGGAGCGACAATAGGAATACTTGACTTCTATGGCAACCCATACATAAGGGGACAGCTGAGCTATTATGACCAGATATACGGCCTACCTGCTCCTCCTTCTTTCAATGTAGTGCCGATAGGTCCATACGATCCTAACATGGGTATAGCGACTGGCTGGGATGGTGAGATAAGCCTGGACGTTGAATCATCGCACACCATGGCCCCGCTGGCAAACATTACCCTTTACATCGCGAATGGAAATCTTCCACTTGTGACTCCAATAGCCTTCATAGACCAGATGGATTCAGTAAACAGCCTTTCACAGAGCTTCTCTATTCCGGAATCTTCCATAGCGAATTTCCCGGCGTTGGTAACTGAGTACAACATCATCCTCACAGATCTGTACTATGAAATGGGATCGATCGAAGGGATAACGTTCAGTGCTTCCACAGGAGATGCGGGAGGAAGCGGGTACAGCTCCGGACCTCTTGGTACGCCGGGGTATCCATCCACGTCCCCCTTCGTCACTGCATTAGGAGGGACAGAAACTTATCTTGTTTTCAACGGCAACGGTGGGGTTGAATCCTCCCTCCAGACTGCCTGGTCCAATTACGGCTTCGTTCCGTTCAATGTTAACTACGGTGGAGGCACTGGAGGAGTCAGCATGTTAGAGCCCATGCCGTGGTATCAGATGGGTCTTGTAAGCGTACCTTCCTCCTACCCAAATGGAAGGACAGTTCCAGATGTCTCACTCAATTCAGCCATATTCCCTGGAATGCTTTTCGTGTTTGGCCAGAATGTCACAGGAATATCTGGGGGTACGAGCGAGGCAAGTCCACTCTTTGCTGGTCTTGTTGCATTCTCAGTGAGTTACACACACGACCCTATAGGACTGGCAAATCCTGCTTTGTACAGGTTCGGCCTCTCTACTGTCCTTGACGGGAAAGTGTTCTATCCGATTAAATTCGGGTACATTGTGCCATGGGTCGTCACAAATGGTACCTACAACCTTGCTACCGGACTTGGCTCCCTGA
The DNA here is from genome assembly GCA_021817415.1 of Thermoplasmata archaeon. GTDB lineage: Archaea > Thermoplasmatota > Thermoplasmata > Thermoplasmatales > JAKAUZ01. The sequence goes on along the minus strand of JAKAUZ010000043.1, from coordinate 16,195 downwards.
ACATAGGGGCATTTTCGTACTTCTATGAGCAGATGGTCTCAACTGCTTCACACTCGCTTAACATAACTGTAAGAACTTACGAACCCGATGGCACATTGGGATTTGAATATCCTGACGGTTCCCATATTACGGTCATGGCCCAGATTACGTATAACAACTCAACAGTTACAAATGGCAGTTTTGACGCCATATTAGTCACGCTCGGCGGAGTTGGCCTGGTTCCGATGAGCTTTAACGCCTCAATGCAACTGTGGATCGGGATCCTTAATGTTACCCCTGATTCGCAGGGACTTGCCTTTGTTTATGTATCTGGGATAGGTGACGGTGTTTCAGGGCAGGCGTACAATGAGGCCTTCCTTGGGTACTACGTGTACGTTGAGAGTGTAGCCTCCCAGTCTCCGCTAGATCTTCAGTACGGTATTGATCTCTACGGGATGGTAACTTGGTACAATGGAACTGTAGTAAATGAGACCAATCTTACGCTGACTTTCAGCTATTATTCAATACGTACCAATACCTATACTCCGGAATTCAATCTGACGACGCCGGTTACGGGAGGTTCTTTCTACGCGCAAGTTGTTTCGACGAGTGAAACTGGAGTGACCATGATCACGGGTGAAGGGTCTTATCTTTACCTGCCATTCATGAGCGGTGCCCAACTCCAGGACAGTTTAATCCTGGGGCCAGTCGCTTCCCAGCCGGGAGCTGTTGCCCCTGGACAAAACATATTCGTTTTAGGCAACATAATGCCACCATTCAATGTCCCTGACTTTAACGTAGCCTTTGGCTCCAACCTGACATTCTCTCTTGTCTCCCTATCGGGATATGTGCTAAGCACTGTGTTTGCGACTCCGGGTACCTGGGCTCAGCTCCATGTTCCGGTTGGCGTATCCCCTGGTCTGTACAACATTTACATTACCTCCACGTACAACTCCTACACCTACGGCTATATTAATGGCTCCTTCTTCGGTCAGATCTGGGTTTCACCGTCAGTGACAAATCCTGTGATATCTATCAGCCCGTCTGTGGTTGAAGAGGGACAGACAGTGAACATAACAGCAAGCATAACGCAAGGTGGGAGTCCCATTGAGTACGGCATGTATTCTGCGACGTTATACCCTGCCAGTCTTTCATACGAGTATGCTCTCCTGACCACTATCAACAACATCCCGCTTTACTATAACCCTGTCTCCGGCCTCTGGGAGGGAAGCGTGGTTCTTCCATCCGGAAATAGCACTGGTAGCTTGAGTTACATTAGCGGTCTGCTCGATTACGCAGGTAACTACGATCTCTATGTCACTGGAGAATCGTGGAATGGCACCCTGACCACCACTGCACAGTCCTCTCAGATGCCATTTGTGATCCATTCTCCACTCCTCAACTCAATTCAGTCACAGATCAATTTGATAGGAAATGAGGTGGCAGGCCTTTCATCTGCCCTTAATGCCAACGTTTCAGCACTGCTCTCGGAACTCAATTCGCTCAAAGCCCAGCTGCTCTACATAAACCAAACTGAACATGCAAATGTGACCTCCATGATCTCTCAGATCAACTCCATAGAAAGCAAGCTATCCACTCTGAACAGCACTGAGAAAACACAATCTTCATCTGCCATGTATGGAGAGATACTTGGAATAGTTGCTCTGCTCCTTTCAGTAGTCGCCATCGCAATTGCACTGACAAGAAGAAAGAAGAGTTAATTTTTATTATTTTTTCCCTTTTTTATTTAGCACAATAAAACTTTCTTTGGACTCGCTTTCCATCAATACGCTCAGTTTTTCGCATGGGTAGTGCGGAAATTTTTGGTCTTTAAAACGACTTGATCCCGATACCGTAAAATCTTGAGTCTTACCCAAATAACTTATCCTGGCCTCAATTATTACGAATGTGACATGGAATGCAGTAAATTAAAAGAAATATTTCCCTCAAAGTGTTTGGGAAAGCGATGTAAAATTGAAATGGGAATTATCCTGAATAACGCTATACCTGCGTTTTAACTTGTAATGCTTTCTGCCTGTCATCTTATTGCGAGTAAGAGTCAGCGTCAAGGTGAAACAGTTTATTCTTCAAGTCTGGTATTTACCGGATGAATTATTTTGATGGAGGAGACCAATTCAGCAATATCAACGTTGCGGCAACTGGCTTCTTGACTCTTTTGACAGTTTCGTTTCCTGCCCATTTATTCTTTCCGCAGATAGGCATTATGACCCATCTCATGCCTTAACGTTGTGATTTCACCATGGCCGGGGTATAACACTAAATCTTCTTCCAATCCCCTGAGCCACGCGAGACTTTTCCTCATTTCATCCCCTGAACCTCCCACATCAGTTCTTCCAATGGAACCCCTGAATATGAAATCACCAGTGAAAAGCATGCCTCCTACCTGAAAGCTCGTACTGCCCATCGTGTGACCTGGAGTTGGTATAATTCTAATTGATTCGCCTCCAAAGTCAACCGACTCTCCAGCTTTGAAGAAGCCGTCTGGCACAGGCGTCTCACCGCTCTCCCTGTTCAGGAAGAATCTGATGTGCTCTGAGAATTGGTCCAGGACTCCCAGATCCCTCTTGTTGATCAGGAAAGGAATTTTGTAGTGTTTTTTGAGATCGTTAACTGCCAGAACGTGATCGAAATGACCGTGCGTTGCCAGGATGGCTTTAGGAGCTGAATTTGATCCGGATATCGCATCTATTATTGCCGATGCATCTCCACCGGCATCAATTATTATTGATTCGCCCCTGTCCTCGAGTATGTAGCAATTTGTTTGTACCGGCCCAACTACCACCTTTTTTAGATTCATTGCAAGACATTTTCATAAATGGGGGAATGCTTAAATCTCTTTTCGTTGGCCAGTGCCATCAAAACTCCTTGCCTCTTTCGTCTTCAGATAGGTACTTTTCTCTAGCTGACCATAGTTATCTCCGTCACTGATCACTTTCTAGAGAAACAGTGTCCAACGGCAGTGCTTATATGTCACCACACATTGAAGGATAAGATGCTGGGAAATACTGTCGTAAATTCGGTGCACTCGTCGGTGACCACTGCAATTCCTGCCCTATTAGTCTTGCTGATTGTGTTATTCATCGCATGGATAATTGCCTCAATTCCGCTTTATGTTTCATCGAAGTTTATTGTACATGAAAGGTCAAACCTTGGGAGAGCAATGTTCGCCTCCCTTGTGGCACTTATTGCTTTTGTATTCCTCTTTGTTATAGTTGGAATTTTCATTCCGCCACTGGCCCCCGTTGGAGGTTTTATCGGAATTCTGTTAGTAATTATGGGAGTATATGGTGTGGGGTTGCTCAAGTCATTCATAATGTCTCTGATTTCGTTTGTCGTCTTTATACTGATGATGGTCGTGTTGTTAGCTCTGGGAATCACATTTTCCTTTTTCCATTTCGCATTTTACCCTGGACTGCTTATTCCATTTAAGAGTGCAATCTTTTAGTCCTGGATTTCACGAAATACATATGAACTATTTTGTTCGTTTGATTAGATGGAGCATTTCAGAACATTTGAGATGCTTCGTAAATAATAAGAGGTGTGAAAATTGAAGAGTGCGACGAAGGAAGACGCAGATTTGTTCCTTAAGCTCATGCAGGTTACCAACGATGAGCGGATGAATGAATCAATGAAATGGTTTGAAAAATTCCCAAAAATGAATTATAAAGAATTTAAGTCTAAATACCCACCCGGCAGTGAGGGAATGGAACATTTTAATAGAATAATGGTTTCTTTAGAACTCGCAGGCGTTTTGGTTTCGCAGGGACTCTTGAATGAGAATCTGTACTTTGATTTCAGCGCCGTAGGATTCATGTGGGAAAAAGTTGAAAAGATTGTTCCGGAGATGCAGAAGGAGATGGACCCGTCACTCTGGGAAAACGCTGTCTGGCTCGCTGAGAGACAAAGGAAATGGAAGAAGGAAGTCTGGAAACCAGACCTGAAATGGAAACTGCAACCTAGAAAATCAGTAAAAACAAGAAGTAAGAAATAACGGGTCCTGTCATTCTATATTTCTTATTCTCTCTTCGTTCAGCGGGACTTTACGGAACCTCCAATAGATGTATTTAAGAGACAGTGGTCTAGCCGTAGACTGCTACCCAAGCACCTTCTGGAATATTTATCATGGGGAACATTTTTCTATCAATTCCATAACTAGTTTCCATTTTGAAATGAACCGTCACATAGAAATCAACCATTCCAAATCCAGGCTGGAATCTTCCATCATCTATTGTTCCCTTGGATAGGACAATCGCACCAGCTGAATTGCCGATTATTGTTCCTTTGAATTTGCCTATTCTCTCCTGGATGGACCTCCTGGCGATTTCTGCATACAGGATTTGTGTATTTCCTCCAGGTAGGTAGAGAACGTCTGCTTCAGAGAAACACCGTTCCATCTCTCCACCTGAAGATTGTTTTCTGAGAAATATGATTTCCCTGAACCCTACAGTAGAAAAATAATCCTGCAGTATTTCACTATATTCTTTCTCCTTTTCCTCAGAGTCCGTGGTCCATGGTATTACCAGAACCGCCCTTTTCTTTGATAGTTGAACGGTGCCTCTGAATAGCATTTCATTTGTCCTTTGTTTAACGTCCTCCCCTCCCTGAAGGACTATGGTCCGCTTTTCCATCACTATTGTGAACCAAGGCAACTGTAATAATTCTTTTGACTGTATTCCAGGCTAGAGCATGTCCCGTGACCGAAGAAACAATTCTATGCGATCTGGAACCTTGATTCGCTTAAGTTTCAATTATTGTAGCCTCATAACACTTTTCATTAATGAGTATTAGATGCATAAATTACGTCTATCATCAGCATTCTGGCATCGTCCGGTGGACCTCCTTGAAAGGATACTTGGAAATGGAATGCAACAAGCGATTGAGTCCCTACGAGCTTCACCGACTCATTTTTGGTCCTGTCAACAACTTCCTCTGGACACTTACGCTGGTTTGATTTTTCCGATAATTCCCCTGAAATCCAGATATGCAAAAGTTACAGCGATTCTCGTTCAGACCTATTAAGCCAGAAACTTCTCGTCATGCAACATGCGGAGGGCCGGATTCGAACCGGCGAACCCCTGCGGGAACAGACCCTAAATCTGTCACCTTTGACCTGGCTCGGCAACCTCCGCGCCTTCCTTAATTATCAGCTGGTTTAAATTTTCTCCTTTGAACGCTGGACACGATATGTTGGCCTCGGATTCCTTGAGGCATCGACGTCGTTGATTCTGGTGATCTTGAGATTGGTTGGTTCCTTTTCAAGTGTAGCATGATCGAGTTTTATTGCACTTTCCACTGTCTCGATGAATTTATCCATCTCCCTCTTGGTTGCGCTTTCAGTTGGTTCAATCATAAGGGCTTCCGGAACAATGAGCGGGAAATATATAGTTGGCGCGTGAACTCCGTTGTTGATTAGGTGCTTTGCTATGTCCATTGCCTTTGGAAGACCATCATTGTGGGAAGAGGCAACGAACTCGTGCTTCTTGAGACTCTTGCCAGGAACTGGCATCAGTTTCTCCATTTTCTTCTTCATGTAATTTGAGTTGGCTACCGCTCTTTCACAGGCTTCTCTAAGACCATCCTCTCCCATCATCTTGATGTATGTCCATGCCCTTACAAGGACGCCAAAATTTCCATAGAAGCTTGCAACCTTGCCAATAGTTTTGGGAATGTTGCAGTTCAGGTGATATTTCCCGTCATAAGTTATCAGCGGCGTTGGCAGATAATCCTTCAGTCTTTCGACCACCCCAACAGGTCCGTCACCTGGTCCTCCGCCACCGTGGGGTGTCGAGAATGTCTTGTGAAGATTCAGATGAACTATGTCGAAACCCATTTTAGCAGGAGTTGTCTTCGTCATTATTCCGTTGAGGTTTGCTCCATCATAGTACAGGAAAGCACCCTTGGAATGTGCATATTCAGCCATTTCAACTATGTTATGCTCAAATATCCCGAGTGTATTTGGATTAGTTATCATGAATGCAGCGGTTCTGTCCGTGACAGCTTCCTTGAATTTCTCAATGTTGACCGTCCCATCCTCATTTGACGGTATTTCAACTGCAGTGAATCCGGCCATTGCAGCTGATGCAGGATTTGATCCGTGGGCTGAATCCGGAACTATCACCTCCCTTCTCCTGTCAAGCTCCCCTACATCCTGGAAGTATGCCCTGACAATGGACAGGCCGGTGAATTCTCCCTGTGCCCCAGCGAGTGGCTGGAGTGTGACTGCATCCATACCTGTTATCTTCTTGAGGTTCTCCGTCAGCTCATACATCAGCTTCAGAGCTCCCTGGACATCGTTCTCATCCTGATATGGATGAATGTATCTGAACCCTTCCAGCGATGCTATTTCATCGTTAATTTTTGGATTGTACTTCATGGTGCATGAGCCAAGCGGATAGAAATCAGTGTCAACCCCAAAATTCATCTGTGATAGCCTCGTGAAATGCCTTATGACAGTGAATTCTTCCCTGTCCCCTATGCCAATTCCTTTCCTTGCCATTGATTCCGGTATTCTTGGATCCAGTTTTTCATCCTCCCCCGGCAACTTCAGTGTCCTCCTCCCCTTCAGGTTCATTATCAGTGGTTCATCATAAACTGCCTGGTGATACATTCAGCTCACCTTCCCCAAGAATTCCCTGTAAGCATCGAAGTCCTCATCGGTGTTTCTCTCCGTGACATTCACCACTAGATTTACTTCATTTCTGTTGCTGAAACCATATTCCTTCCCAAGATAATAGCCGGGAATGAGATCAAGTTTCTTCGCGATACCGGCCACAAATGTGCGTGAACAGTTTATGTTCAACAGGAATTCGTTGAAAACAGGGGAACCTGCATAAGGAAGCTTCACGCCGAACTCCCTCGAGATATCCATGAGTTTCTGAGTTCTCCCCATGTTTATCTCTCCTATCCTCTTCATTCCTGAGTCCCCAAGCAGGGACAGGTATGCGAGGCTTGCGATGGACATCAGAGCTTCATTGCTGGTTATGTTTGAAATTGCCTTTTCCCTCCTTATGTGCTGTTCCCTCGTTTGAAGGATCATTGCAAAAGCTGGCTTGCCATTTTCATCCTCAGCTGCACCTATTATCCTGCCTGGCACCTTGCGGACGTATTCCATCCTTGTTGCAAATATCCCAAGTAGTGGTCCTCCAAAGTTCAGGCCCAGACCGAGCGCCTGCCCTTCTCCCACGACGATGTCGGCACCTAATGAGCCCGGAGGGGATAGAACGCCAAGGGAGATTGGATTAACACCAGCGACAAATATTCTTTCCTGTCCAATGATTTCCTTCACCTTTCTCACGTTTTCGTCAATGATCCCGAACATGTTGGGGTATTCGACATAGATACCAGCAGTGTTTTCATTCAGGTTATCCCTGATGAACAGCAGGTCCGCCATCCCCCTGCCATCGAATGGGTACTCTTTCAGCCTGATGCCAGATCCCTTGACGTAATTGGAGATGACCATCTTCTTTGTCTCATACATTCTGGCTGGGATCAGGAATTCTTTTTTGCCTGTGATATTCCCAGCCATCCTTATTGCCTCCCCCAGAGAGGTAGATGAGTCGTATAGGGAGGAATTCACCACGTCCATCTGAAGCAGCTCTGCCATGACGCTCTGATATTCGAAAAGGGCCTGCATGATTCCCTGGGAAATCTCGGGCTGGTAGGGTGTATAGGATGTCAGGAACTCATTTCTTGATATTATATTTCCAATGGCGGCCGGAACGTAATGGTTGTAAAGACCAAACCCAAGGAATGAATGCATCTGATTGACTGTCCTGTTCATTGATGTGAGTTTAAGTGCCTCCTTCCTAATTTCGTCCTCCGTCATTCCTCTTGGAAGTCCAAGGGTGGATGTCCTAATGGATTGAGGTATATCATCAAAAAGTTCATCCGGATCGCTAATTCCTAGTTCTTTCAGGATTTCAAATAAGTCGTTATCCATGATGATCCAAGAGGTATTGCGAAAGTAGATAAAGCATTTGTCAATCTAGTTTAATGGAGCGCAGGTACTCCCTGTTCCTTACAAAGTCCATCAGAGGATACATTTATGGCATATTTTCGGTAATAATATTCCTTTACCTGACCTCCGCTGGACTGTCTGCCATCGAAGCCGGTATCGTGGTCACAGCAGGCATAATAATAAACTCCGTCCTCACATATCTGATAACAACTCATTACGGCACAGGACACTCCAAGATTATACTCATAGTTTTTTCCGCACTTCTGGCCATCGGTACGATTGGCATATTCGCATTCCCGGGAGATTTACTCAAGGCCGTTTTTGCAATCATTGGAGCCCTTGGAGTCAACCCGTCTGACAACACAATTTTTGCATCCTACGAACAGCCGATAATATCCGGCATCATCAGCAAGCAGCACAGAAGGAATGTGCTTTTCTCGATCTACACACTTGTTGGATATGGAGCAAGTTCAATTGGTGCCATCTCTCTGAACCTGATCCCCTTACGATACACACTGGAAACGGCGTCAATTTTTTCTGTTGCCATCATCCCAATTTACCTTATCCTTCCTAAAATAGAGGGAAAGAAATTGCTTACATCTGAGGCAATCAAGCCGGAGAGCAAGAAAACAGCGAGGGATGTGAGCATTCTGTTCTCAATGGATGCAATTGGAGGAGGGTTTGTTCTCCAGGGACTGGTCGCCTACTGGTTCAACGTAAGATATGGAATCAACCTGAAGGAGCTTGGTGCGATATTTTTTGTCGTGGACATCATAATGGCAATAAGCATCATGGTGACGCCCTTCATAGCGAAGAAGATTGGTTTGGTCAGGACAATGGTATATAGCCACATTCCCTCTAACGTTTTCCTCATGCTGATTCCTGTTTTCCCCAACGTTTTTCTTTCGCTTTTTTTCCTGTTTTTGAGGCAGAGCCTGAGCCAGATGGATGTACCTACCAGGCAGTCTTACCTGAATAGCATTGTTGACGCTGATGACAGAAGCTATGTGGTCGGGGTTTCGAACGCGTCGAGAAGTATAGCGCAGTCGACCACCCCGTTCATTTCGTCCTATCTCATCTCTCTGGCAGCCAGCTCAATACCTTTTGAAGCAGGTGGAGGTATAAAGATAATCTATGACGTACTTCTCTTCCAAAGATTTAAGAGGGAAAATGAAAAATATGACTAGCGCATCTTATAATATGCTATCCCTCTGCTACATATGCGGCATGCCGGCAGGCAAAAACTGCAAGTTATGCGGCAAGCCAGTATGCAGCACCCACTTTGTTGAAAAAGTCCAGCTGTGCGTCAGGTGTGCTGGTCAGTACCATACTCAGTCAATATCCACTCGTAGGCTGCAGGTAAAGATTCCACATTCGACATCCGCGACGCCATTGAAAAGCAAAGCCTCCAGAAATCCACATCAACATTGACGCCATGGTGTCTGAGATATTTTTCAAGCAAAGACATGTTCCTCTTTCCCCTTGAATCCCAGTCCATCAGGAGTATGATCCGGCTGTAATCCAGTGATATTTTCTCAGCAAATTGCTGGAGGGTCTTGTTCCTCGGGAGTGTGAATATCTTTCCTTTGAATCCGAGTCTTCTGAGCGCCCTTATGTCATTTGGACCTTCGACGATAATTGGTGCATCGAGGTTTTCTTCTCTGACATAAAAAAGGGACTTCATCATGTTCTCCACGTTGTCCCTTGAGGACATAAGTTAATATTATAACCTGAATTTAAATATTTCTTATTTTCCTTGCGTGAACTATAATCTTGTCTGATCTGTCATTGAAGGGTGAGAGATCGTAATCACCGTACTTCTTTGTGATTGTGAAGCCGCATGCGTCAAGGAGTTCCTGTAATTTGCCTTCGTCGATTGGGTAGATTGTAATTTCCCTTGCGACCTTTTTTCTGGCAGGGTAAGAAAAAATATAGCTGTAATGAAGGTCATATCTTTCACCAATCCTCTCTGGATACATCTCAAGTTTTACAGACAGATCCTTCCCTCTGTAATCAGATACTGTGTACTTGTCTTCAACGAGGGAGAAAGAGTTGATTATATCAATATACATCCCGCCATCATCCTTCAGGACCCTGTTAGCTTCACTCAGTATCTTGGCCTTGTCCTGGTCATTGAACATCAGTAACGAGTTCAGCGCGATTATTATGAAATCAAATCTTCTCTTGAACGGCAAAAAGAAAGCGTCCCCAAGCACCTTGGAAAATTTATTTCTGGTTCTCGTGAGCATATAGGGGTTGATGTCAATCCCCACCCCCCTATCAAAATTTGAAATCAACCTCCCCGTACCGCTGAAAATTTCCAGGACATCTCCTCCTTTATACATATCTTGAATTGCGTAAAGGTCGTCCAGGAAATCACCGTACAGGTAATCGTATATCTTCGATTCGAAATCGTATAATTCGGATATTCTCATAATTTGTACCCAATTTTTCTCAGGAATTCTTTCCTCTCCTTCCTGTCTTCCTCTCCCTCAATTCCAAGTGGGACCTCACCATCCAGCACCCCAAGAACCCCTCTCTGCTCTCCCTCCTGCGCGACAACAACCGATAAGGGGTTTGAAGTCGCAGCGTAAATGTTGAGTATCTCGGGGACAGATCTCAGGTGCGGGAGTGTGTTTATGGGGAAAGTTTCCTTCAGATGGATGATGAAAAAATGACCAGCCCCTACCCTCATTGCATTTTCTGATGCCTCCTTCATCAGTTCTTCATCGTTCCCTTCCACTCTCACCAGTCTCTTCCCTGAGGCCTCGCAAAATGCTATTCCAAATTTTCCGCCAGGGGTGGAATTTTTCAGGGACTCATAGATGTCCTCTATGCTTTTTATGAAGTGGGTCTGCCCAAGTATCACATTCTCCTCTTCTCCCTTATTGATTCTGATTGAAATGATATCCATGGCATACGATATCACTCGGGAATAAATTTATTTTCAGAGTGCATTCTGGAAGGTGAAGGCCCTTTTGATTAGAAGAGAAAAAGCCAGGTCTACAAGAGAGGTACTGATTTCAGCTAAAATTGAGTTTTACGAAGAAACAAAGAATTTCCACACTGCGTTTATCTTCCCTGGTGTTCTTCCTGACGTTGATTTGCAGGGTAAATGGGTAGATCTGTTGGATGAAAATGAAGTATCATCAGTAGAGATCAAAGGAATGACATTCAGGATTGATGCGAGCCGGGACGTAATAGACATATTCGCACCCAAATTCATTGCAAAGGGATTGAAGGTGAAATTAGAAAATCCAGATGCAATCCTGGAAATTCACAGGTGGGGAAACAAGTACGTGGTCAGTGTCTCCTGAGTCTCCCATTTGCCCTGATTGATGGCCTGGATTTCTCAGACCCCTTCCCTTTCCCGGATAGTCCTCTAGCCTTCTTCCCTGACCTGGTGAGTCCCCTGTAAACGCGACCTTTGTGCTTATTGGATGCGGTCCAGCCTAGATTCTTGTCCTTTGAAATATTGGGATGTTGGGGGTCGACCAGCAATACCTCATAGAACTTGTACTTCCCATCCTCTGCCAGATAGTAGGAATTTAGCGTTACCAGATTGGGATACCTTTTCTGCGCCCTTTCCTCTGCGATCCACTTTTCGCTCTTTCCGTGAGTTATCTTATTGTATCCGTATCTTCTGGGCCTCCTGCCTCCCATTATCTTCTCTCTGTTGAGGCCTCCCCTTCTGACCTTTACCCTAAGAATAACAAACCCTGCCTTGGCCTTATAACCCAGTGCCCTTGCCCTAGATAATTTCGTAGGAGATGGAAGTCTCTCCACTGCCCCTCCTGATCTCCATTCTGCCATCCTGAGCCTGTAGGCTTCCTTATGTGACTCCTTCACGGCAATGAAACTTTCCGGCTGAAATGAATAACCACTCTTAGACTCCACGATTGACACCCGTGCTTAAGTGCATTGTTACTTATTATAAAGTCATTTCTTTTAAGAGATGCCAGATAAGAGTTTTATATTCATGAAGCATATTTCAGTCCATGAGCGATATCAGGATAACCCCGATACAGGACAAGACTCTCTTGATACTGAAGAGAATTCAGAGCCAGATAAGTACATACAGGGGGTACAAAGCAGATGGGGATGCGAGGGTTGCTTCACAAATTATGTTTGAGGACATAAAGAAAAGACTGGACATATCACTTTCAAATCTAAGGGCAGCAATAGATAATCTGGAATCATATTCACTGAAGGAGGAGTCAAAAATAACAGAGGAAATCTACGATCAGATTGCTGGGCTGAAAAGCCTTGAGGTGAAGATTCCCGAAAATCCTGTGATCCTGAAGCAGGAGAATGTTGAGAAATTCTACGTGAACGATTCGCTTGGGTTTGATAATTCAAGGGAGATACTTGACAATATAAACAGTTTCAGGTCAGCATCCATTTCTGGAGAGTTTGATCCTAAAATAATAGAGAAAATCAGGGAGAATGTAGAGAACATAAAAATGTTTGTTGAAGAGAAGAACAAGCTTCTTTCCTGATCATAATTTTATGAATGCCCTCCCGAAAATCTCCCTGTTTTCCATTGCCCTGTAAGCCTCCCCGACGCTGTCTAGAGTAAAGGTCTTTCCCACAATGGGCCTTATCTTTCCATCCCTGCTTAATTTAAGCGCCTTCCTCATGTCTCTTCTGGTGGAACTGATGCTACCGACAATTGAATTCCCTTTGAGAATGAGGTTCCCCAGAGGAAGACTGACAGGATTCACATCCACGTTGCCTATGACGACAACCCTGCCTCCAAATTTTAGAGATCTGAATGATTCATTGAATGTCGGGGCCCCCACAGTTTCAAGGGCAATGTCTACTCCCTGTCCATTTGTCAGGTCCTTCACCTTTTGAATCATATTTTCTTTAGTGATCACGTGATCCGCACCCATTTTCTCCAGCAGCTCTGACTTCCAGTTGCTGCTTGTTTCAGCTATCACGGTGCCTCCTAATGCTCGTGCAACCTGTACCGCGTGCGCACCAACGCCTCCTCCACTTCCCGTAATCAGGACGGTATTTCCTTCCATGATTTTACCAGCAGTTTCCAGTGCCTGAACAATCATTCCTGTCACGCATGCTGATATTACCGCTGCCTCCTCGGGAACCCCACTCGGGACCTTTACAAGACTTATCTCGGTTGTCTTAATCATCTTCCTGTAGGATCCATTGAGGGTCTCACCAAAAGTCCTCTTGTTCCTGCAAAGATTCTCTCTACCGCTCTTGCAGTATTCGCATTCTCCACATGGGACATAAATGAGGCTTGAAACCCTGTCTCCTTCCCTGAATTTTGTGACATTTGAACCAACCTTCCTTATGATTCCAGAAATCTCATGACCTGGTACTATTGGAAGGGTCAATCTTGGAAAAAAACCCTTCATTGTCAATATGTCTCGATAACATATTCCAGTTTCAATCTGCTCTATTAGTATTTCATTTTCTTCAATTATGTCATCCTCAATCTCCTTCACAACAGGTATTTCATTAATTTTCTCCAGTACCGCAGCTTTCTGCATGGTTCAACAGAGGCAGAAGATGTTTATAATCATATCTTCTTCAGCACTTCATCCCTCGCGCTCACCATATTGGCCAGTTTCTGAAAACCGATTTCCCTGCTTCGAGTACGAAGACCGCAGTCGGGATTTAATCTCAACTGATCCGGTTCCATGTACTTCAAAGAGTACAGAATTCTCTTCTCTATCAGCTGGACAGGTTCCACAAAGTCGAGATGAACATCGGTCACTCCCAGTCCGAGAGTTCTTTTCTTTGAAAGGGTCTCATTCATCTCTGCAAATTTCTTCACGTCGCTGTATCCTTCCCTCTCGTCACCACCATCGGTTCTATCCCTGTTTGCAAATTCAAGGTTGTATACGTCGATTTTCATATCTCCCATTATTCCGAACAGAAGGTTGTAATTGGTGCTGTAGCACACGTGCAGATGCGTTTCTATGCCTCCAATACCACTGATGCTCTCATTTACAGACTCTTTCACTAAATCCATCTCGGATGGGTGGGAGGTGGCTGCGGGCTCATCAATCTGTATCTGCAGCGTTTTGTCCCCCCAGATACTCTTCAGGTCCCTGATCTCCTGATTGATGACCCTGGAAAAAGCAAGTGCAAGCTCCTCCCTGTCCCTGTAGTATTCGTTGAATGACCAGTCCATCATCGTATACGGTCCAGTTATTGGTACCTTGATTTCACCTTGCACACTTTCCCTGAGGAATCTGACCTCTTCTGAATGCCATGATTCCTTTCTTGAAATGTCTGATATCACGCTTCCCTTGTTGTAGAACCTGTTGTCAAATGACCTGACCGGTCCGTAAAACTCTATTCCCTTCACTCTGCTCGCAGGATGTTCGTACATCTCCCACCGGAACATCTCGCCCCCTATTCCGAGATTATCTAGACCTGCCCTCTTGAAAAGGTCTAAAGTTTCTAGAGTGGCCTGCTTGGTTTTTTCGATAAAAATCTCCCTGTCCATCTTTTTGAATCCCTTCGAAAGATAGTCAGGTTTTCTGAAGCTGCCAATCTCCTGCGTCTTAATGTAATTCATTTCCCCCAGCTCCCCATAATGGCGATCTTCCTGTCTGCAACGGCACGAGGAAGGAAATCCAGACTATCATTGCTGGTCACAATGAGCTCACCAAAATCATCCTTGTAACGTTTGAGCTTTTCCAGCCCATCTTCTTCAATTTTCGTATTGAATGAATCTACCAGCTTTAACCCCGGGATTTTGCAATGCCTTTCCACTTCGTACGGATCATCCGCTATTATTGAATGGATATTATCGCCTCCGTTATCGAACATCCATTCATCAATTTTCCCTGTTGTAACGAGATATACGTTTGTTGCGAGTTTTTCATAAATTGCTAGGTTTGCATGAGGTTGTGCCTCGTATATTACCAGTGACTTAATTGACAACATTTTGATTATCTCAGAGTAAATCTCTAACATTCTATCCGCCATTCCCTCCCTATTTCCATTGATTTCACTCATTTCCAGGAACGAATGAATACCTGGAAGGAAGTATAGGTAATTGTGATCCTGCTCGTGGAACATAGGCAACGGGGGATTGTCCTCAAGCGGTACTGAGAGTCTTATGTCTCTCAACTCCCCTAACCTGTCTATAACTGGTTTCCTGTAAAAGGTGTTAGTTTCTTTATACCTTGTCAGTGCTCCCAGTCTTACCCCCTCAATTGACAGTGCAAGTGGTCTGAGGATGTCGAACCAATTGAAGAGTGGGTCTCCACAAAGTTCAATTCCTGCAGCCATGCAACTGTCGTGGAATAATTTGGATTCGTCCGAAATCAATTGTTCAATCTCATTATCCTTTATAATTCCTCTTTCCCATTTGCTCAATCCGGTCCTCAGTCGTTCACTCCTGGGGTACAGTCCATACACAAGCGTCTTTATTTCCATTCAAACCACCCTGCTGATCCTCAAGACACTCGGATACCTCTGCAGTCTGTAAACGTTATGATTTTTATTGGTTCCCGTGAGAATGGATTACAATCTCCAGCAGCAATACCTAAGCTTTTGCGGATACTCATTTGTAAAACAAATTATGATAAGAATGTTATTTAATCTTTCGTTGTTCATTCGTTGGCAGTATCTAAAATCCTGGATTGATATTGATAGCAAAATGCAAAAAAGAAATGAACTTAGGCGCTAGTGAGATGGGGGTGGGGGCGGGGGTCGCGGCTTTCCTCTGGAACGTTTACCTCGTACCGAGGCTGCAGCACCGGCTATCACTCCAACAATGAGGAGCGCGATAACGAGGTAGATCCACGAAGGTATAGCAGGTGGAGGCGATGAATTTTTCTGAAGTGTTATCAGACCTAACGAAAAGTAACTTCTGTTTGAGGGAACGCTTATAGTCTCGGTGAACGTCTGATAACCCTGTGATTTTACCTGTATCTGATATGTGCCCGGGGCCAAGGAGACATTGAAGGCTCCCCCTGCGGTTGAGACGATCTGGCCATTGATATAGAGCGTGGCGTTATAGGGGTCAATTGTTCCAGTTACGTTGACTTTGGAATATGTTGGCGTAGGCGTGAAAACTATTTCCACATTGGCACTCTGGCCATTGACTGTCACGCTGCCTGATGAGTTGGTAGAGGTGTAGCCTGATACAGCTCCAACTGAGAATGAGTATGTGCCATTTGGTTCTGTGAAGGAGATTGAATTCGTTGATGAACTGCCAGTTGAACCCTGCAGTGTCACAGACCATGATGTACC
>JAKAUZ010000050.1 GCA_021817415.1 Thermoplasmata archaeon | reverse complement strand
TGTCCATGCTGACACGAAGTCGGTGACGAATTTCTCTTTCGCGTCACTGCTTCCGTATACTTCTGCAACGGCCCTCAGTTCAGAATGTGCTCCAAAGATAAGGTCAACACGGCTCGCCGTCCACCTTGTCTTTCCGGTTCTGTAGTTAGTCCCCTCGAATATGATCTCGGACCCATTAATTGGTTTCCATTCTATGTTGTTGTCCAGTAGGTTTGCGAAGAAGTCATTTGTAAGTATGCCCGGGCGGTCCGTAAACACTCCTAATTTAGAATGCCCGAAATTTGCATCAAGCGCTCTCATCCCTCCCACCAGAACTGTCGCTTCAGGTACTGACAGCGTAAGAAGGTTCGCCTTGTCCACAAGCATGAACTCCTCCTTATTGTAACCTGTCAGGTTTAGGTTTCTGAAACCGTCATATTTAGGCTCTAGCACTGCGAAGGATTCCACATCGGTCTGCTCTTGCAGCGCGTCAGTCCTGCCGGGGTGGAATGGGACCTCAACCCTTACCCCTCCGTCAGCAGCAGCCTTCTCAATTGCAGCATTCCCAGCCAGGATTATAAGGTCAGCTAGGGAGATTTTCTTGCCATCTCTAGCTCCAGAGTTGAAGTCGGCTTGTATCTTTTCGAGTACCGTAAGTACCCTGGCAAGCTGCTCTGGCTCATTACCCTTCCAGTGCTTCTGAGGCTCCAATCGTATTCTTGCGCCGTTAGCCCCGCCTCTCTTGTCACTTCCCCTGAACGTTGATGCAGAAGACCATGCTGTATAGACCAACTCACGCACTGTTAGACCCGAATTCAGGACTGCCTTTTTCAATTCTGTGATATCTGCCTCGTCCACGAGCCTATAGTCAACGTCTGGAAGAGGGTCCTGCCATATGAGTCTCTCCGCAGGAACTTCTGTTCCAAGATATCTTGATCTTGGCCCCATATCACGATGAGTCAGCTTGAACCATGCCCTGGCGAATGCCTCCGCGAATTTATCGGGGTTTTCAAGGTAATACTTGGATATTTTTTCATAGACTGGGTCATACCTAAGCGCAAGGTCCGTAACAAGCATGGCAGGCTTCCTCTTCTTGGTCTTGTCATGCGCATATGGAATCACTTCCTCCGCGTTTTTGGCTTCAAACTGCCAGGCTCCCGCGGGGCTCTTTACGAGCTCCCATTCATACTTGAACAGGTTTTCCAAAAATCCTATGCCCCACCTAGTAGGAGTGGATGTCCAAGTTACTTCTGGTCCACCGCCAATGGTGTCATCACCCTTTCCTGATTTGTATCTGCTTACCCATCCGATACCCTGATTCTGTATTGGGGCAGCTTCAGGTTCGGGCCCGACATTAGTTGCCGGCCCCGCGCCATGTGTCTTACCAAAGCTGTGGCCACCCGCAATCAGCGCTAGTGTCTCCTCGTCGTTCATTGCCATTCTCCTGAATGTTTCCCTTATATCTGCTGCTGCTTTAACAGGATCAGGTTCGCCGTTCGGGCCCTCAGGGTTAACGTAAATAAGGCCCATTTGAACTGCGGCCAGTGGATTTTCTAACTTTCTTTCTTCTGAGTATCTTCTGTCTTCCAACCAGCCTGTTTCACTCCCCCAGTAAACCGACTCATCAGGTTCGTATACATCGATCCTCCCTCCTCCAAAACCAAATGTTTTAAAACCCATACTTTCAAGAGACACATTCCCTGCCAATATCATGAGATCGCCCCATGAAATTTTCCTTCCGTACTTCTGCTTCACAGGCCACAATAGCCTCCTGGCCCTGTCCAAGAGAATGTTATCAGGCCAGCTATTTACAGGTGGGAACCTTTGTTGAGCAGTTCCAGCGCCGCCCCTCCCGTCTCCTATCCTATAAGTCCCTGATGCGTGCCAGGCCATTCTTATAAAAAGTGGGCCGTAATTTCCAAAGTCTGCAGGCCACCAGTCCTGAGATTTTGTCAAAATATTTCTTATATCTTCCTTAACTTCCTTGAGGTTAAGTGACAGAAATTCTCTTCTATAGTCAAAGTCTTTGCCCATCGGATTTGACTTTTCAGAGTTCTGCCTCAATATCCTCAAATCCAATCTGTTTGGCCACCATTCCTGGATATTCTTTGCCACCTTTTTTCCGCGATCAGCTGGAAAACCACCCTTTTCCATCAGTTCACGCTCCCTGTTATTGCTATGACTGAACAATCATTGGCAGCGGAATTCTCGTATTTCCCCACCTTTTGGATCTGAATTGACGAGGGAAAGTCATCACCGAATGCGGCTAACACGACATTGTAACTGTACGCTAACATATCTTCACCCTCAAATTATACTATGATAAGGAGATCACTCCTTGTTCTTTACGAATTTTTTCGCTTCCTTTACGTCACTATCAGGTAATTCCTTATATGTGAGCCACCAGGCGTACCCCTTGAACTGGCTGAGTCTTGTCTTGGAGTCGGTAACAGTCTTCGGAGGCGGATTCAGTGCGTTTTCGCCTATAAGTTCGTTATTAGGCCAGTTGGCGGGAAGTGCAACCTTGTACTTGTCGTTCATCTGGAGTGCCTTTATTGCCCTCAACAGCTCATCAACGCTCCTTCCAATCTCTAAGGGGTAGTACATTATGAGCCTGACAACGGAGTTAGGATCAACAATGAATACTGCTCTCACTGTAGATGTTGAGGATTGGGGCTGCAGCATTCCCATCCTTGTTGCAGTCCTTCCGAGCCCATCACCGATAATCGGGAAGGGTACCTTCATCTTCAGGGTGTCTTCAATCCAGTTGACCCACTCTATGTGGCTTATAGTGCTGTCGATTGACAAACCAATCAGGTCAGTGTTGAGCTTCTGGAAATCCTCGTACCTCTTTGCGAATGAGTAGAACTCAGTCGTGCACACGGGAGTGAAGTCCCCTGGATGGCTGAATAGCATGAACCACCGGCCCTTGTACTGGTCTGGCAATTTCATAACGCCCTGCGTCGTCTCTACCTGTATTTCCGGGAATTTCTCCCCTATCAGAGGAAACTTATTCTCTTCCATCATTTTTTCACCTTTTAATTAGATAGTTAATCCTACTTAATAATTATTACTATTTACTATTGACTGTAGTTAAACTAAATTTCTTAGGTTAGCGGAAAAGGGATATGAAAACGGAAATGATGGGCTAGAATCCTCTTATTTCAGGTTTTACGTTAATTTAAATAACTCCTAACGAATAGCCGGTACTATATGGAAGTGGATTCAACTAAAATGTTAATGCAAAAAAGGCTCAAGGTCACACCTCAGAGAAGCATGGTGCTAAATTTGGTAAGAGAGGGAGGTCATTTCACCGGGGAACAGATATACCGTCTAATGAAAAAAAAGATGCCAGGCATTAGCCTATCCACTGTTTATAGAACGTTGGAAACTCTGGAAGCGAATGAACTAATATCATCTTTTGAGGTCAGCGGAATGAAATGGTTTGAATCAAAGATGGAGTCTCACATTAATGTTTTTTGCGTTAATGAAAACAAGATCATTGACATTGATCTGGATACATCATGGTTACTTGAAGAACTAAGAAAAAAGGGTATAAAGGGAAATAAGGTTAGTATTGTGGTACAATCGATCTGCGATTCAAAGGTCAAATGATTTATTTATATTAACAGGGAGCCAGTATTTTGTTAAACAACGATATCCATTATCTGCCTCTATGGTCTCTGATACAATTTATTTTGAAGAATTATTAGACCGAATGCTACAATCTTCATTCCTATTGATGCATCATAATTTCTATACTTCACAGACCGGATGTATTCACATCCCAGTATATCTTCAGGTATGGCGAATGTTCTCTCTATTTCCCATCTAAATGAATATCTGGATGCCACTTCCTTCCTGATCTTTATGCCCTCCATTCCTGAATGCGAGAGTCTTGAATCAACTATCCCTCTTCTCCTGTTTGTATCAATTATTGGAGAGCATTGTGTATTTTCAAATATGTATTCATATATGTCTGAAGTATCGTAAACAGCATCCATAATCACATAGCAGTAATCCCTGACAGAATTTACTATAGGATATGCAATATTCTTGTCATTGACGGATGCAGTTGTTGTTTCTCACTCCTTTGTGACAATGAATTTATGTCAAGAGAGATGCTCCCTTTCGTTCCGTATTCCCATTCCCTTAGTGGAGAATCCATATGAACTGTCTTAATCCTTACAATTGCCACGAATCCTTTTTGTTGCTGTTGATTGTTTGCATGTTGATATGAAAGAATCCACGGTGGCTTTCTCCCTTTGGCGGATGTGGGACACTATTCTAAGATCGCCCAATATTGAACAGGTTGTGCCATAAACCCTTGCAGAATATTGCGCTGTCAATCCTGTCATTCCTCCTCTGAGCTACATTCTGTCCTAGCATCTTCTTGTCAGCTGCAAATCCAGATTCAGAGTTGCTCCTCTGGTGATACTGTTCAAGGTAGGGGACGGTATTCAAAAGGAAATCCTTCATCATGGATTTCCATTCAACGGAACCGTTGAGCATCCAGTTCTTCCTGGATATCAGGAACGTCTTCGTCCCCTTGAGCGCATCCATATACGATGGAGAAGAGTGGTACCTGTCCAGCCTCAATGAGCTGAGAGTTATTCCTGTTGATCCCAGCATTCCCAGTGCCCTGTCATATGCACCCCTCTCAGACTTCATCGAAGAGCCGAATGCCACATACATCCCGGTCTTGAGATCCATCATAAAGAACGAGTATGCAAACAGTCTCCTTCTACCCGATCTCCCATTCCTGTTTGAGTCTTTGCTGTTCTCCTTGGCATTGTCCTTCAATCTCTGGGCATAGGATTCGTAGTTCTTCTTTATGGTGGGTGAGTATCCAGTACCGTCACCTGTCGCTTCGGAAGAGTCTATGCCTTTATTCTTCAGTATCAGGATGTGGAGACTGTGGAAGGCTAGAATAACCTCCTGGTCTGAGTACAGTCTTTCCACACTCTTGTAGCTAACATCAATGCCGGAGAGCATTGAGAATATTACAAGCATGTTGCTGAACATCCTATTGGATTCCTCGACAAGCTGCTTTATCAGATGCCGCCTCACCCGGTTCTCAAGTGATAGACCATAAGGATGACCGGGACCGTGATGTATGTGGGTGGTGGAAACTACCTCCTTCACAAGAGGATCGAGTTCCTTCATGGCAGTTTTTATCCTGTGGGAGAACTGCTGCTCATATGTCCTCCAGTCCCTCTCCTTCATAGGATGCTCAAGTTTGTATTTCTTTGCCATGATCCTATCGATTTCCTCGAGCTTGAACTTTATGTCCTCATCGAAGACCCTGGACATTCGTTGGTATAGTATATCCATGGAGTTATGCAAGCATGTCTATAGACATGCGTATTAACATCCATTCTATTATCAACAGTTGAGCAGGAAGATATTCGTGTTGAACAATTCCCCGACGCTAAAGGACGATGAGATAGAGGGTATCTTGGAGAGAACTGTCACGAAGCAGGGCACTTCAGCAAAGGCAGATGTGCCCAGGCGTTATCTGGGTAAGAGGGTATACGTAATAATCACGACATCAAAGGGAGAAGAGAGGGAAGAAGTGAGACACGAAGAATAGTGTCCCGCATCCGCTTTGGCACAGAGCTTATATAATATAAAGTGAATATTGATTTATGGCTCCCTCGAATGACAATAGTCACAGTGAGTTGGAAATTAAATGGGAGGATGTTCTTTTATTAGATAAGTATGGGATATGGAAGTGGGACTCTGTAATAATTGTTGCAGGGATCTTCATAATTTCATATGGATGGGCCTTATTAGCAGGTTCCATACTCGAGCAAATTTTAGGCTTTGCCTTGATCATATTTGGCATATTCATAATTGGATTTAGTTCAGAAAGAGTTTATTCAAGATACCTGAAACTCAGGAGGTTGAAATAAAAGTAAGGAAAATTGTTACAGTTTTCAGGATAGCACATCAATCGTCCGTTAGAAAGACTACCATAGGAGTCGTACACTCTAGGGGGAGCTCTTTATCATTCTTATCCTGAACAGGAATCCTTTGCGTTCCAGAATGACTTTAGACTGGGAGAGTTCGAGAAGCTGAATAATTTTTAGAAGCTCGCGGTATCTTAAGCGTATATGAGACCTTACTAAGCAATAAGAAAGGAGACCATATTTTTTTATAAACTCCTTTTTCTCATTCTCCTCAATATCAACCACAGCGTCATAAATCCAGCATTCCCCACCTTCCTTTGTGACCCTGTACAGTTCCATAAGTGATTTCACCGGTTCCTTCCAGTAGTGAAAACTGATAGAACTTATCACAAGATCAAAAACGCAATCATCAAAGGGAAGGCTCTTAACGTCAGCAACAAGAAGATTCACATTGCTCGACGTACAGAGTTCCTTTGATCTTCTGACTGCATTTTTTATCATTCCCTGTGATACGTCTATGCCTGTTACGTCCAATCCTTTCTCAATTTTTACCATTTCCATAGGCAAGCGACCGGTTCCTGTTCCTACATCCAATACCTTCCCCGATTTCAGTCTCAGGAGCACTTCTGCAACCATCATTCCATACAGATCGTCCAGTGGATGAAAATTGTCTGCGATGAATGAATAAATGAATGCTCCTAAATTGCCTTTCATAACCTCAGAGGGCTATTCTGCGGCGATTAATAAGTGTGGTCATAGGGACGACAATCAGAATGCGTATGATACGTGTGTTGATGCCTGAT
Source organism: Thermoplasmata archaeon (assembly GCA_021817415.1). Taxonomy (GTDB): domain Archaea; phylum Thermoplasmatota; class Thermoplasmata; order Thermoplasmatales; genus JAKAUZ01. Next base: position 32,845 of record JAKAUZ010000050.1, on the reverse strand, counting down.
TTGACAATCAAATTAAGGCCAAAAATTTGTAGTAGTTTTTTAAACCTATGTTGACCCTCCAGTCCAGTCTCTTAAGTCCCGTGGTCTTCATTGCTTCAGAGACGCTGCCAGTTGAATCAAACATGTAGGGAGATTTTACGCCAGTCAGGAAGACAAGCACGTTTATCGCCCCCTTCATTGGATCATCCACTGAAGCGCTCAATAATATCCCTGCATTCTGGTTCACCCTTTTATTCACAAGCCTTACTGCAGCTTCCACTTCGGAGACAGTCATGGTCTCATTACTCACACACTAGCGCTCCCTTCGCATATGATATGACAGGCACATCTTCTTCTATCAAAAATATACATCTTTTGCAACCTATAAAGGGTTGTCTATTAACTTCATGAAAATTGATGGGCAGCATCACACATTTTGTATAAGTTACGGATACCTGGTGTTGAATATTTCTTGTAAATGTTTTATATCAAAAGGTATAGAACCTACAGTTGTCGATGTTCGAGTTTATATAGTTTCCAACTTGAAAAGGATAAATTTCTCTATATTATGATGAAAAGTGAGAGAACGAGAGAGAACAACTTATATTTAAGGAACATGCGATACTGAAATCAGGTACAAGGATGCTCATACCATCGGAATAAAGGGAAAATAAAGAAACTGGCCGAAATGGACAAAAAGCTCCCGATGGATTGCCTTCTCCTTACTAGGCTCAGATACGAGGGGCTCTTTGGACTCCGGGAGAACCTCAACTGGTTTGAATGGAATTTCATTCACCTTCCCAAGTGCGCACAGAAGAAGGCAAAGAGGAAGGAGAAAAAGAGAAAGGTGAGGCTCTCCATAATGGGGGCCTATTTTGTCCAGGCTGTGGGAAATCAAGGTTCCACCTAGAGTGACAGACTCTATAAAATTCACCAATGATGAAGTAAATAATTTACTGAAGGAAGTTATCAATTTTTATAAAGAGCTCAGGAAAATAGAGGTGAATGCAAATAGGTTTAACCTGGAATAGTTTGATTGCCTTTTTCAGGTATCTCATTGATTGTAGCCTTAACGGTTGTAATTGAATAGGTAAAGAATTTTTCCAGTATCTTGCCTTTCTTTCCTGACTCCGCAATGGCCGGGTTAGGCTACCTGTCGGCAGAGGGGGAAAGTGACTTTACAAAATTTGGTAGGCTCACTTTAAAATTTAAGCTTCCAGACAATAAAGACCTCGGCATTAGTGCTCATGGTTTCCTAGGTCCCTTCTCGTGATGGCTATCTTAAGAATGAATCTCACAAATGTCATCATCCCAAAGAAGTTCTAGATTGGTTACCTCGACCTCTATCCTAAATACTCTGAGAAGTGATTAATTTTTATTTTTCACATTCTTATATTTTTATACTATTGAAGTCGTATTTTCTAAATACTAATCTGGAAAAAATTAGGGATTCAATTATATTTTCTAAACGGGCCCGCCGGGATTTGAACCCGGGCTCACTGGCTTAGAAGGCCAGTGCCTTATCCAGACTAGGCCACGGGCCCATTATTAGGACTTGCCAGTAATTACTCTGTGAATATTATGTTTTCTAAGATTGTTGAATTACTTCACAATTGAAACAGGTTCCTGGTGAAATGTAAATGCTTACACATGGACGCTGTCCGTTGTTCCAGGTTGACTGAATATTTTGAAATTCATCAGGCATCAGGGTATTATCAGTGAGCATGGAAGTGAATTTTTCTAATTGCGAAAGGTAGATGCACAATTCTGGAAATATGAAGTTAGGGATGGGAGGCTATGCCATAGCAGATAAGTTCCTCCTCTGCGGTGGAGACCAATTAGCAGAACACATTCGATGGTACACTCTATCCGGATGCTCCAGGTGAGGGAGTATAGTTTTATTTAAGCCTAAAGGAAAAACTTATCGTACCTATACTGCACCGGAAAAATTGTCAAAGTAGGTCCATCTATTTCTCCATTTTCAAGGATTTGACCACCCTCACGGGCAAATAGAGTGAATAAAACCAGCCGATTGTTCACCACTACTATAGTCAAATTTGCCTCAGCATTTGGGCCGGAAGCAAAGCACCTACCACAGGAACTGAGGTCTCATTAAAAGGAGATAAATAGACAATCCTCATCACTGATTGGGGAGCCCCGGAGTGGCCGTCGCCATTAAATGGTGAGGAAAGTCCCCCCTTCCGGCAGTAGTCTGGATAAATCCCAGGTTGAGAGACCTGCGTTCCCTCATAAGAAATGCCACAGTTTCAGCAAAGGGTGATCCTTTGGAAGGTGACGTTCCTGAAAATATGTTGAGACAGGGGAAACGAGATGGAAGCAAATCCAAGCAGTTCCAGTGAACAACTGCCTGAGGAACGGGTAGGATGCACAGTCAAATGCCACGAACCTCTTTGAGGCTAACAGAAGGGGGCTTACCAGGGGCACCCCTTCAACATAAAAACTATAATTGAGATTACTATAAAGCCACAATGGTTGAGGAACTGGAGAACAAAGTGGAAGCACTACTTTTAGCAACTCTCAACCCTTTAAGTAAATCTGAGATATGTGAAGCTCTTTCCCTAGGAGCAAACGATGTCAGCAGGATTTTCAGGCACCTGGAAAAGAGGTTTACAAACACATCACTAGAACTGAAGAAAATAGGGAAGAAATATAAAATTGGAATAAGGAATCAGTACTCTGAAATTGCATTCAGGTATTCGGAAAGTGAACTTAGCAAAGGAGAATTGGAGATAATTGGAATCCTTTACAACCGAAGGAATGTTTATTTTTCAACGGTGGAGAGAGTGAGGGGGAATAAAGCGCAGAAGGAAATAGACCACCTGGTGAGAGTAGGTTATGTCGAGATAGAACAGAGAGGAACCAGGAGGTTATTAAAGCTCACAAAGACATTCTACTCAAAATATGGTAAGCAGCTGAAGGAGAAAATTCAAGAGGAGCCCAAGGTGGTCACTTGAAGGCGCTGCTAATTGGCGGCGGAGGGAGGGAACATGCTCTCGCTCTCTCTATTATAAAGTCAGGTGCAGAACTAATTACCATATCTCCTAATAAAAATCCCGGACTTGCCAGAGTATCCAAGAAGTTCTATATTTTTCAGGATCACGATACAGATTTCATAAGGGGAGTAGCAACAAGGTACAAGCCTGATTGCATTTTTATTGGACCTGAGACTCCACTGGCATCTGGGGTCAGCGACGTCCTTATCTCAGATGGATTCAGAGTATTTGCGCCGTCATCTAAAGCCGCAAAACTTGAGACATCGAAGGCCTTCCTGAGGATCCTAATGAAAGAAAAGGGGATTGAGGGGGGAGTTGATAGCGCCTCTTTTACAGATTTAGATAAGGCACGAAAATACGTAGATGCAATTGATTATGACTTTGTAATCAAACCGGATGGACTGACCGGAGGGAAGGGTGTAATGGTGCAGGGAACCCATTTCAATTCAAGAGAAGAGGGAATTGCGGTCATTGGAAAATACCTGGGTTCAAATTACAGCAAAATCCTTATTGAAAGGAAGGTCGAGGGTGAGGAGTTCAGCCTGCAGGCTCTTGTCTTTAATGACACGATCCACTTTTTTCCGATAGTCCAGGATTATAAGAGAGCATATGAAGGGGATAGCGGACCGAATACAGGAGGAATGGGCTCAATTTCTTTTTCGACAAGAGGGTTGCCATTCATACCACCGAGCCACATAACTGCTGCCCAGACGATACTCAGAAAAATAGTTCTTGCTCTAGCCGAGGACGGGATTAATTATACAGGTCCAATTTACGGTCAGTTCATGTCAACAAGTGAAGGGCCAAAAGTTATTGAAATAAATGCAAGAATGGGAGACCCTGAGGGAATAAACGTCCTCTCTCTCCTGAACGATTCGATAATGGATGTTGCGATTTCAATATTCAACAGAGGCTCTGTCAAATTGAGTTTTAGGGATTCGGTCAGCATACTCAGGTACCTTGTCCCGATTGGGTACGGGCAGGATCCTAATCCATCTAAAATTCTGGTGAATGAAGAACTATTGATCTCCAGGGGACTGAGATTCTTTTACGCGTCAGTGAACTCGCGTGGTAAATACCTGATTCAAACGAAGTCTAGGAGCTTGGCGATTTTGTCGGAGGACAATAATCTAGAAGGAGCGCTGGCAAAATTCCGAGGTCTGGAAGATGCTATAAGGGGAGATTATTACATGAGAAAGGACATAGGAAACGCAGATTCTATCACAAGAAAGAGAACATTTATGCAGCGCCTTGTTGGTCTCTTCTAAGTGCACGGATTAATCAACATTGCCTTAGTAAATTACCATCAGGTGAATGTCATTGTCTCTGATTTATCAGCATGGAATGGACAAGCTCAAGAGTCGCTGGAACAGTCAGCTCTTTATCGTATACCGAGACTTTGTTGAAATTCTTGAGATCTGACAGATAGTCTCCTTCAGCAAATCCTCCAATGATCAGTATCGACTCCCGATTAAATCGTTTTATTCTTCTTCCGCGGGGATGAAGCACGGCGATTTCATTGTCCTCCCAAGTACTCAGGTAATCATTCAGGTGTGAAATTCTTCCTGGATTATTCAATTTATTCTCCAGCTCATTTTTGAAGGACTCGTAATCCACAATGTTGCCTATCTCATCCCTTTCAATTATGATGTTGTTCTTGGTGTGTACCGCATAGTCTACCGGAAGATAATTTCCAACTACTGATTCCTCATTAAGTCTAGCAAAGAAGTAAGGAATGTATAGCCTCGCCATCCTTTTTTCCTTCTCCGGGAAGTATTTCTTGATCAGCTTAGGGAATTCAAAATAGTCCAGAATGCAGTTCTGTGGAGATTTGCCCTTCCTCTTGCAGGACTCAACAACCAGATTCTCACTGTGCATCAGAGGAGGTATTAATTCTATTTCAGTATCAGCAAGAAGGAATTTCATCCTATCCGAAAATAGAACCAAGTCCGCTATAAACGTTCTCCCTTTCCTTCTCTATATATGCCACGACCTTTGATTTCTCTTCCTCTGAAATCTTCTCAGATATCGCTGAGAATTCACTCCTAGCAATGACTATCCTTTCCTCAAGTCCCTCCACAACGACGTACAGGAAACCACTTTCACTTATGACTGAAGAATCTTTGATTGTTATGGACAGCCTGAAAATTGGGTCTTTCGAGAGTATGACGTCTAGCTCCTTTTTCTTAGAAACTGGGACCTTGAATATTTCCATGAGACTGCAACGAATAAGGTTAATTATCTTTTTCGTAAATTTTCAAGGACTTCCGCCGTGCGTAAAATATCAAGCTTATGGCCGCTATTATGAGGGCTGCAGATACGATGAGGAATAATCCGAATAGAGAAATGATCCTGTGAAACTCATTGATAGTGATGACAGAAAGGGCAATTGATATGTTTCCTGTCTGGTTTATTGCAAGAAGAATTGCACTTCCGTTAGTATTATTGACTGTCCTGTACCCATTGTTCATAACTCCGGAATGAAATGCATGTCCATTTACGGTTACGTTCAGTACACGGAAACCTCTGGGAAGTACTATCAGGTATGTGGAATTTCCCATCTGGTACACATCGGCAGAGAAAGTACCGTTCTTGAACACGACTGATCTTATGGAAACGTTGTAGGAATAGGAGAAAAATGACGGAGATTGGTCCAGCAGTATTTCAGCAGAAACCGTCCCATTGTTTGAACCGTTCGCCATGAGCCCAGTAGACGATAGCTGGACCGGCTTGAAATTGATGGAGAAAGTTGAATATGGTGAAATTAGGAGTTGACTGCCTCCTTCAGTTATAGAGGAACCAAACACGTGAACCAGCCCAATGTTCCTTCCATCCAGATATATCAGAAAGGTCTCAGATTGGAAATTAATGAATGTCATATTTGACAGAATCATGTTCGGAATTGAAGGAATCGTAACATTGGACCTCGATGACTCTGCCAGGGTATACCCCTCAGAAAGTGAAATGTTGTATGTACCGGACCCGGTATATCCATAGATCGAAGGAGATTGTGCATCGTGTAATTGCAGAATTGGCTGGGCAAGTACGTTGTCCTCCATAACTCCACCACTGGAGTTAAATGACAATGAACGGAATACTGTGACAGAACTGTTTTCGCTGAGCAAGGAATAGTTCAGTACATTCCCTCCTTCCTCTTCATATTCGCTATAATTTCCCAGATAATCATTTCCGCTCATGACATAATTATTGACCATGACATTGATGTAAGAAAATGGTAGTGTGATGTACAGTGCAAAGAATGGAACTGTGTCGTTTATCTGGATCCAACCACCCTGTTGGGTGATAGTTCCATCAGTCACTATCATCCCCCTGAAAAAGTCATTTGAAATTGTGATCTCATTCGCCCCAAACATCGAATCATTCTCGATCTCCAAACCCCTTGCCAGCAGGAAGCTGAGAGTCCCGAGACCCCGGAATGATATTGGAGTCATGAATGTGTCATAAGCAACTATTGAACTATTCATGCCGATCATTGTTATGGCTTGACTCTCATTTATGCTCCTGAAAACCAGTTCATTTACTCCGTTGATCTTTGCTGAAAAATTGCTGATGTTATGGCCGTAGGTCCAGTACTGAACATAGGTACCATTATACTCGTTTGAATGCTGGGGCGAGGATCCGACTGCATAGACGGTGGACAGCAAAAGGATGACGAGCACTGAAAGAGCGACCAGACTTTTCATTCTATTCAGTATTTCTATTTCCATATAAAGTAATTTGATACAATTTTCGAATGACTGACAAGAATACTTATATCGACTTAGGATAACGGTGGTGGTGACCATATGCCCGGTACGATAACCAAGAATGAGCCCCCTCCAAAGATCCCTGTGGATTTCAAGATAAGCCCGGAAGATGAAAGTATCAAGAACATAAAGAATATCCTTGTAGTAATAAGTGGAAAGGGAGGGGTAGGGAAGACCACCGTCGCAGTGAATCTCGCAGTAGAGCTTTCAAACAAGGGACTGAATGTAGGCTTGATCGATGCCGATATTCACGGACCAGACATTCCGCAGATGCTTGGGCTAATAGACGATAAACCATATCCTGATGAGGACAACAAGATCATCCCTGTAAGATACAACAACAATCTCAGGGTAATCTCTATAGAATATTTCCTCCCTTCAAGGGATACCCCTGTGGTCTGGAGAGGTGCCCTCAAACACAAGATGATAGAACAATTTATAAAGGACGTAAAATGGGATCCGCTGGATTATCTGATATTTGATCTGCCGCCTGGCACAGGAGATGAACCTCTTTCCATCATCCAACTTATCCCTAAAATTAACGGTTTCATAATAGTCGGAACGCCGCAAGAAGTTGCAATGCTGGATGTCAAAAAGGCGATCAATTTCGCAAAGCAGCTCAAGGTGCCAATTGTTGGACTCATTGAGAATATGAGTGAATTTGTCTGCCCCCATTGTGGAAAGGTGACGTACATCTTTAACAAAGGAAGTGGCGAAAGAATTTCAAAAGAATACGGAATAAATTTCCTTGGTTCAATACCTCTCGAGCCAACAGTAGTCGAGGATGGAGATGAGGGAACTCCTTTCACTCTCGCACATCCAGAGTCAAGGAGTGCTGTGAGTTTTAGAGGAATTGTGGAAAAAATCATAAAGATTTCTAGCGGGAACACTGGTTCCTGAATTTTTCCTTTTTTGATTCTATTTTCAGACCATTAGTTTTTTCCTTTGTCGGGAGTAATGTCCTATCCGTATCCGTCAATTTCTTTTAGTACTAAAAAATTCTTATAACCATTTAGGATTCCCTCGAAGTTTATGGATATATCCAGCATCCAGTTAGCAAAGACTTACGAGGGGAAATACACGGCACTGAGCGGTATAAATCTTGAAATCAGCATGAATGGTATATATTCCATAATAGGCAAAAATGGGGCTGGCAAAACAACTCTGGTCAGGATACTCTCCACCCAGTTGCTCCCAACTTCTGGTAGTGCGACCCTTAATGGGTATGATATTATCACCCAGCCGTATAAGGTCAGAGAACAGATAGCAGCTGTCCCCCAGGAAGCACGTCCGGCCCCCTGGCTTACCCCGATTCAGACTGTCTCCTCATATTTAATGTGGAGAGGTTATACCCACACTGAAGCTAGATCCATTGCAAAAGAAGCTCTGAGGTCCATGGACCTTGCGGAAGTTGAAAATGTTAAAAATAGGAAGCTATCAGGTGGGCAGAAGAGAAAGCTTATGGTCGCAACGGTAATTGCAAGCGAAGCGTCAGTAATCTTCCTCGATGAACCAACCACTGGTCTTGATTACATATCGAGAAAAGAATTGTGGGGTATTCTTGACAAATTGAAGAGAGATAGGTTGATAATCCTCACCACACATTATTTGGAAGAGGCTGAGAAACTGGGTGACCTGATATGCATCCTGGACCACGGGAAAATCATGGATAATGGAACTATATCTGACCTAAGGAAGAGGATAAAACATCCATACGTGCTCAAGGTATATTCATCTACCACAAACCTGAAAATCGAAGATGGGAGTGTTTCAAGGGTATCTCCTGATGAATATTTTGTTTACGGAAATCAGAAGACCATTTATGAACTCATACCGACTCTGATAGAAACGAAAACAAGATTCACCGTTGAGGAAGTATCGCTAGGCAACATATTCGAGAAGCTGGTGGGGGGAGAGGATGAGTATTAGGAGAAATGTTGCCAGCCAGATATATGCGTCTGTTCTGGTGAATTCAATATACGCAATGCTGAACTATCCCGTCGTACTGATCAGCACTCTTCTAGCCCCCCTGTCTATGCTGGCTGTCGTGACGTTTGCGAGCCACGGAAGGCTGCTTGCTGTAGCAGCAGAAGGAGCACTTATAATGAACATGGTAATGAGCGGGACTTCACTTCAAGGGGATCTCTCTCATTTGAAAAATGACATGAGAGTGCAGGACATGGTAGTCAGTTCTCCAACTTCAGCTGGCGTTTATATAACGGGAATGGCACTGTCCGAATTGGTCTATTCTTTACCAACAATTTCCTTGCTGATAATACTGAACGCGCTGTTCGTAAAATCTACAATCATCGGATGGGTTTTCGTGTTCTTGGATATGTCAACTATTTTTGTATTCTCAATATCTCTTGGATTCCTTCTGTCAACTTTTTCTTCGGATATCATCCAGAGCTGGGCCTTTTCCGGTATACTTTCCCCCATTCTCACTACCCTTCCTCCTGTATATTATCCCATCAGTTATATTCCATTTCCCTACAGGTATCTCACTTATCTTTCACCGACCACATATTCGGCAGAAATCGCCCAGAGTGCGACGGGTTTTATCAACCTGGGGACAAATGGTTTCATTGAATCGTGGTTAATCCTTGTTGCAGTCACACTGGTAATAACCTATCTTGCCCTTAAGAGGTCAAGATGGAGGGAGGTCTAACTTCCTGTTGTAAAGAAATGGCAATAAGGCGGAGGCAAGAATTGAAAAGGCAGTGAGTACCCAGAATGAGAAGTAAATTGACATCCCGAACAGGATCAACGTTGACGCCAGGGCAATTCCAACTGCCCCTCCAATAGTGGTCCCAAGACCCCAAGTGATCCCAGACACTGTCGTGGAAAACTCCTTGGGAATCACCTGGCTCACGTATCCCAGGAGTACCGGGAATGCACTCATGGCAAAAAATGAATAAGCAGAAAAAGAAAGCAGAAGGAGTGGGAGATTTTTTCCGACGTATAGAAAAACGATGAACATGAGAGTTGAAGCCAGAATGGTGAGAGTAACGGTGAACCTGCCTCCTCTCTTCGATGTTACTCTCCCGAAATATGGTTGCCCTATTATTGCAGTAGCATACGAAATCGTCAATATTTCTCCCATTAGTATGTGCGAATTGAAAAGTCTGGTGACATAGACAGGTGCATAAGTGGTTGAGGCTGAAAGAGTCATTGACCTGAAAAAGGTTATTGCCGTGACTGGTAAAATGAAGTATCTGAATCTTCCTATCCCCGAAAATGATTGTCCCTTCCCTATATCCTTGTGCAATGTCGGCTGATTGCGTCCAGTCAGGAGAATCTGGATCAATATACCAGATACTATCGCGACTGCACCCAGAATGTTGACTCCCGCGAAGCTGCCAAGAGTTGATATGACCGCTACTACCAGTATTGGGAAAAGGGCCCTTCCGAGGCTTCCAAATGATCCGTTCAAACCCATTGCGGATGGGGCCGATGAATGTTCGAACGCCACTGAAATTAAGTATGCGCCCATCGGGTGATACAGAGATTGTCCTATCCCGAGGAATACAGCTCCAATACCCATAAGGGGATAAGCGTAATGGGGCAGGATAAAGGGCATTGCAAAAAAGGGTGCCGAGATGCCGTCAAGTAAGAGTCCTAAAGCCATCAGTTCTTTCTGGAGCCCTCTCCGGTCAGCGTATATGCTCGCCGGAGTGCTGATAAACCCCGATATGAGAGTGTAAATGATTGCTATCGCTCCGAGTACCCATAGCTGAACTCCTTGAATGTTATCATAATAGGCGATGAGAACTGAAAACATGAGGCCATAACCATCATTTATGAAATGAGCAAGTGAAGTGAATATCAGAACGCTGACCTTCCAGTTTTTCACTGTCTTGGAATCATTTCAAGTAATTATTGTTTACCAAGTGAATCAAGTCAGGATTACATATTTATCTATCAAAATCCTATGCTACGCTGTATGAGGAATGAGAAGAGAGAGAGGCAGTTTAAGGGCATAATCTCCCTGTTGGTGCTCAAGAGTATTTGGTCCACTCCGAAGCACGGCTACAACCTAGAAAATGAAATAAGTGAAAGAATTGGAGAGAAACTGTCCGAGGGGGAGATATATTCGCTATTGAAACACATGGAGATAAGAGGATTTGTGAAGAGCCACACAAAAGTTGAAAATGGAAGGGTCAGAAGATATTATGAGATAAATCCAGAAGGGAGGAAGTTCTTCATGAAACACAGAACTCCTCTGATGACTGTCGGACCAATAATGGAAGAGTTACTTGATTTCATGGCAAAGGTAGACAAAGACTCAGGAAAATAGAGAGCTCATCTCATACGCCGGGTGTTTGTTGCTTTCACTTTAATGAAACCAAGTTTTTTATGAATGTACCTATTCTCATCTGTGGATCAGATAATACTTACTTATGGTGACGAGGAATATATCCAGAAATTTACCAAGAAAGGTTCTGAGACAGATATTCATTACTACAACTCTAAAGTCCAGGGCAATGGCTACGCATTCCTTTATCCCTTCAAATATCCGGAGAGGATACAGCCACTCGTAAATGCCGCTTCGGTGGCCAACAAGGTTATCTTAAACGTGGAGACAGTAGACAGGACTGTCGGGGAATTCCTTCTAGCAATTGATTATTACGGAATCAGGGATATTGGAGTCGTCGGTGGAGACGACGTATTCGAAACGCTTCAGAAGATATCCAGTACCATGGATGTCAAGATGACTCATCTTCAGAATGACTTTGGAAATTTCGAGAACTTTGTCTCAAGGGAGGTTACAGTAAGAGCTGGGAATGCAATGGTCGTGGTAGATCAATCCTTCTCTGTGAAAGGAGTCGGGACGGTGATTCTTGGATTTGTAATTTCAGGAGAAATTAGGAAACACATGCATCTTTCATCTTACCCTTCCGGAAAAAAAGTGGAGATCAGAAGCATACAGATAATGGACGTGGACTTTGAGACTGCGGTTCCGTATTCGAGGGTGGGTCTGGCGGTCAAGGGAGTAGAACCCGAAGAGGTCTCAAAGGGAACCATACTGCACGAGGACGAACTGCAATTTTCAGATTCCATCCGCCTGGACGTCCGTGTGAATCCTTCAATAAAGAACAGGACGCAGCTTGGTGAAAAAATTCAGCTCAATTTCCTCTTTAGCAACGTCAATGCTGAGGTATCGGATGTGTCTGATGGGAGATATCTGATAGATACTGAGAGGAAGGTCCCAATCGCAAAAATCAATTACGCTCTGACATCCCTCAACTCTACTCCGAGAATTTCGGGGGTTGGTAGACCTGCAGATTGAAGCGATCCTGAAGCTGGAAGGAGAGGAATCTGAGGAGATTGTCAGATCGATCTTGCCAGAGAACAGGAAATACATAAAGTGCAGGAAATCTAAATCAGGTTTTCTGTGCAGGGTCAGCGGAGATGCAAACAATGTCAGGAAGACAATCAATGAATTCCTGGAATCAGTAATGTTTATTGACAAGGTCAACAATAACCTAAAGGCCCGAGTGGGGTAGTTTGGATAATCCTAGAGGCCTGCGGAGCCTCAGACCCGGGTTCGAATCCCGGCTCGGGCATCTCTGATAAACTACTGCGTCTGAGAGACGGAAAATTAGTTCCATGGAAGCTTGAGGACAAGAATAAGATAAACCGGAAGGCGGTATAATTAAGAAGTTTTGCAACAAGTATCTATAGACATCCTAAGGATACGCTCAGCCACATTCGCATCCTGATAGCTAATCATGAATAAATATCGCTTCAAATTTGTATCGATGCGCTTAATTCAGATGTGGCAACGGAATCTAGATTCGAAACAGTAGTGATATAATTATAATGATTCATGCGTGCTTCTGCACCCCAGAGCATCTTGATGCCGAGGAGGAAATCCCTTAGGACATTTTCGTATATCACATAATAATTATCAACTTCCCCCTTCCCATCGCAGTACCCCCAATAAGTAAATGCTCCATTGATATTCCTTATAACTTTATTGTAAAAGTCGTTGAACCAGTACGATCGAACGTCAAACTCAACATTCTTTCCCTCGTCCCTTTTTCCAACTAGGCGGAATTTTGAATTTCCCTTTATTTCCTCTCCCTTGACCGCAGTGACAAGTTGCCCGTAAATGGGGGAAAGGCTCTCACCGAAAAATTTCGGCTTGAAATACATCTCATTTTGAAAAATGCCTTCGTTCTGGTTCTTTATGTTGTCAGGGCTTATCTCCCACTTTGTGCTTACTAGAACGAAATCAGAAAAGTTGAGGCTTACATAGGATGCAAATTTGAAAAATCCCGGGAGTTTCCCGAGCCTCTCGTCATTTATGTACAAAACCTCAAAACCGAGGCTTTGGTGAGACATTGGTTCGGTTAGTAATTTGGTCACTGCCTCAGCCTCAGTGTTTGAGTACTTGAAGGCAAACAGGGTATCGTTCTCGCCTAGCATTACTATCGAATAGACAATGACCCCAGGTGTCCTAATCAATGAGTCAAGGAAATCATTCAGTTCGCTGGACAGTCTCCTCACGATAAATTTTCCTTCAAGAGTGACATTCTCGTTGTACCCCTTTGCTGAGTATTCGGAGTTCATCTTTTTTACTATCAAGTCAATTTCATCAAGAGGGAGAGCAATGTATTGGTTTATGTAAATGGCCCAATCATTCTTTTCTCTCACCAGTCCCCCCGCATAATAATGGGACGATGTGTCTCCAAATATCATCCCTTTATACTTTTGAGAGACCTGGTTGTGATAATCGACTTTAAAGATGCAGAGATTATCCATATAAGGTTCAAAGTGAATTTTACTCATTAGTAATAAAATAGTGCCTACAATTTAAACATATCTTCAAGCACTTATTATAGGAATCCTCTCATGGGTCCAGCTATAATTACCTGAAGTACTTTGTTTCTACACGGACCAACAATGGTACTGCTGCCAGCCCAATTGCACCCAGAATGATCCAGGGATCTATGTAATCGGAATGGGCCAGGATCTCAGTGAAAAGGAGGGGCGAAAGGGATCCTAAAACCAACTGAATAAAGTTGACAAATGAAAGCGAGAATGATGTCATCGTCTTATCCTCTATTATTTCCGCGGCTAGAGTGTACAGTATCGAAAAACCTGAAACTACTACAAGACCCAGTGCAGTGACAACAACCAGAAGCAGGTAAAAGGATGAAGCAAAAGGAATGAACATGAAAAGGACACCATCAACCACCAAGATAAAGTAAGTGAACATTTTCCTTCTTGACGTCTTTGAAATGATATGACCCCCAACTACGCCGCCGACGAATCCCAGTATCAGGAAGACTCCATCGACCAGGCCAGCCTGAAAACTGCTAAAACTGAGATATTTCTCGCCAAAAAATATTATGAACTGGCCAATGATGGTTTCCGAAAAAATAACAATTATCGTGCCTATTGACAGCAGCCACAGAAGCCTGTTCCAGACTATACCTGCAAGTCTCACCGTGATGCCTTCCATTCTCACCTTTTCCTCTTTCACGTCCCTGAGGGCAAGCGCATTCTCTACGGCAATGCCAACCGCTAGCAACCCACCAACTACCAGGGACAATCTCCAGCCAACGATCCTGTCAACGAATACCCAACCAAATGCCCCCACTCCAGCCCCTAAGTTGAAAGCTCCATTATAGATGCCTACCTGCAGTCCAAAGGATTCCGGGGGAGAGATGTTCTTCAAGACGCTGAGGCCGGGAGAGAAGAACAGGGCAGAACCGACTCCTGCCATGAACCTGAAAATAGCCAGTTCCGTCAAATTATATGAATAGCCAGAAAGGATGGCGGAAATGCCCAGTGTCATTATCCCGATGAACGCAACTACCTTTGCCCCCATCCTTGAGGCAAGGACGCCCCCTACCAACTGGAAAAGTGCCAGGCCCACATAGAAACTGGCGGTCATAATGCCGAGATCGACAACTCTGAGTTTCAGATCAGCTGCTATGTAGATGAAGCCAGGAGTAATGTCAAACCAGTTTAGCGCATAGATGGCCCGGGCGGTATTCACCGAAGCAGCCATTCCCTGATACCGCAGAAGATCACCTACCTGAAATTCCATCCTGCTATAAATATGAGGAGTTCACTTTTAGCATCATAACGAAATCTACCCATTAGACAATTTGTTCCGCAAACATTGATCAATTTGGGATTGCAAGAACGGTTCATCTATTCACACTAGGAAAATTATCAGATTTAGAGTTTCCCGTGTGCAGAAAATTCTTTAATGTCAAGATTGATAATTACGGGATCTACATGAGAAAGATGACCCAGAGGAATTTGGAAGATGCATTCTGCGGGGAGAGCAAGGCTCACATGAAATATCTGATATATTCAGATGTAGCAGAAAGAAATGGATTCAGGAACATATCCCGTCTGTTCAGGGCGATCTCGTACGCTGAGCAAGTACACGCAACAAATCATTATCGTAACATCGGAATGATAAAGGGAACAGACGAGAATCTTTTAGACGCGATTGCAGGAGAGACTTATGAAGTAGAGGAGATGTACCCTGTCTTCAACGAAGTTGCAAGGTTTCAAAATGAAAAAGGGGCCGAGCTGTCAACAAAATATGCCCTCGAAGCCGAAAAAATCCATGAGAAGCTCTACAAGGATGCACTGGAAAATGTGAGACAAAAAAAAGACATTGAGATCGGCGACGTGTTCATATGCCCTGTCTGTGGTTATACCACTACTGGCAAGGTACCTGAGAAATGCCCTGTCTGTGGAACCGCTGGCACATCCTTCAAAAAATTCTGAACTATCTATTTTTCTTTATTTCTTCATCTTCCAGAAATAATTCTGCGATCAAATCTTTCAATTTCCAGTTCATGGTCGTCGGGGTCGTTCTGGCGACTATAGTCTTCTTTGCTAGACCCGTTGACTCCAGTACCTTCAGCACATCTATATACTCCCCTTTGTCAAAATTATGTACGATGATTATTTTCCTATTTTCCCTATCAGTCACGTATATCAATTACGAGAAGTATAAATTGTTATCCTTAGATGCTAATGAAGGGCGACATGCTGGTGACCAGGAATAAAAATAAGTCCTCAGGCAAGCTTCTATCATTTCTCACTTCTTGATTACGTATGGCTCCAAGAGCGATAAAATATCTTCACCTACTTTTGCCGGTTTCATGTCAATCAAAACGGGGACGACCACCACCTTACACTTCGCGCTTACTCTTTCCTCCGTCTTGTTAATTATGTCGTAATTAAAGGTTATGTGTCTCTTTCCAACCTCCTCTACCACCATTGTGATCCTGGCTTCCTGATCATACTTCAAGGGATACTTGTAATCACACGTAGCGTGTACCCTGGGTAGGAATACCTGCCTGTTTTTGACTCCAAGATGGTGCATGAATTCCTGCTCCGTCCTTTCACACAGTCTGAAATAATTAGAAAAATGAACGATTCCCATTGCGTCTGTCTCGACCCAAGCTATGCGATGCTCGTATACAAATTTCCTTGAGTTATCACTATTCTCCGTGGCTGGCACATCTTCGTATGGCAATCAGATAAATAATCTTTGATTTTCCCTTCCTGCCTTTTGGTAGTTTTAGTAAGTGAGGTCGTTTGATTCTTAATCGTTCAATTTTTAAAGTAGCTCATGCTTCGTATATCATGGAAAGGATCAGCAGTAGAGTTGCAGAATATCTTTCATCTAATCCCTGCACTTTACACGCGTTGCAGGATGGCGTGGTAAATTATTCCTCTCTAGCCCGGGTCGTTATGAAAAAGTTGAATACTCAGAAGTTCAACGCTGTTTTGGCTGCCTTAAAGAGATACCCGGAGTTCAATCCTTCCCTTGAATCTCAGTACAGAGGGGCGCTTATAAGGTCCAGGCTGGAAGCCTATTACTCAATAATAAACATAACAGTTAGGAATTCGCCGGAGAATTTTCAAAAAACATCAGAAGTCTACAGGCAGATATTTGAAAAGGGAGGGAGAATCAGAGTAATACAGGGCAGCCAGGGGATTGTTATGATAACTGATAAAAACAATATTGGTGACATATTCGAAAAATTTGGCTCACTGGATATACTCTCTGAAAGATACGACCTTGGTGAACTGGTGATCGTGTCCCCACTCGAGATAGAGAATCTTAGGGGGTATGTCGCCTATATTTCATCCATAATATCAGTCAACGGCATTAATGTCTATCAGATTGCCTCATTCTACAACGATATCACCTACATTATGGATGAGCGGTTCATGACCCAGGCAATTAACATATTCTCTAGGCTGATGGAGAAGAGTCAGGCGTAAGTCTTGCAGAGATTGTGAAATCCCTGTTTCTTTTCTTCAACCTCACTTTCAGGCCATCTTCCTTTAAAATGGTAAGTACCTCATATTTCCGTCCTAAAAGATTTCCTACTAGGCACATTGTTTTACCTTGCTGCCTGTAGACAGTCAATGTGGCAAAACCTGTTATGGGTGCAAATGGCGAGTACCCATACACAAATATGAAACCAGCGATAAAATTTAGGACAAGATATTGGGTTAGAGTCACAGGGTATACAGAGTATGACAATGGCCCCAGGACAAGAACGATGATTGAGACAAGATAGTACATTGGCCCAGTATAGCTTCCTTCGACTGTATGTATCGGCAGGTTCCTGTACAGGACCTCTTTGGTTGAAAGCATTTTCTTGTTCCAGACATATCTAGCGTAATATACGACTGAGGTAGTTATAGCAAATAACGTGATTCCTTCGACTTGCATCATTTCCATTCTTCCATCTCCCTTTCCATCGTGCAGCTCTTACAAATCTCACCTGCAGTTGGGGCCCCGCAGATCTTGCACTTATTCATGTTCGGTAAAATATTATGATCTAGTATTTCCCTTATTCTGTCGTAAGAATTCAAAATTGCGAATTTGGTACCGGGAGTTCTCTCTTCCCATCTGTCAATTGAATCTCTGAATTCATTTCTTAGCGCAAAATTGGCGTAGGGGCATGTGTCGTGGGAAAATTCTATGCCGTTAAGAATGGCAAACAAAAGAACCTCCTTTTCAGGGATCTTCCTGAGAGGTTGGAGCCTTGGAATGAGCCCCTCCTTGGCCCTTAAATGAGGCCCCATTCTCCCAAGTCTGTCAACTTCCCCCCTGGCCAGGTTCATTATGATGGACTGAGCGGTATCATCCATATTGAGCCCAGTAACGAGGTAATCTATCTTCAGGTCCAAAGAGAGATCGTTAAGTAATCTTCTCCTGAATACACCACAATAGCTGCAAGGAATCAGTTCCCCTTTCTCTGCAACTTTATCCATGGTAACTGCATATTTTTCCTCCACTGTTGCAATATGATGCTCTACTCCAAGCCTCTCTGCTAGTTTCCTGGCGGAGACCATCGTTTTTGGCCTGTACGAGGAAATTCCTTCGTCTACCGTAATTGCTATTATCTTGACATCCTTCCTATTTCCAAATATCTTCTTTGTTTCATATAGAGCTACAGCGCTATCCTTGCCCCCTGAAAGAGCAACACCAATTTTGGTATCCCCTTTTATAGTAAGTTCGTTCCTGAACTCCAGTCTTATCCTCCTTTCTACGTATCTGTTGAAGTGCTCCTGGCATAGGTGTGTGCCATTATACCTTATGAATGCTACCGATTCCCTGCCGCAAGAGTTACATTTCATCCACCTTGTAGTGAAAAAAAATATTAAAGGCTTCTTTATACTAATCTATGGAAGATTTTGAACAAGAGCTTGCAGAAATTTCAAAATATTTTGAAAAATTCGCAATGACGGAGTATGAACTTAGAGCCTTTCTTGCATTGGTTTTGCTGGGGACAAGTACCCCTGATAATATAGCAATGAACGCTAAAATACCCAGAACCTCAACATACAAAATACTAGAGAGACTTGAAGAACGCGGGTTAATCACCTCCCTGGAGGGCAGGCCGAGAGTCTTCAAGGCTAGGAACGTTTACGAAATAAGGAAGAGTTTCTCAGAGAATCTTGACTCACTATTTGAAAAACTGACAGAACTGAGTGATACGCTGACGGAGCGTGGGCAACCACAACTCATTTACACAATATATGGAAAGGAAAGGGTTATAGAGAAGATGAAGGAAGTACTCAATTCTGCAGAAAAATATGCGATGATTTCCACTCCAAAGCTGAGGGAGATAAGACAGGAACTTAGCAAGGAGATAGAGTCCGCACTATCAAGGAACGTGAGCATAAGTATTGTTGCACCTGACAATCAGCGTGCCCCTCCGGGGACCAGAATATTTAGGAACAATAGCCTGATAGCAACCGATGTAGTTTCAGACGGGGTGAGAGCAATCATTGCATCGCCTGATCTTTCTGCATGTGGATTCACCGACAATCCAATCCTGGCAGAGCACCTAAATAGTTTTGTGGACATACTCACAACACGAAACAGCGAGGGAATGAAAAGGTTACTATGAAAGTTTATGTGATGGATAATGGGGGGCAGTGGACTCATAGGGAGTGGAGGGTGCTCAGGGACCTCGGAATTGATACGGAGATCAGGAGAAACGACAGCCCCATAGAAAGCATCAGTGACGCTGATGCGCTTGTACTTTCGGGCGGAGCACCATCAATCACTTACGAAAGTTTCAAGCTCGGAAACACAGGACTATACCTGGATCAGTTAAAGATACCAATACTTGGAATATGTATCGGAGCCCAGTACATTGGTATGCATTACGGCGGGAAAGTTGGTCCAGCAGCACATCCTGAGTTTGGCAGAGTCCAAATTACGGTAGCAAATAAAGGTTCATTACTGGATGGAATCCCCGACGAATTTTATGCGTGGGAAAGTCATAATGATGAAGTAAAGGAGATTCCAGATGGATTCGAATTGTTGGCATCTTCCAATACCTGTCCTATCCAGGCCTTTTCAAATGATGATACAAAGCGATACGGAATACAGTTTCATCCTGAAGTTGAGCATACGCAATTTGGGGAGAAAATATTCAGGAATTTTGTTGAACTATGTGTTCGCTGAGGAACTGTCTGACCTTAATACGGAATTCATCTATGGGACCATCATTGCATATGTAGGAATCGCTTGTGGCAAGGACCCTTCCGATTCCCCACGAGAGCTCCCTGTTTTCCCTTGTCTCGAACTCTTCCATAGTCGTTGGATCGTCTCCTCTCCCCCTCTTTACCATTCTTTCAAATCTATTCTTCCTTCCAGACCCAATTCCAACAACAAGCCCAATATCCGCCTCCTTTCTGAAACGGGCAATTTCTTCTTCATTTCTTATTCCTTCTATGACAACAAAACTCGTCCTTATCTTTTCTAGGGTTCTTTTAGCCCATATATCCTTCCCATTTTTTTCCCTTTCCTGGGCGGCCACAAGGCCGCTCTGGCTGACGTCCAGTCCCATTTCTCTTGTGTATTCCCTCACGATGTCCCCCATGTTAACTACTTCAACTTTCATTGATCTTGCCACATCAGCGAATTCATCCTTCCCTGATCCCGGCATCCCAACTATAAGAATTGCCTTGAATTTCACCTTTCCTTATGTGGAAGAGGAATATAAATTTAAGATTCAGTGAGCGATTTCTGTGAAGGTTTCACATCCTGAAGCATTCCAATTGAGTCGTCTTCCATAAGCAATTCCTTGATCTTGTCCCCATCATAATTCATAGAGATCATTGTAGTTCTGCCGTATCTTCCGAAACTCTGCACGACAGAGTCTACTAATCCAAGATTTGTCAGCTCGCCCACAATGTCAGCTATCCTTCGTGGAGTCAGGGAGCTTACTCCAATCCGTTGAGTAGCCTTGCAGTAGAGATCGTACACCTCGCCCATGGACGTCTTGGTCCCTCTTTTGATCTCATCAAGAAGCACTATTGATAGCAATGCAATCTTGCTGTGAAGTGGGAGGGTAGATATTGTTTCGGTGACTATGTCTCTCTCCAGTTTCTTTTTCGCTTCATAAATGAGGTCATCATTTATCTTTTCAAGTTGCTTCATTTCAGCCAATTCTACCGAAATTCTCAGGAGATCTATCGCTCTTCTTGCGTCCCCCTGATCCTGCGCGGCAATGGCGGCACACAACTGAAGTGCGGAATCATCGGTTGAGTCGAGTATCCCTGAGAATAATGATCTGTCTCGCAGTATATCATATATTTGAGTTGCATTGTATGGGGGGAAAACCAGCGTTTCCTCAATCAGTCTGCTTTTCACTCTTGGATCGAGGTAGTCTGTAAATCTCAGGTCATTACTTATGCCAATAATGGATAGCTTCCCAGCGGAGGATGTCTCGTTAATTCTCAGTAGCTGGTAGAGAACCCCATCGCCACTCTTCTTTACGAGTCTGTCAATTTCATCCATCACTACAATGACTATCCCGCCAAAATTATCTATTTTTTCCTGAACTACATTGAATAACTTATCAATTGGCCAACCAGTAAATGGAAGTTTATCCTCCCAGTCCCCAAGCAAGTGATTTCCTATGTTCAGAAGGATGCCATAAGGATTATCGATCACTCCGCAGTTAATGTTAATTATTTTCAGCTTGAGACTGAACCTCGTATCGATCACCCTATTTGCCTCCCTTTCAACGAATTGCATCACGCTTGTCTTTCCCACTCCGGGTTTACCGAATATTATAATATTTGAGGGCCTTTGCCCAGAAAGGGAAGGGACAAGTATTTCTGCAATTTTCTCGGCTTCGCTCTCTCTGTGAGGAAGTCGGTCTGGAACAAAGCCGGGATCAAGTGCCTTCCTCTCCCCTTTCAGTATCCTTGAATTGTATTGAAATCTGTCGAATAAGTTGTGCATCTCCCTTTCCATTATTAACATGTATCAAAACCCATCACTATTAAAATGGTTTCTTATCAGGTCTTTTACCAAAATGTTTATAGGGTCTGCCCCACTCTTGCCCCCCTTCCTTCGAGTGGAAAACACAGATATGTTTGAAGAACCTATTTGCCACCATTCAAGTATTGACTTCAGTACTTTCCACTGGAAGAGAATTAGGTCCAAATTTCCTGTCCAGTATTTTTTCAGCTTCTCCAACAAGATATAGCGAGCCGGTGATTATGACATTTGTGTTCTCTGCGAGTGCTGCATCTATCGCACTTTCAGGTTTATGGAACTTCTCGACATCCTTGAAGAAGAAAGATGCTTCTCTAGCAAGTTGGTCATGCGTTTTCCTTCTCTCTCTTTCGTTGGGTTCAGTCACTATGACCCTGTCGCTTATTTCGGATAACTGCTGAAGCATGTTATAGCTGTTCTTGTCTCGAAGAATCCCCAAGACAATCAGGGGATTCTTTATGTGGTACAGTTTGACGTTGCTTGCTAATGTTCTAACTGCCTCTGAATTGTGTGCACCATCCAAAACTATCAGTGGATTAGTCCTCCTTATCTCAAATATCCCTGGTATGCCCTCAGAAGCAAGGGCAGCCATCGCATCCTCCTTTGATATTCCATTTCCTATATCCTCATATGCCAGGATGGCCATCGTGGAGTTAATTACCTGGTGATTTCCAAGTGCTCTCAGATTAACGTCATAAACGTCTTTGTCGGTTTTGAGTTTGAATGAGGTGCCATCAAGCCTGAAATCAATGTTGCTTATTTCCGTTTGCTCTATATCGAGTATTCTTGATTTTTTCCCCTCCGCTATCTTGGTTAAAACCGCTTTCGCACGTTCTGGCATCCTTCCCAGCAGAACTGGTCGTTCACTCTTGATGATCCCACCCTTCTCTCTTGCGATGTCGTCAATGTTTCCACCGAGTTTATCTGCGTGTTCCATTGAAATGCTAGTAATCACCGACAGTTCCGGAGTGATCACGTTTGTGGAATCAAGCCTTCCGCCCATACCGACTTCAATTGCGGCATACTCTACGTTCTTGTCCTTGAAATATTGAAATGCCATGGCGGTCGTATATTCAAAAAATGTCAATTGGACATCGTTTCCGTTTAAATTTATGTTCGTTCTATTTCTCTTGATAAAGTTCTCAATGAAATTCCAGCTAATTTCCTCACCCGATACAACGATCCTTTCGGTGAAATTCCTAATGTGCGGGGAAACATATAGGCCCGCTGTATATTTCTTTTGCAGTATCCTGTATATGAATGTGGTCGTTGATCCCTTCCCATTTGACCCACCAACATGGACGCTTCTGAAATAATCCTGTGGATTGCCAAGTTTTTGCGTAAAACTGATGGTTGGCTGAAGACCCAATTTGATTCCGAATCTTGACAGCGAAAACAGAAACCGCTCTGCGTCCATTCTACGCCCAAATGAAGTTTAGATAAAAAGGTTTATCTAAGGAGATGTTGACGATTGTGCCAGAGTTTAGGTTGATATTTGTGGAGCCAAAAAACCCAGGGAACTTGGGATCGATAGCAAGGATAATGAAAAATTTTGGATTCGGCGAATTATACATCACAAACACTTACAGGATACCCCCGGAAGACCAATTCAGGTCGATGAAAGGTAGTGAGATACTGAAAAAAGCAAGTCTGGTCAAAAGTCTCGGTGATGCAGTCGAGGGGCTGAAATACGTTGTAGGGACTTCCGGGGTCAAAACTGACTCCATAAAAGGGGTAGTCAGGAACCATATGACTCCTACTGAATTCGCACAAAAGGTCCGTGGAGTAAAGGGCAAGATAGGGATAGTCATGGGACGGGAGGACATAGGATTGACAAAGGAAGAGTTATCGATGTGCGACTATTTCATCCACATTCCTGCCTCAGAAGAATACCCCATCATGAATGTATCTCACGCCGCTGCCATCATTCTTAAGGAACTGGCCTCAATTGGAAATGCTGGGACCAGACCTGTGGCAGATAGAAAAGAGCTGGAACTGCTGATCAACAAATTCAAAAGCAATCTAGAGCAAAACGGCTATCCGCCACACAGGATCAGCAAGACCACCCTGATGTTCAGGAGGATAATTTCACGGGCACTGATCAATGAATATGAATATAGGGTGCTGATGGGTGCGCTGGAGTGCCATACGCGTCCAGATGAGAATAGAGCAGAGCTCCTGAAATAGAATAGTTGTTTCCGATGCTGAATTCCAAGATCTCAATCGGAAGCATCGAAGTAATTCTTTCTAGGTCGGCATTATTCGTGACCTCTGCAGTCCCAATCATTCCCTCTGATGGTCTTCCAGTACTGAGAATAAGATTCCTCTCCAGTTCATTTATGGTTCTTCCCTCTGAATGATAAATGCCCATTTCCTTCACTTGAGGGAGCAGTTCGATTGATCCTAGGAATCCGTTTATAAGGGATAGAATCTTTGAGTTGATCCTGTCAATCATCTCATCCCACCTGCTTTCGCTCATCGAGGAGGCGAAGTTTTCATTTTCGACATAAACAGTCGAGTCAACCAATCCCTTGACTGATTTCAAAGTATCATAAGCCCTTTTTCTCCTTTCCTGTGATTCTGAATTGAACGGCATGATTGATACAATGTATGTTCTCTCCCCTCTGGTGTGAAAAGTTCTGCAGATCTCGGGAAGGACTTTAGATGAATACAGGCCGGCTGGAGAAGTCACAATGACCGTATTATCAGTTTTAGGGAGACTGTCTACAAATGGCTTGACCTCCGCCACAGAATGAAAAAGATTTGATGCTATAATGTATGACCTATCTGAAAATGACTTTGGGATGCTGTTCTTGCCAGCACCTCCTACTCCTATTATCTTTATTTTGTCTGACATTATTAAGACATTGATATGACAATATTTAAGTTTTTTGGAATGGTTACGTATAACTGACTAGTGGATCGTCTTTTGGGCTTTATTAACTCTTTCTTCCAACATCTTGGGCGGGATCCTGAACACATATTCATTTTCGACACCGCCTCCATAACCCTTTCCAACCTTTGTCTTCTTTATAAAGCCTGAATTCTCCAGATGTCTCAGGAACCTGTATATTCTTGAGTCGTTTTGATCGGGTACCAGTGATTTCAACTCAGACGCTCTGAATTTTGAATCCGTACTGTTTTCAATAAGTTTACTGAGCAAAGCGAGTTCCCATTCTTCTAGGTCCAGGAGAGAATTCTCTTCTATTGGAGGGGAGAATTCCTTGTAGGCCGTCAACACCGAAGCTTCATCCAGGATGGTGCCATTTCTTTCTGCCGCCTGTATTGATCTGTTTAAAAGCTCTATTGCTACTCTCGCACTTCCGGTATCTTCACTCAACTCAGCTATCAATGAAATCGCACTCTCCGTGTACATTCCCTCATATAAAGACAGAACAGTTCTTTGCTTCAATATTTCATTTAATTCCTCTGCGTTGTATTCCTGGAGGGTCACAATCTTGGGGGTCCCAATTCCTGCTAGAGTGCTCTTATCCATGAACATTTCCGGGTCCTCTATTGTCAAAATCATAAGTTTAATTGGAGGCCCACCCAGCTCTAAACTCCGAGACAATAAATAGACGATGGACGCATTTGATCTTCTGAGGCTCTGAGCTTCGTCGAGAACGATGAAATTTCGGTCTTGGGGAAGACTGTCCATAAGTAATCTTGTCAACCTTTCCATCCCGGCTGACTGTAGATCTCCCCTGAAGGTTCCACCGGTTATCAATTCTGATATAATTGCCCTATCAGACGGAGTGAGGTAGCAATTGACGTAGTACCCGTGATAATTTGGATGGCTCTTGATCAAATATCTGGCGATGAGCGTTTTGCCAGTACCTGGATTCCCTTTCAGGATGATTGTTGAAGATATCCCGTCTCCCCGGAACACAGTTTCTGTCTTTTGAAGGACATCCCTCCTTGCAAGTACCTGTTCAGGAATGAAATCCTGCCGGAGGGCATGAATGTCCTTCACAATGTTCATTTGCACCACCCATAGGAAAAATAAATATAAAAGCCATGATAAAGGGGCATGGAATATAAGAACCTAGGTAATTCCGATCTAAAGGTTTCAGCGATAGGCTTGGGGGCTTGGCAGGCAGGAGCGAAGGGTTGGGGGAAGATTTCAGATAATGACGTGAAAAACGCACTTTTGACATCAATAGAACTCGGCATCAACTTTATTGACACCGCAGAAGTTTATGGCGATGGGCATTCGGAGAAGCTTATTGGCGAGGTCGTAAAGGATTTCAGGGATGAGATTGTTATAGCAACAAAGGTTTCTGGGGCGCATCTAAGGCCAGACTATCTAGAGAGAGCATTAGAAGGTAGCCTTAAACGACTTAATACCAATTACGTTGATCTGTACCAGATTCACTGGCCAGACATATACACACCATTGAGGGACACAGTGAAGACGATTGAAAAACTTGCCAATAACGGGAAGATAAGATACATCGGGCTGTCGAATTTCAGTATTTGCCAGATTGAAGAGGTACGGTCCTACCTGTCTACAATGGATATTGTTTCCAACCAGGTCAGGTACAATATAGTTCAAAGAGAAATAGAGGACGAAATGTTGCCTTATCTCACGAAAGAGAACATAGGAGTAATTGCATATTCACCTCTGGCTCAGGGACTTCTCACCTCAAAATATGATCACGTAAACTTTGATACAAGCGACGTGCGAAAGTCGAACAGACTATTCAGCGAAGACAACATTCACTCTATAACTCCCTTATTGAATGTCCTGAGGGAAATATCCTATGAAACTGGGCACTCCGTGGTGCAAATTGCCTTGAACTGGCTAATTGCGCACGAAAAAGTTATACCTATACCAGGAGCCAAGAACAGGGACCAGGCGACCATAAATCTACAGTCAGCAGGATGGAGACTAAATGACGCTCAAATGAAAAGAATTGAAGACTCTTTCCAGGAGATAAAGTCCAAAGTCGATACTTTCTAGATATGTATTAGGAAAGCTTCATGGAACATTCAATTTAAAATGGAGGACCCCCAGAACAATGCCAGAACAAATGATTGCTTCTATTGAATGAAGAATCAAAGATGTTGATAAATTGACGGTTACTGACTCTATTTTCAAACCCTCATATAGATTCATTCTTTCTTCCAGAGTGAGTATAGGTCATGTGCTCCACGGAAAACTCCATATAAAACCGTTCATTGCCATAAGATTCATAAATCTTCTCTATTCGGAAAATTCAAATCTCCATAGGAGAGATTCTTCGTAATTTTCCTCGTAATAGGCTTGATTCTCGATAGACTTAAAATATTTTATAATATTACTTATGGGCTCACAAAATTGTTAAAAGCCATTCTATTATTGATCTCATATGGACTGTGATCCCCTGCCTGAATTTAGCATAATCATCCCTACTCATAACAGATATGAAAAACTCAGAAATCTCTTAGAGTCAATTAATAGACTCGAGCTTAAGAGTCTTAAGGAAATTATTGTAGTTGATGATTCTGACATCAAGGAGGATATTTCTTCATTCTCTGATGGGCTGAAAATAAGATTAATATCTGTAGATTTCAGGATTTACATAAGTCACGCCAAAAATCTAGGCCTTCAAGCAGCAAGTACCAACTTAATATTCTTCATTGACGACGATAACGTGGTCCTTGAATCGACTTTTAACTTTCCCATCAAGCTTCTTAGTGAAAACGAATTAATTGGAGCCGTCTGCCCTTCCGTCCTATATAGAAATGATGAAAGGATTGTCTGGGTGTATGCAACTCCGTTCAAGAAACATAGATGGGGACATGAATTGATCGGAAGAAATCAGATGAGAAATTATGAATTAGAGAATTTGGTTATGGATATCGACGCTCTTCCCAATGCCTTTGCATCGAGGAAAGATACGCTACAGGCTGTTGGAGGATTCAATGAGAATCTACCCATATATAACAGTGCTTTTCTATCCTTTTCTCTTAAGAAAAAAGGATTCAGGGTAATTGCACACACGGGCTCATTCATTCTCCACGACGTGGAACTGCCTTCTAACTTTGGATTCTGGGCCGAGCACGAGATACCGGACCCAATAAGGGTAAAAATTGAGATCAGAGACTGGTTCACGTTTATGAAAGTCGTGCACTCTGAAGAACGACTGTTTTCTATAAGGGCCGTCATTAGATCGCTTTCTTTTATTTTACCAAATAGTGCGGTTTATTTGCTCCGGGGAAAGAAAAAGAAATTTGAACTGGTTATAAAAGAGATAGAAGGGGCACTTGAAGGATTAAAAAATACCAGATAAGATGAGCTCTCGAAAAATTCACTTAAATAAATCGCTTTATTGATTGCTCATTGCCGGTCAAGAAAGAAACGGTAATTGTATAATAAATTGTTTTAATTGAAATGGGTGAGCGGATTGTAAAATTTTCCTAAATCCGCCTACTTCAGGTGGTCTACCAGGATGGAGAAGAAAACATCCGGTTCATCTAGATATAGGGCATGCCCTGCTCCTTTAACCATCTTCAGGGTGGACTCCTTTATTGCATTTTTATATTTTATGAATGAATCGACAGAAATAACTGTATCATTTTCCCCGTAACATATGAGAGTGGGGCTTGTAATCAATGAACTATCTGTGGAAAGATCTTCGCTCCAGACCGGTCCAACAAGTACTATTTTGTTGATTGACTCCGGATTCCTCGATGCAAAAGAGATAACAAACGGACCTGAAAAAGAGGCCCCCAGAAGCGAGAATTTTCTGAGATTCAACTCCTTCGAAAGAAGTTTGATGAAAGTTGCGGAATTCGTGTACTTTCTAGTTGGAGGGTAGAAAATTGAGTTCTCTTCAGATTCTCCCCAACCAGGGTAATCTACCGCAATGAAATTCAGACCAATCTCGTTCATTCTTTTTCCCGCGTTTATAGAAGTCCAAGTACTGGCCCGGAAGGATTTTCCATGTAGGAAGATGATGGTATCCCTCGGTTCCTGTAAATCACTGCGAATGATGTGAGTTTTCTTCCCTTCAATTGTGATGAATTGGTCAACGGGTTCCATGAAACAGCAACAATTCACAACTTATCATCTTTTTGGTCCCTGCTAGTCTTCTCCCTCTCTCAGGAGGAGGATATTTTCCCCGAATAGGATGTTCTTGAAATCCTGTGAGATGTCAAATTGTCTGGTTTTCAGGCCGCTTTCTATGAGCATAAGCTCTGAGAGTTCATCCGGGTACCCCTCTGCAAATATGATTTCGTTCACCTCTGCATTGATGAGCATCTTGCTGCAGACGACGCAGGGATGAGTTGTGACGTAAATTACAGAGCCTGAAATCACTGTCCCAAACACTGCTGCCTGTATAATAGCGTTCTGTTCCGCATGCAGTCCCCTGCATAGTTCGTGTCTTTCTCCGGAAGGAATATTAAGCTGTTCTCTCAGGCATCCGCTCTCATCGCAGTGCATTGATCCCTTTGGAGGTCCGTTATAGCCAGTCGATACAATTTTCCTGTCCTTAACAATCACCGCACCCACTTTTCTTCTGGTGCAGTTTGATCTCGTTGCAGCAAGGTATGCCATTTTCATGAAATATTCGTCCCATGTTGGCCTTTGCATTAGTTCATCATATCGCTGTGCTAAAAAAGATTTCTCTTGTGTGGAAAATAAATAACTAGTAGAGGAGTTAAAATGAGCAATGAAAAAGAATATTTCAAAGACAACAATTTATTAAGAGCAGAAATTATTCAAGCTTAAGATGGATCAATCCCCACGAACCAGAGAATACTTTCTGGAAAAAATAGCCGACCTCAAAAATGCTGATTTAGAATCCATGAGAAAGGGAGCGGAAAATCTTGTTGAAGAATTGCTTTCAATTAAGGGTGGTAGAACAAACTCTTCCAGAACAGGAATAGAATTAACCAAAAAAGATATCCTGTATTCGACCCAAATTTTGCAGCAAATCAGAGATTCTAAATCCAGAGAGCGGGGAGGGCATTACGTGAAAATACTTGAAAAGGCATTAGTGGGAATTAGGACAAACGGTGTCAATGACGTCAACCTGAATAGATGGAAGGAATATGACGAAATAATAACAGATTCTCTCTGGCACATAGATAAGAGGGACCGGCAGGGAGCACATCTAGGGTGGTACTGGGGGAATTTTGTACCGCAGATACCAAGGCAAATAATGCTCAGGTATTCCAAGAAGGGAGATTGGGTCCTCGACCCTTTTCTCGGAAGCGGTACCACATTGATAGAATGTAAGAGACTTGGAAGGAACGGGATTGGTATAGAGATAGACGGGCCCACTATTTCAAAGGCAAGGGAACTGATTTCAAAACAGGAAAATGAGTTTCATTCTACCATTCATGCTATCGAGGGGGATAGCCTGACTTTGGATTTCCACGCCATTCTCAGGGTCCACGGCATTGAACGAGTAGACCTGGCAATTCTTCATCCGCCATATCACGATATTATTTCGTTTACAAGTGACAGGAATGACCTGTCGAATTCATCCAGCACAGAGGAATTTCTGGAGAGGATAAATACTGTACTTGATAAAGTCAAGAAAGTATTAAAGAAGGGTGGCTTCACAGCAATTGTCATCGGAGACAAATATGACAAGAAATCACTGATCCCATTGGGCTTTCTCACCATGAATGAAGCCATAAAATTAGGATTCAGACTGAAGAGCATTGTGGTAAAGAATTTTGAGAACACAAGAGGGAAACGTACTCAGACAGAGTTGTGGAGATATCGAGCCTTGCAGGGAGGCTATTACATATTCAAGCATGAATACATTCTAATTTTTGAAAAACCCTGATCAATTTTTCGTGATCTCTATTATCTTTACTCTGGATTTAGCACCCCTTAGTATCCTGACATTCCTTATATCCACAGCATAATATCTTGCAATCTGAGTCATCACATCATGATTTGCCCTGTTGTTCTTCATTGGTTCCTCTGTATATATTTTAAGAAACTCCTCTCCGTTCTCGATCTCACCCCTTCCCTTCTGGACCTTTACGGTCTTGATCATCTTTTGCATTTTTATTCAGCAATCACGTCTACTTCTACAAGCGTCTTTTCATTAGGAAACGAAGCGACCACTGTGGTGCGAGCCGGATGCCTGGACGTAAAATATTCAGAATATATTAAGTTCATTTCCTTGAAAAAGCTTCTTTCTGATAAGTAGACAGTGACCCTCAGAACCATATCATAGCTGCTTCCTGCGGCTGCTAATATTTTACCTATCTTGTTCATTGCATTCCTGAACTGTTCCTCAAACTGCATTCCTTCTCCCGTCTGGCCGGAAAGGTACAGAAGATTGCCAGATCTTACGGCAAGAGAGTACGGTCCGGCTTTTGGGAGCCCTTCAACATCTATCACTTGCTTCATAATATCACGACATGATACAAGTTGAATATACTAACTTTGTATATTTCCTATTCATTTTTCATTGTTATGTTTGAAATTGCTATTCCCATTGTTATCAACAATCCTCCCGCAACAGTGGCCAATGAAGGTGCCTCTGATAACATGAAATCTGCTGTCAGTACCGTTACAAACGGAGTCAGGTAAAGGGTCGTGCCAGCAACGGACGCCTTCACATATTTCAGTCCGTCAAACCAAAGTATGTAACCCAAGAATGTGGCAAGTATTCCAAGGAACAGGATAGCAGCAAGCGCATTTCCACGCAGAGAGACCAGAATGGAGATTGAATCTGTTCCTGAAAAGGGAAAGAGCATCACTGCACCAATGACTGAAACCATAGCGGTTACGTTCACTGGATTATGAGCTGCGAGTAATTTTCTTCCAAGAACTGTATAAACTCCCCAGGATGCGGCTGCGATCAGAATGAGCAGCACCGAAAGGTACTCATTTAACTTCATTGACTGAGGCTGAAGCAGGACTATCAGACCAACTGTTGCTATGGCTATTCCAAGAAGAAATCTAAGGTGCAATCTGTCCTCCCTTAAGGCAACACTAAAGAGAACTATGAATATTGGTTCCATTGAAACAACGAAGCTGGCATTTCCAGCCGACATCCCTTTCTCTCCATATATGAAGAAAAGCTGGTACATCATGACCCCCGTGAGGGCCAGAGCGATGATCCTAAGTATATCAGCGGAGGAATATTTTTCCCGAAATATGAGGAGAATGGGAATGAACAAAAGCGAAGAAACAAAAAATCTGAAAAAGGCAATTTGAGCAGGAGCAAGAGTCTCTAAACTGTATTTCAGAATTGTGTAAGTAAGTCCCCATATAAATGAAACAAGGACCAGTTCCATAAATCCAGTCGTATTCCGTTTGATGAGCTTTAATTCATTCAATGGATTTAAGGCTGCTTGATAGTCCTTATATATGATTCATTAATTTCCCACGATGTTTGACATTCCAATATTCCTCGCGGCCATGGGCATAACACTCTTGGAAATCTCTGAAGCCGCTGCTGTTGGGTTGGCTCTTTATGCTGAAGGTGGGCCCAAGGCGTTCCTCTATGTGATATTGGGAATCACAATTGTCCTTTCAATAACTGTTGTGGTTGGGAAGGAAATATCGTTACTGCCCATTTTGCTGATAAGACTGGTGGCTGCATTTCTTCTGCTTTACTTCGGATTGAGGCTAGCCAGAAGCGCAAGAAGAGCTGTACTGAGAGCACGAGGGCCTTCAAAGGACTCAGGTGAAGAGGTTGAGAAGGGACTTTTTTACACTGGATTTTCCGTAGGTGCAATTGAGGCGTTTGAAGCAGCAATCGTAATAGTCGCCCTGATCCCTATGGATTACAGTTCCACCATGATAGGGATGGTGTCCGGATTGTTAATAGTGGTGATTGGGACAGTGACACTGAAGAACCAGGTGAGGAAAATCAAGCAGGCAAACATGAAAGTGGCTGTGTCTGCGCTACTTCTTGCCTTCTCATTCTTCTGGTTTGCGGAGGCGTTCGTAAATGTGTCGGACCTCTATTTGGTCCCCCTATTTGCCGTTTCAATAGTATCGGTTTATTTCTTTTCTCATCGGTAATTTTTTCTTTTGATTATTATCATATGTCAGAAGGACCCAAGCTATTGCTCTGCCTTCTTAAATCCCAATGGAATCCGAATTTTATGGTTATAGGAATCTGCAGAGCCGACATAAATGTAGTTCTGGTGTGTTTTAAGAAATCTTTTAGCGAATTCACATTCGGACATCCAATAATTTCCGACGAAGTGATCATACCCGAATTTATCAGATGAAGACCCTCTGAGAATAAAAAAATCGTACGCAGTAGAGCCGATTGGATTCGGGTGCGTAATGAATATTTTCACCAGTTCCCGCA
>JAKAUZ010000082.1 GCA_021817415.1 Thermoplasmata archaeon | reverse complement strand
ACTGATGTAGCTTGTTTTTTCAGTTGGATTGGAATCTAGATACTCAAGGATGGATTTCGAACTATGGCTTGAAAGATTCATTCCCAGAATGACGAAGCCTCTGATCGCCCGAACGTAATTGAAGTTCGAAACGGTATTCCGATATTTACCATAATCCATTGTTATCTTCTCCCACGTTTTATTATTAAAGGTTCTGACTCCTTTCAATTCATCTTTCAATTTCTGGTAGGTCCCTTCGTCCTTCTTCACAAGAAGCAGCGCCTCCCTCTCATCCTCATAATAGGCAGGCTTCGCTATCACCGTATCTGGAGCATCCCTGCCACCTATCTTCACCTTCACCAACATGGTTGGTGAATCATTTATCTTATCAACCAATTCCTTTATGTTCACAGCTATCACTTCCAGTTACAGCACATCTTGGCTGCCCTCACCCCTCCCCAAAAATCTACCCTTAACCGGCTGTGCCGGTCCACACGGGTGAGTGGCTGTCACAGACCGCCACACTCACCCGGTATCAAACTTCTTCTGAACCTTCAACACTACTACCTACAGGTCAAATATAATACTTTCTGTGGTTTCAGGACTGCTCCTATTATCGCCACACTCACTCCTCCAATGGCAAGGATGACTCCCAGTCCCAGGAGAATAAATGCAGTGACCAAGGTACCGAAGTTAGATGCTACTATGTATGAGATGTTTGGGGAGGAAGTTCCGAATGTCACCACGTAGTAAGTGCCGTTAAGGCCAGAATATCCGTAGTCATTCCCCTGTGTCAGTGAGCCTGCTATGGAATAGTTTGCCACGTTCACGGAGTTTACGACGGAGAGGTCTCCGGATGGAATGAGGTATGGGTGAATGTTCGATGAATTGGAGGAAACTATGATTTCGCTGCCCGGACCGGCAGTCAGAAGGCTGGAATAGAAGTCGCCGTTCTGCCCCACATACATTGCACTTCCCTCCTGCCCAGTGGAAGAGGCGAGGGTGCTGGTCAATGAGTGTGTGAGCACAACCCATCCTACCTCTGCCATGATGATACCCACTGCCAGAATAACGACGCCCACAATCAACATTTTCTTTCGCATCAGGTGAGAATCGACAGTCTTTATAACTATCTTTCCACTAGACTATTCCATTGCTCTTTCGTAACTTATCCTTTTCATAAATAAGATGAATAAGGCGGAGAGGTTGCAATTTAAGCATAGCGAAATATGGTATCCTATTTTCCATTAAATGAAAGCTTTCCCTGGTAGCTGGTTAGAATCAAACATTTCCAATATAGTCTCTATTCTCCAACTCGACTGAATTATCATTCATCATATGGTTTTTCTCTTCCTATGGAGTGTCAAGTAGAAGTAGCCAGCGAAAGATCCACCAACGTCAAGAAGTATTATCACCAGTCCTACAAAAAAACCAGTGGGCATGTGAAGCGGTGGATTGAAAGGGTTAAACCCACTAGCAAAGAAGTAATAACCTATCAGACCCAGTCCTGCAAATCCAGAAATCACTATGGAATAGACTACTAGGTAGCGCACCCACCTTCGCTCCCACGTTCTCCTATAAACAGACATAATTCAATTCCTGCTACGCAAGTAATACATTGATAGAGGGATATATATGTACTCTTAATTCGTTCATGAGGATTTCCAACTGCCAGATAAATTTTCTACAAGATGCATCCATGTCTTATTGAGGTTACAAGAAATACTGTTATTGCACCGTATTTACCTCAATCTCTTTTGTATTTCCCTCTAATTTTCGGCTGATTGCAGTGGCTGCAGCTATCTTGCCCCTCCTTGTCAGGTACAATAAGTTGAAAAGGATGTGTCTAAGGCACTTGAACACCGATAAGAGATTCAAAGTGGAATCGAGGAGAGGTTACCACAATAATGGCAATAATACGCGATTTTTAACTTGCAGTGGAAGCGTCCCCTCTCTTTGATTTGAAACCATTTTCCTGTACGGTTTCTAGTTCTTAATAACGGAACATGGTCTCTCTCCATTCAGATCTCTTCCTGGTAATTCCCAGCGTCCTCCTTATGGATTCTATTGGCAGCTTGTATCCCTTCAGAGCCTTGTCCATTGCTGCATCAATACCCCTTCCCTCCACTGAAAAATAACCCTTATCTTTGTATGTAATTATTCCGGGGATTGAGAGATCTATCTTTGAGTCGTGGAGTGATACAGTTGTCACAGAATAATTGGCGATCATGTCGTTCTCCACCCCCTGGATTGTGTGGAGCTTGAATCCGAAGTATGATCTGGAATTCTTTTTTGTCCACGTTCCATCCTTAGACCTTCTTGTCAATGAATGCTTCCTCTTGTCTATCGAGGCAGACTTCATTTCATCCTTTGTCTTCTTTTCAGGATCTGGATAGTCATTCCCACTGCTGACGGTAGGTATCTGCGGATAGACCATATCCGGCTTCTCCTTTCTCTTGTGGCCGGGATCAGATTCTATGAACGTTGCGTCCTGTATCGTCCCATTCCTGACAGTTATCCCCCTTTCTTTGAACTGTCTCCACATACCCCTCCATAGCGTCTTGTCCTTGCCGGTCTTTGACAGCCTCTCCCTGAATAACCATATTGTGTTCTGGTCAGGTACCCTCTCAGGGTAGTCAAGGAAGTTTATGAATCTGATATTGCCCTATATCTCCGTCTCAATTGACTCGTCAACTATGTTGTAAATTGATTGCAGGAAGAGAATCTTCACCATCAGTATCTCATCGTAGTTCGGTATTCCCCCCCTGTTCGGTGTCGTTGGTGAACAGGTCTTTCAACAGGGGTCTCAGGCCCTCCCAGTCTATTATCCTCTTTATGTCATCAAGCCTGTCACCACGCTTCTTGAGCTGCTCGTACCTCTCCCTCAGTCCATAATTCACCAGATCCATGGACAATAATATCGGGCTCATGAAAAAGGATTATTGTGACCAAACTTGGTAAAATGAGGGGTTATTGAAAATCCTCTATCTTCCAGTCCTGATAGGCCATTCTTGAATGTAAATATTCTACTGCTTCAGCTACCCATGGCTGAGAGTCCCCTGAATAATCTAGGATTGATGCCTGACTAGGATTGAAGTAGAAATCAGAGAATCTGTAAATCCCTCTCCCCCCAATATCGAACATAGCATCTTTCATAACCTGCATACCCTT
This sequence comes from Thermoplasmata archaeon, assembly GCA_021817415.1. Classification (GTDB taxonomy): domain Archaea; phylum Thermoplasmatota; class Thermoplasmata; order Thermoplasmatales; genus JAKAUZ01. The sequence goes on along the minus strand of JAKAUZ010000082.1, from coordinate 37,482 downwards.
CTCGCTCTTAGTAAAGAAGATGAGCCTATACAAGGGTCTATTGTAATTGTCAATCATCTCAAATGATAGCCAGTACAACTCTTCATCTGCCGGCAAATTTTTTTTCATTATGTCAACAAGCAATTTACCAAACTCATCTTCCCTTGCAGATTCATTTGTTATGCTTCGAATTGATGCTATTGTGCCTTTGTCTACATTGAACGTATTAATGATAGATTGTAGATGTGCTTCTTCAAAAACAAACCTGCTTAAAAAACCACTCATGAAAGTGAATAGAACCTCACAGTGCTTAAATGATAATATCTTCGAGAGAATATCTAGGTCCAAAGAATAACCAAAGGGATCGATAAAAGACAAGGTAGGAACGATACTAGTTCCCTTTTCCCTCGAGTGATTGAGTATTTCATTTAGCTCCGTGTTGAAGTCTCCGTTCTGCAAATACACTTTAAAGTTCGATGGAAGCCTGTCACAGAGTCCATCACTATTACAAGGACCAAACTCTTCGTGAATTAGGTGTGCTAGGGTAGAAAATGTCTTTTTATCACGTTCAATGAAATAGAATACCTTTTCACCCTTTGAAATCTGGCTCTTCAGAAAGTGATCTCTTGCCATTCTTAGTGCAATTAATGGTGATCCAGGACTATCATCATCATAAATTCCTGAGCCAGCGTATCCATCTAAATACAAAATTTTTGGGAACGTGGACATTATTGGAAACCATCCGCCCAAGTAACGGGTCAGTATACTGTGTTTCGCTCTAGTATGGGGTTCCATGTGAAGCTTTACCAGATCCATATTTGACACACCTTTTATTTGATATACACTTCAGTGGCATTTACTGATAGATTGACAGTAAATGACCTTTCTTTCGGTTTAAAGTTATCAGACGTGACCCTGTAAGTAACTTCATATTTTCCAGGAAATTTGGCAATTGGAATCAATGCAGTAGAATCAACATAGGAATTAAATGATATAGAAGTAAGATTGCCAAATTCTATATGAAATGCGTCAAATCTCTCTTCGCCAATTGGTGCAATGTCTATGATCAATGTAGGAAACCCTCTCCATTTTAAAGGGATCGTGGTATTTACAAGTTCCTTTCCACCAGTCTCTTTCATACTTATAAGGTAAGCCTTGCAGTTCTTAGCCATTGTTCTTTTATGGCTATTTTTCACAACTATATGAAAGAATCTGCTTGTTGTGTGTTGGGCGGCGCTGTAGTCTATGGCATCTTCAAATGGGGGGTCCATCAGCGATAATTCCAGCTTGTTCGGGATGTATAAGGAGCGAATTAAGGCAATAATTGCTACGACTAGCCCTATTGTTCCAACAACTTCCCCGTAGAATTCCAGAGGATTAAGTCCATTCCCAGTCATATTACCTGCCCTTTTTCTTTCCCTTTTTAGAACTCTCACGATCGGTTAGCATCATATTTTCAAATCTCCATTGACCCTACCATTCCCGTGTAGTCACACATCTATTATACTCCTTCATTTCTTGATGAAATATTTTTCAGTTCAGTGAACTCTAGGAACATGCTCTTCGCCAACAAGATGGCCCCGGACAGTGCAGTAGCTGCTTGTTCTCCTTTTGTGGAACGGGAAGGTTCCGGTTTTGGTATATGAACTGCCTCGTCACCAAGCTGTTTTATTATTATTCCGACCTTCTTTACTGTTTCATTTTCACCAAATGTTTTCTCAAACCACTTAAACAACTCGTTTAGGGGCATCTCTAGTTTTTGATTATTTTTACCGATAATAACAGGCCTCTTTCTTTCTCTATTAGTATATAAATTGTGTAATATCAAATGATAAGCCTTCCTACACATTGCCATTGTTGAGTCGAAGCAGTCATTTTGATAATCTTCAACAGCTTCCTCCAGCGCTTCTTTCACAGTTATGTCAGTTATATCAGCGGGAACCATGAATTTCTTCCTCCTTTCGCTGAAATCAAGTTGTTTTAGTCCCTTATGGAGTTTTAAAAGATAGCTAAGGGGCTTTCCTGTGATGAACCCTTCATCGGCATAACGAAGTGATTCTTCGACCTCTCCTATAAAATTATCCAAGTCTGGCTGAATAAGTTCAATGGAGTTGGGAAATTTTGTGTCCCGCCGGTATTTAATAGCGGAACTTTCTCTTTTCTTGATAGCTTCGTTCATTTCAGACAAAGACATACCAATGTCGCTTAACTTCTCCCCAAGACTTGCATATTTACGAAATGTCACTTATATCATCCTCTCATCTGATTTAACTGCCCATTGTTTTGGACGGGGATCTTTCCACTCCCAGCCAGAAATAGCTCATGTTCTCGGAAACATCAAGCTCTTTTTCCCGCAACATTCGCATTCTGAATATCATAATCTAGGGTTACTTAATCCTTGTTGTCTGTTTTCTATCCATTCCTGTAGCATTGTTGGGAGAATGTTGTAATGCTCGTCTTTGTTAATTTACAAAAAGAGATGTCGGAACTCATTTCGTAAGAATCTTCATTTGAATTCATGTGGAAATGAGAGGTTTGTTTATAGGCTTCGCTTAAATATTTAAGCGAATCTGCTAGGGGCTACTTGCTGAGAACAATGAGCCAGACGTGAAGATTCTTAGCAACTAAATTTTAAGTTTCCGAATCCCAATCCCCCCTATAAATTGGGGTCAGGTTAATTCCATTCCTATAATCAGTATTCTATATTTTTACAATTTTCAGATTATCGTCTAGTTTCAAAGCAAGGGGTCTTAGAACTCTATTAAAATTTTGTTTTAGAATCTTATCATCGAAGTATTTCCTGTGGACAGAAATTATAGGCGCAAGCCTCACTATAAAATCATCGATGTCCTCGGCACCCGACAATATATATCGTATCTGCTCAGGTTTGTGACTTAATTCAGGTGGGATATCGGGAAATAATTTGTCTATAGCTTTATCACCAAAAAGATTGCCTAAATTTGCTGCAATTAAATTTGCAGCTTTAGCTATCTCTTCTAAGAACTTACTAGATTGCTCTAATTTAGAGTAAGCATCTGTAAGTGGTTGATTCCACTCGCTTCTAGGCTTATTTGTCTCCTCTAAAAACTTCGCTGCGGCTGAGATACTGATTACTGCATTCCATGTAGGTGTCCAAACTAGTTCTCTATTACCACTACCTTTAAACAACACATCTAATTTGATCCTTCCATCAGGGAAAGACCCATTAGATTTAATTGACTCGAACCATATTCTCTCTCTGTTATCGGTTGACATAATAATTCTCCCCATAAATTAATATCTGCCTGTTTTAACTACTTATCGAGCTGTCCATTCTCATTCATGTCCCGACACTAAACAGATTTCCAGATTTTGTTCATGTATCGATAATCGAACAGTACCAAAATTCATATAAAAATGCCTAAGATGGTTGCGGTGAAAATGGTGCTTACCGTGAATACGGCAGTCTTCTTACTTGTCTTAGACTGGGCGCCATTATTTTTAGATTGTTAAGTTTTGAGCCAATAAGGTAGAAATTGCAAACTCAAAATTCTAGCTGGATAGCCTACTTGGTCTCGGAGGTCAGTTTAACAGAAAGAATTTTAAGCAAGACGCTTATATTAATCTGAATCTTATGAAAATTCTCTCAGTGAGGATTCAGAATTTGCGCTGTGTTGAAGATTCTGACGAATTTACTATTGAGGGCTTGACCTGTCTTGTCGGAAAGAATGAATCGGGCAAAACTACGATTCTTAAGGGACTTTATAAATTAAACCCAGAAAACCTCAATGATTCCAACTTTGTGCCATTGGAGGATTATCCGAGAAGAAGATATTCCTCTTATAAATCTCGCCACGAAAAGGATCCTGATATGATCCTCACGACTAAATGGGAATTAGATGATAGTGATGTCGCTGAAATTGCAAAAAAAGTGGGTGAGAAAACACTTTCTGAAAAGATTATCACTATTACTAAAGGATATGATAATAGGATACGGGTATCTGACAAAATCGACGAACAGGAATTAGTGAACCATCTCATATCTACCGCAAAATTGAATCCAGACGAAATCGCTAGAGTTAGCAATTCTAAAACTATCCTGGAGCTGAGGAACAAACTCACAGGTGCTCCTCCACTTACACCACCACAAAATCAACTTCTTAGTACCTTACAATCACTGTCCCCAGATGGACTTGCATCCACTGCAGTTGGGTCCGCTATCTCATCAATTATGCCGAAATTTTTATATTTTGCAGATTATGAAAAAATGAGTGGTCAGGTTGGACTCGACGATTTCTTGACAAAGAAGAATAATAAACAGCTCAAAGAAGGATTGCGTATTTTTTCTGCCCTATTAGATCTTGCTGGAACTAGTGCCGAGGAGCTAAAAAACGTAGGAAAATTTGAAGCTCTAAAGGCAGAACTGGAGGCTGTTTCAAATTCCATAACACAACAAATATTTCCTTATTGGACTCAAAATCAATTTCTCAAAGTGGATTTTGATTTGAGAGCAGCACTGCCTTTAGATCCGCCTCCTTTCAATACGGGAATGGTATTCAGGACACGTGTCTTTAATGATCTTCATCAAGTATCAGTAAATTTTGATGAAAGAAGCACTGGATTCATCTGGTTTTTCTCTTTTCTCGCGTGGTTTTCTCAATTAGACAAGATTTATGGAAAAAATCTCATAATACTGCTTGATGAACCAGGATTAAGTCTTCATGGAAGAGCGCAAGAGAACTTACTTAAGTTCATCAAGGAAAAACTGTGCCCAAATCACCAGGTAATTTATACAACTCACTCTCCTTTTATGGTTGACGTAGAGAATCTCTCAGGCATAAGAACTGTTCAAGACTTATCAACCAAGGAAAAAGTAATTGGTACTAAAGTTTCATCTGAAGTTCTCAAATCTGACAACGATACAATTTTCCCTCTTCAAGCTGCACTCGGATACGAGATCGCTCAAACTCTTTTCGTCGGTAAGAATACTCTATTAGTTGAAGGCCCATCTGACTTAATATATTTAAAATGGGCATCAAACGAGCTAAAAATGAAAAAAATGACCCAGTTAGATGAAAGATGGGTAATAGCACCTACAGGAGGAATCGATAAATTTTGGAGTTTCGTTGCGTTATTTGGAGGTAACAAGCTAAATTTAGCAGTTGTATCTGATTATCATCATGGTGACAAAACTCGTTTGTACAACCTGCGAAAATCAAGTATCATACCATCTGAGCGAGTCATAACAGTAGATAAATATGTCAATCAACCAGAGGCAGATATAGAGGACATGCTGGGTTCCGAATTTTACACATCACTAGTAGGCGAATGCTATGGAATAAAAGATCAGTTGTTACCCTGTCAAAAGGCATTGAACAATACTAGTAAGAGAATCACAGAACAAGTTGAGTTCTGTTTTGTAGAACTCAAAAAGTCTCTGTCTGATCTTCCTCCATACGATCACTACAAACCAGCTGCATTCCTTATAGAACACGCAGATTTAGCAAGAAAGTTGCCTGGATATGATGACGCATTGATTAGATTCAAGTCTTTAAATGAGGACCTAAACAGTTTCTTATATTAGGTTGACCTTTTGCGTTCCTAAACCCGTTATTCTACAAGCATATACTTAGAGCTTCTTCAGTGTGAGAGCTAATAGATACGGTTGTAAATTTTGGTTGATAGTATTTTCTACAAGACACGAGGAAAATCCGTTAAATGTCGGGAAATGGATATATATCTGAGAGATTGAATATCAAATCACGTCCAATTATGATGATAATTCAATACGATTGCACAGAGCCAGAGCAGAACACGGGCGTTCTAGGCGCGATAACGTCATCAGAATCGGTGAAAAGGTTGCCTACCAGAATAAACCGTATGTTGCAATAGGGAATATCATGAAATGAAATCTGAGAGATATGTTTCAATGAGGTCGGACAGGAATTAATACATATCAAGAGGGGGAGCTTTGTAGTTTTATTCTGCATTCTTTAGTTATATTGCCAATAAAACTACAAAGCCGCTCAGATCACTGAGTATTTAAAAAAAGTTATATTTTCACGTAGAATTATAATATTGTGTAGTATAATATTGGTTGGGATTTAGACTTTTGTTACAACTCCCGTTGGGGGCGTAGGGTCACCTCCAATCCATCCTGAACCTCAAAAAAACGTACCCTCCTCGCCCTGTTTATTGCGTCCTCTTCTTTGGGATGGAGGTATATCTGCGTCGACGTCATTTTTTCGTGCCCCAGCAGCCTCGGGACAAAATAAACGTCAACCCCCTGTTTCAGGAGTTCCGTTGCTTAGGTGTGCCGCGCCGTGTGGGCATGGAATCTGACGCCTGCCTTCAGCGCAACCCTCTTTATCCTGGAGCGCATATAGTCGTAATTCATCCTTCCGTTCCTCGTGGTGGAAACGTACGCCCTTGCGAACACCCGCCTCGGCATGTTCCTTCATAAAAGATATTCCCTGAGCGCACCGGCCGCCTCGTCCGGAAGGTTGGTCTGCCTCTTATTCTGCCCTTTCCCCCTGACCTTGTTTATACCTTTCTGGAAATCGACATAAGACACCTTGAGGTCCGTCAGCTCCTGGAGCCTTAAGCCCATCCCAACCAGGATGTGGAAGATTGCATTCCCCCTTGACCCAGAGGGGGAGGTCCTTCAACGGCATGGCATCAAGCTCTGTCTCGTATGTGCTGAAAGCGCTGATGATATTTTGCTTCAGTCTGGGTACCTTCAACAACCATCTCCTCGCCCCTGTTTGCGTCCCTGATCTCGGACCAGTTATCCGGGTCCAGCGGGCCGTAATAGTAGTATACCCTGGCAGCATCCCTCTCATCCTCATAATAGGCAGGCTTCGCTATCGCCGTATCGGTAGCGTCCCTGCCTCCTATCTTTACCTTCACCAACGTGGTTGGTGAATCATTTATCTTATCAACCAATTCTTTTATGTTCACTGCTATCACTTCCAGTTACAGCACCTCTTGGCTGCCCTCACCCCTCCCAAAAAATCGTCTCTTAACCTGCAGTGCAGGTCCACACGGGTGAGAATGTGACCGTCACACTCACGCTTGATCAAACTTCTTCTGAACCTTCAATACTACTACCTACAGGTCAAATATAATACTTTCAGTGACATCTTGGATATCAACTAGGAGCAAACTTTTGTTCCCTCAAGAACAGGATGATATTAGGATAAGGTATAGAGCGTCAATCCGTCGATACTAACAAACGGCATCCCTCCAAACAGAGACGTTTTACTGCTTCGTCCATTTGAGGTTTAGCTTCTTTCTAGTAGCTATCTGTACGTAACTCTAGGCAATATCCTTGGAAGCTTTACTGAAAATACACAGAGGATATTTGAACCAGTATCTGGTTGTATTTGACTGCTACAGCCCTTATAGAGATGTAGTTTGTGGAGGATAATTCGTGCATGCACTTCCCTACCGTTATATTGATGTCTGTCCACCTCTCCCCGGATGTTTTCAACTACACACCATAACATGGCAATAAATGCATGTGCTCTCGCATGTTGCCACAGGCAACAGGAATCTGTCTACTACCTTCAGACCGTTGCAGAGTTTTGTTGGCCCAAAACATACGCATAACTATGGGGCTTAACACGATTGGGTGAAAGCAGCCAGACTTAGGCTTTTAAGTCTTAATGTGACATAAAAGATTCGAGGAAGGGCCATTTTTTCTGCTCTTGTTATTTTGGCTGTGGAATGTTGAATCTGAAGAATCTTGGAACAATCCTCATGCTGTAAATCGCAAGTGGAACCACTAGTACTGCAACCCAGAAGAGAACGAGAGGAATACTTAAGAACAGCGCCATCGTGGAGAATACTGAACCCATAACCGGAGATGCGCCACCAGTGAATATCTTAAGGAATGCCATCACTTTCCCGTATATCTCGTGAGGTACTGCTCTCATCAGTCTCGTAGTTATGGGTATGTTAATGACGGGAAGAACAAGTCCTATTGCAAAGGCATCTAACACGTCCACGATGGGTGATCTGCTTAGGGCCAGTATTAATATCAGGGGGGAGAATACTAGCATCATGACGGCTATTGTCATGGGTCTCTCCCTCTTGAAAAATCCCATATTCGCTATAGGAGTTCCCGTCATCATCCCTAGAGGAACGCACATGTTGAATGCAGTGTAATATATGGGCGACGGCTTCAACACCAGATTGAAGATACCAGAAGAATACGTATCCAGGGAAATCAGGAGACCATTGAGGAAGAACGCGAGAATCAGGATACCTGCCATACTCCAGACGAATGAGCCCACTGCTTTCATCTCACCAAGTACCGCTCTCCCTCCCCCCTTAGGCTTATATGCTTTTTCAGCAATTGGCAGTGAGAGAAATATTGATATCGCGGTGATGGCAAGCAGGAGATAGACAAAGTACCCTTGAAGGTAGACTATGGAGAACCCCCCGATCAACGTACCGAGGAGCGAAGACGCGCTGTTAGCAGCGAAACTGAATGAGTTAGCCTTCTTGAACGATCCCTCTTGAACGTGCTTCTTTATTATAGCGGAGAATGAGTCTAACTTCATCGTCTGTCCGAACACCGATATTGCAGTGGCTGCATATATGGAGAAGATGTTTCCCCCGGTTATGAGGACTGCGAAACCACCAAGGATCACGGCGCTTGATAAAAAATTCAGAGTTGTGTTGTTGAGCCTGTCGATGAGGTGACCGATTGGAAATGAGAGGAGGAGTGCCACAGCAACATAAATCGTGATCATCATCCCGGCTAGAAAGACGGAGTGATACCTGCTCACGATGTCCCACATGAAGAATAGAATGAAGGATGATATTGAAATGCCCGTCAGGACCCTAGAGAACATGAAACGGTAGAAGAGTGGGGGGAGACCTGCCTTGTTTTCCTTGTCTTCACTCAATTCCAATTACCGATTCCCCCTTTTGTCTAGGTAGTCCCATTTATAGGGACTAAATCTAGTTTATATTAAAATTTTGTTGTCCCAAAGCTGGTTTACCGCCAACGTCTCTGTTCTACCTATAAGGGTTTGAAACATCTACTCCTCCAGTTCTGCTGATCAGCTGTACTCAGTCTCTATTCTACCTATAAGGGTTTGAAACTCCTATGCGATCAAAATGGCTAAAAAAAGAGATAAGTCTCTATTCTACCTATAAGGGTTTGAAACATGTGGTAGTATGCTAAAACCTAAAGATTGGCACCAGTCTCTATTCTACCTATAAGGGTTTGAAACTCTGCCCAGAATGAGGCCTGCTCCTCGCGAGCCTTTCCGTCTCTATTCTACCTATAAGGGTTTGAAACCTGGGCTATGCCGTGCCGTTCATTGCTAAATCTGAATGTCTCTATTCTACCTATAAGGGTTTGAAACTTGCAAAATGAAGCGGTATGATTGGTGTTTCAAGAGTTCCCGTCTTTATTCTACCTATAAGGGTTTGAAACCATTCCATTCACCGGCTGAGAAAGACCAGTTCATCTGGGTCTCTATTCTACCTATAAGGGTTTGAAACTGGTGGGAGGGGGGGGAGGTCAATGCTGTGTATCCTGTATCTGGAGTTCAGGTGCCCGTGCTCCAACAGGACAATGAAGGGGTCTAATTCAGGCCCCGAAAATTTCCTCAGTTCTGCTATTATCCGTTTCATCGTATTTGGCGAGATAGGCTTCTTCCTGTCGAAGATTGACTGCCCATGGATGGACCAGTCTATGATCTCTCTGGCACCCCTCCTCTTCCGTGTTCCCTCTCCTGCCTCCCTTCTGTGCGTCGGGATTGGCCAGACTATGGGCGTGTCTCCTCTCCTTCCGAAGACAAACAACTTCTTCCTGGAAGTCGCGTCGCCATAGTCCGCCGAGTTCAGCACCCTATAGTCGATGTTATATCCGTGCCTCCTGAGAGCATAGAGCCAGAACCTGAATGTCGTCCCCTTCTTCTCCCTGACCGGCATGTCGTTCTCGTCCAAGGGACCCCAGTTCACGAACTCCGGGACGTTCTCCACCAGAAAAGAACTCACTTCCAGTTCCTTGACCCACCTGTCAAGATACTAGGCAGAGGACCTCGATTGGTCGATCTTTTGCTTGCCCCCCAATGCCCTCGAATGGTAGATGCATTCTGGGCTTGCCACAAGTACGTCGAGCCTCCCTTCCGGTACGGCCTCCGATGGCTTCACCAACCGTACCTCTGTCAGCAGGTGCTTCGCCCATGGATAGTTTGCCTCATGGGTGTCGTCAACGCTTTCCTGTCATGATTGATGGCCACCAAGCTGACGGTCCTGGAAGTCTCCATAGATACCATCACCAGACATGTGGACACCCCCCTCCTCCTGCGAATAGGTCGGTGGCGTATAACGTGGGAGTCATTCCAGCACCTCGCTGAATCGGAGTATTTTCAGGTCATCAAGCAATTTTATCTGGGGTGGGACGTTAACCTCCCGTTCGGGGCATGGGATTCATAGCAGGTTCGCCTCCGCTAGAAAAAAGTCCGGTTTCTTCTCCCGCATGGCTTCCAACACGTCCTTCTGGTCAACCTGCATTTATTTCTTGGTCGAATCCAATTTTTCATACCCAAGTATCTTGCGGATCTCCTCCGTGTCGTATCCCTGCTTGTAGAGGAACCTGGCGTAGAACCTCCTCGCCATGTGCGGTGAGAAGTGAACCTTAAAAATATGAACGCTTTATCAAATTATAACTCCATTTTTGATTTGACATTAGATGCCCGGGTCCAGTCACTCAACTAACCTTAGTTTTTATATTGGCGCCCCTTCAGTATTTTCCTGAAGTATAATATAACTGCCGAGGCAGTAGCCAGTGTTATAATCACAGCGAGTGAAATCTCATATAGGGTAACGATGTCAATGGTCGATGGCAGCAGATTGAAGCTGCTTCCGGTAAGTTTGGCGTTGTAGCTAGAGTTCCAGTACGCCTTCTTGTTGTCAAATTCAGACGATTGCATGTATGATTCCCTTTCACCAAGCAGTAGACCGTCGTATCTGTCTATGAAGAGCGATGATTCAAGATGGAAATATTCTGCATTACTGGAATTGGTGTAGTTTGAATAATCAATTGACGTTGATATTACGTATGCACCTATATCTTCGTCCATGTAATGAGCAGTTGAGTTCCCCATCCTGATTACGAGAGATGCGTTTCCAATTACTTTTCCATTGGACCCCCCCGCAAAAGGTATCGTAATATCATTTGGTATGCTCACTTTTCCATATTGCTTGCTCACTGTTCCCTTCCCAGCTTATTGAGATTGGATCTATTCATTTGGGGCCAGAACATTATATAACCCCCGGGTATTAAAACAGCACCAGAAGCAATCATATTCATTTAGGGATAAAGATAGATTTGGGGTGAAATTTGGGTACGGTATTCTAAGGCTTCCATAGTTTTCACCTGAGAGGTTGAGATTTATCTCAGTTTCATTGGTAAATGGGATGGTTCCGTTGGCAAACCCGAGAAATATCATTTTAACAATGGAATCCAGGGAACTATTTTCTGTAGAATTCCCGTAGAGGAAATTCAGGTTGGTTTAATTGAAGTATCCGGTAAGGTCATACCTATTATAGGAACCGGGACTCCGACCAATGAACTGAGAATGGGGTCCTGTACCTGCCGCTGAAACAGATGGAATAAGCATGGCAACCATCAGAACTATTGCGAGCTGTCCCTTCATATTCCTTTCCCTAAGGGTTGCTGGCAGGGATACTCACCGAACATTCTGGAACTCCCTCTAATTCAACCCCAAGACTGTAATAATACGAAATACCGTCTTCTATCGGTTTACATCCAGATAGTATATTTGTTGGCAAGGTGCAGAACCACCAGGGTTGAGCGTATCCTCACACATATATCGCACTTATCTTCAACATCTGGGACCCCACAATAAATATCTGGCTTGAGATTATAAATTCTCCAGTTAAAGTTTTCAATTTGGTGCCGGGGAATTTGTGCATCACTAATACTACTATCAATAAACAGGGCAGCTCCAGTTTGTAGTATTTGCACACCCCTGAATGAATATAAATGCAGCCGTAAATCATCGATCGATATTGCCTCCACAAGCACGCTGACAAATAATTGCTCAAGGTGTCAATCCTTTACCATACCATCAAACAGTTTCTTATCCCCTGTATATACAACAATCCCCCAAGGATATGGCTTTCACTCTCTAGATAATATCAGCGTTCATGATCTGAGCTATTGGCCGTTGATAAACCATCACTTCTGCATCATTTCCACCTAGGGTCAGGAGCAATTCGCAGAATGTCTTCTATCTCCTGGACTCGCCAAAACGCCAGAGAATGCCCTTAGATTGGAATGAACCAAACTCATGACAGGGCCTTATCGCTTTATCATAAGTTCCAGCTCGTTAGGGGCTAGGGAAAATACAGTTCTCTATTCTATCTCTTTAACACTGCCTTGGTTATGAATACCTTTGAGAGAGGCCTGTCACTTTTGTCAGTTTTCATTTTGCTGATCATGTCCACCACATCCATTCCCTGTATCACTTTCCCAAATACTGGGTGCTTCTTATCAAGGAAGTTATTGTTCGCTACATTTATGAAGAACTGGCTTCCTCCGGTGTTTGGGCCGGCATTGGCCATGGAAATTGTTCCTCTATCATTCCTGTTATTCGGTGTAAATTCATCTCTAATGGAATATCCAGGGCCTCCCCTTCCAGTTCCAGTTGGGTCGCCACCCTGTATCATGAAGTCCGGGATAACCCTGTGGAAAGAAACACCATCATAGAAACCCCTCTCCACTAATCTCACGAAGTTACCAGCAGTAACCGGCATTTCCTTCTCAAAAAGCTCTATCTCTATTTTGCCTACGTTAGTTTCAAGCATCACTGTTGTCATACAGAGGAAAATACTAGGAGGGTTAATAATTTAGGGTACCGAAAACCAGAACCACCAGGTCAAATTCTCTAGTTCCCAGCTTTTCACCGGAGCAAAACAATTACAAGAGGCAAAGAGGGTTGTTCCAGGTGGAGCAGGAGGGGGTACAGATGAAAACACTTTCCACATGGCTGCAAATATTGCAGCCATCCACACTCATGATAGTTTGACCACTTTGAAGGAACAAGAAGCACCCACAGAACAAGCAATCTCATCTTAAATTCATTCTGCAATATGCTCTAGTAGATGCAAGAACCTGAATAGCTTTGATCATCCTACTCCATTGGGCTTTGCTCAATAAAAGTTTAAAGTGGCAGGCCGTTTCCTGTAGTTTTGATACCTATAGAAGAGTCAAAATACAGTATTATTAAGGTCAGGGACTCGTCAAATTGCTTAAATAGGATGCATTGTTTTATTTTACTGTGAAAGCATTCAGGCCTGATGCCCTGGACTTAAGAATTGTGGAAATAATGGAAAAGGACTGTTCTCTTGGATACAGGGAAGTTGCTGAGAAACTGGGTAAAAATATATGGAATGTCAGAGACAGAATAATCCATCTTAAAGACAGGGGCATCATCAAGAAATGCAAAGCAGATGTTAATTATTCCGAAATGGGACTCAAGTGCAGGGCACTCCTCTCTTTCAATTTACCAGCCGAGAATATTGATCCTTTCATATCCTTCACCAAATCTGAAAACATGTTCAAACGGCTCATAATAACAACGGGACAGAGAAGATTTCATCTGGAGGCAGTAGCTGAAGATTGCAATGACATCAGACTTTACGCAATGAGGAAGTTCCCGGATTTCAAAGTCTATGATGTTGAATTTGAAGTCGTCCTCGACAATCCGCTATAGAACGTGAATAGACTCACACAATTTTTGTCTAAGTGGGCTCTGGCTGCTGCAATTCTTGCCTGAAAGTGGCTAATAGTAATCTGGTATATATTTGTCGTGAACAGTAAAGAACCCGAGAAACTATCGAGAAATTCGAGGACGGGAGCAGCAAATGATACTCGCGTAAAAATTGGAATGAGTCTAGTACGGGAACCAATCAAATCGTATTCTTTTATTGTAAATACGGAAAATTTCAACTCTTGGTTCACAGGTACAAGAATAATTAAAAGAAGAACCGAGTCTAATGGTCCTACGAATGCGATTGCAATTTCTTTGAGAGCACGTCCTGAAGGGACGAAATATAAGGAGGTCGTACCGAGATGAATGATGTAACCGATGGCAAAAATTTTGGGGTCAATTTCTACGGTTCAGAAAAATTGCCAGATTCAACGCAGCTTGTAGCACAATTCCAGAAAATTGTTGACAACAGATTTGCACGCTGGATTGTGACAAGGATGACTGGACAGAAGGAGTTCGAGCACATCCTTGGAGTTTTTGCAAAAGTGGAGGAGCCTAAAACAGTGAGGGAAATTGCTCAGGCAAAGGTAATAGAGGCAGCACTGAAGAGGGCGATGAAAACGTTTAAGGTAGATAATCTAGACCTTGTCAGGGAAGCGCTTAAGGAAAGATATGTTCGCAAGGGCGTGGCCCTGACTCTTAGAAGCGTGGCTAAATATGGTATTACAAGACCCCAGGTGTTTGATGCTCCGCTCATGATCGTATGGAACCTGACAAAACAGTGCAATTTAAGTTGCAAACACTGCTATGCAAATGCAGGTCCAAAAAATCCAGACGAACTGACTTTAGAGGAAAAACTGAAAGTCATAGACATTCTTGACGAGGCAGGAGTGACAATGATAGCCTTTTCTGGAGGTGAACCACTAATGAGTCGCGATTTCTGGAAAGTTGCAGAATATGCCTCAATGAAAGGAATGTTCACATCCATCGCTACGAACGGGACATTATTGACAAAGAGTGTGGTAGACAGGCTGGCGCAAATCGGAATCAGATATGTTGAGATAAGTCTTGACTCAGCAGATCCAGCAATACACAACGAGTTCAGGGGGCAACCCAGAGCGTGGGAAAGAACTGTTGAAGGAATAAAAAATGTGGTTGAAAAAGGTGTATTTGACAACGCCATAGCAACGACGGCAACTCATTATAATTACAATCGAATAGGTGAAATGGTAGACCTCGCGGTTTCGCTGAAAGTGAGGAGATTCATAGTCTTCAATTTCGTGCCAACGGGAAGGGGAAAGGAAATAATCAACGAGGACTTGACTCCTCAGGAAAGAGAATCGCTCCTGGATTTCCTATATACAAAATGGCAGTCAAAGGTTGGGCCAGACATATTTTCCACATCACCGGAATATTCCAGAATCGGGATCAACCGTGTTTTGGAAGGGACAGGCAAAACATACGCACCCACTCACTTCGCATCCCTAGAAACTGATTCAAGCGGGATCGCAATGGCAGAATTCATAGGGGGATGTGGGGCAGGAAGGATTTACGCTGCAATTGAGGATAACGGGGACCTTGAACCATGTGTGTTTCTCCCGATTAAGGCAGGTAATGTACTCAAAGACAACTTCAAGGAGCTATGGAACAAAGCAAAGATACTTACAGATCTAAGAAGCAGGGAGAATCTAAAAGGAGCATGTGCCACCTGCCCGTTTAAATATTCATGCGGAGGCTGCAGAGCCAGAGCCTATGGATATTACGGTGATTATCTTGAATCAGACCCAGGATGCGTAATCAATCAAAAAGCATATGAGGAAATTGTCCTGAAATTTGACAGAATTGAAAAAGAGGAGACTGGTAATGAAAATCTTGCTGTTGTCCCCTCCAACTAATTCAGCGATAAAATCGATCATAGGAGTGACCGGCCCACCTCTGGGTCTCGCGTATCTTGCGTCTGTGGCTAGAGGACAGGGTGATGAAGTCTCCATAATCGACTCGATAGCGATGGACTATTCCCTGGACCAGGTGAAGGGTGCCATAAAGAGTTTCAATCCTGATCTTATTGGGTTGACTTCAACTACGTCAATGATTCCGGATGCTTACCGAGTGGCAATGGCGGCAAAGGAGCTGAACCAGGATGTCAAGATTGCAATAGGCGGACCTCACGTTACATTCACGCCCGAGATGACGCTGAAGGAGTCTCCTGCATTAGACTACGTAGTTATAGGGGAAGGAGAAACCGTATTTTCAAATCTTCTCCTCAACCTGAAAGGGAAGAAAGACATTCGGGACGTAAAGGGGATCGGTTACCGTGGGAGAGAAGGAACTATTGTTTCATCCCCAGAGCCACTTATACGTGACGTAGATACAATCCCGCCTCCATCAATTGATCTTCTCCCAATGGATAGATACGTGGCAGAAAAAAAGAGATTCGGGACGATAATGACATCGAGAGGATGCCCGTACAATTGCATATTCTGCTCGTCTTCACTTCAATTTGGCAAGATTTGGAGAGGGCACAGTACGGAAAGGGTAATGACTGAACTTAGAAGACTCGTATATGACTATAATATTCACGAGATAGAATTTCTAGACGACACTTTCACTCTCAACATGAAAAGGGCAGTAGAGATATCGAAGAAGATCAAGGAGGAAGGACTAGATATTCATTGGTCAGGTTCTGCCAGGGTGAACCTCTTCAACGATGAGATCGCGAATGCTATGAAAGGCGCAGGTGCACATACGATATATTTCGGCATAGAGTCAGGAAACCAGAAGACCCTGGACTTCATAGGTAAGGGGATAAAGCTCCAGCAGGCAATTGATTCGGTGAAAAAGGGAAATAATGCAGGTCTACACACCCTTGGTTCTTTCATAATAGGGTTCCCTGATGATACGCCTGATGAGGTGAAAAATACAATCAAGTTCTCAAAAAAAGTCAATGTCAGGCTGGCTCAGTTCACCATTGCCACTCCTTACCCTGGAACCAGACTGTGGGATCTGGCTAAATCAAGAAACATCATAAGAACACTTGACTGGCGTAAATATACAACTCTTAGCCCGGTAATGACTCTCAAGAATTTCACAGACGAATCAATCCTGAAATGGTTGGGGAAGGCCTACATGACATTTTACCTCAGACCAGCATACTTGCTGAGGGACCTGCTCAAGGACCATGGATTCATATTCAAGAGGATAATCCCTTATTACTCCAAGGCAATGATTGCGTTCAAACAGGGTGATATACTGTCCAGATCATCTCCATTAAGGGAAAATAGCGATAAATTGGGCTCTTCCCCGGATGTCTAGTTTTAATTAAACCTTCTCATGGCGAAAGTGCCGGCACCTGAAGGGAACCCCAATACGAAAAGGGAGCGATGGCCTAATTGGACCACTGAGGCAGAGCCAGCCTTAGTAGCATTCATAGTTGGTTTTAGGATCAGGATTTTCCCAAACATTCCATGCTGGAAATAGGGCAATGATTTTGGAATGTATTACTATTTGAGCAATGTCTATCTGAATATTCACTCATTAGTGAGCTCCCCGCCATTCCTGTGGGAGCTTGAGGGACAGAATGGCAGGTATCCTGAGGTAGGTTACATCTTGATCGATTCTTCAATGATTAGCGAAGGGATATGGGGATTTAATGAGGCCAATGATCCCACACAGTCTCCAATTCACCTGACCCATCTTTCCCTTGATAAGTTCTTTGAAGCACCCTTCAAATTGATCTTTATGGCCGTATCGCCAGATAACGTATCTGTTGTCTATCTATTTACTGTGAATACCAGTTCCGTCGATAACTATCTCTACCCTTTGAATTCCAGCAGCACAACCATCGCTATAATATCCTCGGAGTTCGAAATTCAGGCCGGTAGTTTTGTGTTGTCGGGAGTTGAGACTCAAGAGCAGAAAGGCAATTATGATCCCTATGACTGACCTGCGATTTACTAATACTATATCTCAACCATATGACAAAGAATTGTTTTGCCGTGCGTGGTGATTTGACTTTGATATCGATCACCTTTGAACTTCCCAATTATTTGAGCTTAATCTGGAGATTGACCAAAAAATTGCGTGAAATAATTTTGAATCATCGTAAGATAATGTAAAATGGGAAATAATTATGAAGAGGTGAAGAAATTCGCTGAACAGTCCCTTGGGGAAATGCCGCAGGTCATAGAACTACTTTTCAAGTTAGACGAGGGAGCAGCAATGGAGCAGTTCAACCAAAACAATTTACTTTATCTTGGGAGGACAAGCCTATCCCTGAAGACAAGAGTCCTCATAGCCATGTCAGTTGCTCTGGCAAATGGTCCAAAGGAATCAGCAATGATTCATTTCAAGCTCGCCAAGAGGTTTGGGATAGAACATGCAGAGATACTCGACGCGATTAGAGCCACCAAGATGGCATTAATGTCTTCTACCCTCGATTCTCTTGATCAGCTACTGGAAACTTACGTCTCAAATGAAGACAGAGAGGCAGAAATGCATAAGACACAGTTGCTTCTAGAAAATTTGAAAGGAGAAGCTGGTTTGATACCTGACAGGGTACTAAAGGCTTCACAATTTTCAGAAGAGTTGGTCAAGGAGCATCTGAGGGAAAAGAAAGCAATGTTGAAACCATCCAAACTTTCACAAAAAGAAGTCTACGCTGTGGCACTGGCAGTCAGTATCTCAATAAAGGATAAAGATTGCCAGGCGGTCTATCTTTCGCAGTTCAAGAAAACAGGAGGAACCAGACAAGAGGCAGAAGACATCTTAACGACGACCAGATTTCTTGTCGGAAACAGGGCATCTGTGAACGGCATTGATATACTCCGGAACATGACAAAATAGCTCTGTAGCAAAATATTTATTATTTTTTTACACTTTTGAATTACTACCTCATTCTGTTTTAAATTTATAGACTTTCAGTCCTATTGTAAGACTTTTAGTCCACATTCATAATTCGGACTTTACCGTTAATTGTAAAGCTTCATCTGCTTCGAAAATATTAATACACAACAACGATTCAATCTAGTGTGCGTTCGCTCAATGATTTCCTGCTGCATTCGATTGAAAAAAGAAACGGGATAGACTTTTCTAACGGAATGAGCAAAATAGGACAGGAGGTTGCGTCCAAAAAGAATGAAATAGAGAGTTTCATAGCAAGCGAGAAGGAAGATCCCAATGTGGAAATTCTGTATAAAAAATTCATTGAATATTCCCTCTTAACCGAGAAACTTATACTCACCAGAAGGCTCGAATCAGGTGCATCTACTCTGCTCTTCTTCATATATACTATTCTAGGTGACATTGCCGGTATAGTTATGTCCCTACTAGCATTCCTCACCACTACAGGGCTAACCGGCCACCTGATTCTCATCATATCCATGATTGGTGGAATAGTCGGGTTGATTGTAGCCCTCAACAGCATAAAGAGAGAAAGAAGTTTCGTGCTCTCCTTGAAAAGTGGATACTAAATCGTACACGTTCTAGATATTCCTAAAGTTTCATATGAATGGAAAGGGTGGAAAATTCCATTTTTTTCAGATGATCATTCAATTTTGTCTTTAAATAAATAGAAGAAAGCAAATTTTGCAGATTGTTCTTTAGTATTATTTTGTCATTATGGGTTTATGGCTATAAGCTCCCGTGAGATCAAAGGATATGATAAAGGAGCTACCGGAGAGACTCCTATTTTAATCGACCTACTGTTAAAATACAATGAGAACCTTGCCAAAGAACAGATGAGGGAAGCCGACGCCCTATACCTTGGGCGACGAAACCTCAGTCAAAAGATGTTATCTCTCATAGCACTTTCAGTGTCGCTTGCGCTTGGAGACAGGGACTCGCTGTCTTCACACTTCAAGCTGGCTAAGAAATACAATGTCGAGAGAAATGAAATTATTGATATAATCAAAATTTCAAAATTGGTATTGATGTCTTCAACCATGTATGGCTGCAAGGAGTGTCTTCTGATCATAAAGGAAAATGCACGTTTGGATTACAAGAAAGAGGAGATAGATAAGATTATTAGGAAAGTCAGAGAGGATATCAATACTGGGTCGATCCCTGAAAATTTTATCGCACTATCAGAATTTTCTTTTGACCTACTTACTGAACATCTGAAGGAAAAGGGGGAGCTCCTTTCACCAATGAAACTTGACATGAGAACAACTTATCTGATAGCTTTCTCGGTGGCCCAGTCAATTAAGTACAAAGAATGCATGCGCATATATCTCAGACAGTTTTTCAGCAGTGGCGGGACAATTGGGGAACTTGAAGATGCGATTTCAACTGTCAGATACGTGACCGGGAACAGAGTTATGAATTCGGCTGTTGAAATACTGAAAGACCTGGACTCGCTTAAAGAAGATTGATTGCAACAATGTTATCCAAATCATTCCTGGGATTGCTCCTACGACCTGATTGTTTGCAATAAGGTTATAGTAAATTATTCCTCCAAGAGATATGGCAGTCTCATTTTCATTACGGGGTGAAAGGTCAATAAGCGAATTCGTTACGAGACTTCTGATGAGTGAAGCTGTTAATCCGAAACCACGAGTTTTTCGGTGTTTTACGAAGAGTAGTGGAAAGTTTGGGAAATAAAACACCAAGACTGCTCCCTACTTATATAGTAATTTTTGATCACAGCTAGATTAGAATTGACCAAAATAGAAATTAAATTCATAACTCCTAGAGTGAAAATGCATGGCTCACACCTATTCTACAGAAATTAAGATCAGTGATACAAGAACAGGCAAGGAATACGTTAAAGACCTTGTTGAAATTTTCTCGCCAGAGGCAATCGTACGTGGGTTATCAGATGAACTTTACAAGGACAATCATTCAAAGAGGGGACACTTGAAAATTATGGATGATTATCACGCTATTGCAATCGTCGATGCAAATGAATGTACTGTTTGAAAAAGACCACACAAATGCGCATTGTTCCTAATTGAGGGTTATTCAGGTGAGCGGGGGAACTAGATAATGCAATGGCAGTTCCAGACAGGAATACGGTTTTACCATTCTTGACTAAACTGGAGGCGGACAGAGAAAAATTTGAACTCCTCAAAAAGAGAAATCTCACAAAAAGAAGTGACTTAACTGCGAGACAGGAATTGTAGTTAAGATTGCTGTGGGAACGTACTCACAAAAGAAGCTGGGAAGGCGGACGACGAGGACAATTTTATTCTGATGGATGAACAATTGAATGTTTTCAAGATATAACTTCAATAAAACGAGGTGGTAATTTCATTTTTTGGTTTCATATCATCATATTTATTTATTATAATATCATAACCCCTCATGAAAAAGGTAGCTGTTTTGCTTGATGATGGTTATCACGACCTTGAGCTGTGGATTCCTTATTACAGATTGAAGGAGGAGAAAATAATTTTTGACATTCTAGCATGGGAAGATAGAAAATATACCGGAATATTTGGGATAGATTCTGTCATGCCAGACAAACTCCTGTCTCATGAGCGGGAAAGGTACCAACTTGTTTATCTTCCAGGGGCGAAGTCGCCAGAAAACCTCCTCAAAAGACCCGAAACGGTTGAGATCATAAAGAGAATGCACGAAGAAGGAAGTCAATTTGCGACAATATGCCACTCCCCCATCGTACTTGCCGAAGCAGGCCTCCTGAAAGGTAAAAGTGTCACTGGTCATCCCTCTATAAAATCGAAGATCGAGGCGGCAGGTGCATCATATGTTGATTCTCCCGTTGTAAGGTCATCAGACCATATTATAAGCGGTAGAACACACTTCGAAATGGATTCGTTCCTCCCTGAACTCCTGAATCAAGTGAAAAATTAATGAGCGGAACTGGGATCGGTCGCAAACTTGGTCTGAAAACTCTGCTTTTTCCAATATTTGTCATTCTTGCCATAATAGTCGGACTTGTACTCGGAGCGAAGTTCAAGGCTGAAAATACTGGGGTGGCAACATTCGGCATACCTATCGGCCTTTTCTTCATGATATATCCAGCAATGACAAAAGTCAGGCTGGGGGACATTGGAAAAAGTGTCAAGGATCTTAAGACCATTGGAATGATGGTTTTCCTCAATTATGCAGTAGCTCCATTCCTCGTTGCTGGCCTTGCCTATCTTTTCTTTAACACAATATTCTTACATATGGGCCTTTTGCCTCCCAGCGTGATCTCGCAGGTGATTGTAGGGATCATACTACTGGGAATCGCGCCATGTATAGCTATGGTGATGGTCTGGACGGATCTCGCTCACGGTAACCTGCCACTGGGAGTCTCCTTTGTCGCATGGAATTCCATAATACAGGTAATCACCACGCCGTTCCTGGTCTACGTTCTTGCCAGAACTTCAGTAGTTATAAGTCCATTGTTGATTTTAGAAAGCGTTTTGCTATACCTTGTGTCTCCCTTACTAGCAGGGATTGCCACAAGGGGTGTCCTCCACAGGAGGAGATACTTTTCTAGAGTCCTGAACACTCTCGGATCAGTTCAGACAGCTGCCCTCCTTTTCACGATAATCGTCATCTTCTGGAGCGAAGGATCAGGGATCACGCGTTCACCAATCCTCATAGTCTTGGTTGGGATTGTTATGCTCACGTTCTACTTTGTGCTTTTCCACATAGGCTATTTCACTGCAAAAAGATTAGGGAACAATTATGCTGACTCGACTTCAATAGGATTTACTGTATCAGCCCGCGATTTCGAAGTCAGCATAGCGATAGCAATAGCGGCATTTTCCGCATATCCTTTCGTCGCCGTGACTACTGCCATCGGACCGCTTCTTGAAATTCCCTTGATGCTTTCTCTCGTCTGGTTGCAACTGAGAAGGGAAACGTTTTTAAACGTTAATAAATCATCCAACATAGCGAATGGAGTGAAATGATAAAGGAAGTTGAAGCCTGTCCCGTGAGGAAAATTGGGCAGGTAAATCCAGATGATTACGATGGGATCTCGAAGATTCTGAACGTGATAGGAAACAAGACTAGGTTGACCATTCTATCATTAATGGTACAGTATGGTGAAATCTGCACGTGTGAACTTGAGGAATGGTTGAAGATGCCGCAACCCACCGTTACGGCGCATCTACGGAAGATGTATGATTCTGGCATCCTAAAGAGGAGGGAAAAATGGAGGTTCAGCTATTATTCAATCAGTGAGTCATACCGTCCGCTTGTCACAAAAATATTGAACGAATTGAAAGAGGGACAAGCCAAGCATCTTAAGTGAAATAGACTTCGTAAATCGGCTATTACTGCGTCGCAATTATATTTCCATTAATTTTCGCTAGAGCCAATTTACGCAGATATATATTTTTCACAATCATCCAAATCCGCTTTACAGATTTTTCAATACGTGCAGGTTTGAATTGCCCTATGATTATGAGTTGAATATATGCTCTCTCAGGCAGAATTAGGGCTCTCCCGAAAAAGCTACATACATCAACAGTACAAAGAAAAAATTTGGAAAGAATAAAGAAAGTCCAGTTTTATTTCATTTCCAGTATGTCTTCCTCTTTCCTTCCCTTCCTCACCACAATTACTGGAATCCTGGCCTTGGAAATTAACTTTAGAGTCACGCTACCTATGAAGAATTCCTCGATATAGGCGTATCCCCTGTGGCCAATTAGCACTGCGTCAAATTTCCCGCTGTTTGCGAGGTCTAAAAGAACTCTTGCAGGGTCACCATCTGTGACTGCCTGAGTAATCTTGTCCGCCTTTATGGTCAGGCTTTCGACAAATTCTACCAGTTTCCTTTCAGCCTTAGACCTTGCATTATTGATGCTCTCAGTGTCCACAAAATCTTCAAGCTCCTTCATTCCAAGCGGGATGACGTATATGAAGGCAGCTTCATCAACTTTCGGAAGGATCTTGAATCCAGATTCCACGAAGTTCTTTGCATCGGGAGAGAAATCAATAGGTACTAAAACCCTGAACATACTACTTTCCACCTCCAGCAGTACTATGGGTCACATACATGTCCTCTTTGAAAGTGACATCCCGTCCCTTTACACCGTAATAATGCGCTATTCTTGGCCTCAGCTTTATGTAAGTTATAAGGAATATTACCTGAAATACTGGCAGGGTCGCAGGTGCTATGGCTACCATTGGAGAAAACGCCGTGGCAGCTATTGCTATTGCCGTGCCCTCATTCTTACCTATGCTTGGAAACACTCCTGCCATACTGTCCCAGTAATCGAATTTCAATCCCCTGAACAGTACTGTCAGGAAAATCAGTGAAATGGTTCCGAATGCAATTGCAGCATAGAATACTCCGAATACCGCCTGTAGGTGTGTCACAATCATTTTTGAATCGCCAAAGAAAATCACGAATATGATCATGAACATACCGAGCATGGTAACTGTTGGAAATATAGGGCTGATTTCCTTGAATCTCTTCTGCCCCATCTTTCTTAAAAGACCCTCATGAGTAGGAATTCCTACTATCAAGGGGATGATGATTATCTCAATTATTGTTATGACAAGTAGCATCACTGAGACATGGACGTGATAAGCTGCTCCATAAAGTCCCGCAAGTAAAGGTATCAATGGGATGGCAATTAGGAATGTTATGGCGACCATCGCAGTAGATGCCTCTATATTTCCCCTCATTAAACCTACGTACCCTACGCTCATGGATGAGCAGGGAACCAACCACGCGAGGAACAATCCTAGTCTCAGGAGGGAGTTGTGGATGAACAGGTCTCCCAGCAGAATTGCCATTACCGGTCCCCATACGAAGTTCATTAAGAGTACAATTGTTAGAAGTTTCCAGTTCTTCAGTGCCTTTCCAAGTCCCCTGAAATTCATCATCACCATCATTGGAAATATCATGATGATTATTGCCGCGAGTTCAAGTGTTTTTATTGTACTGCTGTTCAACGCCACCCACTTGAAATCATAATATCCTGCTAGCAGTCCAATGATGATTGCAATTCCAACATAGACCCCTAGAAATTTATCGAGATGATCTCTGATCTTTAACAGTCTGTTCGTCTCGGACATATACCCATCAAGAGCCAGAAATACTTAACAATTGTATGCAAAAATTGCGGAAATTAGACCATTATCCCAAATTTTTTGTCCGAATTGTCGCAAGACTTGAACGATAGATGAGGGAATCTTTCTTGACCAGAGAACCTGTTAAATTCTTGAAATCAATAATGAACGGATGAAATATGACCTCGTGCTGATGCACCCTCCCTCGATATATGATTTCAGGAAGAGGAACATAATTTCTGGTCCAATCTCAGAGGTCGTGCCAAGTACTGGTGTATTTGAAATGTACCCGATAGGTTTCCTGTCAATATTGTCCTATCTTCAGGAAAGAGGTCACCATGTGCGAATTGATAACATAGCCCTTAAAATGCTCAATTCAAAAAGATATGATTTCAAGGAGGAATTATTGAGACTCGATACTGACTACGTGGGAATAGACCTCCACTGGCTTCCTCACGTCCACGGAGCAATCAGCCTTGCAAGAATTATTAAGGAGTACAGACCGGACATAAAAGTGATGATGGGGGGGTTCTCCGCAACGTATTATGCAAGTGAAATAATGGACAAGGTGAAAGACGTAGATATCGTCGTGAAGGGAGATACCACGGAACTTCCCATGGAAATGATAATAGAAGGCAAGAAGATGGAGGAGATCCCAAATATAACCTATCGTTCAGATGGAAAGGTGATGGACAATGGTTTCAGTTTCGTCCCCGATCTGGATTATCAGTCCTACAACTATTCCCAAATAATAAGAAGCGCGATCAGGTCAATGGACTTCATAGGTCACCTCCCCTATTGCAACTGGACAAAGGAACCGGTTGCAATGGTGCTCACAGTGCATGGTTGCTCCTTTAACTGTGCTATATGTGGTGGCTCTTATTTTGCCTACAAGAATTT
This sequence comes from Thermoplasmata archaeon, assembly GCA_021817415.1. Lineage (GTDB taxonomy): Archaea > Thermoplasmatota > Thermoplasmata > Thermoplasmatales > JAKAUZ01. The sequence goes on along the minus strand of JAKAUZ010000082.1, from coordinate 11,890 downwards.
CTATAACAGGAAGGGACCAGTATTTAGGCCAGCTAAGAGAATAGTTGAAGACGTGATGAGGATAAACGACGACTTGAAAATCCCGGTGTTCATAGTTTCAGACATTCTCATGAGGCCCAGGAAAGACGTAGATTTCATATTTTCAAATTTAAAGAAAGAAAAGTTGGATATCCCTCTGCTCTTTGAGCTGTTCTGTCCTCACTCAAGAGAACACGTTGAGAAAATTGTCAACTCCTCTTACGACGTATCACTTGAAATCTCTCCAGATAGTTCAAGCGAAAGCATCAGACTTCGAAACGGAAGACCCTACCAGAATAGTGCCCTGGAGAAGTTCGTCTCAGACTTCCTTGAGAAGGGAGGTAAAAAAATGGACATCTACTTCATGATAGGTCTATCGCATCAGTCCCGGGAAGATGCCATTCTCGACGTAAAATATGCGGCGAAATTAATGGATCAAAACTCCAACGACAGGAGGATATTCATTTTCACCTCCCCAGTATCCCCGTTCCTTGACCCTGGTTCTGCTGGATTTGAGAACCCGGAGCTGGGATTCAAGCTAAGATACAGGACCCTGATGGAACATTTTGATGCACTGGACAAAGGCATGACATGGGAGGATTTCAGGAATTTTGAAACTTCATGGATGGATACCATAAACATAACGGAGACAACTTATGACTCAATTGATTTACTCCTCCTGGAAAAGAAGAACCATGGTTATATTGAGGATGAAGAGTACAGGAGATCTCATTCTGTTCTTCAGGCAAGCAGGCTAGCAGTGAGTCTATCAAGAAACGGAGATCATGGGATGCTTTCGAAAGGTGAAGCTTTAATCAAGAACTGTGGAAGCAAGTACACAATTTTAAAGAAGGACATAATGTTTGGAAATTCTGAGGGAAAAGAACGAAGGCTAATTTATATGATATATAAGTACCTGCACTCATCCCACGAGTGAAATTGGTAGAGGAGGTTGGTGGATATTCCATATCATCATGTGATACCATCCCCGTGGACGGAAATTTCAATTTTTATTCACTTGAAATTCACTCCAGGTAAATTATTTGGGTCCTAACATCCCATTAAAAGTTGAGGTCACTACTCGGGGAAACAGATAAATATAGTGGCTGAGTTTACAATCTCATGAGCGAAATCCCTCCACCGGATATGATAGAAGGGACAGCGTTTGATTATGAGCTCGTGGTATCGAGAGATTCGCCCATTGGAAGCAGGACGAAAAATGACTCTGCGCACTCGATTCCCGTGTATTTCGATGGTTTCAGAAACAAATTCTACCTCAGCCTGAGCGAGGAGGACGACGATTATTATAGGGAAATAAGAAGGGCGGAGAGAGGGACACTCATAGATAGTTATTTTGGGCACGAAATGCTTGAATATCCCCAGAATGACCCCAGATATGGGCTGGATTTCCCTGCCCACAAACTGCTTGAAATACCCGGAGTCGTTGCGGATCAGTTTATTTTGAAGAAAGGAGTAAGGGAATACTGGCGATTCCGCTTTTTCAACGAGAACGTTGAGGATGTTTCGTCTTTCCTTTTCAACAGGTCATCGAATAGCGGAGAGTCCAGCGGGACGAGGTTAATGTTAGAGTATCTGGGCAAGCCAAGAAGTCTTCGGAACTACCTCAAGCAGATGAATTACGGAAGGAGGGTGTCAGTTGTAACTCTTCTGGAAAAGATTGATGACAAGTACATCCAGACCGCTCCTCACTATAAATATCCATTCACATTTCTATATAAAGCACCTAATTTCGGTCAGGGGTTTTCAGTCACAGTTAGGATATCCAAGGGAAAAATCTCGAATTCCGGGTTGATCAAGGAGCAGAAAGAAATTAGGGGCGGCACCTCAATAATCACGGAGGAGAAGAGAGATTCTGTGATGGATTCTGCTTACCTTGATTTTGACAAAAAGTTCTTTCTCCCATTCATTGGTATGCAGTGCGATTATGACGGGAGGCTTTCAACGACAACTGCTATTATAGACTCATTCAAAATGCCCCAGTTCCTGCCAGTGATCAGGGATATCAACAAGAAAGAAAAGGGACTCATAAAATTTATAATTCAATCTGTTGAAACCTATTATGATCCTCAACACTAGTTAATCACACTTCTGTTAGCGAAACAGTTGCTGCACAAATTTTCCTCCTTTTCATTCAAATATTTCCTCTGCATTCTAAGGTTTTGATTAAAAAACCATTTCGATTAAACTTATATACCACGTAGTTCATATAATCGGTTGAATGAATATGGTAAGCGATAATGTGGATAATACGATATCGCTGGAAACCAAAGGAACAACAACACAGAAAATTCTGGTTGCAATTCTGCTGCTTGTGCCAATAATTGTTTTTGCCATAACGCCGCTGTACAACGTCCAAAATCCGAAGCTTTTTGGATTGACATTTTTTTACTGGTTTGAAACGTTATGGCTTGTAGTGACTGCAATTTTCTTTTTGGCAGCTGCTTTGCTACTGAACAAGATGGAAGGGGGTAGCTGATGAACAACATTGAGGTCGTTACTGTTTTCATCAGCCTGTTCATCCTCTTCGTAGGCCTTGGTTTCTGGTCTTCGAGATTTAGAAGAGGCGATCTGAGCGATCTCGGCGAATGGGCACTTGCCGGGAGGAGATTAGGAAGCTATCTCGCATGGTTCCTGGTTGGGGCGGACCTTTATACGGCATATACATTCATAGCCATACCTGAATCCGTCTTCGTAAAAGGAGCAGTGTACTTTTTTGCGGTTCCTTACGTGGGGATGACGTTTGGGGTAGCTATGGTTACAATGCCTAGACTCTGGAAAATAGCCAAAAAGAAGAACTACGTTACCGCAGTGGACATGGTTCAGGATAAGTTCAACTCCAAATCACTTGCAATAATTATAGCGCTAACAGGGATAGCAGCGGAACTGCCCTATATTGCACTTCAAATATACGGAATGCAAGCTGTCCTGACAGTAATGATTGGCCAACTCGTGGCCAGCAACGCCGCAACAATAACAGAGGTTTCTCTGATTGTGGCCTTCATCATTCTCGCAGCTTTCACGTTCACCAGTGGTCTCAGGGGCGCAGTGGTAACTGCAGTCATGAAAGACATTATAATATTCGCGACCGTAATAGTGGTCATAGTACTGGTCCCTATGTATATAGGCGGATTTGGCAATGCTTTCGCCCATATGCACAAACTTCCTACAGGAAATACGACGCTTGCTCCTCTCTATCTTAATGGTTTCATAAGTCTGTCTATCATGAGCGCTCTCGCGTTATACCTATATCCACACGCAATCAACGGTATATTAAGCACCAGTTCAACGAAGAAACTCAGGATGAGCACGGCACTGCTCCCGCTATATGGTATTGGGCTTGCGCTACTGGCACTGTTCGGAATACTTATTTATGGATCGACTCAAGCTCTTGCTCTGGTCCATCAGTACGGCGCTGTCACCATGGTGCCAGATCTGATATATGCATATTTCCCGCCGTGGTTCGTTGGATTTGCATTCCTTGGTATATTCATCGGCGGACTTGTGCCGGCATCCATTATGGCAATATCCCAGGCTAATCTCCTTACTAGAAACGTCATAAAACCATTTTGGAAGACCATGAACAAGAAAACAGAAGCGAGGCTTGCAAAGTACTTTTCAATAATGTTCAAGTTCCTGGCTCTAGCGTTTATATTTATAATCCAGGCTACCTACTCTCTGCAGCTGCAGCTTGTGGGTGGAATAATAATCCTTCAGACTTTACCTGCTATCTTCCTTGCGCTGTATGCAACAAGACTTGAAAAATGGTCCGTGGGAACGGGATGGGCGGTAGGAATGATAGTGGGAATTGCGCTGCTTCTCTACTCAAACTTTGTCCAGTTCAAATTCCCAAGCATTGAAACTGTCTTCTTTAAATTCAATACGCCACTGAGCTTCCTTTACATTGGCCTAATAGCACTCTCGATAAACCTTGTCATTGCAATTCTGGGCTCTCTGCTGGTGGGGAAACTTAAGCCAGCTCCTTCTGTGAAACCAAGTACTACTGGTTCGCAATAATTTTATTTTTAATTATTCTTCATTTTATTGCTTTATTCACCAGGAACATTTGTCACAATCCAATTCCGCCATCTACGTTTATCGCCTGTCCTGTAATGCCATGAGAGAGATCGCTGAGCAAAAAGAGTGCCACATAGCCTATTTCAAGATTTGAAACTTCTTTCTTCCCTCTCAATTCTGTGAATCCAAATGGGAACATTTCATCTATTTCCTTTGAGGAATCAACCCCTCCAGGAAGAATTGCGTTTACCCTTATGTTTTTCTCCTTTAGCAAGGAAGCAGCTTTTCTGGTTAACTCTTCCACGGAATATTTCGAAACAGTATATTCCAAGGAACTGTGCTTATAGATTGACCTAGAGGCACCGACATTCACAATACTCCCTCCATTGGTCATCATCTGGGAGAACACCTTGATTGTATTCACCGAGCCAGCCACATTTCCTCTGAAAAATTCCTCCGCCACATTTCCACTGAATCCCTGGCTTAAAGGGGAGAATTTCCCCTGATTATTATAAAGCATGTGGATGATTCCGTGCTCCCTTTCAATTCTCATTCTGATTCTTTCTAGGTTTTCTATGTCATTGGCATCTCCTCTGAGAACAGTCAGATTCTCATTTTTTAGATCAGGCTTGTTTCCACTTCTTGAAAATGCGTACACTATGGCACCAAAATCCAGCAGCAGTTTCACCACTGCCTTACCTTGCCCATTTCCTGCACCCGATATTACACCAACTTTTCCTTCAAGGCTCTGTCTGAGAACATCCATGGTGACATAATCAGATTCTACAATTAAACAGATTCCTAATTCCGAGCTTATGGGGACGGACAATTGCAATTGATAAACTGCTGATTGAGCTTGGCAAAGGCGCGTTTACGTCCAAAACAAATTTCAAAATTTTGTTCAATTGCAGAATTATTCAACAAATAGCATACCTATTTATAACTTAGAAATAATAGACTTTTATGACCTCACAGGGTGCTCCACCAAACCCAGTTCAACCCCCACCATCCCCCCAAAATAACACGGGACTTTTGAGGGTAATTATTGTGGTGGTTGCGCTAGTCGTGGTAATTGCGGCAATTGCTGTCATCTATCACGAAACACATCTTGGTTCAGTTACCAGTTCATCAAATCTGAAGGTGGCGGTCCTGCCGTCGTCAACAATAGACTCTCTCGCCGGGACAACACTGACTGTTTCGACCAGGACATTCACCACCAGTTCCAACTACACCACTGTAAAGGCGATAGAAGAGGAATTCAACAAGACGACAAATGGGAGCTTTTCCGGGAGTATTATCATTGTTTCTGCCGAATTTGCATCATCATCACAGGTGAATGCACTCTATAACCAGGTCTACGAAAATGTTTCGAATGAGGTGAAGGGGATTCATAACGTAAAAAACCAAAATGAATCCTACAAGGGATTTTCGTATTTCCTGGTATCATATACGGAGTCTTATCTATCAGATTATATAGTAATTGGGCACAATGGGAAGTATTTTTTCGAAGTACTGGATATCAACGTGTACGTTTCCAATATTAATGCGCTGGTTTATGATGAGATAAGCGCAATGTAGTGTAATTTTCAATTTTATTCATTCTAGTTGGTGTCAACTACTTAGTTGACAGAACCTCGTCAAGAAATATTATTATAGAAGGGCTAAATAACGAAACGTGCCTGCCACCACTTACTACGGGAAAATGAAATCAAATCTCAAGAATTGCGAGGAGAAAGTCATGGAACAGGGGAAGCTGATAGAAGCGAAAAATCAGGAAATAATGGCATTGAAGGAGCAAAACCTAAGATTTCAGGCGGATGTTGAAAATTTCAGGAAGAAGCTCAACGAAGAATCTGAGCTGATCATAAAATACGCATCTGCAAGAATAATAACTGAACTACTTCCATTTCTCGACAGCTTGGAGAATTCCAACGATGAGTCTGTTAAGGTTCTGACGAGGCAGTTCTATACAATCCTGGAGAGAGAGGGACTCAGAGAGATTGCAGATATCAATTCAAAATTTGATCCCACAAAGCACGAAACAATAGGGATGGAAGATGGTGGCGAAGAAAACACTATAAAAAAGATAATAAGAAAAGGATATTATCTGAATGGAAAGGTACTGAGACCAGAAATGGTCATACTGAATAAAGGGTGATTAAATATGGAAAAAATAATTGGAATCGATCTTGGAACGAGTAATTCTCAGGCGGCAGTTATGATGGCGGGAAAACCAGTGGTGATACCTAGTTCTGAAGGTACCACAATTGGGGGGAAAGCATTCCCCAGTTATGTTGCTTTTACAAAAGACAATCAATTGCTAGTAGGTGAACCTGCGAGGAGGCAGGCACTCATGAATCCGGATGGAACTACATATGCATTCAAGAGAAGGATGGGTGAAGATTACAAGTTCAAGATTCTTGGAAAGGATTATACTCCACAGCAGCTCTCTGCTTTCCTATTGCAGAAAATCAAAAGCGACTCGGAAAAATATCTTGGAGAAAAAATATCAAAGGCCGTCATAACAGTTCCAGCTTATTTCAACGACAATCAGCGGCAGGCGACAAAAGATGCCGGTGCTATAGCTGGCCTGGATGTGGTAAGAATAATCAACGAACCTACGGCTGCCGCTTTAGCATATGGCCTAGACAAAAGCGAGGGTGAGCACAAAATAATGGTTTTTGATCTGGGTGGAGGAACTTTGGATGTAACCATAATGGAGTTCAGCAGTGGCGTCTACGAAGTCCTGTCAACCTCTGGTGATACGAAATTAGGAGGGACCGACATGGATGAGGCGATCATTAACCATATAGCTCAAAAATTCCAGAGGGAGAATGGCATAGACCTGAGGAAAGACAAGAATGCCTACATAAGACTGAAAGATGCAGCCGAAAAGGCGAAAATAGAGCTATCAACAACCCTGTCGACGGAAGTGAATCTTCCTTACATCACCAATTCAGCTGAGGGCCCTAAACATCTTCAGATGACCATAACCAGAGCAGACCTTGAAAATCTTGTGAGGCCAATCATAGACAGGGCAAGAAAGCCTGTGGAGGAAGCATTGAAGGGGGCAAAGCTCTCATCAAATGACATAAGCAAAGTCATACTCGTGGGTGGCCCGACTAGGATGCCAATTGTCCAGAAGTTCGTGGAAGATCAGATGGGCAAAAAAGTTGAGAGAGGTGTGGACCCAATGGAATGCGTCGCAATTGGTGCAGCCATTCAGGGGGCAGTTCTAGCTGGTGAGGTCAAAGGGATAGTCCTCCTGGACGTAACCCCTCTCACTCTGAGTATTGAGACGCTTGGGGGTGTCGCGACACCATTGATCAATTCAAACACCACTATCCCAACTAAGAAATCTCAGATTTTTTCCACCGCGGCTGACAATCAGACCAGCGTCGAGATTCATGTTTGCCAGGGGGAGAGGCCATTGGCGAAGGACAACGTCTCGCTCGGAAGGTTCATGCTCGAGGGAATACCACCTGCACCTAGAGGAATTCCGCAGATTGAAGTCACCTTTGATATAGATTCGAATGGTATACTGAACGTTAACGCAAAGGACCTTGCAACTGGAAAACAAAAGGGTATCACAATTACATCTAGAACTAAACTAACAAAGGATGAAATCGAGAGGATGAAACAAGAGGCAAAGACGTATGAAGAAGAAGACAAGAGGAAGAAGGAAGAAATAGAAACAATCAACGGAGCAGAATCATTGGTTTACACCATGGAAAAGACGATGTCGGACTATGCCGACAAGTTGCCTCAGGACTTGAAAGACAACATCAACGGTAAACTGAAGGATCTAAAAGAAGCAATCGAAAAGAAGGACGTTCCCGATATAAAAGGGAAGATGGAAATCCTGAACAAGGAAGTGCAAAAGATCGGGGAATACATGTACAAGAATGCTCCAAAACAGGAAGAAGCAGGACAGAGCCCGGAGGAACCTCCCAAAGAAGGGGAAAGAGTAATAAACGAAGATAAAGACAATAAAGAACAATGAAATAAGGGGGTCAGATGGGGAAGGATTATTACCAGACACTCGGAGTTAGCAGGAGCGCATCAAAGGAAGAGATCAAGAAGTCTTATAGGGAACTGGCAAAGAAGTACCACCCCGACCTTAACCCAGATAACAAGAAGGCGGCTGAGGAGAAATTCAAAGAGATCAGCGAGGCATACGAAGTACTTATGGATGACGACAAGAGGGCAAGGTACGATCAGTATGGAGAAGAAGGAATAAATTTCAGAGGGGGCTTTGACTGGAACCAGTTCCACCATTATCAGGATGTTCAGGATATCTTTGGGGACTTATTCTCTCAATTTGGATTCGGCAGGGCTCCCCAGGGCCCTCAGAGGGGTGAGGACTCATATGTCGAAATACCAATTGACATCAGAAGGATCGCGAGGAATGAAAAGGTAGAAATAGTGTACTTCAGGGAGATGAAATGTGAGGCCTGCGATGGTACGGGGTCCTCAACGAAGAGACAAAAAACCTGCCAGAGATGTAGGGGCAGAGGAGTAATAGAAAAATCGGTCAATCAGGGGTTCATAATGTTCAGGTCAACAGAAGTCTGTCCAGTCTGCAACGGCACCGGTAAAATACCTGAGGACCCTTGCAGGATTTGCCAGGGAATGGGATTTGTCAGGAAGAAGGACAGTGCCGAGATCTCCATTCCATCCGGAGTAACTGAAGATGAAATATATATAATAAGAGGGAAAGGAAACTACAGGCCACAGGGTTCGGGGGATCTCAGGATCAGGTTCAATATCGACTACAAGGAGTTCACAAGAAATGGGGACAACTTGGAGAAACAGATAGAAGCAGATTTCATAGATGCAATTTCAGGCAACAAGATAAAGGTCAATCTTCTGGATGGAGAGAAAGAGGTAGAGATACCTTCAGGAACCCAACCATATGACTCAATAGTGCTCAGAGGAGAGGGGATCCCAAAGAGGTCAGGGAGGGGAAGGGGAGATATAATACTCAGGGTAAAGATAACCCTCCCCAGAAAGATATCCAAAAAACAGAAGGAATTGCTTGAGGAATTCAGGAATGAGAGCAGTAAAGGATTTTTTTCTAAAGTCATTCATCCTTGAAGCGAGAAATACATCCTCTTGTTATTTTTGCCCTTGTTTTCTATCTTGTAGATGTTAATGGTTCCAACCTCCGAAGTATTTCTGACGTGGGTACCTCCGTCTGGCTGAATATCTATGTCGCCAATTTTCACCACTCTAAGTATATCGAGATCAGGAAGGAGCTTTTCATCGACTTTCAACGAATTCTCCATAGACAGAATATCATCCCTTTTCATAAGTTGATGAGTAACAGGTTGGTTCCTTGTCAGCTCTTCATTGACTCTTTTTGCTATGGACCCTGATATTTCTGAATTCCATTCTGCAAAATTGAAATCAATCCTTGCATTTTGATCATATATCTGATTTCCCGTTATCCTTGCCTTGAATTCCTTCATCGCAACTGCTGAAACCACATGGATGGCCGTATGAAGCCTCATTCGTGAATATCGTTTCTGCCAGTCAATAAACAAAGTTACTTCTTCTCCTATCTCTGGCTCACCAGTGACTTTATGGACTATCTCGTCAAATTTTACGACATCCGTAACGGTATAGTCACTCTTTCCCCTGATGATACCTGAATCTGAAGGCTGCCCCCCAGAAGCAGCATAGAATATTGTCCTGTCCAAGATAACTCCCTCTCTAATGTCAGTGATTTTTGCGTCCAGTTCTTTAATATAGGAATCTTCCAAGTAGACCAACTGAGTTTTCATGTTTTCCTTTAGGTCATTGGTATCAAAAATGAAAATATTGCTACTGAAAGGAAGAAGAATCCTACAAACATGTTCGTTGAGACGAAGAGCTTCATGATACTCTTTTCAGGATCCAGATATGCCCTAAGGTATCCAATCATCAAGTAAATTGCCATGAAAACGTATAGGATCATTACTGCAATCCCAAGGTATATCTGGAAATATTTCATGAAATAAATTCCCGCGAGAATGGTAAAGATTGATGTGAGCACCGATACAGGAAATAACACCTGCATTGTTTTTTTAGTATCATAAACAACAGGCAGCATCGGGACAGACGCATCACGATAATCCTTCCTGTACCTTATTGCCAGTGACCAGATATGGAGAGGCGTCCAGGCAAATATTATGAAAAACCACAGTATTATCACGGGGTTAAACTTGAAGGTGAATGCATAGAAACCTGCGAGGAGGGGAGCACCTCCTGAATATGCCCCCAGGATGATATTCCAAGGAGTTCTCCTTTTTGAGAGAAGTGCGTACACAACGTCATAGTCAATTATCCCAGTGGCCATAAAAATGAATGAGAGGATGTTTTGCCTATAGGAGAGAATGAGAGTTACTGCGATCAATATCAATCCTCCTGTAAGTGCAACTTTAGGACTCATCTTTCCAGAAGGAAGCGGGCGATCTTTCGTCCTGTCCATTTTCTTATCTATGTCAAGATCAATATAATTTGATAATGATTCCGACCCCATCAACCCAATGGCAATATACAGAGCAACGTAAACGAACCCAATCAAGTTGGGGCTCCTAAGGATACTCAAGGAAAATACTTCGCCTGCAATTCCAGTGATAAGAAGAAACGTCCAGACCCTAGGTTTAGTCATCAGGATGAAGTCCCGAACAAAATTGCTCATTTGTAGAGAAATCGCAAATGTCTATAAAAGATTTGGAAGCAAAGATCTAAAGCAACTATTTAATATTCATAAGTATGTCGTATCCTGCGGGCTGGTAGATCAGTGGAAGATCGCCTCCTTGGCATGGAGGAGGCCCGGGGTTCAAATCCCCGCCAGTCCATCGAAGTTGTCATAGGATTTGCGGGATTTGAACATTTCATCGTCCCTGTAGAATCTCGGCCTCTTCGTCCGGACCCGCTCCAGTGCCTCTTCCGTATCGAGCACGCTGTAAATGGCAGTGGTGTCAAGTCTCTCGTGGCCCAGCATTTGACTGATGGTTTGCAGGTCCACGTCGCTCGATATCAGGTTCTTTGCATAGGTGTGACGGCACTTGTGCCAGGAGAATTTAACCCCGGTCCTCTCAGATATCCTCCCGGCGATGTTCCCCATGTACTCTGGGGTGATCCTGCCCAGCCTAGTGGTGAACACGTAGGGGGAATCCCGGCTGTTCCTCATCTTCAGGTACTCCAGCAGGATCCTCCTTGTCTCGGGGTCAAGGTACACGTCCCTGTTCTTCTCCCCCTTTCCGCCGACAACAGTGAGGTAGTGGTCATGCACGTGCTCCATCCTCAGGTTCGCTATCTCAGACCTCCTGAGACCTGTGTTTAGCGCAAGGATCACCATCGCATGGTCCCTCGCGTCCTCTACCGCGGGTCCCCTTGTTCCACTGATCAGCGCCTTCACCTCCTCCTGGTCATACCTCTTCACGACGAACTGCCTCTTTGTGGTCCTGAGGTAAATGAACTTGTCCTCTCCCCTGAACTGCAGCCACCTGTTCAGGAACTTGATGTATTCGTTGACCTTCTGCTTCGAGGACCCCTTTCTTCTCTCCTCGCCCAGGAACCCCTTTATGCTGTCCCTGGAGCCCAGGTCACATTTCTTTGCAAAGAACCGCATCTTCCTCATGGTGTCCTCGATCGTGGATCTCGAGAATCTCTCGTACATCCACTCCTCGAACTCCTGCAGCTTTGCCTCAAGGTCTTCGGTCATATCCCTCTCCTCCTTCTCTCCTTGATTTCGTCCTCTATCTTGTGCTTCAGTTCCATCAGGTCCTCATCGGTGAGAGCCTGAAGGTTGTCTTCCTCTATCTCCAGCTTGAGAGACGACACGAAT
>JAKAUZ010000031.1 GCA_021817415.1 Thermoplasmata archaeon | reverse complement strand
TTGTACCAAAATTATTCGCCATTGCGTGATTATGGCATTTTAGTATATAAAAAATACTTAGTATTTTTTTTAAAAGATTAGTCTCTAAAGGAAGACAAGAAATCACTAAAGCTAGATGATGAAGAATTTTTGAGATGATAGGCCGACGACCGAATATAGAAGAGGCCATCCATAAGCCGTCGGGCAATATTAAATCAGAATAATGAAAAGAAGTTCTTCCAGCACCCCTGGGAATTCCACAAAAGAATCATCTGAATTTGCATTCTGATATCCGCCTGACAATTTAATTGGATTCTCACATTCCCTCATTCAGTTAGGATTTGATCACATCTCTAAATGGGCTCGGCCGGATTTGAACCGGCGGCCTTCGCTGTGTGAGAGCGATGTCATAACCGCTAGACCACGAGCCCCAAAATGGTAACGCTTGGTCTATTATGATTTTTTCTGTTTATGGCTTCATTTACAATTTTCCCTGAAGTCCTGAATTATGTTTTTATAATTTATGTACGCGTCATAGGGGGACCCATAGGGATTGAAATAGGAATGGACTTCCTGATCTTGTGTCCCTGCGAGGGACATATAGTAGAAATGGTCAGAGGTCTGGAGATAGCGCCATTTCTTCCTATCCCTGCACCCTGAAAGATTTTTCATGTCCTCGAACGCATCCCTCTGCATTTCATTTGCCAGCCATGCACTGAGGTCTCGTGGATAATCCGCCCAGGATATGAAATCCTGAACCGAGATTAAGTCCTTGACTGGATACTTTGAGGCCTCATTCACCGTTATAAATTCCATACCTCTGCGCTCCACCTCCCCAGGAAGTGCATCAAGAAAGTCAAATATGCCTGATTCTTTCCACTGATGTTCGCCGAAAGTCTCATAGTCCATGAAAAGGTTGATCACGTCACCAGGGGTTTCACTCAACCACTTGGCATATTTGTCAGCCATTAAGGGATACTCATTCCATCCAACGTTGGAAAACCTGAATGAAATATCATCGCTGAGCCTGTAATTCCTTAACAGGAGGGTCTGCCCTGATGGATTTCTGTACCTGTAATTTGGACTATGGTCTTTGATTATCCTGTCTACTCCCTCGGTCAGAATCGTTGAGAACCCGATTTTGCTGGTTACGCTCCCGACATAGTCATTGTATATCATCTCGGTATTCCTGAATGAGCGCGGCTGGACGTTGAATAGGTACTTCTTCAAATTTCTGTCCTCCTCCACCTGCTCCACGAATTCTTCCTCGTTCCACAGCGATGCTAGACTGTGGTAGTAAGTTTCAGCAAGTAGTTCACCTTTGACCTTTCTGAAGTATTCCCTGAAAAGGTCTACTGCATCCTCCCGCAGGTCAAGCAATCTTTCCAGGAGTACTCCGGAAATAGAAAATGAGGCCTTGATCCTATTGTCTATAAAATGTTGCGTCGCAGGGATGTAGCACTTATCCACAACCCTGTTGATTATTTCCCTGTTCTTTTCCTCCCAGAAATAATTTTTTCCCTTGCCTATGTCAGCACTCCTGAACTCTGCTATCCTCATGGGCTGATGAACTTCAAAGAAGAATGCAATTCCTTTCATAGCGAATTATACACCTCCAGAGTCTTGAGCGCTGCCTTTTCCCAGGTAAAATTCAGTGCCTCCAACCTTCCCCTGGATCCTATGATCTCCCTCAACGCCCTGAATTTCAGGACTGCTAAAATATATTCCGCCATCTTGTCCGTGTCCCAAAAGTCGGTTCTGAGGACATTGTGCAATGCTTCTCCTACACCCGTGGTTTTGCTTATTATTGCAGGAGTTCCGGCGGACATTGATTCGAGTACAGTCATTCCGAACGGCTCAGAAACGGCAGGCAGAACAAATACGTCGCAGTCCCTATACAGTTTCATCGCTTCCCCTTCACTCACGAATCCAGTGAATTCAAAATTATCGGAGATGCCAAGCTGCTCTATGAGTGCTTTCTGCTCGCCGATGGAATCACCGGTTCCCGCCATGATGAAGGTCACGTCCTTCATCTTGTTCAGGACTTTATGTGCCGCCTCAATGAAGAACTTCGGGCCCTTCTGTGGAGTTACCCTACCAAAATAAAGCACCTTCCTTGTTGATCCGTAATTCTTTCCAACCTGGGTGTAAACGTTGGAGGTGACGCCATTGTGGATGACGTGAACTTTCTCCGGTTCTGCTCCATACTGGTCCGTAATCCTTTTCTTGGTATAGGTGGAGACCGCTATCACGGCATCAGCTGTCCTTACCCCTTCCTCCTCTATCTTGAGTATCCTTTCTTGCGGATTGAAATTTCCAGATCTGTCATATTCAGTGCTGTGAACTGTTACCACCAACCTGGCTCCATTCCTCCTCTTTAGACTGGTTCCAGCAGGGAAGGTGATCCAGTCGTGCGCGTGGATTATTGACGCACCATTTTTGAATACGCGAATTAGGTCGCTATTGTATTTTAGAACTTGTGAATAGAAATCGCTAGAACTTCCGTAGTTTCCTTCCCACGGGGACACAGGAACTCTATTGATTCTGAAGGGATAATTGTTTGCCAACCCAGGGGAATCAGGAACGTAAATTTCGAGGTCTATCACCTTTGCAAGAAGGGTAAACAGGTTGATTGTGTGTATACCAAGACCTCCCGAAAATGCTGGAGGCAGCTCCCAACCAAGCACTGATACCTTCATGTTACCTTAGATCCTCAATGAAAGCTCTTACAATTTCCCCATAGCTCCATGCCTGAATTGTGCACCCCTTCCCTTTTTCAGGGAGGAATCCATCATACAACTCTGGAATCAGCTTCTGCTCCAGCAGGCCCTTGAAATAGTCCCTCAGATGATCTTTCCGTGCACCACTCCTGACGGAGGCGGTTATGTATGGGCCTGCAAGCCACGGCCAGATGGAACCATTGTGATACGCAGCATCTCTTGAACACTGGTCACCTGCATATTCCGATGCAAATTTTTCATCAGAAGGCGATAGAGATCTTAGGCCCAGAGGTGTTACCAGGTCCTCTATTCCTCCCTTGAATTGCCTGAAATTGTCGAGCACGGGATACGGTAGAGAAAAAGCAAAAATCATGTTTGGCCTTGAAGAAAGATCGTCCGGATCAGCCACGTCCTTGATTTTATTGGAGACTATGAATTTCTTCCTGAAATTTTTCCCTACGTTTGGGATCAGTTCCTCTATTTCCTTGGGAAATCTCGTATTTATCTTGTAATAGAATTCTTTCAGAGATTCAAGTGCGCTGAACCACAGTGCGTTCACCTCGACCGGTTTGCCATTTCTGGGAGTGATGTTCCCTTGGCCGCAATTAGCATCCATCCAGGTTGTTCCTTCAGGGACAGAAACAAGGAATTCGTCTACTCCGATTCCATTGAACCCTTTAATGTAATTGTTGATTATCCCTGTCAGATATCCCACGTTCGTTTTCAAGAATGGGATGTCATTGGTGTAATCGATGTATTTCTTTACCGCATATATGAACCACAGCGGCGAATCTGAGGAAACAAAGTCGCTTCCCCTGAAATTAGTGATCACTCCATCTGGATAGTCTCTTATGTAACTTTCAAGGATTGATCTGGCTCTGTCGTATTTACCGGTTACCAATAGAAGTCCCGGTATGGATATGAAGGTGTCCCTTGCCCATGAACCAAACCACGGGAACCCGGCGATGATATTGTCATCTGCAAGGAAGAAATTTAGGATTCCCTGTACCCTTGACGGTAGCTCATTCTCCCTGAAAGTGGGAGAGACGAACCTTGCGAATGAACTGCGTATTTTCTTGTGCTCTTTTCCCAGAACCGATGCATCATCGGCGAACTGTAATGTGATATCGTTTAAATTGCTGAAGACGAACTCACCAGGCGAATAAAGATTCTCAGCATATCCATATCCTCTTTCCTTTTCCATTGGGAAAGTGAAATTCCTGAACCATTCTCCCCTTTCTGTGAAATTTTCCACATTATTAATGTAAAGTGCCTTTCCATTTCTGCTAACTTGAATCATGTCCCCGGATTTGACCTGGAATTCATCTCCGCGATTCGTCTCTCCAGTTTTTCTGAATGCCAGCAGTGGCTTAATGGATATCCTTTCCGGCGAAGTTCCCTCGAAATGGTATCTTACTGACAGTAGGCTTCCATTCGGTGTCCAGCAGATTTCCTTCGCAATGACAGAATCACCGATGTGGAAAACAAATGTTGGGATGGGGAAATCAGAATAATCGCTCAAATACTGATAACCCTTTGGATGAACCGTATCGCCGAAAAAATTCGTGTCCAGACTGAAGATTTTCCCTCCTATAGACGCCTCTTCCCACAGCTTTGAAAGAAGCACAAATCTCGATAGATCGCTTTCAAGGGTGACGTAAAGTCCGTGATAGGTCCTCAAATTGATTGATGATAGAGTTGAGTATGAATAGTACCCCCTGCCATTGACAGAAATCCACTCTTCCTGAAGTTTCACGCCTGATCATGAGTTCTGGCTATTTACCTTATTCTAAATCCAGTGTGCGATTCAAATCAGAATCCAGTCGAGAATTAGTCCCACATGAAAAAAAGAAAAAACAAATAGATTCCCGTTAATATCAGGGTACCTGGCCAGGAACAGGTTTCTTTTTCAAAACAGCTCCTATTATCGTTATTATTAGACCGATAAAGAATAAGAGCCCTCCAATTATGATCATTATTCCTGCACTGATTAAGCTGCCTGTGTTGCCAACCACATATGCCACTGATGGGGAACTAGTGGAGAACACCACTACGTAGTAACTACCTGTAAGATCATTGTATGTGACAGCTGAACTAGAGGAACTGAGCGGTGATATAGCAAATGAATTTACATTGCTTTGGTTTGCCACGGCGAGATCAGACGCAGGGATCAGGTAAACTTTCGAAGCGGTCGAAACACTGATGACGTCTCCGCTTGTCACGTTAAGTTCCTGCGAATGGTAATCACCATTTGGACCCTGTATCATAACCGTTGACGAGCTAAAAGTTGCGCTGGAAGAATGACCCAGGCTGAAAGTTGAAACTCCTATCAGGGCTATTCCAATGACTAGCAAAACAAGACCGACTATGAGTATGTTCTTTCTCATTCAGGCTGATTCGATTATGCTATAAAATTTTTCCTCTTGATTGTTGCCAGCTGACTACTTCACGTCTCCATTTCCTTGCATTTATTACCATAATCCGGTTGCTTCAGTTCAACTCGAAAAGTGATAGGAAAAGAAACATATCTATACTGGAGTCTTCTCTAAGAATATGGTTAGGTATCTTCCGTTGGGAAACGGAAGGCTTCTTGTCACTTTTGATTCTGACTCGAACATAGTTGATTTCTATTATTCCAGAACTCAATCGGAGAACCACGGCGGCCACCCCTTCAGGATGGGGGTGATGGTAGATGACAGATTTGCTTGGGCAGATCGCAGAATATTGAAGAATGCCGACTATCTGGATCACACTGCCCTGGGCATGATAAACTACACCTTCAATGACGTCGACCTGACTTCTTACAATACCGTTTATCCTCACGATGACATTTTCCTAAGAAGGATGCACGTAAAAAACAATAAGAACTCCCCTGTTAATGTCGCATTATTCTTTCACCAGAACTTCAACATATATGGGAACAATATCGGAGACACAGCCTATTATGAACCTAAGAACAACTCCATAATCCACTATAAGGAGAGAAGATATTTCCTGGCATCTACTACAGATGCAGAAAATCATTCCTTTTCATCCTATGCCATAGGGATAAAAGATTTTGGAGGCATGGAAGGGACCTGGAAGGATGCTGAGGATGGAAAGTTGTCCATGAATACTGTTTCCATTGGCTCAGTGGATTCCGTTATATCACATTCCCTCACAATCAAACCCAACGATTCAGGCGAATTATACTATTTCATAAAATGCGCGAGGACTCTTGCTTCTGTGTCCAAGGAAATCCCTGGTTTTGAAGACCTGAAATCAATGGAATACAGGACGGAAAATTTTTGGAAAATATGGTCCTCAAAAAAGAATTTTGGTCTCGACAGTGAAGTCAATTCATTAATCAGAAGGTCTATGTTCATAATCAGGAGTCACATGAATGAGATAGGCGGCATTGCGGCTTCCAGCGACAGCGACATTCTGAAGTCCAACAGGGACGGATATTATTACGTATGGCCAAGGGATGCGGCATTCGCAACCCTCGCGCTCATGTCATCCACTCACTACACCCCATCGAGACTTTTCTTCAATTTTTCCGCAGACACTATCGACCCCGAAGGATTCTATTATCACAAATACCATCTTGATGGGTATGTTGCTAGCAGCTGGATTCCCAGGATCATGGATGGTCACCCCATATTGCCAATCCAGGAGGATGAGACAGCAATAGTCCTCTGGGCATTATGGGCATATCACAAGAGGGTGAATGACCTTGAATACATTTCGCAGATGTATGAAAATCTCATCACAAAGGCTGCTGATTTCATTGTCAGGTTCAGAAATGAGGATGGTCTCCCTAAACCATCGTTCGATCTCTGGGAAGAAAGGTACGGTATTCATGCGTTCACTATAGCTTCGGCATATGGTGCGTTGAAGGCAGCTGCCGAATTTTCTAATATACTTGGAGAGGAAAGCAGGATGACTACATACAATCTGACGGCGGAAAAAATGAAGGACGCATTCCTCAATAAATATTACTCAGAGGAGAATGGTTATTTTGCCAGGTCTATAATTAATGGCAAACTGGATTTTACCCTTGATTCAGCTCTCTTCTCTATCTGGAGATTCGGGTTGCTCCCCTCCGATGACTATCGTCTTGTATCCACTGTAGACAGGATTTTCAAGCGCCTCTGGGTGAAAGGAGTTGGAGGGCTGGCAAGATACGAGGGAGATGGATATCAGAGAGTAAGAAATGACCCTTCAATTCCTGGAAATCCCTGGATAATAACTACACTTTGGGGAGCAGATTACTTTGCGGCCATCGGGGAATTACAGAAGAGTCTGGACCTGATAAAATGGGTTATGAAGCACGCACAGCAATCGGGCGTACTTTCGGAACAGATAGATCCGTATGAGGGGAGACCGATTTCAGTTTCACCTCTGGTGTGGAGCCACGCTGAATTCATCATTACTGTCCTCAACTATTATGCAAAGAAGACCGCTCCATTTCAAGGGAAATAACTCTCTGGAAACGGGATGGACTTATTCTTAACGGGACGATTGATGGAAGAATTGAATTAGGAAACTTATCTATCGGAAATGTTGAACAGATATTCACTTGAGAACTATGACTTCGATCTTCCAAAAGAACTGATAAGGCAGACTCCGCCTATTGCAAGGGAAGATGCACGGTTAATGAAGGTGGAAGGTGAAGAGATTGCCCACATGAGAATACCTGATATAATCCACTTTCTGGAGAAAGATGATGTTATAGTCCTTAACAGGACTGTTGTCAGAAAGGCCCTGTTACTGGGCAAGAAGAGCACTGGAGGTCTCGCAAGAATCACACTTCTCAGGAAGAACGGTGAGGGATTTGACTGTTTCATAAAGGGGTCAGTGAAGGATGGGGATGTACTCCTGATAGGGGACAGGAAGGCAATAGCAGGTACCAGCGAGGATGGGAAACGAAAACTTGTATGTGACTTTGGGTGGGATTACGTGGAGAAGGTGGGTCACCTCCCACTTCCTCCGTACATAAAGAAACAGCAGGATTTTCAATATTACCAAAATGAGATTGGAAATTCTCTGGGCTCTATCGCAGCTCCGACGGCTAGCTTGCATTTTGGAAATGAAATGCTCAGGAAGATCAATGAAAAGGGGGTGAAAGTTTCTTTTTCACTGCTGTCGGTTGGTTATGGAACTTTCAAGGGAATCAAGGATGTGGACATAAGAAAGCACGTGGTGGATGAGGAGGAAATTGAGGTGGACAGCTCCCTTGTCGCAACAATTGAGAACTCGAGGGGGAAAGTGGTTGGAGTTGGAACGACAGTAGTGCGGGCCCTCGAGACCGCCTCATTCCCCGGCCCCCTTAGACCGTACAGTGGTAGTACAGGCATATTCATCTATCCCGGTTTCAAATTCAACTCCGGCCTTACCCATCTCCTGACGAATTTCCATATCCCGCGCTCTTCCCTGTTGAGCCTTATCTATGCATTTGGAGGAGAGGAAAGAATGAAAAATGCCTACAAGATCGCAATTGAAAAGAAGTATTATTTCTACAGTCTGGGAGACGCAGTATTAATGGACAGGTCAGCCTAGTTTT
>JAKAUZ010000063.1 GCA_021817415.1 Thermoplasmata archaeon | reverse complement strand
TTGATAGAAGAGGTGCTGAAACATGGAGATAGAAAAGAGGAAATGCTTAAACATACAATGTATGAGGCATAAATACATAAGAAAACGGCCGAGGTCTCCATAGACATCGATCTCAAAGAAAGGAGAGAGAGGATTGATAAGCTCAAAACTCCAGACTGCAGACCTTAAAAAGAAGTAATCTCTTCTGGAAGGAGGTGTCAATTTTCTGAAGGAAAAGGTTGAGCACCTTAATCTGGAGAGATGGACGAGTGTAGCAAGGCTCGAACTTTTTGCATCCTTAATCGATGAGAAAAACTTTGATACCCTTGGAATTCTATTTGATCGCCTCGTTTCAACCCTGGAAGAGATGAAAATTCCACCTCTTCTCGTAAATTCGGCCAAGGATGAATACCCTATTGAATTGTGGAGAGAGATTAAACAACTTCCAGTGGCCCGTACGGGACCATTCGTTGGCCGTTTCCTCCCGAATCAGAGTGGTTGAGCGCAGTCATCAGGGATTGAGCCAGTCTGGGAACTGGATTCTCTTTCGGACAGAATTACAATTCACATATGATATCTGGCTGTGTTTTAAAGTTGTTCATTCCAATATACTGGCCTAGGTCTTGAGTGATTTGCCCTACATTTCTCAAATCATGGTGCCCAAAGTAGGCCTTGAATTACTGAGCCTTTAGTGGGTTTTTGCAGGTATATTATTTGTCTAGTCTCTGATAGGCAGAGAATGATGTTATCCTTTTGGTAAATGCTTTCTATTTCACGAATGACCTGCTTCCCCTCTCGTATGAGTAACCTATGCTCTTCATCCTGGCGTTCAGTTCCTCAAACCCTCTATCGATGTATCTCTTCAGCTTTATCCTGCTTGGGGTGCTATTCATTTCAGATATATCAAGGTCGTATTTAGCTACCAGTTCAGGAATATCGTCAGTGCTCGATTCCTTCGTTTCTTTATTGTTGGCATTTTGGTTTCCCCCCTTCACCCTATCCTCCGCCCAATAGTAGTACGGGTCTACCATCTTGTTGAAAATCAGGGAGATAAGTTCCTTGTTATAAAGGGTTGGTCTCTTCCGTTTGGAGACTACTGATTTGATTTTCTCATATCTTTCCAAGGCCATTTCTATATACTGTTCGTCCAACAATTCCTTCCGATTACCATTGTTTTCTTCCATACCCCATCAGTAAGGTATTGCTATCTGGGTTATAAATATATCTATACTTAGACCTATTTATTATCCTTTGGTTATCCCTACAGAAAGACTTATAGAATCAAGGCCATTGTCCAAGTAGGATGGCAAGAAATAGAGGAGACAGAACTAAACTTGTTTCTGCCGGAATTAAAACAGACTCTCTAAGGACAACAGTTCCCGGTTCCATAGTGAGGCAGATGAAGCTCAACGCAGGAGACCAGCTGGAATGGCAGATAGAATCTCTTGATCCTGGGATAGTAAAGGTTTTGATAGTACGCTTGGAGAAAACGCACTGAGAATGGTTTTGAATGACCAACTCATTGATAATAAGGCCAGCGATTTTAGTTCTGCATGGTAGATCCCTCTGTGCTCCCGAAAGCACAAATAAGACTGAGCGATTGAACTTTATTATAAACGTTCCAACTCCTCAGTGTTTTGTGAAGGTGCCAACGACCAATTGGTCGGATTGTGAAATCTCTATTGAAGCAAGTATCTTGCCAGAGCCAGGGTATTCACCAGTTCTTCTAAATGTTTTGAATAAAGAATAAGTGGGCAAAAGGATGAGTCAAGGCTGCCTTTAAACTATTAGTTAAATACTGCCGTCTGGCAACCCTTTTGAATGTAAAACCCATACTTTTCATCAGGGGTATTAGATCAATATGATAACCGTTGTGAATCTCCATGGCTAGGAAATTCCCTGACTCACTATCTCGATACCGGAAGTACTGACTAATATTTCAAGAGAAGTTTGAGATAATCATGGAAGCACTCAAAGGGAACTCAAACCAAGCAGAGATATGCGTGAGGCATTGAATATTCCCACTCAACTGGCGAAATGGGGGAAATATACAATAGAGAGACAAGAAAGGTCTCTCAGATAAAAGCACCCCTCCAAGAGAAGAAGAGATAAATTACCAGAACAAGTTCCAGAAATCTTGTCAGGTTAAGGTTACAACAAAGGAAAACAGGTTGTTTAAGAGCAGTGTATTGCAATCCAGAATGAAATCTGTAAACAGCCCTAGCTAGCTTACTTTCAGCCCTAATGATTTACATAGAATTCTTTTTTGCAGAAATTAAAATTCTAGGATAATCTGATATGAACCCCAGATTTCTCGCACCGCCAGAGACAAGCTTTATAAAACGTCCACTTCTGTTCACTTTACTATAGACCCAAGAGATAATCCTCCCGGGGTCTCTTGTCTTTGCTATAACGCTAATATTGCTGAATCCGACATTTTCCAGAATTCTAATCAGACCTCTCTCTGTTCCAGCACAAAACGTGGTTGGTTCAATCTCTCCGACTTCGAAAAATCTGAGGGATGGTTTCCTTCCACGTGCTGAGATACCTTCCAGATAGACCACTCCATTTTCTGCGAGCTTATCGAATATCTTTGACAATGCTCCGATTGGATCTATAAGGTGGTAATACACACCAAGGAAAAAAACTACATCAAACTGCTCACTTAGATCATCTAAGTCTTGTACATCCATTAATTTGAATTCCACCTTTGATTTTCTCGTCTCTTTGGCCAATTCAAATCCAAGAGTCCCTGAAGAATGCGCTTCAGGGTTCTGAAGTGAGTCGATCATTAGAATTCTTACTGCTCCCCTTTCCTCTGCTAGAAAACTGTAATACCCATCCCACCCTCCAATGTCTAATACGCGAAGCCCATTAAAGGATTTAGGTAAATTTGAACTTAACCAATCCTGAGAATTCCTAACTGGTCCTGGAGTTAAACCATATCCTGGTATGTATATGTGGTGAAACCACTTGATACTTAAAACTCTCTTCGCTAAGTCTGATTGCTGATTTTCTGTGATGGAAGATGCATCCGTGTCTTTATCAGTCATGGGCACCACTTTATGACGACGCAACTATTCTATTTAAATATTACGAATTTCTATGGGGGACGTCAATTATTGCTGGTATGCCGTGGGGATACTGTAGTATATTTTGAACCCATCTATTACTGCGCAATGTTTTTCAGCATATGTCATTCTGTTCTCCCTAATGCAGCGTGCACATGTTGAACTCTTATTTGATATTTGAGATTTTTCGAGAATGTCAAATCCTCGTTGATAGAGGATGGTAGTGATGATGCCAGTATGACATCCTCAGCAGACCCTCCTTTGTCTTGAACCTGTGCTTCAGCAGCCAGGACATGACGGAGAAGTGCCTTTCTGCAATCCCTGTTGTCTTCTCTACGTTGCTGTCCTTGAGATATAGGAACACCTCTGCCCTGTTCTCTTCCAGGAATGACAGGAATTTCGATATTATTGGATTGTCTCCGTAGTATCTGTCCAGTATTCCGATGATGTGCTGAATTGTTTCACTCTCAGATTTCCCCTCTATTCCCTCTGCAATGGAGGGATATTTAGCTATATTCCTCAGGTTCTCCGCCGTCTGGAAGAACATGTATTTTATCAACCTCTTAGGGAGGTCAAGTTCATCCTCCATATGAGCTTCCCTTATCTTGTGAGCAAGGTCCTTCTCAATGTGGAATAGGCATCTCTGCCTTTTTATTCTAATTCCCAGATTCCTTGATGTTTCCTTAAGCACATCCTCGTAGCGATATCCGTCAGTTGTTATTGTTACTGTGCTTGGAATGTGAAAATATGATAGGGCATTGATAAGGAATCGCTCTATCTTCTCCTCTGAAAGATCGTCAATGACATCCTCTATGAACACACCTGTCTTCGAATCCTTGAGGAGCGTCCTGAAGCGTTCCGCTCCGTTGATATGGGAATACTGCTCGTCATATACAAAATAGCCTGAACTATAACACTTCTCCTTGGGTACCGATGGTACATTCTTCCTTACTGTCTCATGTGAAATACTCATGTCCAGAAGATCAGAGAAGAATGACTTCACGTTCCTCAGAGAAGTCCTCACTCTACCCTTTATGGACTTCTCCTTAGTCTCGTTGGAGAAGTGGTTCCCGTATCCGTAGTTTGGAGGTCTTGCATCAAATGAGTGGCCTCCAGTCGTTGCAGATATACTTCTGTACGAGGATAGGCTGCCCCGATTCCAGTGTCCTGACAAAAGTGCCGTTCTTAGATACATTGGATGAAAGGCACAAGGGACATAGAGGGTCTTTGTAGAAGAGGAGATCCATCTTCCCCTTGGGAGATATGGAAACGTCAGGTAAGTTAACGTCCTTAGGTACAGATGGAACGTCTCCAGTGAAATCATCCAGGTCTGTTGTTATTATCCTCTTCTTGATGAACGTATACCTGTGGATCTTCACATCTTACAAACATCCCCTAATATTTCATGCTTTCCCATCCCGGGATTGGTAATGCTCAAAACGGATTGAACGCTAGAGATTCAACTTATAGTTGACATTCTCGATTTTTCTGCTGTTAGTGTTAGATTTACGTCCTGAATTCTTTCGGTGGCACGTAATCATTTGAGGAGTGTGATCTAAACTCATCGTAGTCCTTGAAGAACTTCTCTATTGTAGCTGAAATTTTATTATAAACCCAGAACTTGTATGGCCAGACGTAGTCCGCCTTGAGTGAACTGTGGAAAGATTCTATGTTCTCATAGTCCTCTGGAGTGTGTTTTTGGATACCCTCAAGTGATATTCTCAGCAGTTTCATTGAGCTTTTGAACTGAAGAGCTATGTACTGAGGACCGTTGTCCGTCTTTTGTATCAGCCCTTCATGAACTTCACCATCAAACCATCTCTTAACACCATCGTCCGCTGCCTTAATCGCATCTCTGGCCAAGCAGGATCGCGAATAATTGTATCCCTGCCATTCTTTCGTGAAACAGTCCTTTATTTACCTGAGGTATCTCATCCCATTCTGCGTGGGGATGTATGTGGTATCCATTTCCCACAGCTAACCGGGTACCGCAAGATGGAGCAGATTCCTAGATTTTATTCTCCCATTGTGCTTGGCGTAAAGTAACGCTAGATTCCTCTCTTTGAGGGCTCTCCTAACGATCTTCCTGTAGAGCTTAGTTCCATTGTTTCTAAACAAATCCCAGACTCTCCCGTAACCGTAAGTGGGCCTTTCGGATGCAGTCCTGATTATGTCCTTCTCTATTTGAGGGGATAGCCTTTTCATTCTCCGCTCCTTGTAGTAGAGGGAGGAAAGTGGTAAACTACCTGTTCGCCTGATCCGTTTACCATCTCTTCCTACTGAATGTTCTCAGGAAGTAGCTACCGCAATCCTAATTGTCAACAAAATAGGTGGAGAATAGAATAAAAAAATTGATTTTATCTTCCTTTCTTCTAATATTTTACACCCTTACGAATCCATTATGCGCAATACACTAATTTGATAGGATTATTCGGAGTCCCTCACAGATAATCCTAAATACCTATGAATTGCAAGTCAGATGATAGGAAGACATAAGAATGGCCACATGGTCTGCGTAAATAAGGTTGCTCTACAGTTATCCTACTAGAAAGCTGATAATATTTATTACGTAGTTCATTATTTTAATTTAATGCCAAAAGTAGGGCGACTCCAGATGCTAAAATATGGATTTTGACATCCTGTTGCCTCCTTTTCATTCCTGGAAGAGTCTCTAAGGTACAGATCAAACATGAATCACATCTTTCCATCTCTTAAAGAAATAAGATTTACTGACGAATGGATAAGTTTCCTGCGCTCCATTGCTGGCGACTACCGCTTCACCACCGATGATATTTCTACGATTTCATCTGAGTACGAAGAAATGATGAATGACATCCGTGCTGTTTACAAGGAACACGAGCCATCGGTCCTTTCATTGAAAGAAGGTCTCGCGCTCTATTTCGTGATAAGATCCGTTAAACCTGAAACTGTCGTAGAAACTGGCGTTAGTGATGGAATGTCCTCCCTTATGATTTTGAAAGCCATCAATGATAACGGCATAGGTCACCTCTATTCAATAGGTTATCCTGAGGTAGGTATGCCGAGATTGTATGGAAGAGAACCTGGTTGGATCATTCACGGTGACCTGCGGGCAAAATGGACGTTGATTTATGGAAAGACCAGTGACAAGATGCCGCCTCTTCTCGAGAAATTAAGGTCAGTCGATGTGTTCCTGCATGATAGCGAACATTCCTATCCGAATATGAAATTTGAATTCTCACTAGCCCTGAAATATATGCATAATGGATCAATTCTACTGTCTGATGATGTAACCTCAAACTCTGCTATAACAGAATCCCTGCTTGACCGAGGTTTGTCAATAAGCAACCTGACCGTTCTCAAAGACAGTGAAGCTGACTTTGGTGGCACCGTTATCAGAGGGGGAAAGTAGAAAGCTAAAATTTTGGCCTTTGAGAGAATTATTTTACTGTGAAATGTATAGCCCATCCAGAGCCCTCATTCGCTTTAAAGTCATACCCCGAAATCGCTCCACTTTTTCTACCACTCTTCTTCAAATTCCAAGTGGTCTTTCTGAATGCTACTCTGCCCATGATGTTTGCAGCACTCAATGAAAGTATTCTGTTGTGGAAATCGTTAAGATTCCCGTACTTTGGTTATGAATTTTCGTGGGTGATAGGTGCTTTAGATGAACCATTTTTGTATTTGTCCTTGCAAGTAAAGTTCTGCGTTTCCTCCCTGTCCGGCTCGGTAGACCATAACCTGAAAAAAGCCTCCCAAGTTAACTTACCGGAAGCATACTCAACGGGAAGAATTTAGGACAGTTAAATAGTCTTTCCAATGTGGTGGAGTGAATGTAGCCTTCAGAAAAACTTATATCAATGTTATTGCGGTTACCGCCAAATTCGAGAGATGTAAATATAGTCCACTAGGCCAGCCATCAAAATAACGATTAACTATACGTTCTGAAAGGGTGTTACATAAGCTAAAAGAAGCTAGAAATAAACAACATTAATATATCGAGCATTCGTCTTGCCGTGCTGATAGAACAAATAGAGCTTAGTGAGGAAGTCAGCGGGGGAATCTTTTTCTAGTACGTGAATGCAGTTGCATACGCTCTTGCTGGATTAGTCTTCTTTATATGCATAATACATTTTTACAGTTTCGAACTGGTGGGAACGGTTTTGCTCCTATTGGCCATAGTCTCCTTGATGAAAATATTCTTTTCCATCGGACTGGGGTACGGACTGTAGCACTATGTATCTACAGTATAGGAAGGGGGAATATAGACAGATCAGAGGGATGATAGTGAAATTTCTTCTCATAGGCCTCGCTGGGACTAATCTCCTTCCTCTCACCTTACTCAACAACACCGATTTGCGATGCTCTTCTTCCACACCTTCAAATACATAGCGCCAGTAAAATACCATCGTATAGATATGCTGTTCATGGTACCTGGCGATTTATCAAGCGGCATACTGATAGGCCTACAGAATTTCAAATCTCAGGCTATGTGGAATGTTGTGGACATATGGATTACCTGTTCCCTCCCCATAGTGCTACTGGCATTCTTCAATAACAGCCTTTTCATCCTCATAGGATGGACGACAAGTTACCCCCTTTCCCCTTTAGCATACCTGGACTCACACTCTGGAGGACCATGTGTATAAAGAGATCCTTGGATGGGAGCGGAACTAGCAAAATATTGAGCTATGCACTCTCAGTATTCATTGCATATCTCATAGGTGACTTTGCGGGCTGCATTGACAGATCCATCGCTTCTTATATGCACCCCCTGCAGCTTGAACATTATAATAAAATATGATGGCCTTCATCCCTTGAGGCAGGTTCTATTTTCTCGCCGAGAGGCAAATGAAGTCACTTCACAACAAGTTTCCTAAGTATTGCCTTGATGTTCATCGTCTTGGGGAGGAGTTTCGTGAACATTTCTATATCCTCATAGCTGAATGTGCCCAGCAGCCTGATGAGCAGTACGTATATCACAAAGCCAAGAAGTATGTATGCTACCATCTTCAATGGAGAATACCAGTAGTACATCTGCAGTGCGAAAACAACGGAGAACATTATTGCTCCTGAGAGCATTATCTTGGCGATCTTACCCCTCTCAAAATACGCCGTTCCATATTTCCTTGAATAGTAGTACGTAACAGCAAAGCTCATGATGTAAATGGACGAAAATCCCACAGCTGCCCCGTTTATCCCGAACCTCGGGATGAGCAGTATGGAAATGATGAAATTGGAGATGAGTGCAAGGGATGATGATAGGAGAAATATCCTCGTCTTCCTGACGGCCTGCAGCGAAACTGCAAGAATGTTGGAAGATATGAAAATTGCGTTGATTATTGTTATCACCGTTATTGGTATAAACCCTGGAAGGTATGATGGATTTGCTAGGAAAAGGAGTA
>JAKAUZ010000013.1 GCA_021817415.1 Thermoplasmata archaeon | reverse complement strand
TCAAGAAGCAACTTCAATTTTCTTCACAACAGGGAAATTGAAGCTGTGATTCCACCAAGGGAGAACTCTTCCACCCTGTCCAGAGGTTCTCCATACAGAGCCAAGACAGTAAGGAGAATAAGGAGGACTGGGCTAGATGCATGGAAGAAGGAGGTGGATTACGGGAAGAGATGGAGGGTTGAGATATTCTTCTCCGCTTTGAAGAGGGTGGTGGGAGAGGTGATCATGGCAAAGAAGATGATGTACCAGATACAGGAAGCAGTGATGAAGATATATACATATTTCCTGCTAAGGAAAAACGCTGAGGTGAACTGAATGGTTGTTGCTTACAATTGGTTAACACGCTAAAAAGTATGAAAAAGGTGAAATATCGAAAGAGGAGTATGATAAGATGAGGGAGGATCTGGGGAAGTGATGGTGATTATGGGGAAAGATCAAGAAGTAAAGGAAGTTGGAGAGAACGGTTTAATTATGTTTGTTTGGAATGAGGGAAAGGAGAGATGGAAGTGAAATGAAAGAGGATATCAGCGAGCGTCTTGAGAACGATTTGGGTGCATATATCAGCGAAAAAAGTGGCAAAATCTTAGAAATTATTGGATAGCTCTGTACAAAAGTTTCAACTCAAATAGTGCGATAGCCGAGATTTGGCATCGACTCTTTTCGGACTATTACGAATATGAAGAAGTATATCGACCGGAAGGTGGTTTTGACCCGATCAAGAAAAATGAATTTGAAGAGTGGTTCAACTCCAAGATTCGAAAGATAATGGACTTCTTAGAGGGATGAGGAGAGAATCCAAGTGAAGTATCGCCCTGTTACTTTGTACCCTTTGATAGATGTCCTTCAATAAGGGCGGGAATGCATTCCAGTCTATTGCATCCTTCATGAATGCCAGGGGATCACGACCCATCGTTTCCTTGTATATTTCCTTGAGTGCCTCATCTAGAAGGTTTGCCATGCTGTATTATGGGCAACCCATGAATAAACATTATTATTACCAGACCCGGTCACAGAAGGAGGTTCTTAGACTGGTATGCTTGATTTCTTCCCGTAGCTGAAGCTGCAGCAAGTCAGATAATGCTGCAGCTCATGGAATGGTGATGAAAGATGTATAACGTAGCTATGGATATTGGTAAACGCAAGCCGTACGGAATAATTGAGAAGGATGGAGAGATTGTGAAAGAGGGATATGTGCTCACAAGCAGATAGGAATTCAACAAATTCCTTGACGGTATAAGTGAAGCCACGGTGATAGTGGAAGCCTCTTCCACCATTGATAGGATAGTTTCATTCCTGTCTGGCCACAATATTAGAGTGGCTCATCCCGCCAAGGTGAGACTGATAGCTGAATCGATGAACAAGACTGATAGGAATGACGCTCATATATTGCTGGACCTTTACAAGAGGGAATACATGCCGGAATCGTACCTTCCACCTAGAGAAATAAGCGAGTCCAGGAACATATGCAGGAATCGCAATTTCCTGGTAAGACAGAGGACAGCAATAAAGAACAGGATCAGAAATCAATCATACCGGCTGGGAATGGATTTTGATGGCTTCACAAAGAAGAGTCTCTCCACCCTGAGAGACGCTTCTCCCATGTTAAGGATACTTGTGGAAGATCTGGAGAATGTTAACAAATATATGAAACTGACATTCACATAGCGGAGAAGTGGGAAATGAATCAGTACGCCAGGATAATTGAAACAATACCTGGAATAGGAAAGTACGGTTCCCTAGCAATAGCAGCGGAGATAGGAGATGTGAACAGATTCCCGAAGGAGGCTAACATATTCTCCTATACAGGTCTGGTGCCTCGGATATACCAGTCCGGATCCAGGGAATACAAGGGCCACATAACTTCAGGGAACAAATACCTAAAGTACATTCTGGTGGAGTGCGTACTGGTCTACCTAATAAGGGAGCCTGATTCTCCTATCACTGAAGCATATAGGAGAATAAAGCTGAGATCTGGAACAAACAAGGCGAAGATAGCCGCAGCAAGGCATCTTCTCCGGATGATATACTACATGCTCAAGAGGAATCAATCATATGATTCCTATGAGAGGCGTGGCAGGAGCTGAAGGTTCTTATGCTGCACTGCAGCTCGAGATAGACTAGCATCCTGCCATCCCTGTAAATGGAAGTCAGAATACCGCAAAGCGGTAAATAGAAGAGCATACAAAGTTTCCAGAAAAAGCAAATAGGTGGGTGATCATAAAGATAACAAGGAAGAAATCAACATAGGAGAAGTCCTCTATTATGAATCAAACAGAAAGCACATCATAAGAACAAGGATGTTCATCAGGGTGGTCGGTGAAAGGATTGGAGCGACAGTATTACTTGTTTCATGCTACCATAAAATTTGTGTTGATAGTTCTGCAATGCCTGATTAATGGTCATTCAGCATATTATATATTTTCGCGTACACTGCAATGCTATTGTGGAAATGGTCTATGATCTGGATATTCAGGCTCAGTGCATTCACGAAAGCCGTTCCGAAAAAGAACATTGAATATTGGGTATTATTATGGATTAGCCCATCCAGGTACGCTATGGATATATTTGTTGTGTTGTGTATTACCAGCGCCTGTGCAAGAGCACTTGCAACTGTAATATCCGGGTCCACACCTGAAGCAGAATCATTCCTCACGTGGAATAGGTAGGGAGAATTGTTGACGGACTGTCCAATGAGGTATGATCC
This sequence comes from Thermoplasmata archaeon, assembly GCA_021817415.1. Taxonomy (GTDB): domain Archaea; phylum Thermoplasmatota; class Thermoplasmata; order Thermoplasmatales; genus JAKAUZ01. Next base: position 147,597 of record JAKAUZ010000013.1, on the reverse strand, counting down.
AACAGTAGCATTTCCCAGTTGAGCTAAATCGCCGTTTGCCTGGTAAGGGAATAAGGCCTGCCCTATACCGGTTACCACAACAGGATACACCACCCCGCAGATCACAGCGAAGATCAGAGCCAGTCTCAGTGTGCCAGAGATAAGTTTTCTTCCTTTCATATTACTCCCCCCATAATTACTAACAATATAGCTATCAGCTTGATAGCAGCAAATGGCAGCAAAACTCCGCCAACTCCGTAAACAAATAGGTTCTTGAGGAATATCTTGAGCGTGCTCTGCGGTCTGAACTTTGTTCCACGCAGCGCTATTGGTATAAGTGCTGGGATCACCACAGCATTGTATATCAGGGCTGAGAGCACAGCAATATGAGGTGTCAATCTGAGGATGTTCAAGGCATCAAGTGCAGGGATGCTCACAAACATTACGGGCACTATTGCAAAGTACTTGGCGACATCGTTGGTGATGCTGAATGTCGTGACAGCACCTCTTGTCATCAGGAGCTGCTTTCCCAGCATGACCACATCGATGACCTTTGACGGGTTTGATTCAAGGTCTACCATATTTGCTGCATCCTTCGCAGCCAAGGTTCCTGATGCCATTGCAAGGCCGATATCCGCTGCGGCAAGGGCCGGGGCGTCATTTGTGCCGTCCCCAATCATTGCAACAACCCTGTTCTCAGCCTGTTCTTCCTTTACCTTCTGGTACTTGGTCTCAGGTTTTGCCTGTGCGACAAATTCTTCGATTCCTACCTCACCCGCTATGCTTCTCGCAGTAAGAGGATGGTCTCCTGTGATCATCACCGGCCTGATTCCCATCTTCCTGAGGCCGAGTATTCTATCCCTGATTCCGTGTTTTATCAAATCCTTGAAGTATATGAGCCCAATTATGTCACCGTTCACGGATACTGCAATGGGAGTCCCGCCTTCTGAGGTAATTCTTGTCACTGTCTCATCAAAATTGTCGGGAATAGATTTAGCAACTTCCTTTATGACATCGGGGGCGCCCTTCTGTATTATTGTCTCATCTGTTAGACGGGTCTCGAGCACGAACTTCTTCCTGAACCTGTGCCTCTGGAATATTCCCTTTCCACCCTTTGGCAATGTGAAGTCGTCGGAGTCAACAAGGGTTATTTCACTACTTCTTGTTACTGCACTGAATTCCTTATAAACACCTTCCCTCAGTGCATCATACTCCTTTGGAATGAACTTTTTTGAGAAAGCGAGTTCCACTATGCTCCTTCCTTCTGGAGTATCGTCATTCCAAGATGAGAGGAACGAGGCGTCAGCTAGTTCCCTTTCGGTGTGGTTTCCCAGGGGGATAAACTGATGCGCACGCCGGTTCCCGACGGTTATTGTTCCAGTCTTGTCAAGGAGTATTACGTCTGCATCCCCTGCTGTCTCTATGGCTTTTCCGGATTTAGCTATTATTTTATTCCTTGACATCCGGGTTATTCCGGATATACCTATGGCTGGTAGAAGTGCTCCAATTGTGGTTGGCAGTAAGCATACGTACAGAGCGATGAGAATAGATAGATCAGCGCCAAGGTTGAGCAGCAGCGAGAGTGCAATCAGTGCCACCAGAATTATTGTAAAAACACCGGTCAGTCCGAGCAGCAGTATTGATAGAGCAGCCTCATTTGGCGTCTTTGGCCTTTCAGATGATTCTACCATCTTTACAAGCTTGCTTATGTAGGTCTCGTCAGGATTTGCATTGACAACTGCAACGATGGAGTCGCTCACGACCGTTGACCCCCCAATGATGGTGTCTCCCTTGGACTTCTTAACTCCCGCAGACTCTCCCGTAAGGAGGGACTCATCCAGCATTGCTATTCCCTCCAGGACTTCAGCATCAATTGGGACCATGTCCCCTTTCTCGATGAGGATAATGTCCCCTTTTCTCAGCTCAGAGGACTTAACAGGCTCAATTGTCCTTTTTCCATCTTCGTTCACGTGTATCCTCTTGGCAATCCCTTCTTTTTCCAGTTTCTTCAGGCTGGCTGCTGATGCCCTGGACCTTGCCTCTGCAAATGAATCGGAGATTGTACTGAACCATACAGTTACGAAAAGTATGGCAGTTACATACGCATAGAAGACTCTGTCAGACCTGTGTGCCAAACCGGGGAAAGCCCCTGGTGCTATGGTCATGAGCAAGACCACCAGGAAGGAAAGTTCAACTACAAACATTACAGGGTTTTCTATGAGTCTCAGTGGATTCATTCTTGCGAGTGAATCCCTTAACACATGCGGCCAGCTGATCCTATCTTCATTAGTTTCAGGTCTGGAGTACACTTCCTGATTCCCGCTCCACCTAAAGGGCATTCCCTATCCCTTCCAGATGCATAAGAATTGGCCCCACTGCAAGGAATGGGAAAAAAGTCAGTACGGCGAGTATAATGATGCTGAAAATGAGTATTGCAGGGAAGATAAGATCGTCCGTCCTAAGAGCTACTTCTGGGCTCCTCTTCTTGTCATACATCCTCCCCGAAATGGCGAGCATTATTAATATTGGTATGAATCTGCCGGCCCACATCACTATACCGGTGGAAACATTGAAAAACACGGTGTTTCCGCTCGACCCGAGGAAATCTGAGCCGTTGTTTGCCGCGGCTGAAGTGTATTCATAGAGTATCTCTGTGAACCCAACAGGTCCGTTACCGAGGCCTATAGCATGTACCGCACCAAGTGCATAGGCAAGGACTGTTGGGACAAGGATGATTATTGGATGGGATAAGAATGCGACAATTGCAAGTTCAACATCTTTTGCACTGATCTTCGCTCCAAGATATTCTGGAGTCCTACCTGCCATAAGTCCAACAATGAACACTGTTATCATCACGTACATAAGCATGTACATGGCACCAACTCCTGCTCCCCCCGGAGTTGCCTGTATCATCATTCCCAAGAAGGCAGCCAGTATCACGAGTGGGTGCATTGCTGCAAGGGCTGTGTTTACGGAACCTGTTGTAAAGGCAGTCGTAGTTACTGTGTATAAGACTGGGGAGAAACCACCGAACCTTGTCTCCATTCCAGGGCCCAGCCCAGTATTGGGGATCAGTGCAATTGCAAGATCAATGGCATAAAGGCCGTAAGAAGCAATGAGAATAGTCCTGCCTTCGCCCTTCTTATCAAGCATCAGCCCGAAAAGGAAAAGCATTGAAGTGGGAATCAGCATCATGGCCCCAAGCTCAATGTAATTGGTTAGGGGATTGGGGTTTTGAAACGGATAGGCAGAATTCGCCCCATAATACCCGCCCCCGTTTGTTCCAAGTTGCATTATGGATACAAGAGAAGAAACTGGGCCTACTTTAATGAGTTCAAAACTCCCTGAGAGGGTCCTTACAAGACTATAACCTGAAAGGGACTGTGGTACTCCAAGCCCTATAAGAATTAAGGATAGAAGAAGCGTCAGTGGAAGAAGTACCCTTGTCATGGTCCTCACCATGTCGGTATAAAAATTCCCTAGATTCCTGTCTCCACCTCTTTTACCTGCAAAACCTCTAAATATTGCCACAGCCACCGCAATGCCAGATGCTGCAGAGGTAAACTGCAAGAACTGGATCCCTACCATCTGCCCGAGGTATGATAATGTGGACCCCCCATTATAATGCTGGAGATTCGTGTTGGATGAGATGGACATTGCAGTGTTGAACGCCAGCGACCAGCTCATCCCATGGAATTTCATTGGGTTTAGGGGGAGCATTCCCTGGAAAGTAAGGACAATAAATGATATCGCAACAGTAAAAACACTGAACATAAAAAGGCTGAGAAAGTACTCCTTCCAGTCCATGCCTTTGTCGCGGTCTATTCCAAGTATACGATAGATCACGTTCTCAAATGGATTGAGGAGTTTATCGAGAAAAGTCTTCTCGTTTTTATAGACCTTTTTCAAGTATTTTGAGAGTCCCCAGGAGAGGGCTATTATCGTTGCCCAGACTAGAGCAGTGATGAGGAGATAACCTGTCCCTATCATGATGGCCTACCCTTATTCTTCCCGAAGCATGTAATTATTGGGCCGTTTTCTGGATTTAAATCTCTCCAGCGGTTAAAACCGTCTTTATTATATGCAAAGCGATTTTGAATATTTATATTAATATATTGTATATGATTTTTATTGCAAAGACTGTTCATATTATTAACCCCATAATCAGTTCCTTAACCAAAATGACCCTAAATATATCCTAACCTATCGTTCCCTGTTTTCCGGGGAAGAAGGTCTGGCTCGCGGACCTTTGTCAGCGCTCAGAACTATAGAGCTGACTACGCTTTTTACACCGGGAATTTTCATAATCTTGTTCTTCAGTGTATCACGGAATTCTTCTATGCTTCTGGAGCTAACAACAGTAGCTATGTCAAATTCTCCAGTCACTTCGTAAACCTCCTGGACAGCGTCGATTAGACAGAGATCATGGGTTACCTCTTCCAATTTCATGGTGTCCACAAAAATATCGACTATCGCTAATACAGGTTTTTCATTTCCGGATTTCATTGAATTGGTCATCTCTTGGCTGCATTGATTTTTCTGCAGTATTAGTATTTTTTGATATTGTGATACTGTAAAAACCTAATTGATTTTTAATAGTTCAGGATGTCAAACATAAAACATAGAGATGATTCCAGGTAAGATGCCTTAATCCTATTCTCAAATAATTTTATAATTGCTCAATTTGAAATTAAAATCAGGCCTTCATTGAATCAGGGGGATAAATCCAATCAAGATGATAGCGATAACCGCCTGGGATATGGCCTCAGTAGCCTCTATCGTTGATTCCTGTCCCTAAAGACTCTGCAGGGTACCTCAGATGAAAAATGACGCAATTATGACTATAAGAACAGCTACAAATATGGTTATCAGGATATCGTCCCTCATTATCCTCCTGTCCCAGTAGTCGAGCTGCCTCTTGGAATCAAACATACCAATACGCATTTCCGTACCATCTCTTTTAATGAGTCTTTAGTTTGTCCTCTAGCTCATTTGCCAGCCTCATCTCAAAATTCCAGTGACCCAGAGAATGCCCAAGAGCGAGCCTACCATCGCAGTAAGTGCAATGACATCCTGGACGTCTATGCTTCTGTATTTCTTTCCTGCATTCTGGTACATTGCCATTTAGTAATCAACCTCTATACTTTAACCTTTTCTTCCCTATGGTGTAGCTCGTATGCGAAACTTCCTGTGAACAAGGCTGTGAGAAACCAGACTGCCGCAGCTCCGCTCCTTGTCAGAGTGAAAAGCACGATCATTCCACTTGCAACGGGAACGGACATGACTTCAAAGGCAGTGAAGAGGGAAATAAATGACACACCTGCCAGGAGATGTTTCAGCTTCAGGTGAAATCGTTTTGTTGCCCCATGGATCCTTCCATTATTCTTCTTTTCAGTTGACGTGTGGGCACCCTTTCCCTTCCCCTTGGATTTCACCCTGGATCATCCCCGGTTCTTTCCTGATTCTCATTATTATCCGGAACGACTGTTTTCCCCTCTTCATTGTTCTCCCTGTGAGTTGCCAAGTCCCCTTCTGAAGGTAATTCTTTGTGATTCTTCCCTGATAGTTTCTCAATGTAATCCTTCCTCGCTGCATCCCTCTGTTCCTCTGTCATACTGTTCCAGTCCCTGTCGGTGATCCCCATTGTCCGGTTGGATACCCTCTTCAGCATCCTCTGGAGATCTCCGTTCCTGACGGTTGCCATCTCCCTGAACTTCTTCACCGCAGCCTTGTTGTTCTTGTCCCTTATGATGGCTGATTTGTCAAGGAACTCCATTATCGCTTCCTGCACAGGCATCTCCTTGCCCCTGACCGTTATGTACTTCTGCATCTGTTCAGTGTCTAGGTCATAGTCGAACTCCGCAGGTTCATTGGTGTCGTAGTAGTTCATCGCGTCAAGGATCAGCGCAATTTACTTTCGTGAAACTTATATGGAATCGCATAGGGATCATGACTCAGGCGTGAATCTTCTCCTGGGGTTGCGCTGGAACCTCACAAGTCAATGGGCTTCCTTAGCTATTTCATTCATCAATTTCATTTTCGTAAATCTGGGCTACATACTCTCCTATTGCCGGTGATGCGGTCAACCCTGGAGAATCCATTCCTATCAAGTTAATGAATCCATAATGGCCATGTTCACGCTCGTGCTTAATTATAAAATCAGGAAACGAGCTGCCGTGGGCAGCCAGAGCTGGCCTTATTCCTGCTGAATCAGGTTGTATTTCTATGCCTGCGACTGCAGGCATTAACCTCCTGACTTCTTCCATAAATTGATCGCTGTTTGATTCGACTGAATAATCTATTTCATCGACATAATAGCTATTTGGACCCAGTTTAACTGAGCCTGCCATATCCGGAGTCATGTGAATCCCAAGCCAGTTTCCCTGGGGGACAGGATAAACGAGCATTTTAACTGGAGGGTCACCTTTGATTCTGTAATAATCCCCTTTTTTATATGTGAGCCTGTAACCCAGTCTATCCACATCCAATCCTACAAAAGAAGCAATCTGGTCGGAATTTAAGCCACCTGAGTTTACTACAGTTCTGGAATAAAAATTGAATTTTTTCCCTGCACTTGAGCCTCTCAGCAGGTATATGTTGCCTCTATCCTCAATGCCTGTCACCTCGGTATCCGTCACTACAGTCCCATTATTATTCTTTAGAACAGACATGAAATAGTTTGAAAGCTCATCCGGCTCTACTATTCCCGTGGATTCTGTATAAATTGCCATTTCACCCACAATATTTGGTTCCATTTTCTTGATTCCCTGCTTATCAATTATCCTCATGCCCTTTACTCCATTTTCCTCCCCATTCTTTACAAGCCGATCCAGGTCCGGTATTTCCTCTTCAGATACTGCGACCGTGAGCTTTCCCAGTCTTTTGCATGGAATATTTTGGTCTCGGCACAACCGGTACAGCTCGGTGTTTCCTCTTGTACATAGTTCAGCCTTGAGTGTTCCGTGTGGATAATGTATGCCTGAATGGATAACGCCGCTATTGTGACTGCTTGATTCCTGTGCTATTCTCCTGTTCTTTTCCAGGACATATACACCTTCGTTTGTTTTTGAAAGCTGGGCAGCTACTGAAAGTCCAATGACACCTCCACCGATGACAACTATGTTGGCCTCTTCCATCTGAAATTGGAATTCCTTGACAATTAATAACATTGTGTGTCGCTGATATCATCTCCTTACTGAACGATTGAAATCTGAAGGCCTGCCTCGTACTCCTGGCTTCACCATAAATAATTATATTCACGAACTGCTTTTCAACTGGTCTAAAACTAAGCCGGGGTAGCCTAGTCCGGCCAAGGCGATAGATTCGAGATCTATTGCTCGTGAGAGCTCGGGAGTTCAAATCTCCCCCCCGGCGCTTCCATGCTGAGGGAGCTGAGGATGATCCTGAGGATCACTTATCAGCGTAGGTGGGCCATCTAGCTAACGGAATTGACCAGACGACTTTCCGTAATCTTGAATTGCTTTGCCTTCTCTGTCAGAGGTTTTGGTACGGCTGTTCCATTAAGAGTTGTTATTGTTAGGACAATCTCAATGGGAGAGTAGTCATTTGATGCAGGAAACAAAATGAAAACTATAATTAACAATTATATGTTCTCGGTTTCGAAATTGCCACCGTAGCTCAGTTGGCAGAGCGGCTGACTTGTAATCAGCAGGTCGGGAGTCCAATTCTCCCCGGTGGCTCTTTCGTTCAGGTCAAACCTGACGTCAGGCCAGATTTTCCTTGAGTATTTCTGCGATGTCCCTTACCTTTATTTTCGATTCGACGTCCATAGTTCTGGACGCATCTTCCATCATAGCCATGCAGAACGGACAAGCTGTTGCAAGTTTTTCCGCTTTTGTTTCAAGTGCCTGTTCCATTCTTATGTGGCTTATTGATTCCTGGCTCTCCACTTTGTACCAATAATTTCCACCGCCTGCACCACAGCACATGCTCTTCGAACCTGACTTCTCCATTTCAGATAAGTTGGTCGCTGATTTTACAATGAACCTGGTCTCCTCGTACTGCCCATTTATCCTGCCCAGATAGCATGGGTCATGAAGCGTTACCGTCTCTTCCTTTTTCTTCACATTGAGCTTTCCGTCCTTTACCAGATTGGTGAGGAATGTTGAATGATGAAGAACCTCCACGTTCAGCCCGAATTTTGGATATTCGTTCTTGAAAGTATTGAAGCAGTGTGGACAGGCGGTGAGAATTTTCTTGACATTATATTTCTTGAAAGTATCAATGTTGGATAATACCAGCTCCTGGAACCTCCCCTCTTCTCCTATTCTTCTTGCAGTTTCCCCGTTGCATTTTTCTTCAGACCCTAGGATGCCGTATTTAACGCCTGCCTTGTTGAGGAGCTCCATTACCGTTTTGGCCACCTCCTTCCCCCGTGGGTCGAAGGCGCCCATGCATCCGACCCAGTACAGGATGTCCATTCCTTCCTCGTATTTTGGAGCAAATTTCAGCATTTCATCCCTGTCGCTTGGAGGGTTGTTGAACGGATTCTGGGCATAGGTAAGATTATTGAGGTACCCGACGGTTTCCTTGCTGAGCTTGCTTTCCATAACGAGATTCTTTCTCGTCTCCATAATGAATGAAAATGGTTCTATCAAAACTGGGCATTCTTCGACGCACGCCTGGCATGTCGTGCAGGCCCATGCCGCGTTTTCTGACATTATCATCGACCCCATCTCAGCTTCTCCCGAGTACACGTTTTTCTTTATGTTCTGGACAATCACCCTGGGGTCTAGGTCTGATCCAGCAATATGTGCGGGACAGGCTCTTTCGCATCTCCCGCAGTCCGTACACGCAAGTGCCTCAATCTTCTTTAACTTGGGAAGATCCTTGACGACCTTGGCCCCCATCTTGAAATCAAAGTTGCCAGACTCCATTAGTTCCGATAGAATAAATGGGGTTGGCATTTCTCCTCTCGGCTTGATCTCCTTGACGGAAACTCCGACAGACGAAAGTGCTATGTGCGACAGTTTCGAGAACGGGAGATATGCTGCAATTGCAAATGCAGTCATAATGTGGAACATCCATAAGTCCCTGTAAAGCAATATTCCGGAGCCCTGAGACACATTACCGAAGGAAAACACGTAACTCAGACTCCACTCTACAAATCTGTAATCATCAAAACCATTCCTGAAGAGGTAAATCTTCAGTGCACCAAGTATGAAGCCCTGGAGGGCAAGCAGAAGCAGGCCAGACAGCAGTATATAATCATCTGCAATGGTATCCAGTTCTATTCTCTTGGCCAGACGTCTGTACAGTGCCATGACTATTCCGATGGTAAGAAGAATCCCTCCCAGATTGGCCCATACTTCAAAATTAAGGTAGAACCATCCCACGAGTATGCCGAAATGGAAAAGAGGCTTGAGGAGGTCGTGCGATAGAGCAATTAATGCAGTGGAAATGAAAAGTATAATCATTCCGTAGAATATCGAGAAATGCATTATTCCTGCATATCTGTCCTTCAGTATCTTCTTCTGGAAACCGGCGTATACCAGAAGATGGTGCAATATCCGTCTCCAATTTTTCCATCCAAATTTGACCATTTCCGAAAATCTGATTCCCAGCTTACTATAAGATCGATACCACCAGTATAACACGAAACCTGCTACAGAAAAGGATGTTGCATACAGAATTATTAACTCAGCAATTGGGATAAAGACAAGGGTTGGGCTGGCAATAGAGGTCGTCATGATACTGCTTCATTGAATTTTGGTGACTTATTTAACATTTTTGAGTGGTAGAAGACTGACCAGACCAGTCATTGCAAGTTTGTCAGCTTACGACCATAGCCACGTCTAGACTTCCAGCGAATGTCTGGTCTGGCACCCTTATTCCCAGTATTATTACCTGCACATGACCTTGGCTGATTGGCGTGGGCAGGTGAGGATTGACTGATATGAGCGAGAAGCCACCAGATGTTGCCTCAAATGCAGTGATGACCAGTGTCCGGTTCAGGTTGTTGTAGAATGAAACCCTGAAATACCCCGTCGTGCCCCCATAAAGGGTCAGGTCATTCTCGTAGTAAGTCTGATTTCCTAGATTAGTCACTTGGGTGCTTCCATTCGTCTTCTCCAGTATGTTTAGATAGATTTCTATCACATTGACTGTCTTTGAAGAATATGATTGACTGGCCACATAGGTGGCTGTCGTTATCACTATTGCTATTGAAATTACCAGGACCATCAGTTTCCTTTTCTTCACAAAATCTTCTGAACGGGGGATCTGTTTTGGTTCCATTGCAGTCCTCTTGACGTCATTATAACTGAAAATATAAAATGTGTGCAGGAAGAATGAGCTTCTCGACGTCAATTGTGCATTTTATTGGAATAATGCCTGATCTTCCAGCTCCATTTACCCCTGGAATCCGGTTGTGATCCAATTGCCACGTAAATAGGCATTTCAATTGATCCAGAAGTGCTTAGATGAATCGAATAACATCATGCCAGTAATTTAAAAATCAGGAGCGAGAGTCCGAACGAGAAAATAATTGCGGCAATTCCAGCTATCTTCGCCGTGTTTATCGACTTCCTGATTATCTCATTCAGCTTTTCATAATGGTGTTCCCCTGCAACCTTCAGTCTCAATTCCCTGCGGACTCTCTCAATATTAAGTGCCTGGACATCCCCGACTTCCTCCGCCATCCCTCTGATCTCCTTTGCGAGGATTTCAGCATCTGTTGATCGCCCCACCGGATTCACGCTGAGGCCGTCTACATTGACTATGTGATTGTCGGTTGTGCACACCAGTATCTTATCGATTCCATGCAGCGAATCTTCAATGCGCTTTCTCGTCTCAAATTCCATGTTATTCCCGTCCACAAGTATTATTGCTATCTTCTTGTCGTTGATTGTGAGCATCAGGAATTTGATTCCTCCCGGGCCTATGTCTTTTGCTGAAAAGTCGGATGTGACTAATCTGCCGTATAACGGGTAACTTTTCTTCCTTCCCCTGACAGATGATTCCACCTCATCCATGAGGTAGGAAACATCAGTATTCTCGATCGGCCTATCCATGTTATTGTTGTGCTGGTCCACCACCACTGCCCACTTAAGTCCCAGTGATCTTGCCTTCCTCACTATTTTCCTGCCTTCCGTTATCTTTATGTCATCAAACCTGGGTTCATCCGGGGAAATGAAGAAAATTCCCCCGTCTCCCAGAGATACGAAGGTGAGGTACTTACCAAAATAAGGCTCGAATGCGTTTGAGAATGATGATCCCTTCTCACTGAGCACCTTGGATATTTTCCTGACTTCTTCGTTTCCTGCGCAGTTGTCGTCGTGAGTTGTGGAAGTGTGGAAAACCATCAGCTGCTTCCCCTTGTGGTCATTCTGGAGCTTTCCAGTGATATTTGAGCTCCCGAGGTCTCCGAGTGGCCCCGGATGTATATAAGGGAAAACCATCATGAATTCCCCAGCATCAGAGGTAGCCCTAAGGACTGTGACCTCCCTCGGGACTAGAGTGGTATAGATCTGCTCGAAAAAGTTCAAGACAACCTGGTTGTAAGAAATCTCAGATCTTACGGTATTCACCAGCTCTTTGACTATTTTGACAGGATCGATGCTGAACTCCTTAAGGAAACTTGAAAACGAAATCTTGACAAAGAGGTGCGAAGAAAGGGAATAGACCAACGATGAGACCAGGAGAGGTAGGACGAAAATTATGAATGAAGGCGCGAGGACAGCAAGACATATTGAGAATGCGATTGAAAATACCATTGATAAGGCATGGGTTATGAAAAATTTCCTTTCGGTGAATGTGAAAAATACCATGGTTCTCACGAATGGTATCGTGGTGATTGAGAGCATCAGTGCGTTCTGGGGCGAAAGGAACCTGATCCCTATTATGATGAAATAGTATGCCAGTGCCAGGTAAATTACTATGACATCCAGCAGAAACGATCTTTTTGGCCCAAATTTAAATTTCAGTATCAGCGGGGCTACCAGGTCCGTTATGAGAAGGACAGCTATTGAGATGGAATAGATGACGGAGAAGATGATGTTCCTTGACGACAGATAGAATATTATAGGTGCCAGAAGTATTATTGGAACATCATAAACCGGGCTTGGAGCCGTGAATGTAAATTTTCTCAACCTTTGGGCTTCGTTCAATATTCTCCATACGTAAATATCCGTTAAATCTAATATTTTTTGGAGGGAATGGCTAGTTCACTTTGTGACTATTTTGTGTATCGTGAACGATCCAAGTATTATATTGAAGTAGAATGTTATGAACCTCCAGAATATGATAAATATAACAAGAAAACCATGAGGCAGGAATATCGAAAATGTCGCCAGCATTAGGACTTCCATGATCCCGGCCGCACCCGGAGTTATTGGAATGAGGGATATCAGTACAAGAATCACTTGAACAAATATGATGTACAGTATATCTGGAGTTATGCCAAATCCCATTATAAGCACTACAGGTACGGAAAAGTCAGATATCCAGAGGAGGGCAGTAATTGTAACCCCCGCAAAGACAACACCTGGATTCTTTATGAACATGGTTTTAGTTGAAGAGGTAAATGTCTCTATTTCCTTTGCAATTTTTAGAAACAATTCCTTTCTTTTGCCTTCCTTTTTATCCTTCCTTGTGAAATAGTTTTCAATTCTAAAAAGGATCTTCTTGAATAGGCTCGCAGCACCCATCGACACTATAAGAATGACCAGGAACAGAATCAGGACAACTCCTCCAATGTACACATACAGCTTAAAAGGACCTGATATGGAAATGAAGCCTCCTATTATTATGAGAAAAAGGACAACGATAAAGAATATTGCGTCGAACCCCCTTTCTCCCAGTACTAATGCGGCTGAGCTGCCCGGGTTCATTCCATAGTCGCTCAACTTCTTGATTCGTACTGGCTCTCCCCCTATGTAACCCGGAGTCAGAGTTGCGGCGAAAAGAGATGATACCACGGTGAGCAACGATTGCATAAAGGTAATCTTCTGGCCGTTGACTGATGCGAGATATTTTATTCGTAATGCCCAGAAAACAAGGGAGAGTAAATGGAATCCAAGGGCAGTCAGGAAGAATACCAGGTATATGGGAGGCAATGAGGAGATCGTCTTGAGAAGATTGTAAGGTCCATATATGTAAACGAAAACTCCAAGCGTGATGATGGAAATTGCAATTCCTAGAAACTTAATTCCGCTTACTATCTTCAATCATTTCACCATACTTCCTTAACATGACGTCTGCTGTTGCCTCTATAGAGTAGTCCTTGCTGGACGCCAGCGCATTTTTTCCATATACTTCCAGATCGTGATTGTCAGTTTCCAAAAGCCGCTCCTGAACTGAATCAACGTCCCCGAAATTCACGAACCATCCATTGTAATTCTCCCTGAGAATCCCAATTTCCCTGCTTTCCGCTGAAGCTATGACTGGAGTTCCTGAGGCCATTGCCTCAACATATACCACTCCGAATGTTTCAGCTCTTGAGGGAAGGATAAGAATCCTTGCCCTGCTGAGCAGATCTACCTTAACTTGTTCATTTACAAACCCCAGATACTCTACGTTTTTAAGGACGCCTGCATACTTTTCTACCAGGTTCCTCATCGGTCCGATCCCTGCAATCTTGAATTTTCGGTCAGGCATCCTTTTAGCCGTCTCCAGTACTGTTGTAATTCCCTTGTCGTAGGTCAGTCGCCCCAGGAACAGATAGTAATCATCCTTCTGCTGTGAATTATGAAAGGACTTGAGGTTGATCCCCACATGAACAACCTGGGATTTGACCCCAAAGGATTCAAGTTGTCTGGACATTGGTTCAGACGGTGATATCACGGAATCAATCTTCCTGTAAAGATGCATGTTGTACTGGAAACCTAAATTCAGGAGACTCTTGACAAAAGGAAAATTGATGGTATTGTCCATGTTCACAAAATCAGTATGGTAAGTCCCTAGAACCGGAATTCCATTCTTTCTTGAAAACCTGTACCCCATAGTACCAAGAACAAATGGTGTGTGGATATGGTTTATTTCCGGTTTGAATCTTTTAAGGTCCCGGTATAACTCATAAACTGGAATAGCCATCCTGTATTCCTTGTACAGTGGGAATTTTACGGAGGGGAGACCAAAAACATTACTCTTTTCATCCTTGAATATGGTATAAACTCTTACCTCGTGCCCTCTTTTTTCCAGTTCCTCCTTATAATCAACAAGATGTTTTGAAACACCGTCTGGTATTGGGTAATAGGTATCGCTGAATAGGGCTATTTTCATTCACTTTGACCATGATGCCTCCTATTATATAGATATATCCCAGTGATCAATTTGGCCTGCTCCAGAGGCTTGCGAATTGAAGGTTCCCTGAAACACTGTATGAAACATGCATTACATTTGTTATCGTATATTTCCCATTTCCTGTTGTTATTCAGTTTCTTGTCAGTTTTGTAAAAACAGGGGTAAACATTTCCTCTGTAATCGGCGTAAAAGACCTCCTGTCCGGCCCTGCAGCTGGATGTTTCCCTGTTTTCCAGCCACTCAAATGTCTGCTTGTAATAAGTCCTTGTATTCCCGAATTTATGTTCTTTATAATTATCAAAAGCATATTTGAATGCATCGTATATGTGTTCCCGCTGAACGGGGACTTTCTCATAGTAATAAGCAGTATTGTCTGGGAAGCACATTGAAACCGGGATGCCGACTTTTTCGTTCACGTATTCTGCATAATCCCCAACTTTGTCGTAATTAAAATCAGTCACGAGCATGTTGGAAGTGAGCACCTTCACCCTCGGCTTCAGGAACTTCATCGATTCGACTACAATGTCGAAAATTTTCCGTCCTCTGTATTCATTGTGCAGCTCCGGAATGTGACTGTCAAGGCTTATGGTAGCAGCGTCAAGATAGGGATAAATCTTCTCCAGCATGTACTTATTCGTGCCATTCGATGCTATGTGGGTTATGAATCCTTTTTCCTTCAGCGTTTTGAGCATTCTTGGCAGTTCCGGATGAAGTGTTGGTTCTCCGCCAGTGAGTGATGTTATTTTCACGTTGTTGTATTTCATCTCATCGATGAAGTCATCAATCCTGTCTTTTGGAAACAGTTCATTCCCCTCAAATGCGTTGCATCCTTTGCAGAGGAGATTACATTTGAAATCAATGTTCCAGATAACAGTTCTCATTGATTCACTGAGATGGAATTTCTATAAATATATAATTGAGCATCGAGAGCAACGTATTGATTGTGAGAGATAGGAAAATAAATTGTTCCACTACCTGAACATTAAAGCCCGTCTTTGAAAATCTGTTCCGTGAAATAACTGATAACGATATCAGCACCAGCCCTGAATATAGCAGTTGTAGATTCTTCCACCGTCGCTTTAAGATCCACGATGCCTGAATCTGCAGCATTCTTGATTAAAGAGTATTCTGCACTCACGCTGTATGCTGCAAGAGGATGGTCAAATCTCTGCCTCGCAGCCTTTATCACGTCAAGATAGAATAGGGCAGGTTTTACCATTATTATATCCGCCCCTTCTTCAATGTCTTCTTCAATTTCCCTCATGGCTTCTCTTGTATTCGTGAATGGCATCTGATATGTTCTCCTGTCCCCAAAGGACGGCGTCGAAAAAACCGCCTCCCTGAAGGGCGCATACATTGAGCTTGAAAATTTTGCGCTGTATGCCATGATCAGGGTGTCAGCAAAACCATCCAGGTCCAGATCCTTTCTTATCCTCGAAACCTGCCCATCCATCATCCCTGAAGGAGCAACTCCGTCTACTCCTGCCCGTGCATATGTTCTTGCAATCTTCCCGTATATCTCCAGTGTTGAGTCGTTGTCGATAGTTTGACCTCTGAGGAGTCCGCAGTGCCCGTGGTTGGTATATTCACATAAACACAGGTCTGCAAAAACAGTCAGCTTCGTTTCTTCTTTTATCCTCTTAATTGTTCTTTGCACTATCCCATTCTCTTCCCACGCCCCCGATCCTGTGGAATCCTTGTGCTTGGGAACCCCGAAAAGAAGTATAGAACGGATTCCGAGGCCTTCATATTCCTTGGCCTTTTCCACTATTCCATCCTCGTGGAATCTGAAAATACCCCTCATCGTGCTGATCTCCTCTTGACGTTTGAGATTTTCGTCTACGAACATTGGCATTACTAGCTTATTCCTGTCGATACTAGTTTCCTCCAACAGTTTCCTTAATTCAGGTGATTTCCTTAATCTTCTTAGCCTTAAATCTGGAAAAGTTTTCATTCATTAACAACTCCATTTTAGAGATAACGTTTGACGTCATAATATCGTCTGAAGTTTTAATTGCATTGATTACAATTCCGAGAAGCCTGTTTCTGGTTGCAATAAGTCCTTTCTCAAGTATGACTTTCTCCTCTTGCGAGAGTTCCATCCTGCGTTCGATCTCTCTTACCTCATCTTGAATGACCAGATCCGAGTATTCGTGGATTTTTCTCAGGATTTCGCTCTTTTCATCGTTCTTGACCTTAGAGGAAAATTTGTTGAATTCTCTTTCAACGGTCCGAAGTGCCTGGTTAGCAAGACTTTGCCTTTCCTCCTTCTTCTCTTCTATCTTCCTGGAAAGGAATTCCATGTCGATCACTTTCAGCTTGTTCTTGATGGATGGATCAATGTTTGGGGGAGTCCCTAAATCAATTATGGACGAAACTCTTGAATCTTTCGGGAATGATGAGTCCAGGACTAATTTGTGCGCTTTGACTGCAGTGATCACGACGTCATATCCCTTCCATCTGCGCTGATCAAACGATTCAGTTCTTCCGCCAAAAGAATCTGCCAGTTCCATTGCCCTTGCTTCCGTTCTGTTGGCAATGGCAAACTCAATGTTTCTGTCGTGCAGCATCTTTGCGATCTGCCTGCCAACTCTGCCTGCCCCTACTACAAGTATTCTGTCTTCCTTTGAAAGATTTGCGAGTTCAAGGGCCTCACTGACCACGCTTCTTTTGATTCCATTGAATGCGTTTTCTCTCCTGACCTTCTTTCCTGTTTCAATTGCCTTCTGAAAGACAAGGTTCATGTTAGTGCCGCTCAGCAGATTTTTCTTTGATTGTTCCCAGGCCTCCTTCACCTGCCCAAGTATTTCGTTTTCTCCCAGGACCATTGAGTCAAGTCCTGCAGAGACCATGAATATGTGCTTAATTGCGTCCCATCCATGTATGACCGAGTATTTAGCCACCTTTTCCTTAATGTAGTCTTCCAGATACTGAACTGTTTCCCTGTCACCTGGGTAAAAATAAATTTCCAGCCTGTTGCAAGTCCAGAGCACCACAGCCTCCTGTATTCTCTCGTTCTTTTTTATGTAACTGTAAATTTCATCAATTTGAAAATCACTCAGTTGACTGAAATACATTGAGCCAAGATCAGAATACGTTACTCTGAGCAGGAAAATTCCGCCTTTATCCAACCGGGAACACCTTCACTCGGTATTTACTCTTGACTTAAATCCTTTTCCGATTTAATCTTGCTTAATATATTTCTGATATTTGGAGTGCCGAATGTAGCCTTAGGTTCTACCCCGTATCTTTCCATTGTTTTTCTGGTTGGTTCCCCTATTGCGTACAGATCCTTTCCCTTGATCAAGCTACTGTCCTTTTCCATGATGATCTCAAATGACCTTGATGACCCAACAAGAATTGACCTGGATTCCTTGATGGGAGAATAGTCGACATCCCTGTTCTCAAGCAGTTCATAAGCTGTTGTCATCAATACTTCAACCCCGCACTCCCTTAACTTTGAGACCAGTTTTGGGGAGACATGATCACTTGCGATTATTTGTACCTCCTTTTCATTTTCACACAGTAATTCGGCAAGTCCCTCGGAATTCTCACGTTTGGGAATTATGCACGTCCGTCCATATATTTCATTCAGGTACCGTGAAGTTACTTGCCCTATGCAGTAAATTTTGTCACTCTTGATTTCGACATGACTCATCTTCAGAGCTATGACACCCCTTTTTGATGTGAAAACTATATTTCGTCTTACTTTCCCCATTGAAGTGAGATCCGTGTACTTTATTGCAAGAACGCTCACGAAAGAGACACCATCCATCCTGAATCCTGGGTCCGCACCTATGTACACTATCTCATTCATCAAGTACATCTCTTAATTTTGCTAATCCAGACTTATCCGGGTAACCATGGAATACGTAATCGTACCTTCTGTCTTCGCTTGCGTACGAGAATTTGACTGTTCTGCTTTCGTAATTTGCATTGATGCTTACCGCAAGGTCGCAACCGAGATTGAGGTCACCCATCAGCTTCCTTTCTGTTTCAGCTTCCCAGAGTGATTTGGGATCGGCCAGTTCCTTGAGCATTTTTTCGACTTCGGAGCCTTTTCTTGAGACGACCGCAATGAAGCCCTGGTTTGGGGCAGGCGGGAGCAGATCCTCGTCGATTACCTCTCCCTGCACTGCTATTCCAAGCCTGTCTAACGCGACTTTTGCCATTACGAGGGAATCTGCTTCACCCCTTTCCCATTTCCTGAGCCTCGTTTCGATATTCCCTCTTACGTTAACAAATGTAATGCTCCTGTTCATAAGCGACAGGAATCTCTTCCTCCTAACAGATGAGCCTCCGACGGTTCCGCTGAAATCACTGAGAGGTACTTTTGAGACAAAGTAGTCGTTTATACTGCCTCTTTCAGAATAGTAAGGTATAGATAGGGCTTGATCGATTTCGTTGGGGATGTCCTTCGCAGAATGGACAGCCAGGTCCGCCTCCCCATCTGTAATCACCTGATTCAGTACCTTCACAAATAGGCCCGGTTCCTTCGTTTCATAAATCGGGGTTTTCAGGTCCTTATCCCCCGAACTCCTAACGATTATTTTTTCGTAATTTATCCCGGCTGCAGCGAATACATTTCCAACGATATCAACTTGTTTGAGAGCAAGGTTGGAGCCTCTGGTGACGATCCTTATTTTCCTTTCCATATCCTTTCTACTTCCTCGGCCATTTTAGAAAATGAATCCCTTACCTGCTTCTCGGTATGGGCAAAGCTGATGAACAGAGATTCGTCGTACGCTGCCGGCAGGTATATACCTGCGTCAAGCATTGATCTAAAGAATTTCAGGTACAGATCATGCTTGGACGAATTGACGTCTCCAAGGTCATTCACCTCTTTCTCTGTAAAGAAGAATGAGAGCATGCCGGTAGCGCTGTTGACGGTCACGCCAGCTTTATTCAGTTCTCTGGCAGAGACTTCAGTCATATGCTTCAGCCGTGAATAATCCTTCTTCTTCAATAAATTGAGCGTTTCCAGGCCAGCAGCCACAGAAAGAGGGTTTGCCGAATAGGTCCCTGCCTGCTGGAATGCTCCCTCTGGCTTGACTTCATTCATTATGTTCTCAGATCCGCCATAAATCGCCAAAGGCAATCCTCCACCGACAATCTTTCCAAATGTCACCAGGTCAGGTTTCAATTTATGCGTCTTATAATATGGTGAAAAAGAAGTTCTGTAGCCTGTTATGACCTCGTCCATGATGAAAAGTGTTCCAGCCTTGTGCGCCAGATCCTGGACCTCCTCAAGATAACCTTCTTTGGGCATAATTACGCCTGCATTGCCCATTATCGGCTCCATTATTATTGCAGCATATTCTTTCTTTTCCAGACTCTCTTTTGCCCTTTCAGCTGAATTGAAATCTATTTCATCTACTGATTCCGAGGGATAGTTGTAAACATGAGTTCCATGATAGCCCCCCTTTATCTTGAGTATCTTCTTCCTTTTAGTGTGAAATATTGAGAGCCTCAGTGCGTGGAGAGTCGCTTCAGTTCCTGTATTTACAATTCTTATCCTGTCAAGTCCTGAACTTCTTTTGATTAACTCTCCGAACTTGACTTCCTCTTCTATAGGGGCCCCGAACATTGTGCCGTTTTCTGCCCTTTCCTCAATTCTCTTCACCACCTCCGGATGGGAATGGCCTAGTATCATTGGCCCAAATGCCAGGAGGTAATCGGTATACTTCCTCCCCTCAACGTCATAGACAAATGGTCCTTTCCCGCTTGCCAGATAGACGGGGTTTGGTGGGTAGAATCTTACCGGGCTGTTGACTCCCTTCGGGAAAATCCTTGTAGCTTTTGCGTAAAGACTCCTGCTGGTCTTCAGAAAAACACCCCCGCAAGTATGTTGGCGATCAGCACTATCACGATCATCAGGCCAACTGTAATGAAAGATAGATAATGAGCTAATTTCCTCATCCTCTTTAATTCATCGAATTTACCATCCTCTGCAAGTTTTGGGAACTTCTTCCCGTGCCACAGATTGTTTCCATAAAGTATCAGGTACATGAGTGCAACCGCCACGATTTTTACCGTAAGAACGTATCCCCATGTCGTGTGTATTGAAGCCGAGAAGTTCGTTATATAATCCGGCCTGACATAATAAATAAGAGAGATTCCAGTTATTATCAGCAATACCGTCGTAATGTTCGTGTAAAGGGCGTATTTCTTTCCCATTGCAGTCATGAATCTAGTTCTTAATTTTTCGTCAGTCAAGGTAATGCTGCTTGCGGGCCAAACTATTACCCAGACAAATATGGATGAGCCTACCAGAAAGACGGCAGATATGACGTGAATGAAAATTAGCGTAATCAAGATTAGATCCATTTTAATCGTGATTAATTACCTAGTACTATTCAAGCTTTTCAGGGCCTGGGGAACGTAAATACACATAGGATCCTCCTGGAAGAGATCACCGTAGTAACTGAAAGCCCTGGACCTTGAACCACCACAGATATCGCCGTACTCACAGATTCCGCATCTCCCTTTGAAATTCTTTGGATCTCTCATTTTGATTAGTATCTCATTGTTCCTGTATATATCGACTATGCTCTTTTCCTTGACATTTCCGAGATTGTATGGGAGGAAACCTGATGGATTTACATCACCGTTGTGGGAAACAAAGATTATCCCTTTCCCATCTCTGGTATTTGATGTATGTCCTTGGCTCCTTTCGCCTGGCTTCCCCAACAGTTCGATGGTCTTGGAAACAAGGTTCTTATAAGTTTCACCTCCATCATAATCCTGCCTTGCTCTCTCCAGCATTATTCTTCTGAAAAAAGGAGCTTCTACCGTACGCACGACCACTCCGTACCTTGAGGCAAATGAGAGGTAATTGTTGACGTCTTCGTAGCCCTGGGGGTCGAGATCCTCCCTGTCTATTCCCCTGCCAGTCTTGATCAAAAAGAAAACTTCCCAGGTTTTCACCTTATTATCAACAAGTATCTTGAGTATTTCTGGTAATTCCATCACATTTCTTCTGAAGACAGCGGTGTTTATCTGTAAAGTGAAACCTTCCGAAATTATTTCCCTCATCAGTCTAACCGTCCTGTCGAATGTCCCTTCTATCCCTCTCAGCCAGTCATGGGTAAACGGACTGGAACCATCAAGACTCAAAGAAAGTGACTTAACCCCATACTTTTTCATCAGTGCGTAGGCTTCCTCACCGAGCAGCGGAGTTGCGCTTGGGGACATGGAAACTGGTAATCCCAGTTCCTTTGCCCGTTTTAATATTTGCTCAAGCCCCTTCTTCTTCATTATGTCTCCCCCCGTAAGTATGAGGACGGGGTAGGGAGGACCAAAACTCTTGATTTGATCAAGAAGATTGAATGACTGCTCCAAGTTCATTTCATCTGGAAGCCCCTCAGTCAGCGCGGACGCCCTGCAGTGCTTACAGGCCAGATCACATGCCTTTGTGGTCTCCCAGAAAATCAGTATAGGTTTAGAGTTATAATCGAAGGGCCTCGAACTCATTAAGGGCATATCGAGGATGCATATTTAAGAAAAATGTTCTGATGCAGTCAAATTGTGTCATACTGCAACTGCAGGTAGTTTTAGCTTTTTTTCATGGTACCCAGTAGTCGCGATCAAGATGATTGACTTCATTTGCCTCCCCTCGCTGGACATTTTAATGTCGAGGAAAATGTTCTCTTTTATTAAGTTCCGGAGGGGAGTGCAAAAATCGCTGGTGAATGCTCGGTTGGAACCAGAAATTCCATCGGTCGAATCTATTTTGAGTATTTCGTAATTTTCGCAGTTACATCACCAGTTAGATGGAAAAATAGTGGACATCGCTGTTTGAAGTAACAATGGACTACCTGGCATTCTCGTCAATGGTATGTGCCATTACCATTTATTTGGGAATGTTAGATTATTTGGCCTGTAAGTTTGGAGTACATTTTTTCCATGCGTTCATTTCCCTGTAGCCCAGTAAATTTTGGATAAATGTAGGTTTGATTGATTGTTTCAAGATTGCGAAGGAATCAATTATGTTTTATGTCCCATCTTCGAGCGACTTATTGAAAAGATAAATAGTATTTCTGGCTTAAAGAATAATGAGTGAAAGCAAGATTATATTCAGGATCGCTAAGAGGGAAATCAATGAGAACGCAGTCTGGTTCATGAGACAGGCAGGAAGATACCTGCCTGAATACTCTGTTTTGAAGAACAAATACTCTTTCCTGGGGATGATGAAAGATTCGGAAGTCATAGAAGGAGTGTCGACACTGCCATTGAAATATTTTCCAACTGACGGCATTGTAGTATTCACTGACATTCTTCTGCCATTGACAAAGATCGGACTGAAGGTAAGTTACGAGAATGGAATTGAAATTTCAGAGGAGAAGGAGGAATTCGATTACTACCCTCCGTTAAGAAAGGCGATCAACAGGATTTCGCAGGGTCACAGTAACAAGACAATAATAGGTATCACGGGAGGACCCTTTACAGTCCTGTCATATGCCCTGGATAAAGGGGAGAAAGGGTACCCCAAGACCAAGCTGTCTCTGCTGGATGGAAAACCCACTGATAGATTAATAGAGGAGTTGGTTTCATTTGCAAAATTGCAAGTTGACGCTGGATGTGATATCATACAGGTCTTTGAGTCCTGGGTTGGTAATGTTTCTCTGAATTTCTATCGGAAATTTCTTGGAGAATTGGAAGAGGAGTTCATCAGGCGGGTGAAGGAGCTCGGAAAACCCGTGATATTCTTTTCCGAGGGATCTACGCATTTGTTTGGTGAATTCAGTAAAACTGAGATAGATGTTTTTTCGATAGACTGGAGAACTGGTTTTCAGGCATTCAAAGAGAAGTGCCAGAATTGCGTCGTTCAGGGCAACCTTGATCCATATCTTCTGTCTGCTGACGATGCATTCCTGAGAGGAGAGATAAGGAGAATAATGAGTGAAGGGAGGAAAATGGAAGGGCATATTTTCAATCTGGGGCATGGTGTACCTCCCTGGGCTGATCCTGGCAAATTGAATTTCATAGTCGATGAGGTGAAGAAATTTGAATGAAAAAGCCCTGGTGTTGATGTACTATGGCTTCCCTGAAACAACAGCTGAAATGACTGATTACCTTAAGGACATACTCAGGGGCAGACAACCTCCACAGTCACTTGTGGACGAGAATATCAGGAAACTGAATTTGATTGGGGGAAAGACTCCATCCACGGCAATTGTGAAAAAGATAGGAGAGAAACTGAGAGACAGGATGACATCTGAAGGCTTCAACGTGTATCTGCTGACTAAACATTACAAGCCTTCCCTAAAAGATGCACGTGGAATGATAAAGGAAGAAGATGTGTACGAGGCCCCTCTTTTCCCAATTTATTCAAAGCAGATATTTGACGAATATTTCCTGACGCTTGAGAACGCTCTTGGAAAAAGGCATTTTCACAGAATTACTAACATAGGCTTCTCCACCGGGTTGATTGAATATTACAAGCAACGAATAGGAGAACAAAAGAAGTTGTTGGTCTTTTCAGCACACAGCATCCCAATTCGGGGATACGACCCTTATCCGTCCCTGATTAGCAGTGCATCTAGAATGATTGCTGGAGATAGGGAATACATAAACATCTATCACAGCCAGGGGCCGTTTGCAAAAAGCTGGCTCGGGCCATATCCGGATTACTGCATTTCCTATGCGAGACGGAGAGGATTCAATGAGGTGATTCTTTCCCCAATAGGATTCCTCTATGAGCACATTGAGATTCTATATGACCTTGACTGGGATTTGAAGCACAAAATGGAATCAAATGGACTGAAGTACTCCAGGATACCGTCCCCGAACGATGATGATGCCGTGATTGACGCTATAGCTGATAGCATTGGAGGAGAATCATTTCCAGCATCTTGACGCTGGTTGCAATAAGATTACTGGGAAGGTCATTTTGGGAAGTTCAAAAAGAATAATATCATGATATCTTATTGGTTGATATGGAGAGCCAAGACATCAAACCTTTTGTCCTGAGCGGTTATGAATATAAAGTCGAGAGGGAAAAATCATTTGAAGTAAAGAGAACAGTTATCGACATAAAGATCAATTTTGAAGAGAAGGCGATTGAGGGGAAAGTTGAACTTGATGTGGTTATGAACAGCCTCCCTAGAACTTCGGTAGAAATTGATGCTGTTGACATGAATATTTATAACGTGTCCGTGAAAGGTGTTCCGGTGAAATTCGAGACTTTTCCAGAGAAGGTCATCATATACAACGAATTCAAGCCATTTGGGAAGTACATTTTTACCATCACCTACAAGGCATACCCACGAAGGGGAGGATTCTTTGTGGATACTGCTGAAGGAAGACAGTTCTGGACACAAGGTGAGGATATGGATAACCACGGGTGGTTCCCCTGCTTTGATTACCCCAACACCAGAAGTTCGTACGAGATCAGGGTCACCGTCCCCAAAGGATATATGGTCATAAGCAACGGACTACTTGTGCAGGAAGTGGAGGGGGAGGTTAAGACCTTCATATACAAAGAGGATTTCAGGTTCCCCACTTACCTTGTAAGCGTCATTGCGGGGAAGTTCAAGGAAATGAAACAGGAATGGCAGGGCGTGCCCATAATTTCCTACTTTCCGGCAAATTTAGAAAAGGAAGCACAGCTTGCATTCCAGAATACGCCTGATATGATGGAGTTTCTCTCCAGCAAGACGGGCGTGAAATATCCCTACGAGAAGTATAGCCAGACGTGCGTTGCCGAATTTGTGTTCGGCGGAATGGAAAATTTAAGCGCGACTACCCTCACCGAAAGGACACTCCACGACAAGACAGCACATTTAGATTACCAGTCAGAAAGTCTTGTTTGCCATGAGCTGGCACATCAGTGGTTTGGAGACTACGTTACATGCAAAGATTGGTCCCAGGCCTGGTTGAATGAGGGATTCGCCACATATATGGCACTCATCTATAGAGAAAGATACAGGGGAACTGATGAATTCCTGGTGGAGGTACAGAAACACAAGGAGATCTACTTGCGTGAATTCTCAGAAGACTATGGTAGGCCAATCGTCGAACACAGGTATAAGGATCCTGCGGAACTATTCGACAGGCACCTCTACCAGAAAGCTTCCCTCGTGTTGAGATACCTAAATTACTACCTGGGGGATGAAATCTTCTGGAAGGGAGTAAAATATTATCTTGAAACCAACAAAGAAAGCGGAGTTTCAAGCGAGGACTTCAGGAAAGCACTCTCGCATGCGTCAGGGTTCTCACTTGAAGGTGTGTTTCATCAATTCATAAATGAACCTGGCCATCCTGAATTCAAAGTCAAAGAGGTTACGTCCAAAGGCAGGACCAAGCTGAGGATAACACAGGCAGGGAAGATTTATGATCTGAGGGTACCCATAAGAATCTATTTTGAAGACAGAGTCGAGGAAAGCGAAGTGGAAATAAAATCGGAAGTGAACGAGTTCGAATTTGAGAGGAGGGGACTGAAGGGAATATCAGTTGATCCGGAAAGCAAGGTTCTCAAGGTCATGGATTTCGATCGCCCGAAGGAAGAGGTTCGATATGTCCTGGGAAATGGTAGAAGCGTCCTTGAAAGGGCAGAAGCTGCAATAGAGTTATCAAAGTTCGGCGCCTCAGAAATAGAGTTCCTTGAAGGTTCATTTTTCGAGGAAAAATTCTGGTACGTGAAAGGAAAAATTGCGGATGCTGTTGCTAGGATAGGAGGAGACGCAGCAATTAATTCACTCCTGAAATTCCTGGATACCGACGACTACGATTCCAGGAGGGAAGTTGTCAAAGCCTCGGGTAAATTGAGGAGCAGAATAATTTTTGATAAGTTGGTTGGAATGTTCCAGAAAGAGACGGGCTATTTCATCAGGGCTGAGATTATCACGGCAGCTCAGAAGAATGGGAATGAGCTGTCCGTTGACCTTCTCAATAAAGGGCTGAACACAGACTCCTATGATGATGTTGTCAGGATTGCCGCGCTGAATGCCATGGCCGAAATCGGTGATGTTTCTCTCCTCCCCGTCATAAAGAAATATTACGGGAAGGAATACAACTGGATGATTAGGGCAACTGCCATCAGAGCTATCGGGAAATTGTACTGGAAAGATAGATCGTTAGGAAAGTTTCTGCTGGATGCGATGGAGGATGGCTTCTTTGCAGTCAGGTTAAGCGTGGCTGACAGCTTAAAGGAAATTGGTGATGCAAATTTAATCAATAGCCTGGGTAAATATTTATCAAAGGAACCAGACGGGAGAACAAGGAGAGCAATAAGAGAAGCAATGGAATTCAGAGGGTTCCCCCCAAATGAAAAGATCAAAGGATTACAGGAGCAGATTGAAAAGATCAAGGAAAGAATCACTGAACTGGAGGGCAAAATCAAATCCAAAAAATAATTATATTCTATTCGCAGAATGAATATAGAAAAAGTATATATAGGTGTCTGACAATTATCATACAGATGTCATATGCCAAAGAAAACTGTTGTAAATTGGATGAGAAATCACACCCTGGAAGACGTGGAATTGCTTTCTGAACAGGAAACGGAAGTCGGAAGGATTGCGAAGGATATACTGCAAGAGATAGAGACGATCTCCCAGGAAGTTTAATCCTTTTTATCATTTTATTTTGAAGTTTTCTATTGAATATTCGAGTTGCTGCCTGCGAATGCACTATTCTGATCTAATACTGTTGAAATTGATTTTCTTATATGGGATTCCATTTTACCTTCAGATCGACATTCCTCGTCTGCCAGTACAGATAAACATTAATATTTCTCATACTTATGGAAATTTAGGGGTCGTAGCTTAGATTGGTCAGAGCACCCGGCTGATAACCGGGAGGTCGTCGGTCCAAATCCGATCGACCCCATAGCCTGTTTTTCATTTACATGCCGAAATCTGGATTGGTTAACTTCCAGCACAATAATATTTCTTCATCCAACATTTCCCAATGAAGTGCTCAAAGGTATTTTAGAATGGCTCGAAATTTCTTGGTTTATAATAAATTTATAACTAAATCTTTTATAGGTAAAATAACTCACTCTGCCAATGGAATACAAGTACACTGTTCTTACTAACACGATGCTTGGAGCGTTGATGGCAGCGATTAACATGAACATTGTGATGATCACTTTACCTGCCATTTTCAAAGGACTCGGAATTGATCCATTCCAGTCGGGAGAGTTCATCTACCTGCTCTGGATTTTAATGGGGTACAGCATAGTACTTGCGTCAATCCTTGTGACCTTTGGCAGAATTTCTGACATTTTTGGGAGAACTAGAATGTACACTTTGGGGTTCATAATTTTCACGGTTGGGTCGGTGCTTCTGTCGATTATTCCTGGCGGTACCAAGAACACCGGAGCAACCATTTTAATTGGATTCAGGATGATACAAGCAGTGGGCGCTGGTTTCCTGATGGTGAATAGCACCGCATTGCTGACAGATGCATTTCCTGGAAACGAAAGGGGAAAAGCACTGGGTATCAATCAGATTTCATTTGTGGTCGGTTCTTTGTTAGGGCTTATCATAGGTGGACTTCTGTCGAGCTTTGACTGGCATATGGTATTTATTGTAAACGTTCCATTTGCAGTGGCAGGTACTCTGTGGTCAATCGTGAAACTCAAGGAGACTGCCCCGAGACAGAAAGTTGGTATAGACTTTTTGGGTAATCTTTCCCTCGCTCTTTCACTGATCTTGATCAGCTTGGGCTTCACGTATACTTTGATGCCTTATGGCAATCAGCAAATGGGGTGGGGTAGCCCGTGGGTAATAGCTTCATTCATCCTTGGAACTGCTCTGATATTTGCGTTCATAGCGATTGAGAGGAGGGTGAAGAACCCCTTATTCAACCTGTCATTATTCAAAATCAAGCCATTCGCATACGGAAATATCAGTTTGTTCCTTGCAGCTATGGGGAGGGGGGCAATTATGTTCCTTGTGGTCATATGGCTGCAGGGAATTTACCTTCCCCTTCATGGATTCAGTTACTCCCAGACTCCATTCTGGGCGGGGATCTACATGCTGCCTATGCTTTTGGGCATGGTTGTATTTGGCCCGGTTGGGGGGGTACTGACCGACAAATACGGCGCACGATTGTACGCAACTTTAGGAATGGTCATATCCGCAGTTGGACTGGTGCTGCTGACGATGGTTCCATATAACTTCAACGTATGGTTCTTTGAAATTATACTCGTGGTGATTGGCATTGGAGGCGGCCTGTTCGCATCTCCTAACACAACTGCGATCATGAACGCGGTCGCATCAAAGGATAGGGCATCTGCGAATGGGATGAGAATGACAATCAATAATGTCGCATCCACAATAAGCATGGCGGTATTCTTTTCCATTACGATAACTATATTCTCTCTTAAGGTCCCTGGTGCGATGTACTCTGATGCAATAAAGATTGGAGTACCTACCTCAATCGCGACAATATTGGCAGGGATACCTCCATCTGGCGCTTTGTTCGGTGCATTTCTTGGAGTGAGCCCGATGAGCATCATTCCGCAGAGCCTTTTTGCTTTGATCCCTCTTGGGGCAAGAGCAGCCTTAGAGTCTAATTCATTTTTCCCGAATGTAATTGGTCCTTCATTTATCATCGGCCTGGATTATGCAATTTATATCGCTTTGGCTATGAGCATCCTGGGAGCAATATTTTCAGCACTTATGGGAGAACGTTATGTACACGAAGAACATGGAATCTCAATAGAAGCCAAAGAGACACTGCAAGGGGGCGGAAATGTCGGGGGAAAATGAAATAATTGACCGCTTTTTCAGACTGAAAAAAATGATTTCTCTGATATACAGGAGCATTCCAACACTTGAGTATGATATCAGCCTATCTGATGTAGTGGTTTTCTTAAGGATTGAAAAGGAAGAGGAGATGACCCTCGGTAAACTGTCTGAACTGACTGGTTTTTCTAACACACTCATAACATTCACCATAGATTCACTTGAAAAAAAGGGACTGGTCACGAGGTCAAGGGGGAAGGACAGGAGGATTGTCTTAGTTACCCTAACTGAACGGGGGAAAGATATTTCTGCATTGCTCAGAAGAGAGATCGTTCAGAAATTCAACGCACTTTTTTCAAAGCTATCTCAGGAAGAAATGGAAAACATGATATCTAGCCTTGATGAGATGCTTCGCATTTTGCCAAAGGTCGTAAAGCCTGAACTAGTGCAGTAACATCCCTCAATTGCGGATTCTTTTGACTCAATTCTTGCTTCCACTCTTTGGGAATTAATTTTCAGTTGCATTTAATATTATGTTTAGATTAACGCAGCGTGGGTCACCTTATAATCGCAGAGAAAATGAGTGCTGCCATCAGAATAGCTTCGTCGCTGAGCGATGGAAAAGTTACAAGAGTCAAATATGGGACGACTTCCTTGCTGAAGTTCAAAAGAGAGAACATTGATTACAGTGTCCTTTCTTTAAGGGGGCATATAATTGAGATTGATTTCCCGAATTCATACAGCAACTGGAGGATAGATAAACTGAAAGAGATGGCGGACGTCAAACCGGTAGAACAGGTCAAGTTCAAAGGATTGGATTCTGCCCTGGCAAAAATGAATCAAGAAAGCGAACTTGTCATTATTGCGACTGATTTTGATAGAGAGGGAGAGGCCATAGGCGTTGAAACTCTCAGACTCATGGGAAGGGATAATGATGTTAAAAGAGCAAGATTCAGTGCCCTGACTAGATCTGAGCTTCTAGAGTCATTCAATCATCTGGTGGAAGTTGATTACAACCTTGCCGAATCTGCAGAAGCAAGACAGATAATAGATCTAATCTGGGGGGCAACATTAACTAGATTTTTCAGTATAGAAACAAAAAGACTTGGAAGGGACTTCGTTTCTGTTGGTAGAGTCCAGAGTCCTACACTCTCACTTCTGGCAACAAGGGAGCTTGAAATCAGGAATTTCTTGCCTGAGAACTATTACGAACTTGGCATCTTCATAAAAAACGCAAAGTTCTTATTCTCAGGGAACCCAATTAAAGAGAAGAATGAGGCAGATTCCTTGCTTATCAGACTCAAAACAGTCAAAAAGGCCCTCATCAAAGAGATAACTGAGAACGAAAGGAAAATATACAGACCCACCCCATTCTCAACCACGGAGTTTCTCAAGGAAGCAAATAAAATGGGCATTTCAGTGGAGCGGGCAATGGCTATTGCTGAGGCACTATATCAACATGGCAAAATATCATACCCCAGAACTGATAACACGGTCTACCCTAGAACCATCAACCTGAAGGCTGTTCTTACACAACTAGAGGACTCGTATCTCAGGAAGGAAATTGAAGCGCTGAAGTCTGAAAGCAGACTTATTCCATCAAGAGGACGTGTTGAAACTACTGATCATCCACCAATTTATCCAACCTCTCCGATGAAGAAGAATGAACTGAAGGGAGATTATTTCAAAATCTACGATTTGATTGCCAGAAGATTTTTGGCGACACTGGCTGAAAATGCAGAGGTAGTGGATAAAGAATACACAGCATTGGCAGATGACCTTCTATTCTCTTATACTGCATCAAAAGTCAAAATCACGGGTTGGATGTCTTATTACCCATTCGTATACTACCAAGAGAGGGAGGATCCCTCCCTAGGAAAAGGTGAAGAGTATGAACTTTCAAACCCGTTCCTAGATGAGAAGACCACACTTCCCCCTCCACGATATTCTCAAGGGTCACTCATAGAGAAGATGGAAAAGGAGAAGCTTGGGACTAAAAGTACCCGCCACGACATAATCCAGAAGCTATACGATAGAGGATTCATTGAGGGGAACCCAATAAGGGTGAAGGCTCTGGGAATGGCAATGGCAGAAACGCTCCTCCTAAATTCGGTCTCAATCGCCAAACCCGAGATGACAGCAAAACTGGAGGAGGAAATGGATGCAATCGCCAATGGAACCAAGAGCAAGGAAGAAGTCGTAGAGGACAGCAGGGTAATGTTAAAGGGCCTGCTGGATGACCTGATAGGAAAATCGGGAAGCATCAGGGAAAAATTCAATCAAACTTTCAATGAAGAAAGGGTGATCGGCAAGTGCCCTAAATGCGGCTCAAATCTTGTGGTTGAAACAGGAAGGAATTACAGATACATCAAATGCGAAGGCCCAGCCAAAGATTTCTTTTACTTCCTGCCAAAAAGCGGAAAGATTGAGCTCACTGACGGGAAGTGCCCCGAATGTGGATTGTTCCTGATAAAGGTCATCAGGAAAGGACAGAAGCCGGAATTGAGATGCGTGGATCCAAAGTGCAAGTACAATTCCGCAAAAGAGGTATTTGGGAAATGCCCGAGCGACGGAGGTACTCTAGTTCTCAGAAGAAGTGGAAAAGGAATGAAATTTATCGGCTGTTCCAATTATCCAACCTGCAAAGTCACGCTCTCCCTTCCACAAAAAGCGGAAGTATTCCCAACGGGGAAGACGTGTGACGTCGACGGTTTCCCAATAGCTAAATTTAAGTTTGGAAGCAGGGAGGTGGAACTATGCCTGAATCCGAAATGCCCCAGCAGGCGTGGTACAGGAGATTAATATTCATTTTTATCTTCATTGCAACGAATATACTGGCATTTATCACGCTCCCCCTACTGGTTACACCACAGACCCAGGTGATAAGGAACTCAACCGGGAATTCCCTTTTGCTACCGATTTACTACATTGTTTCAATCGTAGCTTTCACTGCTTTTTTCATATACTTATCCAGGAAAAGGAAGATTGGCATACTGAAAGGCCTGGTCGCGATCCTGCTCGGATACTCAGTATTCGTCCTGTTGCTACTTGATCTGTCGTTTCTCTACTTTCTGGTTGATCTGATCATTTCAGCAGTAGCTGCATTTCTCCTGATATATTACTCATTCAGGCGAGCCAGATCGGCCATCTACCTCCTTGGAATAATAATGGGAGCGGGAGTCTCCGCTGTCCTTGCCTCAATTATCAGTATTGAAATCACTATAGTGATCATAGCCGTGTTCTCAATATATGATTCCTTATCGGTGAATATCTCCAAGAGCATGATAGAAGTTGCAGAGACAGCTCTGGATTCCGGACTCCCATTGCTTTTCACTGCTGGAGACAAAGAGAATCCTATAGCCATGGGATTTGGAGATACTGTTCTCCCTACATTTGCCCTGATCTCAATATATCTCACGTTCAATTTAGAAGCATTCTTGATATCATTGATTGTGACCTTGGTGTCGTTTGGGCCAATGATGTATTTTGCATCAAAGAGACCCCAGCCAGGTCTTCCATATTTGATTAATGCGGTATTCATAGGACTGGTGATTTATTTATTGATTGGACACATCTGAATCACGTCTCCTCTGGACCTTACTGTAATTCACTGTCTGAAAGAATGAGATTATTTTAAATTAAATGGGTGACCTACTTAACCACAAACAATGCCACCAATACCACTGCAAGAATTATGGATGGCAATATGGGCAGGATCAACTTCGCAATCTTGCAGGAATTGGGTCTGTATCCTAATTCTCGCCCTCTTTTGGGACAGGGGAAGATGGGTCGTGAGAGTCGAACTAGATTACTTTGACCATATATCCAAAATGAACAGACAGGAGTGAGGTGGGAAATTTTCATCATAAACTGGCATTAAGGACCGATAGCACAATGTCCTTAAGAAATGGAGTGGCCATCTATCTGTCCGCTTCCTTCTCTCTGACAGAATCGAGAATCTCTGCTATTTTGTTCAATACTTCTTCCCCTTCTAATCCTTTGGATAACGCTTCCATTAACGATTTCTTCATGTTCTCCGTCCAGTTAGGATCAAGTCCTTTGACCTTTTCCTTACCTTTCTCACTGACAAATAACCTCTTCCTTCTATCCATAAAGATGTATCCCCCTCTTATCAAAACTTCATATCCTTTGTTAATAGTGTGATAATTGATTCCTAGAAGTTTAGCTAACTGTCTTGATGATGGCAGGGTGTCTCCTGCCTTCAGTTTGCCCGTCGCGATTCCGCTTACCACACAGTCGGCTATTTGCCTGTAGATTGGAGTTGAAGAAGAAAGATTTATGGTTATTCGGAAAGGCTGATTCATTAATCCCTTCCAGTCCCCTTTGAATTGCTGGAATCCATCGTACTTAGGGGTTTCATTTCTTCCCTTAGAAGAATAAGTGCGAGCAGCATGAACAGCAGTGATAGAGCAAATATGATAAGCTCAAACAGGACTATTCCCATAACAGATGAGTATGGTACCAGCGCATCAATCAGACCCATGGGAAGTGCGATGTAGAGGTATTTCCTTTTCTTGAGCGTTACACTCATCACAACAAGTATCCCCCATGCAACGTGGGCAAACAGGGACGAGAATCTTTCAAGAATTGATAGCATTACCAGCCCGAAAGCCTCTTTTGCGCCATACAATAATGAAGGTTGCTGACTCTTTATTGCATTGTAAACGACTGTTGAAACATTGTGGGGAGCGAAGGCGATTATTAGAAAGTCAGATATCAGACTGATTCCAGAGAGTACTCCGAGAAGTATTCCGTTCTCCCAGAATGATAGAGATACTCCATATGACGTAGCGTTAGAGATGGTGAAGTATTTTTTCCTAACCCCATATCGGGCCAGCAGAAAGGCAATTCCAACTTCTAATATACTTGTTTGAAGTCCATAGTATAATGAGGATTCGGGAGAAATATATCCAAATTCACCTATAATGTAGCCCACAGTAAAAGTTTGAAACACCACTTTGATAGCAATGGCTCCAAAATAAGCTAGAAATGTGATTGCAAGAATACTTATAGGAAGCATCTTCTTATTCCGATAATACAGTACAAGGAATAGATTGACTATTATGGGCACTGCAAAGTCGAGAAAATAAATTGGATTGATGTTACTCGAGGTCATTCTATGCAACTCCTGGGACTAGATAAGTATGTAGAACGCATCAGGTGCCCCTGCCATAGAGGTAACCCAGCAACAGACCATACACCACAACACCAATCAGCGATAAACCTGCTGAAACAATGTAGTAGGTGAATCCATAAGTTCCAATGTTTGCAGCTTCAATCCCGACATTCAGGATTAGCCATATAAAAAATGAGAAGAGAAGCCCTTTCCCAACTGGACTGGAGAAAGGTATCTTATTGTACATGATTCCAAACAATGTTCCGAATATAAGCCCAAGTATTATTCCAACTATAATCTCAGCAACGGGAGTAGTAATGAGGGCAAGGTCATATAAATTTTGAGCTGATATGGAGATCAAGTTTGAATGTTGTGAAAGATATTTGTTTAAAGCGGCGATTATTGAGCTCCTTAGCTCTATCAAAATAATGTATGCAAGGATCGCATTTACCACCCCATAAGCCAATCCTGCTATCGTACCGGACTTCAGTCCTTTCGTAAGGTTTGACATGTTCTATATGATATAGAACACATATATTAAACTATATTCTCCGTTTTGCGGGCTGATGCACAGGAAAGAGACTGGAAAAGAATTTCACCGTCTTGTTCGGCCCTTCCCTGAATTACCATCCCTTTGATTGTGATAGCATAATAAATTCTGGATCAACCGCCATCTTAAGTCAGTGCAATTGAGATGAAATTGTGAGGAAATTTGATGTCGCTATTCTTGATCTGAACTTACATTAATGCTCTCCGAACAAGGATGGGTACTTAAAGAGCACGTGCAATCTAAAGCCGCATAATCTGTGAAGTCTACAGTAATGACACCGTTGTCGGAGTATTTTTACAATCTACCAAGGAACAAGGTACTTGGAGATAAATAGGAGTCAATAAAGTATGATATGTTCAATCCCCAATAATATTCAGGGACGATTCTCTACAAAAGACGAAGAGAATATCATTATCACAGGGAATGAAACCAGACTGCATTTTGCAAATTTTCTGGATTATCCATCGATATTGATGAGGAGACAGACTCCCATCTGACTTTGGAATTTCAAGAAAAATACGGTTCATGAGATATCATAATACAAAAAATATTTATACTCAGTATGACATATTGATGCCGTATAACAGACGATTGTCATACAGTGGTCGAAATGTTCCTTAAAAAAATCGAAATGGAGAATTTCAAGTCGTTTGGAAAGAAGACTGTAGTTGAATTCAGAAAGGGTTACACAAGTATTACCGGACCAAATGCATCTGGCAAGAGCAATATAGGAGATGCACTTCTTTTTGTGCTTGGGACAAAGAGCAACAAGTCCCTCAGAGCTCAAAAATTGACTGACCTGATCCATAGGAACAATTCTGGAAGGCTTTCTCCTTACCTTAAGGCCAGCGTGACTTTTGACAATTCTGATAAATCGATACCCTTGGAATCAAATGAAGTGACTTTCTCAAGGATAGTGAAACTATCTGAAAATAACGATGATTATTCCTCCTATTATTTCATAAATGATGACAGGGCAAGACTTCAGGACTTCGAGTATCTTCTCGAGAAGGCTAAAATTTTTGCGGACGGGTATAACTTTGTGAGACAAGGTGATATCACCAGCATCGTTGAGATGACTCCTGTAGAAAGGAGGGGAATACTGGAAGAAGTTGGTGGAATTGCAGTATATAACCAGGAGATTGAAAAGACTGGTGACGACAGGAATAAAGTACAGGAGAATATGGTGACGGTAATGGCTCTTGTGACAGAAATCAGCACAAGAGTTAATATTCTATCAAAAGAGAAAGACCAAGCTGAAAGTTACCTTAACAAGAAGCATGAGATAGATAAGCTGGAAGGGATCATCAAATACAGGAAGAAATCTGACATTGAAAATGAAATTTCAACGATAAATGATCAGGTCGGAAAGATCAAAGTTGACATTGAGAACACTGAGAATGCGATCAAGAACCTGTCAGTGAGGAACACGGAAATAGAACAAAAATTGAAGGAAATGGAGAAGGACAGCAAGGAATTGGAAGAATTCCAAAGAATAAAGAATGATCTGGACTCGAAAAAGATACAGTACTCAAAGAAATCGATGGAATTGGAAAACATGGAAGACAAGGTCAAGAATAATTCAATTGAGATAGATCAACTGAAAACGAAAAGGAAAAGCATGGAAACAGAGTTTAAGTCCCTTTCAAAAAAACTGTCAGAATTGGAATCTGCAGTGAAAAATGAAAAGAATAAATTAATTGAAGCCGAAAAAACGCTCGAAGATTTGGAAAATTCATCTCGCAGCACACTGGAGAAAAATGTTGAGATAGGGAAGAAAATAGATTCCCTGGTTGCTCAGAAGGAGAATTTGTTACTCTCCATTAAGGAGCATTCAACTATGCTTGCATCCTTGGAGACAAAGGGAAACAACCTGCTTGAAGAAATAGCCAAGACTGAGGAAGAGATAGGTGCCTTGGAATTTTCAATCAAAGATACAGAATGGAGATTGAAAAACATATCCAAAGGGGATAACGGATCTGACCAGTGGAAAAAGAGATACCTAGAGATAAAGAACAGAACCACCTCCATAAGGAAGGAGGAGGAAGACCTTTCTAGAGAGATAGAAAAACTTGAGGGTGAAGCAGGAAAGATGCAGGGGGCAAGACTTTCTGGTATCTGGGAGAGCATTAATTACATCATGTCTGAAGCATCAAAGGGAAATCTCCCTGGCATAAGGGGTACAGTAGATTCATTAATTTCATATTCTCCTGAACACGAAAAGGCTGTCAGAGCTGCGGGCGGAAATAGGTTGATGAGCATAGTTGTCGATACAGATGAAGATGCTCAACAAGCAATTGAAAGTTTGAAGAAAAGACAGAAAGGAAGGATGACATTCCTTCCCCTTAACAAAATAATCCCAATGAGAGCAAAGGGAAAAGCCCTGATGCTATCACAAGACAAAAAAACATTGGGTCTCTTGATCAACAACGTGAAGTACGATCCGGTTTATGATAGCGTTGTGAGTTATGTTTTCTCAGATACCCTGCTTGTCCCAACAATCGCAGTTGCGAGGGAAATAATGGGGGGAGTCAGAATCGTAACGCTGGACGGGGACCTCATAGATCCTAGCAACGCGATGACTGGAGGGACTCTTGGAAAGAGAGAGGTGGAGAAGGACCTCGAATCTATTTCGACAAAACTATCCAATTTGAAGAACAAGAGGAAGGAGCTGAGAAATGAACTGTCAGACCTGGAAGAGGAACTCAAGTCAATAACTGAGAAGATCAACAAGGCAAATCTTGAAGTTGGAAAGGGAGAAGGTGTTTCCGTCCAGCTCTCAGAAAGGAAGAGGGAACTTGAGGACCAATTGAGAAAGAAAAGGGATTACCTGACTGGAAAAAAGAAATTGCTCCAACTGAACAAGGAAGATATTGTAAGGGAAAAGAGCTCTTTGAGTGACGAAAATACTAAAGTCACCAGGCTGTCGACAGATCTAGACAAACTGACGAAGGAAAGAGAGAGTGTTTTGGATAAAGAAACTAAGGGCAAAATTGCAAAGAGCAGGGAACTTGTCACGTCCTTGAAAAACACACTAGAAAACTCAACTAATGAGCTGAACGAGATGAAAGTCAATACGGCTTCTGTCAAATCAGCAATTAATTCAAACATTGATGCCACCACGAAATTGGAAAATGAAAATACAGACATCACCGCACGAAAGAAGAGAATTGACGAGGAACTGGCCCAGATAAAGAATGAAATTTCTGCAATAACATCAATTTTCGAGGCAATGGAATCAAAACTGAAGGAAAAGGGTAAAGAAATTGAAAAGCTGAACAATGAGAAATTCAAGGTCAGAAGTGAAATGGATTCCAAGAGCACAATAAAGAAGACGAAGTTTGATTTTATGCTGTCATTGCAGGGCAAAGCTAGTGATGCAGAGCAGAGATTAAAAGAGATAGTCAAGGAAATTGAGGAGAAAAATGTAGAGTTCGCCGACGACCAGAGAACCATCGAGGAGATCAGGAAAGATATATCAGGTCTTGAAAACGAACTGAAGTTGCTTGAACCTGTCAACCTAAAGAGTATTGACGATTACAAAGAGGAAAGCTCAAGACTTCAGGAACTGACTCAAAAGAAGGAACAACTTGACCTGGAGATGTCGAAGTTAAATGAATTGGAGAAAAAGCTCGAGGATCAGAAGAAAATTGTGTTTCTGGATGTCTTCCAAAAAGTCAATGCAAATTACATCGAGATATACAAGGAACTGACAAATGGAGGAGAGGGATATCTCTATCTGGAGAACCCAACGAATCCTTTTGAAGGGGGACTGTTCGTGAAGGCTTCATCAAAAGGGAAGAAAGTTGATAACCTAGCTTCTCTCAGTGGTGGCGAAAAAAGCCTTGCTGCACTGTCATTCATTATTGCAATACAGGAGTATGACCCATCCCCCATATACTTCATGGATGAAGTCGATATGTTTTTGGATGGAGTGAATGCAGAAAATGTGGGGAGAATGTTCAGAAGGAATTCTGACAGCGCGCAGATTATAGCAGTGACACTAAGGAAAAGCACGATGAAATATGCCCATCAGGCTATAGGTGTAACCTACCAGGATAGAAGCAGCATGGTTGTTACCAAGGAGATGCAAGTGGAGGAGCAGGTGGTTCCATGAGCGTGGAAATTATTACTACACTCCTGAATGATGAAAAGGACAAATCCGTAATTCAAAAAATGGTCGAGAATGAGTTGAATTCCGAACTTGAAAAGAGGAGATCTGACATCATCCTAAAGGTCCTTGAGGTAGTCAGCAAGTACGAATTGGACCCTTGGAACATAGATCTCGAAAAATTCACCGGTATCTTCATGAGTGAGATAAACGAACAATTCAGGGATTTCCCAGTTGCGGGAAAAATAGTCTATTTTGCCTGGATTAATCTTCGGGACAAGAGCGAGGCATTAATTCCAAAAGAGGAAGTGCTAATTGAACCAATCGATGATTCGTTCCAGGATTTTCAAATGGAAGATCAGGGGGATATGGAATCTCCTCCCCTGTCCTACATCCCGGTTGAGAAGAGAAACGTGTCCATCCAGGACATAATAGATGCAATAAAGAATACCCCGCTCAGTGCAGTGAGGAATACTCTGAAGAAGGCAAAGAGAATATTATTCCAAGAAAACTCTCACCCAGAGGATCTTCACGTAATCATTAAGGAGATCTGGAGACGGATGATTGAGCTGGGAGTAGATCATTTCCCACTTGAATCGATTTCAGATGGAACGAACGACGACATGATCGATGCACTAGTGTCTTCTCTGTTCCTGACTTACTATGGAAGAACTGAATTGAATCAGGAAATCCCATATGGGACTATTTGGGTGAAGATCACAGACAAGTCTGAAACGCAATCGCCGATCCCTGAAACGAAACTCGAGGAAGATCTTTTCGCTGTATGACGGTCAATCTGAGAGATGATAATTGTGGTGAAGTCAAAGTACCTATTAACCCATCGAGGATTGTATCACTTAGTCCTGCAATAACTGAAACCTTGTTCAGCCTAGGATGTGGAAACAAGGTGGTCGGAGTTACTCCATACTGTGTGAGGCCACCTGCCGCCACCAAGATAAAGAAAATCGCAAGTTATGGATATGCCAGGACTGACCTCCTCAGGGAGCTTGAACCAGATTTGATTCTTACGGTCACCGGCTATCAGGACAAGGTCGCTAACGAACTCAAAAAGAATTTTGAAGTTTATTCTTTTCGTCTCCCTGCAACGTTATCTGGGGTGATTGATCTTTTCGTCAAAGTTGGTCTTGTTACTGGGAGATTGGATGAGGGACGGCAGCTTGCCAGAGATATGTTAAGCAGGATTAATTTGTTGCGGCTGGAAAATATTGGAAGTGCGTACATTGAGCTTGACTTAGGTGGCCCAGTTACTTTTGGTTCTCTTTCTTATATCACTGATGTCCTAGCTTTTGTTGGCCTGAAAAATATATATGGAGAATTTCAGAAGGAGTGGATAACTCCCGATTTTGATCTTGTTGCGAAAAAAGATCCTGACATCATAATTCTTGAGCCAAAGATGTTCTCGAAAAGAGATGAGAATTATGTTGATAAAATCGTTAGCGAAAGGGGATGGTCAGGAATCAAATCCCATAGAAATAAGCACATATATGTGACCCCAGGTACAAATGACTTCTTTGCTCATCATGGGCCTTCTCTGATAACTGAAGTGCTGCCTTGGCTGAAGGAACAACTAACTAGATGAATCTTTGCATTAGGTACGCATCTGTTCCATCATTATAGTAAGAAGGTAGTAGACCCGTTATAATGTATCCCCTTCCCTTATAGAAATCAATTGCCTCCAGATTGTCAGTCTTCACTTCCAGCTTGATTCGGTTCACCTTAACTTTGGCCGCTTCCTGTTCGAACAGGGTGACCAAGCCTGTCCCCAAACCCATTTTTCTGTAAGGGAAATCAACGGCAAGCATCAAAATTCGTGCCTCCTTTTCCCCGGAGATTCCTCCGCAAATAAATCCCGCGACCCGGTCATCGGCCATACCAACCAGAAATGCTGATGGCCAGGATCTAAAAATATCCAAGAAAATAAAGTCGTTGTAACGTTCAGACAAGTTTCTCTTCGTTATTTCAATTATCTCCTGAAGGAGTTCAGGCTTGAATGCTTTGATCTGAACAAACATACAATCAGAATGTCTGTATCTCTCCATTAACCAGCATGTTGGTTATCCTGTCAAGGTGAGCTAACCAGTCATCTGCAATTCTTGTAAAATCTTTCATGTATTTCTTTGCAGTTGTTTCGTCTACGCCTACGATCTGGATATTGGCAACGTGAGGATCATCAATGGGCCTCCCTATCTGGGAGACAATTCTGACGTGAATTTCTGGGACTGCGCCTCCAGATTCTTTAAAGCATTGCTCAGCTATTTTCCATGCACTCAGGTTGTAAAGTTTGCCAACGTGGGTGACTGGATTTTTCCCTGCAGCCGCTTCCATACTCATTGGCCTATATGGAGTTATGATACCATTTACCCTGTTTCCCCTTCCGACGGACCCATCATCACCATTCTCCATCGAAAGACCCGTAACTGTCAGGTAATAGATATTATCCTTTTCACTGTCGGCAGTGTTTATGAAAACATTCACTTTTCTTTTGACTGATTTCTGAACGTGATTTAAAATTAATTCCCTTGCCTTTTCTTTCTTATCTATATAATCTTCCTCGTTCTTGAGATGCCTGTCTACCATTGCTGCTGCTATCGTAAGATTGATTGTATCTCCCCTTCGGAAACCCATAACCTTTACGTCGTGGCCTAGGGCTGGAACTGTCTTCTTCAACTCGCCATTTATAAAATGCTCTGTCTCAATCACTGCCGCTTCCGTTTCAGAAAATGGGGCGAATCCGACTCCAAAAGATGTATCGTTTGAAAGCAGTCTTCTTGTGTCGTAGAGAGACCTTAAATCAACTGATCCGTGCCCTATTCTGCAGTCTACCATTACGTCGCTTTCAACATCAAGTGTGTTAAACTTACTCCTGATGAATTCTATTGCTGCTTTTGTTGCAATGGATCTGTACGGAATTCTTGTTCCATTTATTGTTGTGGTAGCCCTACCTGATAACAGTATGTAAACAGGCTCAAGTACCACCCCTCCACCAAATGATGGTTGAGATTGACCCCCTACGACTTCCACCTGATCAGTGTTGTGATGCAAAATCCTTCCATAGTGACTCAGGTAGTATTTCGAGAGCGCTCTGCTTACAGATTCAGCGATGCCATCAGAAATTGAATCGGGATGCCCGATTCCTTTTCTTTCAACTATTTCGACTTCCCTTTTTTCAACGGGTACTTGAGGCAATGATTCCACGACGATATTTCTTTCCATTATGGATTCCTCCAATAGTAAGGAAAATCTCTTCATACAATTAAAATCTTTGTGAAGTTTGAAATTCCAAAACAATACTTTATCTATTTCATGGTTATCACAAATTCGTGATCTAAATGATTAAAAGAAATGCAATAATATCAACTTACAAGAAAGAAGGTATCGAGGTCCTAGCAAAGGCTCTTGTTGACCATAATTATACTATTTTCGCTACTAAGGGTACTCATGAATATCTTGGAAAATTTTCAATCAAAAGTGAGGAAATCGAAAGAATTGCCAAATCCCCCGAAATGTTTGGAGGAAGGGTAAAGACTCTTTCGTCATATCTTCTCGGAGGAGTTCTTTGCAAGGAGAGGAATGACCCGGACCTTGAAAAGAATGGCATAACTCCGATAGACCTGGTTTTTGTTGAGCCCTATGATTTCAAAAGTAAATTCTTGAAGGGGGAACAGGATCTGGTCGAGGATATAGACATAGGAGGGATTACTCTTTTCAGGGCAGCGGCTAAAAACTATTACAGGGTGGCGGTCATACCTGGTATGAGTTTCGTTGACTTTGCACTCAAAAGCATGGTAGATGGGGAAATACCGCTTGACGTCAGGAAAAAACTGGCAGGAGAGGCATTTCGCTACACTTCCTACTACGATTATATGATTTCTCAATGGTTCTTGCAAGAAAGTGAGACGTTTGTGATAGGCGGAACTAAGTTCATGGATTTGAGGTACGGGGAAAATCCACACCAGAAGGCACATTCCTACAACTTCTACAAGCCTTTCTTTTCAGTAATCAAGGAGGGGAAGGAAATGAGTTACAATAACATAATGGACGCCTGGGCTGCTTGGGAACTCTCATTGAGGTTGGGGAAGAAATCAGCCGTTGTTGTTAAGCATTCATCAGCCTGTGGTGCATCAAGGGAATCAAATTCACTTGAAAGTGCCTACGAATCTGATTCCATTTCTGCGTATGGGGGGGTCTTAGCTTTCAATGGGCTATTTGGTGAAGAAGAAGCAGACTTTCTCAGGGATAAATACGTGGAAGTATTGATTGCCAGTGATTTCAGCAGGGTTTCCCTGGAGAAACTAGCAAAGAAAAAGGGGCTTAGGGTATTGAAGGGGAATGAGGACTGCTTTTCAATCCCTGACATAAAAACAGCTGGAAACATCATTCTTTCACAAGACTGGAATTCAAAATCTGACCTGAAGTATGAAGTAGTGACAGGGGAAATTGATGAAGAAATGATTCGTTCACTTGAATTTGGTTGGGAAGTTATAAAATCTGTCAGGAGCAATGCTGCTATAATCGTCAATGGACAGTGGCTCGCTGCCTCTACAGGGGGACAACCTAACAGGGTGGACTCAGTGGAATCGTCCTTGAAAAAGGCAAAGGATGGGAACAGGATAGGTAATATGAGCCTACTCATATCAGATGGATTTTTCCCCTTCTCAGATTCACTTGAATTCGTGAATCAGTATGGAGTCAGGTTTGTCGCCGCTCCGATGGGATCAATTAGGGATGACGAAATAATAAATTATGCGAAAAAGACCGGAATTACGTTCATAAAAGTGGGCGAGAGGGCATTCAAACATTGATCGTCAAGGGATGTATTTGTAAACACCACTCTTTATTTCCGTGATCTCTCCTTCTGCCAGTAGATTGTTTATTATTTGATCAATCTCTTCGGCCCCGACCTTGTTCTCAGTTCTCTCAATTATCTCCTCGTATGTTATTTCCCTGAAGCTCTTTATCAGGTTAAGAACGACGTCTCTGTTCCCCGTCTTATTTCCATCTATGAAATGCTCTATGGAACTCCTGAATTTTTCGATGTCCACTGATCCCTTTTTTTCGAGTCTTTCCTTGATACCTCTCGCATATCTCGGTGATTCCATAATCTTTGCAATTTCATCCTCGTCCCTAATTCCAGCCGATATTATCTTGGTTATCTTTCTCAGCCTGCTATCCAGATTATGGACTGTTTCCGCCTCAAGATATTTTCTCGTAGCCTCTGAAATTTTGATGATTGATTCAGCATAGAACCTTTTGCTCAGATATCCCTGATTTGTTGAAAGGGATACTTTTCCTATTACCATCAGGTCATCAGATTGCTCCAATTCGTCCAATTTTTCAAGACTCTGGCTGTAGAATTCACCTACGTATAGGAACAATTCGTTAAAGCTGTCCTTGACTTTGACCACTGTCCTGTTGTCTTCATCCATTTTTGAGAGATACTGTGCACCCAGCAGAAATCGATTTACAAGCAAACCTGTTTCAGTCAGCCCATACTTGGCCTTCCTTTCCTCTCCATATTCTGCCATTTCATCGATTCCTGAAAGTTCCAGCGTTGAAGCTCTTACTGCTGGTTCTCTTTCGTTCATTCAATCTCCTCCATCAATTTGTCATACCTTTCCTTGAGATCAGCATCAGTAAGTACTTTCAACTCCTCGATCTCTGCATAGTAATTCTGG
The DNA here is from genome assembly GCA_021817415.1 of Thermoplasmata archaeon. Classification (GTDB taxonomy): domain Archaea; phylum Thermoplasmatota; class Thermoplasmata; order Thermoplasmatales; genus JAKAUZ01. The sequence goes on along the minus strand of JAKAUZ010000013.1, from coordinate 103,166 downwards.
GTCCCTCTGAAGCCGTATAGGGAGAAGTACACAATTTTGGATGTCAGAGCTTCCTCAAGTTGTCTTGATATCCCTTCGACGTCTCCATTTATGATTGCTTTCTCTATTGTCTCCTCCCCCCCATTTATCAGACCTTCAAGGTATTTCTGATAGATGTAGACCGTTGGGGATGCAGTTCCGTCGTCCAGAACTGCGCTTATTCTAATTATGGTGTTGACCTGGGCTTCAGGATGTTTCGGGCACTTCATTTCTCTTAGAACCTTCCCGCAGACTGAACATACATCAACCGTCAAGTTCTTTGTGAACACCTTTGTTATTACTGCAGTCCCACTTACCTTTCCTTTTTCGCTTCCGATCAATTGCTCGAGGGTTGTGAAGATTTCATTCTTTCTTGAGATCATCTTCAGGTTTCCACCTTTTCCTAGATTGATGTAAAGTCTGTCCTGATATTGTTTCACTGAGCCTCCAGTTATCTCTACTGATCCATCCTCAAGTTCTATTCCCCAGCTCTTTACCCCTACATTTCCAGTGTCATCCGTAAGCACGCCACTGTAAAGGGTAACTCCCTGCGAGCCGGTATTTTCTTTAGCACCCAAGACACGCATGGTCCCCTTTATGTTAACTCCGTACATATCCGGCTTGAGGTCCTTAACTTTAAGCGTCTGGCTAGATGCGTCCACGTTATTGGATTTCTCCAGAATAGTTATCTGGCTCCTTCCTGATAGAGTCAGGTATGGTTTATCAGAATATTCTCCAACCTGAGCATCTTTTATCAAGATGAGATCCCCCCTTGCATAAGGGTACGATGGATCAAATATTGTGAACGAAAGTTTCCCCTTATCGTCATCCAGGAAACCCATGCATCTTCTCCTTTGTTTCCCTTCCTTTTCATAATCAACGCAACGCATGTTTCCAATTCTTCCAACTATGTTTCCTGAATATCCCTGTTTGATCTCATCTATTGGGAGTGCACTGAAAAAAATATGAATATCGCCTGAATATTTCTTCATTATTTCCATCGCGACTATCACGGGGCTGGTTTTCTCAGTTTTGGTCCTCCTCAGGAATTCCTCAACTGCAAGTTCGTTTCCCTCAAGGGTCCTCTTAAGTTTCTCCACATACTCCTCAATGAAACCGTCATAGACCAATATTATCTACCTTCATTTCAGCAATATGTTCAGCAAAAAAAGGTTATCTCTTTTTAACCTTCATTATCGGGATCGCCGCAGCAATATTTCTGATAGAATTTCACCCATTCAGCAGAATTCTCCGTTCGTAATAGTTGGGTTTGGATATGATCTGGTACGAAGAGAGTTCCTTACCCTCGAATAACACATACCTATCTCTCCCACCCATGAGCCCCCTTTTTCTCATAAATTCCCTTGGATTTTCAGTGATCATTGAAAGAATGGAATCTGGGGAGATGTATCCATTGCTCCTTTGTAGCCTGTAGAGAAAACTTGCTTCTTCCCATATGTTTGGCTCGGTCACAAATACATTGTCCGTTCCAATCATTACGCTCAACCCGCTTTTCACAAGTCTGGAGTAATCCTGCCTTTTCCCATAAAAAATGTTGGAACGGGGAGTTACAACGACAGGAATACCCTCTGAGGCTATCATTCTCAGATCCTCCTGTGAGGCATCAGTCGCATGAACTATGAAATCTGGACGCAATCCGATGAGGGAGTCGCATTGTTCCCTTGAATTCTCGCTGAAATGGATTCCAAATAGCTTCCCGGCACTATGCGCCTTTATAGAGAGACTCTCAAGCCATTTCAGCGGATAATCCGAAATTGAGCTCATTCCAAATCCATCGGATTTTTCCAGAAGTAACTTGACATCTTCGTCGTTAGACGGCCTTGAGAGAAAAAATCCGTCTATTCCAGTCAGTTTGGGAAGTGCTTTGATCCCTCTTAATCCAGATTCCCTGAAATCGACAAATGCGCTCGTACCTACTCTTTTCATGTACTCCACGGAAGCCCTCATACCCGCCCTCACGATTTTTCCGTTTGCTAATTCTAGCTGTCTCATCTTAAAGCCAGCTGGTCCAACGACTTCTGGAATACCACCTCTCGGTTCCTCCTTAATGAATGAATCTCCTATGTGCGTATGAAAATTAATCGGTGCAGGAATTAGAGTTCCCCTGTAACTCACTTTTTCATCTGAATCCACAAACCTGTTCTTGCTAATATTGAAAATGCCGTGCTGGAATCTTGAATTATGGAATATCTCTCCTTCGACCAGAATATCCTTCATTTGGACTCAATGTTTTCTCCATATAATATTTTTAACGACATTGCGTTCATTGTAAGGTGTTGAACTTCTTTTCCCAGGAAAATCTAAGAACGGATGGAAAGAGGAGGATTATCCTTGAATCCCTGGAATATGCTTTCAGGAAGAATGACCCATCCGATCTTGTCTTCAATTATCTGTCAGATCATAGAGTCAGTAGTCAGGGCAGGGTATTTGTCATCGGGTTTGGCAAGGCTGCCCTTGAAATGTATTCCGGAGCATTGAGATACTTTGACTCCAGCATTCACTACGGGGGGATCATCATTCCGGCAGATACCGAGATAAAAATGATCCCGCCTGGCGTGGAAATACTTAAGGGGGAGCATCCCCTCCCCGGGTCCCAAACCCTCGAAAGTTCCAGAAGATTAATCGGAAATTTTGGCGAACTTGAGAAAGATGACCTTGTCTTGGTACTCATTTCAGGTGGAGGGTCATCTTTATTTGAAATATTGGATGAACGGATTTCATTAGATGAGTATAGAAGGACCATTGAGTGCCTTATGGAAAATGGAATTAACATCGGGGAACTCAATTCTATCCGTTATATCTACTCCAAGGTGAAAGGTGGTCGACTCGTGAAATTCCTAAGGCCAGCCCGAATAATAGGCCTGGATATATCTGACGTTCCCGGTGACAGTATTGAAACAATTGCATCCGGACCACTTTCTTCTCCTCCGCCATCATCCTTAATAGACGGAACCGTAAGGAAGTTCAGCACCAAATGCAATATCAAAATACTTAAAAATGAAGAGACGGGAGGGTTTGATGAGGGGGTTGAAAATCATATCATCTTGAGGAATCAGGATTTTGTGGATCAGATTGAGAATTTTCTGTCCTCAAGAGGATACAGGGTCATCAACATCGGATCCGGAATCACAGGATCAGTTGAAGAGATATCAGGGAAACTATACAATAGGTTGATAAGTGAAAAAGATCGTGGCGGACCTGCCTTCCTGGTCGGAGGTGGCGAGAGCACTGCTATCGTCAGGGGAAATGGTAAAGGCGGAAGGAACCTGGAACTTTGCCTGAGATTCCTGTTGAGGGCAAATGAGAGCGACAATTTTGTATTCAGTAGCATCGGAAGTGATGGTATTGACGGAAATAGCGGTGCAATGGGTGGGATTGTTGATGCACTGACCCTGAGGAAACTTACGAAAAAGACCATATTGGAGTACCTTGAAATCAGCGAAAGCCTTTCCCCCCTCTTAATGACAGGTGACGCAATCATAACCGGAAGAACAGGAAACAATGTGTCAGACTTATTCATAGGTTACATAGAGAAATAGATCATAATATTGCATTTTGGATATGGCTAAGTTAGTTCACCAGGCAGATTCGCATGGGAGGAAATTTGGTATCTTTCTTTCCGTGAAACCTTCTATCGTAACGTTTACTGACTTTTTTGTGTGAGTCCCATGAAATCAGTTGGCAGGGACAGTAATGTACTACAGCGGGTTCCCAGCATGTATGTTACTATTGAGCAAATGTACCTTCACCCCTAGGTGCAGGCATAGATAGGTCGTTTCATCGTGCTAATGACAGCTAAACGGTGCAATCATATCTTTCCACTGGAATCTAACGATGAATGTTCCCCACTGCTGTGTTAGGTAGTATTCAGATTTTTCTCATCTGTCCCTCGCAAGATTGATTAACAATTAGCTATTTTCAGCTCATGATCAGGACGCTAAGATGGGAAGACATGAATGACATTGTTTCCAATTATTACTCATTCTATGATGAACTCAAGGTTGATCCTGACTTTGGAATAATTTTCTATCCGACCAAGCCAGATTACGAGAGCGAGATTGCGTGGTTCGCTGGTTTGTACCGCGATATGCTTCTTGGCGACGTGGTTGCAGTCGTTGCGGAGGAGGATGGAAGAGTAGTTGGTCTGTGCGACGTCCATCGGACGAGACCAAAATCTGAACTTTCACACGTTGGAGTGCTCGGCATAACGATCAGGAGGGGGTACCGCGACAGGGGGATAGGAACGGCGATGATAGAAAAAGCACTTGAGTTGTCCAGAGACAAGTTTGAGATTGTCAGGTTGGACGTCTTTACTGTCAACAGCAGGGCAATAGCACTTTACAGAAAATTAGGGTTTGTTGAATACGGGATATTCCCAGCATCAGTAAAGAGAGGGAGTAGATATTACGACCAGATGATGATGTACTATAAGTTCTGACTCCGGTCGAACGACGCCATTTGATGTCAGGATTATTCCTTGCATTTTTATACCCTAACTAATTCAATCTGCATGGAAGATTTCAGAATTGAATTTGAGAAGATGACACAGGAAGAATATCCGCCATACAGGGAAAATAGCCTCAAAGGGTACGCAAGAGACATGGGAATTGCAGGGGTGTGGGATGAAGATGATTTGAAAAGGGCGGACGCAGAATTTTCAAGGCTTTTACCAGATGGCATAAGAACTCCGGGGATGGAACTCAATACCATAAAGAGTAAAGAGAATGGGGAAAAGATCGGATATATCTGGTTTCAGATAAAGGACGACAAGAAAAAGACGGCATACGTCTGGGATATCCTGATTTTCGAGAACCAGAGAGTGAAGGGTTACGGTAAAGAGGCGATGCTGTATCTGGAAGATTATTGCAGGAAACGTGGGGCAACACAGATCATGCTGAATGTCTTCGGTCACAACCGCGTTGCTATCAACCTATATGAAGGAATTGGTTTCAGACCGGTCGCCATTGGAATGAAGAAGGAGATTCAGCATTAATGTTTTGAACGAGCTTCTGTTGGCTATTTCGCTCACTTCCTTCTGGGGAATGATAATCTTCAAAGGAGACAGGCGGCAGTCTCACTGTGTCATTGGGTATCTCGATCGGTTCTCCTATTCCTGATATTTAGTCTGGCGACTTCCCATTCGTCTATGATGAAGATCGCAGTAGAATCCCTCCCCCCAAATCGCAACTGGCTGTAAGGGTAGACTCCAGAGATTCTGGACCAGGGTTGTCTGACATGACCCGTTCTTTTCCTGGCCCCTTCACTATCTTGTACTAATCTGAATTTTTCCTGCCAGTTAGAGGTAAAGGGTCCTGTTGGTTGCGTAATAGAATGTTGTAATGGAATACGGTTATCTTTCAGATACTCAAGCTTTAGATGAGATTTCCTTGATATTATCACTTCATGATCTTAAGATTCCCAATGAGACGGTACGTCTCTTTTTAGGATGTTATCGGAAGTCGTTTTCATTACCTGCCTGATAATTGCCACTTGTTATTTCTTCGCCATGGTTATTAGCGGGCTTTTCCATCCATTTTTCTCTGCTCCGCAGAAATGAAGAAATGGAAAGTTGGTGAGCCGTGAACCAAAATAAAGAAACTAGACCAATCCATTCTCTATTATTCAAATCCTCACTTCTATGTCGTTCACCGTATTTCGGGGATCTCACTTGTTGGCTAAAGCTGTAACTCACATTGCGGCCCTACTTGCCCTCGACAGTTGCAAGTCTTTTTGTTCTCATTATTTCCCTGTAACCTTTAATCATACTTCCAAAGCCTATTAATCCGACCACAAGCAGGACCAAAACTGTTGCAATTCCGATTGAATTCAGGTTTGGTATAGGATTTCCAGTGCCAATTGCGAGATTGTCGAGGAATGGGAAGGCAACGATTCCAATGCCTAAGATTGCGAACGCAAGTCCGCCTAAATACAACGTCCTTATCGCAGTAGATGTTCCAATATATTTTATTTGATCGATTGTTAACTTCTTGACTCTCATGATGTTCGCAAACAACGCGCCGGTCACTATCTGCATAATCATTGTCCCCAATCCGAAGAATATTCCTACCAGAGCAGCCAGGTATATGTTGGGCATTTGAGGTGCAAGAATGAATGTAATGATCGTAGAATATGCACCGAATCCCCATCCAGCAACGAATCCGTGTACCAGGGCCATCTTTGCGGGTACTGGCTTCAGTTGATTCTCGACTTCCTGCATAGGAAGCCTTTCAGCTTTTGTAGTGTGGTGAACTCTTCCACCAAATAATTTATCCAATGGTAGATGGAGGTCGGTCCCTTTTACGAGATAAAATGCTACAATGAACATTACGAAACCGACGAGCAAATAGACCCAACCATCAAGATTGTACCTCTTGTAGATTGCCGTAAGACCGAGAAATCCAAGTGCTGTGAGAATCCCCCTCTGAATAGTGAAACCGGATGAAAATATGAATCCCGCTTTCATTCCCCCTCTCGTACTGTAACTGCCAACAGAATAACTGAACGTTATTGGCCAGGTGTGTTCGTCCGGGGTTGCACCATGCATTATACCCAATATAATTGCGAGAAGAAGTATCATAGAAACTGAAAGTCCGTTGGGCGGATTCAGTATGAAGCCTAGATTTATCAATGCAATTCCTCCATTGGTATTGGTTTCCCGTGTGGACATTTCTCGGGACTTCCAATCTTCTTTAGAACGAGCCTGGCATTATCTTCTGACATGAGATAGTCAACTTCGGCAACTTCTTCACAAGCAGTTTCTTTTGGTACTCCGCTTTGACACAACAGAGACTCGTATGTTCTGTGGACTAGAAGTATCCTTATTACTGTTTCTTCCCCTTTCTTAGTTAACATTGCCATTCCATCCTGTATTTCCACTAGATTCTTTCTTTCGAGTCTTCTAATTAGATTAAGAGCGGTGGGTGCCTTTATGTTCATCAGTGCAGCTACCTGGTGAAGTCTCATTGGAAAACCACTTGAAGAGTTTTCCTTTAGACATATGACACAATCTCTTTCTCGCTTTGTAATGGTATTAGTGTCATTGCTCATATGTTAGGTATATACTAATGATATTAAATCTTCACTTATAGTAGTAATCATTTCAGTGATTCGTTGATAAAATGATTAATAGTTCATTTCTATAAGCTGAAAGTGCCCGGGGAAAACATAGCCCTTTCGTGGAGTGGAGGAAAGGACAGCAATCTTTCACTTTACAAATTAATATCAGAAGGGAAGTATGAACCTAAATATCTACTTACCAGCGTCACTAGAGATTATGGGAGAGTCAGTATACACGGTATCAGGACAGACCTTATTGAGACACAGGCTAGCAGGGTATCAAGAGACCTTGACATTGCTTACATTTCAAAGAATACCTCAAATGACGAATATGAGGCGGTTATGAGAGAAAAAGTCATCAAATATAGGATGGAAGGGATAAAATGGGTAGCATTCGGTGACATATTTCTTCAAGACATTAGGGAATACAGGGAATCAAGGATGGCCAGGGAGGGAATGGGATGCATTTTTCCGTTATGGGGCAGGAACACTGGGGATCTTGCAGAGGAGTTTATTAAGGCAGGTTTCAGAGCCATACTGTGTTCTGTAGACTCCCGGAAATTGGGTGAAAAGTTTGCGGGAATGGAATTCGACGAGACCTTGCTTGAAAACCTGCCAAATAATGTTGACCCTTGCGGTGAGAATGGGGAGTTCCATACATTCGTTTACGATGGCCCAACATTCTCCAGGCCAGTTCTATTTAAGAAGGGCGAAGTAGTTTTGAGAGATAACATGTACTTTTTAGATTTGTTAAAGTCCGAATAAAATTGAATTAAAGGAGGTTTGGAGGCACTTTGTGGCTTAGATTCGCAGTATGGGCGCACTGGGATTTGAACCCAGATCTGCGGGTCTCTCTTAGGGTCATCGCTCCAGTTTATCATCATGGTCAGATGACCCACATTTAATCAACCCCTAACTGGAGCCCGCTAGGATGCCTGACTACCCCATGCGCCCTTTAGCTCCTAGATGCTCTTCTGATCCTCTTTAATCTTCTAATTCTCTTCTTTCTCCATTTCCATCGCATCTTGTGTCTTTTCTTCCAGTCCCTTGAACTCCTCTTCATCAGAGCACCTTTTCTACCCCTTATTACGCAGAGAATTTAAGCGTTTGTATTCAAATAGTTTGAATAAACCACTTAGTAGTTTGGTAAGAGTGTATTAAGATTGCACCTGCCCAGTTCACCTTTAGAGATAGCTTCATATTTTAATGCCGCAAGACATTAATATGTTCAAAAGTGGAAGAGATAATAAATTATTAATGACGTCAGTTCAAATTGAACTTATAAAAAATAAAATTAAGCTTATTGTTTGACCTCTAGAACAACAACGTCTTTCACCGATTTCATGGTCTTGAATGGAATTGCAAGCCTGCCCTGTGCATCTTTCTCATATTTATCGCTCTCAATCCCTTCTGAAGGATTGACTAGTACATGATTGACTTGACCGGTCTCCGTGTCTACAACGAAATTTGAAATTACCCCAAGTATAAGACCCTCGCTTGTCATTACCGTTTTTCCTTTCAGTTCAGTTACGAATTTTCTCATTTTTATCACCTGTAGTATATCAGATCTTCTCTCTTGGCAGGCTTCATCTCCCTGCCCATGTTTTTAGATACGTCTTCGTAATATTTTATTGTTTCCTCATCAAGTGATGGTTTTATCCTCTGTAGAGCCTTCTCAAAATTCTCCCTTGTAACTTTTTTTGTTGCAAGGTCTTCTCTAATTGCTTCAAGTGCTGCCTCCCTTACCAGGTTTTCAAGGTCTGCACCGGAGTAATGTTCAGTCCTTTCTGCTAAGTTCTCAAGATCAACATCCTTGTCTATGGGCACTTTCCTTGTGTGCACTTCAAGAATTTTCAGTCTGGCTTCTTTGTTGGGTGGCGGTATATATATAATTTTGTCAAATCTTCCTGGTCGAAGAAGAGCAGGGTCAATAATGTCGAGTCTGTTTGTAGCTGCAAGAATAACTACGTCTTTCATTGATTCCATTCCATCTAGACTGGTCAGGAGCTGATTCACTATTCTGTCAGTAACGCCAGATGACGCATAGACACCTCTTCTTGGGGCAATTGCATCCAGTTCATCCAGGAATACTATTGTTGGAGCGCTCTGCTTCGCTTTCTTGAATATTTCCCTGACTGCCTTCTCCGATTCTCCCACCCATTTACTCATCACCTCTGGTCCCTTTATGGATATAAAATTTGACTGACTCTCGGTGGCAACTGCTTTGGCGAGTAGCGTTTTGCCTGTTCCTGGAGGGCCGAAAAAGAGTATTCCTTTCGGGGACCTTATTCCCATTCTCTCATAGACCTCAGGATTCTTGACTGGCATTTCCACCGCTTCCACAAGTTCCTTCTTCACATCTTCCAGTGAACCGATGTCTTCCCACAATACGTTAGGGATTTCAATGGTTACCTCTCTTAGAGATGAAGGCTCTATCTCCTTCAAGGCATTCATGAAGTCCTCCCTACTGACTTGCATTTTTTCCAGTATTTCAGTGGGAATAGGATTGTCAAGATCTATTTCCGGGAGGTATCTCCTAAGTGCTTTCATGGCAGCTTCTCTGGCCAATGCCGCCAAATCAGCGCCTACAAACCCGTGAGTGAGTGATGCAAGTTCTTCCAGGAGCCTCTCCCTGTCTTCGGGCTTTCCAGATATCGGCATCCCCCTTGAATGGATTTGCATTATCTCTTTCCTACCTTTTTTGTCAGGGACTCCAATCTCTATTTCCCTATCAAACCTTCCTGGCCTTCTAAGTGCGGGGTCTACTGCTTCCAGTCGGTTGGTCGCGGCAATGACAATAACCTGTCCCCTGCTCTTTAATCCATCCATAAGAGTAAGCAGCTGTGCAACTACTCTTCTCTCCAATTCCCCTTGTGTTTCTTCTCTTTTGGGTGCAATTGAATCGATTTCGTCAATGAATATTATAGACGGAGCTTCCTTTGAGGCTTTATCAAAGGCCTCTCTTAACGCCTTTTCGCTCTCACCGTAGAATTTGTTGATGATTTCTGGCCCGTTGATTGAGAAGAATCTTGCGCCGGATTCGTTTGCGACCGCTTTGGCAATCAAGGTCTTGCCTGTTCCGGGTGGACCGAACAGGATCACTCCTTTAGGAGGGTCTATTCCCAACCTTTCAAATAACTCTGGATGTTTTAGAGGAAGTTCAATCATTTCCCTTACTTTCTTGAGTTCTTCTCCCAGTCCTCCAATATCTTCGTATGTAATAGTTTCCCCCTCTTCTTCTGTTGTGACTGCTTCCTCCCTCATTTCTATCATTGTTTCTTCAGTCACAACAAATATTCCCCTTCCCGGCCCGACCTTTGCAACTTTAAACGACACACCCCCTTTTCCAGTAAGTGCAAGGCCCTGTACTGAAATAATGTCACCTTCCACTATCGGCCTTCTTAGCAGTGACCTTCTCACATAATCTTCTATCCCGGGTGCAAACCTGATCCTCTGATTTTCAGCAATCACTGGTGCAAGGACAAGCATTTCGGATGGTTTGACATCGGCCTTCGAAATTTTCACTTTATCTCCAACCTTGACACCAGAATTCTGACGAACCAGTGGATCAATTCTTATTATTCCTCTGTTCTCTTCTTCCTCGCTTAACCTGAAGACTCTTGCAGCAGTAGCCTTTTTCCCGTCGATCTTTATTATATCACCAATAGATACACCCAGTGCCTCCCTTGTGGCTAAGTCTATTCTAGCACGAATGAGACCAACGTCCTCCTGAAGAGCCTCCCATACTACTAAAGTTACGTAGTCAACCATAATTTCACTACTACAAAATTCATACCGCATATTTAATCATTTCTGACCTTTAACTATTGACTCCCAAACTGTTCTTGCGAACTGTCGTTCCCGCTGATCTGAATAGTATGGTCGAGCTATTCCAAAACTCTTATAAATCAAATCACAACATCAGGTCACATAATTACATCCACGAAACTAAATATATTTATTTCTGACGTCTGTCCGACAATAGATGTATAATATTCAAAAGTTATACTTCATTGGAAAGAATGACTTTTCAGATATTCTTAAAAGAAATATAGGAAACCCATTTCATAAAGTATATATATGTCGTCATACATATAGATGACACAGGTGCAGATTATGCCGATGAAATCTTTGATTAAAAATGCTCTGGGCGAGGAAGTTCCCGAAGAAAAAGAAGAACCAGTCACTCAGCATGGGCCCGTTGGGTTTCAGACTCCAAGACAGCCGATTGCTTCTCCTGATGATGAGGAGCTAGCAAAACTTGTAGAGCAATTGAAAGTTAATATTAAGATAGTTGGATGCGGAGGTGGCGGGAGTAATACAGTAAACAGGTGCATGGAGGAGGGCGTTTACGGGGCTGAGTTGGTTGCCGCAAATACAGATGCAAAGCATCTTCTGACTATAAAGGCGCATAGGAAGGTCCTTTTAGGAAAGAGGTCTACAAGAGGCCTTGGCGCTGGTGCACTGCCACAGGTTGGGGAGGAAGCTACAAGAGAAGCAGAGGAAGAATTAGTAAATGCAATGGGCAGAATCGATATAACATTTGTCACTGCAGGCATGGGCGGAGGTACTGGTACAGGTTCAGCTCCAGTAGTCGCGGAAATCGCGAAGAGGCAGAAATCACTGGTGATTTCAGTAGTGACACTTCCATTTTCTGCTGAAGGAAGGGTCAGGATGGAAAATGCACTTTATGGACTAGAGAGAATAAGAAGGAACTCAGATACCACTATCGTCATTCCAAACGACAAGCTACTTCAATTAGTACCAAGACTGCCACTGGATCAGGCATTCAAAGTCGCAGACGAGATACTGATGGAGGCCTTGAAGGGACTGACGGAAATTATCACCAAACCGGGGCTGGTAAATCTGGATTACGCCGATATCAAAACAATTATGGCAGGTGGAGGAGTGGCAATGATAGGCATTGGAGAATCTGATAGCAGCGGGAACAACAAAGTTGAAGCCGCCGTCCAGGAAGCAATATCCTCTCCGCTTATTGAAGCAGATATATCCGAAGCAAAGGGCGCTCTTGTTAGAGTTGTTGGCGATGACCAGATGACTGTAGCAGAAGCTGAGGCAGCCGTTAGGCTAGTACAGCAAAGAATAAGCACTAATGCAAGAATAATCTGGGGAGCATCAATAGATCCCTCACTCAAGGGAACAATAAAAGTACTTGTTGTTCTGACTGGGGTCAAGTCACCATACATGCTGGACACGAAATCAGGGGTAGGACAGATTACAAAAATGACAGGTCTTAAAGGATTGGACTGGAACGTAGATTCAATCTGAGGGCTTGTTTTGAAATCCGTAGTGATGGCCGGAGGGTTAGGGACTAGGCTTCGCCCTCTGACCGATAACATCCCAAAGTCCCTTATTCCTGTCGCTGGAAGGCCGGTCATACTTTATCTATTGGATTCATTTTCAAGAGTTTCCAGCGACTTCATATTGACAGCAAGTTACAGGTACGAGAAGATTATAGAATACTTCTCTGGAAAACCACCCATAAAGGGAACATTCCTTTTTTCAGTTGAGAGGGAGCCACTTGGAACTGCTGGAGGACTGAAGAAAACAGAGAAATACCTCGACGATACATTTCTGGTAGGTAATGCTGACACAGTCTTCAAGGAAGATATGAGGAAAATACTGCAAATACACAAACGTGACCGGAATATGATAACCATCGGATTGACGAAAGTGGACAATCCATCTGAATTTGGTGTTGTAAAGCTCAAGGATAGAAGGATAATAGAATTCCAGGAAAAACCTAAATCAAACCCCGTATCACATTTGGCAAATGCGGGAATTTATGTTATGGAACAAGAAGTGCTGGATTACATTCCCAGAAGGGGCCCAAGCGATATTGCAAAAGAATTGATCCCGGCCCTGCAAAAGGAAGGAAAACGCATCGGTGGATTTGAAATTGGGGGAATATGGATCGATATAGGAAGGCCCCTTGATCTGATCAGGGCAAATATAATCATGTCCCAAAACTTGCCGAGGAAGCGCAGGCAACCGAATATCAAGGGAAGTTCGTACATTGGAAAGAACGTCACAATCGGAAAAAATTGCAGGATTGAGAACACTGCAATATATGATGACGTCGTAATTGAGGACGATGTCATTCTGACTAATTCTGTCCTCTACAGTGGAAGCTTTATTGGGCGCATGAGCAAAGTTACTGACTCCATTCTCTCCTTCAATTCAGTGCTGGGGGAAGGTGTGAGCGTGAACGACTCCGTCATTGGTGGGGGAGTCCTCCTCAGAAAGGGAGGCAAAATAGAGGGGACGGTCGTATCATCTAATGAAGACAATCCATAATAATACGAGAGAGACCATGATTAAAACCAGTATCAATAGCAGATTTTTGTCTATCTTGTTTCCGAAAAGAATCGGTATCGGCCCTATCATTATGAAACCACCAAATCTTTTATTATTTTTCTTTTCTCCAGCATAAGGTTGAGAAGGCACGTTAACGTATCCAGAGGGTGAAGTTCCTTCACGCCATGCCCAGACGAAGGGGATTAACAGAAGAAGAATTGGAAGAATTCCTATGAATGAACTTGTTTCGAATATGGGGATGAAGAAGAAAAAATAGAGTTTGACCTGGCCATACGCTACCAGCAGAGATTCTGCAATTATAAATAATATGACCGTAACCAAGAAAATCTGATATAGTTTCATAGTTTTGCTCCACAGATGGGGCAAGAGTCATACTTCTTCAGGAATTTTGTCCCGCACTTGCTACACGTAATTGAGACTTCTTGAGCCTCATCTTCCTTCTTCTGCTCGGTCTCTCCTTTTCTCAGATCATTCAGTATTCCATTCACACAATCTTCAGTCTGTTCATACATCCTGGTTTCGTAAAGTTTTTTGCAATTTTCGAGTCTTGCCCTGAATACTTCAATATTCTCTTTATCTTTAAGCCTGTTAAGTATCTCTTCTGCCAATGCAATCCTGCTATAAAATTTGTCATCTACATCGGCTTCTTTCTTTGATGGTCGAACGTAAAGAAAAGCGCCAATTGTGAATATCAGGAGAACAATCGCGACGATAGTATAAAGTTCTACTGTATCCATCAGAGGAAGCCTGCTTTCTGGAGAACCAGTATGTCCTCCGTAGACAGTGATTCTCCATTCTTGAATTTGTCGTAGATTTCTTCAGCTTTTACCTTTGTTTCATTTTCCCTTACCTTTTTCTTTTCTTTTGATTGTTTCTGCTTTATACCAACAATAATCTTTTCATATTCTCTTATGTTGTTGAATAGCTCGTCTAGTTTCTGGTTTTGTTTAAAAAGGTCCGCTTGAATTTGCAGATATTTCTCGTGTATTTCATCAGCTTTTCCTCTCGTTTCTATCATTTCTTCATAAACCTTGTTCTGCGCATCCCTCATCTTGATTACTTCTCTGATTAATGCTTGGTACTCATCTTGTGTCCTTTTTACCGTCTCCCTTTTCGTCTTGATGTCTTCATCGAGTTTCTTGTAATTCTCGTCATCCATTGCTATTTCTTCAGTTTCCTTTTCATATCCCTTGATGGTTCGGTCCATTTCTCTAATTCTCTTGACTATTTCCACTTCTTCTTTTTTGTTAAAAACACCTGTCATTTGTCTCTTAATAAGGTCATCTCTCTCTTTCTTCATTTTCTTGACGTCAATTTGCCTTCCCTTGTTTCTTATGATTGAATTTTTCAACATCTTCCTGTTGTCCAGTTCCTTCCTCAGTTCCTGTGTAATTTTATCCTTAATTATCTTAAGCTCAGCAGCCTTAGCGGACATTTCATCTTTCTTTGCCTTCATTTCCTTCAGGTTTTTATTAAGCTCCTTAACCTTGTTGTTAAGTTTGTCTCGCTCTTCAGCGTATCTATCCATTTCTTCTCTTAATTGGTCTCTGCCATTTTTCGTTTCATCTAGACTTTTTTTGACAACCAATCGTTTGTTCTCAAGTTCAGCAAGTGAGTCTGTCATCATATACCACGGGTCAAGACTGATATAATTCGAAAATTTAATACTTTTGAGTTTTTTCTTTCAAGTATTCTAATTTGGAAAACGGTGGTTTTTGAAGAAATATTCCTCTTCAGGTGCTGTCTGCAAGGCAATATAATATGCCGTCATCAGGAGTTTTAATGATCCTCTCAAAGCTTGGATATCTTCAATTATCATTTTGGTTCCGTAGAAGGATTAGTTTTCTGTTGTGGGAAGCATAGATGTGTGCCAAAAGAAACGCGTTCAATGTTGAATCTATAGTCATACCGGAACTTTGTATATCAAGTCCTTGCACGCTAAGATCGCGAATCTTTACCCCTGAATCTATTTCTTCTACCTGTACAACTGCAGGAAGTTATATGCTGTCTCTTTTCCGTAACAATACTTTACTTCCTGGAATTGTTCCTTTAGATCCCTGACATCCTCCCTTACGTCTTTACCGTTCAATGCCGAGTAAATCAGGTTGGCGACATGAACCATTTCGCTTCTTCCCATACCTATTCTGGTGACTTCCTGGGTACCGATCCTTATTCCAGATGGGTCCTGTGCTTTCTTGTTTGAATCTCCAGGAATCATGTTCTTGTTCAGTATAATACCGTTTGCTTCCAATGTCTCGGCGACATATTTCCCACCTCCATTCCCTTTTACGTCAACGAGGATGGTGTGGCTTTCAGTGAATCCAGATTTTTCTGCGAGTACATTGAATCCTAAAGAATGAAGTTCTTGTGCCAGCGTCTTTGCATTGGTTATTACGGAGTCTGCGTAAGTCTCCCCGAATTCGAGCATTTCTGAGGCAGTGACTCCCAGTCCAGCCATCATTCCAAGATGATGGTTGCTCAATACTCCTGGAAATACTCCTCTCCTGACCTTCTTCCATGTCTCGTCATCGGTGTTCCCCAATATGGCTCCGTGTTGTGGGCCCGGAAAAGTTTTGTGCGTACTTCCAGTGATCAAGTCTGCACCTTCCCTTAATGGGTCCTGGAATCTTTTACCAGCAATCAGCCCCAAAACGTGCGCACCATCATACCATATCTTTGAACCAACTTCGTCAAGATCATTTTTCAGTTCCTTGATCGGAGCAGGGAAGAGGAATACAGAAAATCCAAATAGAGTAATTTTAGGCTTTTCCGATAATATTATCTTCCTTGTTTCGTCCACATCAATCTTCATCTCATTGAAATCAAAGGACATGTGAGAAGATTTTAATCCCCTCATCCCAACGGCACCGAATTCTGCTGATGATATGTGCGCCCCTGAATCCAAACTGGGTGAAAGAATCTTATCACCAGGTTCTCCAAGTGCGAATACCAGAGCCTGGTTAGCATTAGTCCCAGAAATGGGTCTTACGTCTGCCTGTTTTGAATTGAAAAGTGTTTTCATTAACTGCTCAGTCCTTGTCTCTATTTCATCCACTATTCTGTTTCCTTGGTAATACCTGTGACCTGGAAGCCCTTCTGCATATCTGTTGTTAAGGTCTGATACTATCATTTCCTTGGTAATCGGGCTTATCAAATTTTCACTTGCAATTAAGGGGATCGAATGCCTGAAGAGGTTGTTGTGCTCTTCTGCTTTCTGCCTGAACCATATTGCGTCTGAAAGTGCCATGATGGGGTAGTTGTTTTGAATAGTAAGAGTTTATCCTTTGAAGTTTTGGGCATTGATGATATTTTTTCAATTTACAATAGACAGTGCTATCTCGACTGCTTCTTCGGGAGAAGCTGCACGATAGAATTTCCCCTCTTTTTCCTTCCTGGGGGTAATGTCAACTCCTCCTATGGCCACAACTGTCTTTCCTTCGGCAAGGGCAAAAGAGGCCTCAGAAAGCGTCCCTGTTGAGCCATCAATCGCAATTACAACCTCTCCCGCCCTCACTACCAGGAAATTCCTAGCATAGCCAATGCCAGTGGGAATAGAGACCGTAAGGTACTTGTTTCCTTCCTTCGGATCGCTACCTGGAAGTATGCCCACGACTATACCTTTTTCTTCCTTTACTCCCTTTGAGACACATTCCATGACACCCAAGAGTCCACCACAGATTAC
This sequence comes from Thermoplasmata archaeon, assembly GCA_021817415.1. Classification (GTDB taxonomy): domain Archaea; phylum Thermoplasmatota; class Thermoplasmata; order Thermoplasmatales; genus JAKAUZ01. The sequence goes on along the minus strand of JAKAUZ010000013.1, from coordinate 86,050 downwards.
GGTGACCCCTTCTTTTGCAAGCAATCTTCCCAGATCATATGCTGTTTTGCAAATGCTCTCGGACACCTCGCTGCCTCCTATTACAGAAACATTGACCATCGTTATAAATGCAAAATTGTGATTTAAAATTAATCTTGTATCTATCGCATGGTTATCCGTATATAGATGGTTCTTTTGGTTTTTCACCCTTCTCCTCTTGTATCTTATTGTATTGATCCATGACTTTGTTCATTTCTGCCTGTATTTTCTTTACCGAATCTTCTAGCACATGAACTGCAATGTTTAACTTGTAGACTTTATTGAGAACATTCACTATTTGAAGAACGGAAGCTGGATCGGGCATATCAATTGAGGTTGGCGTCATCAGCGATACCGCGGATATTTTCTTTCCTAGTGATTCGCCGATCAGTGCTCCACCAATCCCAGCTATCAGTGCGGATTCTGCATTGTTCACTCCTATGTCGGAAAACTTTTTGATGTTCTTAGGTTCCGCCGCAACATATATCGGCCTCTCCTCAGAAATACCCTTTACAGGTATGCCGTCTATGACGACAATTTCACTTATTCCCTTATCCTGAAGCCATTTTATTAGTACCGATGATATTTCGTATAATCCTCTATCATCAATGGGAACTTCACAAGTTATGACCATAAGGGTTCCCTCCTTGTTGGCGTAGATTCTGAAAGGGGATCGCAGTTTCCCGCCTATGAAAACGGTGACCGGTGGGATATGAAGTGATTTTACCTGAGCCACCTGATGCAGATTAAGCTGCTCGATGATATAGGAAGAAGTGAGCAGACCCAGTGCAGTTGATTCAACAAATCCTAAAACGGTGACCATCCCATTAGGTACAAAAGAGTCCAGTTCAAGAACTTCGGCCTGGTGGTCCATATAAGATAAATAATCCGTTTGATAAAAGCTTTTAGAGGATGCGACGCTAATGTTCTGCGTTTGCTCTCCTCTTTTATGCCATTTATGCAACCATTCGAGATTTTTGGACGCTTTCAATTACCCTGCCTTGATTACCGAATAATCCAGAAAGTTTGTGTCTGAATAAAGAAACGGTTTGGGAAATTTTGGTTTAATCATAATTAAACTTTTTGTAGTTTTTAATTATTATTCAGCTGTTAGGATATCATAAAATTTTTAATCGTTGCCGTAATTCCAGTACGTGACCTAAATGAGTGAAAGTAGATTTATGTCTATACTTTTTGATACCAAGAAAAATATTGCGGCTATTATTGTCTACACGGTCATAATGCTTCTTGTAAGCCCGCTTTTTCCTGGAGTCACTTGGTTCAGACTGGGGGATTTCACCCTTGATGTGGTGAATTTCTACCACACAATCATGATTCCTCTTGCACTATTAATAATAATATTGACTGCAAAGGTGTTCAATCTCCCAAAAATGATACAGAAAATTGCGAATATTTCCACCTACCCTGTTCTCGTCTTCTCCGTAATTGGACTGGTCCTATTCTATCCAACTGCTTCAAGCATTGTAATCGCCGATGAAGTTGCTCAAGGTATTCGAGACGTAATTGTGGTTCTTGATGCACTTTTGCTTGTCATCGGTCTTTTAATGTTTCCATTCAGGAACAGGAATGATTTTAGGAACACATGGGGTGCATATGCTGTTGTCCTCCTAGCTTCCATTGCCGCATCAATTGCTGGTGTTGTTGGAATGATTCTCGAATGGGGGGATATAAGCAATGGGTACTCATCAATTGCATTTTTCCAAAATTATGTCAATTCTGTCGGAGGCACTTCAACATTCCTTGGTAATGCTTGGACAATGCATTCACATATGATTCCTCCTGCTATCATGGGTGGCATAGTGGGCCTTACAGCTGTAATTTTTGGATACCAGAAGCTTTCCAGTGGGTACAGGGCAATTGTCAATTTGGGATTGATTGTTTCAACTATAGGAATCATCTCAATGTCTTCCTTGTACTGGATATCTACATTTGGAACATACGTTATCCCTGCAGTCTTTACATCTGGGCCAGGTGGGGTTAATGGATTGGCACTAGATGATACGCAGACGGGACTGATTGGGATAGGTGCCCTCATAGCAATTGTTGGGCTGGTCAAGACTCTTGATTCTACCAAGGGAGGGAAGTACATTCAAATTGCGGCAATTGGTACCTGGGTTGGAGCTATGGCAGCAATGCTTGGCATAGGGTATCTCATTGAGTTCAATGAGGCTTATTACGGATTTGGGGATCCTTCGCAAGGTGCGGGAGCACTTTATGATCAGGCATTCTCTGATGGACATCTGCTATACATATTCCTAATGCTGATCATTGCAGCGACCTTCTTTGCGACATTGTATTATTATGGAAAATCTGCAGAAAAGAGCATCAGGATACCGGCTTATCTTGGAATATCGGGAATAGCCTTGGGATTCATTGGCCTCCAGGTCTACACCATGGATCTTTCATGGTATGTGGAAGCAATTGGACTATGGCTGCTCTTCATGTCCTTTGTTGCGGTGGCTGTCCCAATGATAAGAGTGAAGGAACCAAAAAATGTTCCAGCCAATTAATTTTGATTAATTTATAATTTTTTATATTGATTATTTATATTTTCGAAAACTTTTTCCATTCTCTTGAGGCTTCGCTTCAGTGCTGCCTGTGGTTTTCCCTGTTTAACTTTCACATGGATCCTCGGGTTGGAAAGGTATGGATGTTCGAAATAATACCTTGCGCTTTCTACCATTTCATCCTTTTCAATTTCTTCCATCAATGGCCTGAGAATGGTGTTGTCATTATTAGCAACTTCATACACGATGAAATCTTTCCCTTTATCCGTTACTATAAATTCCATCTCTTTCATTTTACCGCGTATGCAAATTCACTTATTAACCTCATCGGTTTTTGCGAGATCAAGTATCCTGTTCTCACCATCTATTTCCTGAATACTCCTGTAAACTTCTGGAGGGACCAAATCCTTCCAGTTTTCCTTTTCAGCAATCCTTCTCCTGATCTCCTGACCGGAATATGTTTCCCTTCCGTGCATCTCTGGTTCTATAACCTTTTTCCCTGCCTCCTGGAATAATCTTTTCACAAGTGGGTTCCCAGAAATAGCTACATCAAAGGGCGGTGCAAGAGCCACTATGTGGCTTACCCATAAACTGTTCCTGTAGATGTCCTCAATTGGTACCAAGTAAAAATCGTGAATGCCATTGGACTCAAGAGTCCTTTGGATCATGTACTGCCTCTCACCGGCTGTGAATGGGTTCACGAGAGTGTGGGATTCTTGTGCACTCCCTATGCCTATGATTATGCTTCCATACTCTCTGACTATCCTGGAAACAAGCCATAGATGTCCGTTATGGAATGGTTGAAATCTACCCACTAAGAGGGGCCTCATAGAATCTGATGTTATGGTCGATATTAAGAATTCCTTCAATCAAGTTTTTTTATTTCAATGCTATGCATGAAGGTGCAAGATTTAGAATTCGGGGATGAAATCGAGGTAAAATGGAAGAGAATGGTGCTGAAGGGCATTCTTGTATCGAAGGATTCTGAATTCCTTAATCTCAAACTGAAGAACGGATATAATCTTTCACTGGATATCTCCAAGGTAACGTCATTAAAGCTGATTGAGAAGAAGATAAACATTCCCACTGAGCGTAAAAGTATCAAAGGGAAGGGGAAAAGAGTATCTATACTCGGGACAGGCGGAACAATTGCGAGCTATGTAGACTATGCTACTGGAGCTGTCAAGCCTCTAGAGACGGCTCAGGATGTGCTATATGCAGAGCCTGAGTTGCAAGAATTGGGTGACATAGACGCTGAAATTGTTTTCAATATTTTCTCTGAGGATATGAATAGTAAATACTGGGAAATTCTCGCAAAGAAAGTATTCGAAAAAACGTCAAATGGTGAGGGAGTTGTAGTGACGCATGGAACTGATACCATGTCTTTCACGTCATCTGCCCTATCATTCATGATCGACAACCCTGAAGCCCCGATAGTCCTGACAGGTTCCCAAAGGTCTTCAGACAGGCCTTCTTCCGATGCACATTTTAATCTTCTTGGCTCTGTAAAAGTTGCACAGAGTGACCTTGGAGAAGTCGCTGTCGTTATGCACAGCACTTCCAGTGGAAATTCACTTACCATCCATCGGGGGGTTAATGTCAGGAAGATGCATACGTCCAGAAGAGATGCATTTAAGAGCATAAATTCAGAACCTATAGGAACCATAGACTCTAACCTTTCCATTAAATTTGCTGAGTACAGGAAAATTAATGGTAAACCTTCAAAGTTGTATGAAAAGATGAATGAAAAAGTATCTCTCATTTATTACTACCCGGGGATGGACAAGGAAATCCTCTACGGTATCTGTGAAAGGAAAGATGGAATGATAATAGCGGGGACTGGACTGGGACATGTATCAAACACTTTCATTAGCGATTTAGAGGGATTTGTCAAAGATGGGAAGATAATAGGAATGACTTCTCAATGTTTAAATGGGTCTGTGAATTTAGACGTCTACTCCACGGGAAGGAGACTTACAGGTGCCGGGGTAATTTCCCTTGGAGACATGTTACCTGAGGTGGCATATGTCAAATTATCGTTCCTCCTTGGTAACTTCACAGTGGAAGAGTCAAAATTACTTTTAAACAGGAATTTGAAAGGTGAAATTCATGACAGGCGGAGAGAGTGAAGAAGTCAAAATAGGACTGGAAATTCACTTCCAGGTAAAGGGGAGAAAGTTATTCTGCAGCTGCCAGGGTGAAGAAAGTGAAAATTATACGGGAAGGTTTCTTAGGACCCTGAGGGCTACCTCTGGCGAGATGGCCAGCAGGGATGTAGCGGCTGTACAGGAGTCCCTTAAGCAAAGGGTGTTCGAGTACCTTATTACGGACAACTCGTGCCTGGTCGAAATGGATGAAGAACCACCGCACAGACCTTCAAGTGAGGCAATAGAGGGTTCTTTGATAGTTTCGAAACTTCTCCACGCTACTCCGGTGGACAACCTTGTTTTCATGAGAAAAATAGTCATTGACGGTTCAAACACTTCAGGATTTCAGAGGACTGGAATAGTAGGATTGAATGGTTCATTTGAGTTCAATGGGAAAAGAATTGGAATCACATCAATAACTTTGGAGGAGGAGGCGTGCAAGAAACTTGATGAGAAAGGGAATCAAGTCTTATACTCGCTGGATAGGTTGGGAATACCTCTTATCGAGATAGCTACGGACCCTGACATTACATCCCCCAGAGAGGCAAGACTGGTAGCTGAGGCCATAGGGTTAACCGTTAAACAGAGCAGGATGATCAGGAGAGAAGTGAGCAGTATCAGACAAGACCTGAATGTTTCCATAAACGGGGGGAAAAGGGTGGAAATTAAGGGTGTTCAATCGCTGACCCAAATTGAGGAAATCCTTGAGATGGAGATAAAAAGACAGGAAATCCTGAACGAAATTGCAGTAGAACTCAGGAAAAAAAAGAATATTGGAGAAAAAATAAATCCGATAGATATGACCGCATCGATGAAGGAAATTGAATCAGACATGATAAGGAAGGCCATTGCTTCCCAGAAGCGGGTAATAGTCTTCAAGCTGGGGGGACTCTCGGGGTTCCTCAATAAGGGTGACTATAGGCTGGGAAGGGAATTAGCTGACAGACTCAGGGCTATAGGAATAGGAGGTCTGATTCATTCAGATGAACTTCCAAATTATGGTTTCACTGAAAACGACAAGAAATACCTGTTCCAGGCTACTTCATGTGAAGACGGCGATGCCTTTGCGATACTTTTGGTCAGGGAGAATGAAATTGAAAATGCAATTTCAGCCATTGAGGGAAGGGTGCTTGAAGCTCTCGATGGAGTTCCTGCGGAAACAAGGGCTGCAACGCCAAATGGAACAAGATTCCTGAGACCACTTCCTGGTGGAGCAAGGATGTACCCAGAGACAGACATCCCGGTTACCGCCATATCCAATGAACTTCTGTCGAACATTTATGATAGAATGCCACCAACTTTAGAGGAAAGAAAAGACCAGCTCGTGGCCTTGGGCATACCAGAACAGGAGGCCTACACTTCGATGTACAAGGAGTACGACGAGCTGCTCGAGTCACTTGTAAAGAAATATGGAAACCCGAAAATTGCAGCTAAGTTACTCAGCTCCGTCTTTTCCAGAGAGGAAAGGAATCTGCCGCGAGCACAAAAGATACTTGAGTTGCTCAGCAACGGAAAGGTCACCAAGGATGTGGTAGTGGACCTTTATTTCAGTCATGATAGTCTGGATGAGATAGTGAGCCAGAACTCTGTTAGCAATTCCAATCTTGACACAATAAAGGAGCTAGTGAAGAATAATAGGAAACTTGTTATGGAAAGGGGAGAGAGTTCATTCAAGCTTCTCATGGGAGAGGCCATGAAGTCCCTTAGAGGAAAGCTCGATGGAAAGGTGGTTTCTGAAACCTTGATGAAAGAAATAAAGCTGATCCTCGAGGAAAAAGAGCAAAGGAATTGAAATCAGCAAATATTTAAATCCGCTTGAATTGCAAAAAAGAATGATAGACATTGGAATCCTAAGAAAGAATCCTGAGATTTTGTACGAAAGTCAGAGAAGGAGATTTCAGGGAGATGAAATAATAAGAAAGGCCATAAGCCTCGATGACAAGTGGAGAGAACTTTTGAAGAAGTCTAATGACTTGAAATCAGAAAAGAACAGAATGATAAGAGAGATTGCTCCAATTGCTAAGAGAGGGGAAGACATATCTGCACAGAAAAAAAAGGTGGAGATGGTAGAGACCCAGATAGGCCTGATTGAGAAGCAGTTAACCGAAATAGAGAGTGAGAGAGACAACGTTCTGAGAAGAATACCTAACATAGTGGATCTGGAGGCACCTGTCGCGCGAGATGAGTCTGGTAATACGGCCTTCGAATTCCACGGAAAAGCCACGGTATTCTCCGATGACCTTTCCAATTTCCTGGATTCCAGCAAGGGAAAGATGGAATATGAGCTGATTGAAAGAAGGAGGGAAAGCCACGTAGACCTGCTTACGAGAAGAGGGCTGATTGATCTCGAGACGGCAGCAAAAGTATCTGGATCAAGATTCTATTACCTATTGGGTGATTTGGTAATTCTGGAAAACGCAATAGAATTGTATGCACTAAAGATGCTACGGGAAAAAGGATTCACAGTTGTTGAACCCCCTTTCATGTTGAATAAGGAGGCCACAAATGGTGCAACAGATTTCACAGCATTCGAGGATACACTTTACAAGGTGGAAGGAGAAGATCTATATCTGATCGCAACCTCGGAGCACCCACTGGCATCATACCATTCTGACCAAATTTTGGAGGCTAGGAGTCTTCCGCAATTCTATGCCGGCAGGTCTCCTTGCTTCAGGAGGGAAGCAGGTGCACATGGGAAAGATACCAAAGGTATTTTCAGGGTGCACCAGTTCAACAAAATAGAGCAGTTTTCTTACTGTCTCCCAGAGGACTCTGCGAAAATTCACAGAATTCTCCTTGGCAATGCGAAGGAGTTTTATGACAATCTCAAGATTCCATACAGAATAGTTGATATTTCCACTGGCGACCTTGGAAATGTGGCAAGCAGGAAATTCGACATCGAAGCATGGTATCCCGTTCAAGGACAGTTCAGAGAGGTTGTGAGCGCATCAAATGTGCTTGATTATCAGGCAAGAAGACTCAAGATAAGATACAGAGCTAATGATGGGAACAAATTTGTCCACACCCTGAACTCTACGCTCGTTGCCACCACGAGGACCTTGGTCGCGATAGTAGAGAATAATCAGCAACCTGATGGTACCATAATGGTGCCTGAGGTACTTCAAAAATATGTGGGTAAAGAGGCAATCTAAGGAATCAATATGGGCCCGAAATTTCCAGATGAATTCTTGCAGTATCTTAAGGAAGAAGGAATCGGCGAGCTCTACCCTCACCAGAAGGAAAGCGTGGAAATAATAGATGCCGGAAAATCATTGCTTTTGGCTACGCCTACTTCTTCAGGTAAGTCCCTTGTAGCATACTTCGGCATGATCCGTGCCTGGAAAAGGGGGTTAAAATCCCTCTATACTGTCCCTCTGCGTGCGTTAGCGGAGGAGAAATGGAATGAAATACAATTTTTCAAGAAGTTCGGAATGAAGATCATGATAAGCACAGGTGACTATGACCGGGGTTCAGAATATCTAAGGGATTATGATGTCATAATCTCCACCTCCGAGAAGGTCGATTCCTTGCTTAGAAATAACCCAAATGTCTTTGAGAATCTGGGGTTTGTAGTCTTCGACGAAATTCATAACATAATGGACGAGTCAAGAGGACACACTTTGGAAATAGTTATCAACAAGATACGTTACGCATTTGAGGGAATTCAATTTCTGGCAATGTCCGCAACGGTGAACAACGTGACCAGCGTTGCTGATTGGCTCGAGTCAGCTTCCGTGTCCAGCGATTTCAGGCCAGTTCCTCTGCATAGGTTCGTGATAGCTGGAGATACCATTTACGATGAATATGGGGAAAGCGCTGGAGAGGCAGGAACGCTTGAAGAAATGGTTGTCGGAACCCTCAGGAATGGTGGACAGACACTTGTCTTTGTTAATTCCAGGAAAGCGACCGAGAAGTTTGCTGAAAGAATAAGCAGTCTGGTGGATCAAAGTCTGACTCAACGTGAGAGGGAAAATCTTTCTGATATCCCCCTGAGCAATGAGAGTACTGGCTATGATAAGATTGTGCCGATCCTGAAGAAAGGGGTGGGATTTCATCATGCTGGAATGCTCAGCGAACAACGCAGACTTGTTGAAAGGCTGTTCAAACAGGGAAAACTGAAGCTAATCGTTGCAACGACAACGCTTGCGGCTGGAATGAATTTGCCTGCCCGTTCTGTTATTGTGAAAGACATTCACAGATATGACGGTTCATATTCAGTAATGATTCCGAATTTAGAAGTTCAACAGATGCTTGGGAGGGCAGGGCGAGTAAAATATGACAGTTTCGGGAACGGGTATATTTATACGACACGTACCAGGTTGAAAGACGTTTTTAATGAATATCTGCACGGTCCTCTTGAGGACATAGTATCCAAGATTGATGAGAGGAAGGTAAGGATGCACGTTTTGGGTCTGATTTCTTCTGGTATCTGTAAAAATGAGGACTCTCTCAATAAATTCTTCGCTCTGACTTTTGCCTCGAAGCAGGGCATCGATCTGGAGCCATGGGTAGCAAGGAGCATAGAATTCCTGAAAGAGAATGATATGATCAGAGGAGTAGATGTAATGAAGCCGACTCCGTTCGGGAGACGAGTATCGGAACTTTATATTGATCCTATGACCGGAGTCAAGCTGAGGGATCTTGTGAATATTGTCGATTTGGATGAGTTACTGATTGGAATTAGTGCGACCCCTGACATGCCAAAGCTATACGTAGGAGAAAGGGAAGAGAGCGTCTTTTACCAGACCGGTAAGTCAAACATAGATGCGGAGGAAGGGCAGGTCAAGGTGGCAATGATTTTGAGAGACTGGATTGAAGAGCTTTCTGAGGATTCCATAGTTGAAAAATATAACGTCTGGCCAGCGGATATAAGGAACAGGGTGGAGATCGGGGACTGGCTGTCACACAGCCTTTACGAAATAGCCAGAGTGTTGGGGAAGGGAAGGACCGATCTACGGATCCTGAACTACAGAATTGCAAATGGGGTAATGGAAGACTTGGTTAAGTTAACATTCCTCCCCAATATAGGAAGAGTCAGGGCAAGGAGATTGAGGATGAACGGTTATGATCTTGAAAGAATAGCCCAAGCCGATCCTGCGGATATACAGAGAATAGCAGGATTTGGAGAGAAAATTTCAGAGAATGTCATTAAGGAGGCAAAGAAGATAACTGAACGTGGGATCACATTCGGGCTATAACGAGATGCCTAGGGACCTCAGAAATTCCAGGTCTTTTGGATAACCCTCTTCGCCCTCTGGAGTTTCCAAATAACAAGGTACCTTTTCCAGTTTCTTGGATCCGAACAGCTGGACGTAGAATTCTTTGGATAGTACTCCTTTCCCCAAATTCTCATGTCTGTCCAGATGTCTGTTGAAAGCATATTTTGAATCGTTCAGATGAAAGGCCAGCACGTTATTCAGTCCTATTTGCGAATCAATTTGATTCATCACACCATCGTAATCGTGGCTTATGTCGTATCCAGCCTGGAAAATGTGGCAGGTATCAATGCAGAATCCTATCCTTTCCTTACGAGAAACGTGATCCAAAATATACGAGAGATGTTCTAGGGAATAACCAACTACTGAACCTTGGCCAGCAGTGTTCTCAATCAGCATTCTTGTCCTGTATCCTCTTGTGCTTTCTGCTGCATCGTTGATAGATTCTACGATTCTGTCCAGGGCCACTTTTTCCCCTGAACCCATGTGCGCCCCTGGATGGAACACCAAGCGTTCAACACCGAGCTTTTCCGCACGATCTATTTCATCCAGGAATGCCTCATATGATTTTTTCAATTTATCCTCTTCAGGGCTTCCAAGATTGAGGAGATAAGAGGCGTGAATCGCAGGCATCTTTATGTCATACTTCACCATGTTTTCTCGGTGGAGTTTTGCTTCTTCTTCATTAATAGGCTTTCCCTTCCACTGCATCTGATTTTTGGAAAAGAACTGATAGGTGACCAAACCTAGCTTTCTTGCATTTTCCGGTAATTTCCCGAATCCGTCTTTCGTTGAGAGGTGAGCACCTATGAACATATGACTATTTCCTTATGAGCCTGTCAGCAAATATCCTCTCCATTCTTGCAACAGGGGTACCATCATCATTGCATATCCTCGAAAGCGAGGGAGAATCTGTGAAATAAGTTGGGAAATTGTTCCTTATCCTCTCCTCGTACGAGGGAACCTGCTCATTCTGGTAGAACACACCCAAAGGTATTTTCTCCTCCCATTCCAATGATTTATCCACTGCCTGTTTATATTTCTTCTCTGCTTCTTCAGGTTCTGGCACCTTCACAACAGGGTCCCAGGTCGGGTCCTTGTTGAGATAGTATACTCTCTTTTCGTACCATTCTTTTGTATTAATTTCGTTATATGTAGGGCAGGGCTGCAGCATATCCACCACTGCGGTGCCTTTATGTTTTATTGCTCTTGTGATTATGTCTTTGGAACCTTTGATATCAAATGCAAACGCCCTTGCCACAAAAGTGTAACCTACAGATAATGCGAGATTTACTGGATTCAGTGAATCATAAATGTTCGGCCTCTGGAGTCCCTTTGTTTTCATCCCCCTTGGCATGGTTGGCGATGATTGCCCCTTTGTCAGGCCGTAAACACCGTTGTTATGTATTATAATGGTCATATCAATATTTCTTCTTCCTGCGGCCACAAAGTGACCTGCACCAATGCTCAGCATGTCCCCGTCACCAGCATCGAGTATCACTGTCATGTTTGGATTTGCTAGCTTGATTCCAGTCGCAAAAGGTATACCTCTTCCGTGGAGGGTATGTATTCCTGAAACGTTCACGTAATGAGGAGTCTTCGCTGAACAGCCTATGCCTGAAGCAACGACTATATTTTCAGGTTTTTCTCCCAGCTCAGCAAGACTCTGTTGCAATGCACCCAGGATTCCAAAGTCACCGCAACCGGGACACCAATCGACCCAAAGGTCTGTTCTGTAATTATGCTCCATTTCTTAGCACCACCCTTTTTGACTCTCCTTTCATAATACTCTTGATGCCATCATAAGTTTCATCAAGAGTCTGATGACGGCCATTATACTTCAGCAGATAATTATCAATCCTGAATCCGCAGTTCTGCTCTATCAGCTGGGCTAGTTGCCCAGTGTAGTTGCTTTCAACATCAATAATTAGTTTCGAATTCTTAAGTACATTCAAAACGAATTCTGATGGGAAAGGTGCCATTAGTCTAATGTAAAGGAAATTTGCCCTTACACCTTCTGACTTCAACTTATCCAGCATATCAAGCAACAGTCCCTTATTGCTGCCCCAGGAGACTAGTGTCACATCTGCATCTTTTTCTCCAAACAGAATAGCTTGATCTTCCATTGGGATGGTATTTTTGGCCACTTCAAGCTTATGCATTCTCTTTTCCATCATCTTGTCTCTCGTCTCTGGATCCTCCGTAATGTGACCGAACTCATTATGTTCGTCCCCAGTCAGCCACATTATATCTTTCCCAAAAAAGCTCATTGGGGATATTCCATCTTCAGTGAATTTGAATCTTTCGTACTCTTCATCATTTTTCTCGTGCAGTTTCCATCTTTTGATTTTCATTTTACTGTAGTCTATTCCATCGATCACATAGAATGAATTTGCAAAATTCTTATCCAGAATGTGTATCACAGGCATCTGAAACATTTCCGCATAGTTGAATGCCTTTACTGCATCTTCAATTCCTTCATTCACATCACCAGATGACAGAACCAACTTCGGAAAGTCACCGTGCCCTGCGTGGACAGCAAAGAGAAGGTCAGCCTGCGAATTTCTTGTCGGAAGACCGGTACTTGGCCCACCTCTCTGGTATAAGGATACTACCACCGGTATCTCATTTATTCCTGCGTACCCTATTGCCTCAGCCATGAGCGAGAACCCTGGCCCGGAGGTACCAGTTGCCGTCCTTGCACCAGTCATTGCTCCTGATATGGCCATTGCTATGGCCGCAATTTCATCTTCTGCTTGCACTATTACAACACCGCTTTTTGAGAGCGACTCATTTTCTCCTGCAATGACTTCCTCAAAATAATCATGCCCCTCCAGGAAAAAACTTTCGTCTGCCGCGGGAGTGATGGGATAGTACGTTTGCAACTTCAGTCCGCCTATGACTTTCCCAATTGCAATCGCTTCATTGCCTGTCAATATGTATCGTTCTTTTGTAACCTTTGCACCCAACTTCTTTACACTTATTCCATCATTTTTCTCAACGAAATCATAGGCGACCTTGACTATCTTTTCATTGTCTTCCAGCACTTCCTTCTTCTTCCCGAAGACGCTTTCGATTCCACTTCTCGTGAATTCGGAATCAAGTCCCATTAGCGCCATTGAAATAGATGCGCCAAGAGTGTTGGCATATCTGGCAGGAGGTTTATTAGGACCCAGTGCCTTGATGACCAAATCTCTGAAAGAAACTGGGACGAGTTTTGCTCCAGACCTTTTCATACATTCTAGGGCTCCGTTGACTGTGAGCTCGCATCCTTCTTTAACCAGTCTTTCTTCAATGTGTTTCTTTGTCTCGCCCTCCATTGTAAGAACCTGTGCTAATTTAGTGTTCCTCAGATCCTGGTCAAAAAGGACAAGAGTATTCTCCGTAATATCATTCATGTGAACAAACGGGGTCTCAGCATCCAGGCAAGCAAGCACGTCCACGGGGTACCTCAAGCTCCTTACCAAGTCATCCTTAATCCTAACGTGGAAATAGCTGTGCCTTCCCTTGATATTTGAATGGTATTCTCTGATACCATAAGCTTCATAGCCAGCTATTGAGAACGAGCGAATAATGATTTGAGCGGCACTATCTATGCCACCACCTTGGGGTCCACCAATAATTAGATCGATGTCTACATTAGACATGTCTACGACAGTTCTACTTGGTTAAAATATTTTATTTAGTTAATGCTGTTGAAAAAACTTGCAGTAGAATTTACTCGAAACAGGTTTACGAAAAACCAAGCGAAGCAAGCGGTTAAAGTTTGAGGAAAAAAATAAATAACAATGCATTATTAATGGATAGGTGGTAAATCTGGCAGTAGGTTTTATTCTGATAAGTACAGTTCCAGGAAAAGAACATCAAGTTTATAATGAACTGCTCAAGATAAAAGAGATAGTGGAACTCCATCCATTGTTTGGGGAATTTGACCTGATTGCTAAGATTGAGACCAAGGATTTTACCGAACTTGGCCAAATAGTAATAGATAAGATCAGGACGATAGAAGGTATTTTAGACACAAAGACACTGACTGGAATAAAGATGTAGGTGAAAACATGGTAGCACCCAATGGTGGTATATTCGTCACAGTGATGTTATTGATAATGGGTCTTTCTCTCCTTGTCCTAGGGATATTTGCCGCATATTTCGGATCGGGAAAAGTCAGATCTTTTGGAGCAGGCTTGGCTGTCGCGGGAATAGTTATTGGAATCATTACGTACCTCATAAGAAGACCGCTCGGAATAGTTGGAACATACAACATGGAGTATGTGATTTACAACGGTCTGTTATATTTGATTTCTGCAATAATAGGTGCAGTGATTGCACTCCTGATTTTTTTGGCAGTACTGTTGAAATCCTAAGGGTCGATAAATTTGTTTGACCCCGTATCTTTTACCAATGATGCGATAAACAAAGTAAAGTCAAATGTGAAAGGGAGAGCGATTATTGCTTCTTCAGGTGGAATCGATAGTTCGGTTGCTGCTAAGCTAGTATCAGATGCACTGGGAAAAGAGTCACTTTCTGTTTACATTGACACTGGGTTAATGAGGGAGAACGAAACAAAGGAAGTTGAAAGAACATTCGAGAGGCTTGGTATTAATTATAAAATTATAGAGGCAGGAAACCTATTTATTGAGAAGCTCAAAGGTATCACTGATCCAGAATTAAAGAGGAAGATTATTGGAAAGACTTTCATTGAAGTGTTTGAACAAGAGGCAAAAACTTTCGGAGCAGAGTATCTTATCCAAGGAACTATTGCACCTGACTGGATAGAATCTGGAGGGGGGCTTAGAGACACTATAAAGAGCCACCACAATGTTGGTGGTTTACCCACTAATCTCAATCTTATCATCTACGAACCGCTGAGAGATTTATACAAGGACGAGGTGAGGAGAGTGGCAGACCATCTGGGGATTCCTTCCAATAGGCAGCCATTCCCCGGGCCAGGCCTTGCGGTGAGAATTATTGGGGAGGTAACCAAAGAGAAACTGGAAATCCTAAGAAAAGCTACCTCAATAATAGAGAACCACATCCCTAGACTCGATGTTCAAGCATGGCAGTATTTTGGCATACTGCTCTCAGATAAATCAACCGGAGTGCACGGTGATTTAAGGGTTTACGGATATACTCTTGCAATAAGAAGCGTCAATTCTATCGATGGAATGACAGCGAATTTCTCGAACCTACCACTAGACAGTCTGGGAGTTATTTCCAGGGAAATCACAAATACAATACCTAAAATAAACAGGGTGGTCTATGATATCACAGACAAGCCGCCGGCCACTATAGAGTGGGAATGACTTATTGTACATCGTAAAAGATTAGGTTCTTGTTTTTGCTTCGCTTTTTTGCTGCCCATGGTAAATTTGCTTATGAACAGCAGCCATATGCTCTCCATGGCGAATCGTCAGAGGCTCTCATTTCGTTCAGTGTGAATCCTTTGCACTGTACAGATGAAAAACCTTTGTCCGATTCTAATCAAGCAAGAAGGGCCTAATTCATTATAACTGACAGTGAACCCCAAGACCATGATTTAAATTCAGAAACTCAAAACCCCAACCTTACTATAATAATTAAGAATATAGAATAATGGAACAAAGCGTGGCCCCTGATACTTCGGTTATTGTTGATGGACGATTTTCCGGGTTCGTAAGGGAAAATTCTCCAGCTGAAGTCGTAATTTCCGAGGCACTCATATCAGAGATCGAACATCAAGCCAACGAGGGAAGGAGCATAGGCTTCGCAGGGATGGAAGAACTGAGGAAACTACGTAAGATGCATGAAGCAGGAGAGATAAAACTTCAATTTTACGGGAAGAGACCGAATGAGTGGCAGATAAAGAGAGCGAAGAGTGGGGAGGTTGATGAACTCATAAGACAGGCAGCACTTGATACCAATTCCGTACTCGTCACCGGTGATTTCATCCAGAAATCCATTGCAGAGATAAAAGGCATAAAAGTCCTATATCTCGAGCCAACTAAACAGATGTCAAGACAAATTGAGTCCTATTTTACCGAGAATACGATGTCTGTTCACCTGAAGGAGAATGTAAGGCCAAGAATGAAGATAGGAAAACCTGGCGAATGGAAAATAGTATATGGCAAGGAAGCACAGACGCCCCAGGAATTAAATGATGTTGCTAACGACATCGTGGAAAGGGCAAAAAATGATGAGAAGAGCCAAGTTGAGATGGATATAAGGGGAGCGACGGTGGTGCAACTCATGAACATGAGAATTGTAATCACCAGGCCCCCTATAAGTAACGGACTGGAGATAACAGCAGTCAGACCTACGAGGAAATTTAGCCTGGCCGAGTATAATCTGAATCCCTCTCTGATGACCCGTTTTTCGCAAAGGGCTGAGGGTATAATTGTTTCCGGTAAACCTGGAGCAGGAAAAAGCACATTCGTTCAAGCACTCGCGGAATTCTACAATTCAGAAGGAAAGATAGTGAAGACTCTGGAGAAACCGAGGGATTTACAGGTATCAGATGAGATAACCCAGTTAACCCAGGTGGATGGATCGATGGAAAAGACTGGGGACATACTTTTATTGGAAAGGCCCGACTATACTGTCTTCGATGAGATAAGAACATCGAGTGACTTCTTGGTATTCGCGGACCTGAGGCTGGCTGGAGTGGGGATGGTTGGGGTGATTCATGCATCAAGATCTGTCGACTCGATACAAAGGTTCGTCGGTAAGATTGACCTTGGCATCATTCCCCAAATTATAGATACGGTCATATTCGTTGAAAACGGAGCTGTTAAAGAAGTTCTTGATGTGAAGTACACAGTCAAAGTACCCAGCGGGATGACTGAGGAAGATTTAGCAAGACCTGTAATAGAGATTAAGGAATTTTTCACCGGGAAGCTGCTTTATGAAATATACACATTCGGTGAACAGGTTGTGGTCGTACCTATTATGAATGAACATGATACAGATATCAGGAACGTTTTGAAATTGATAGACGGAGAATTGGAAGAAATACCCCATAAAGTTGACCTTACCAAATCTGGGAAATTAAAGTTGTTTGTCCCTGAACAATACGTAGGTGAACTTATTGGAAAGGGTGGGAGAAGAGTTAGGGAACTAGAGGAAAAAATCGGGTTAGGAATAGATATCGAAGAAATGAAGTATGACTATCCGGGAGAGATAACTACTGAAGTCAGGACCAATAGAGTCAGTCTTTATGTCGGTGAGGAATACCGGGACAAGGAAGTTGAGATATTAGTCAATGATTCTCCGCTATTCGTTGCGAGAGTTTCCAGAAATGGAGTAATACAGGTCAAAACATCATCCGTCCAAGGAAGAGCTTTGCGGAGGGCAATATCTGAAGGGTCCAAGATAAGATTTTCTGTTCTCTGAACTTAAAATTTTGTACCACATTTATTTTTATATGCCTTTCAATTATGATATGTTGAAACTGATTGCATTGTTAGTTATAGTGGTATTAGTCGCACCAATCGCCATAGCTAGCGGTACTGCCCCAGTTTCGGCCATACCAAGGATACATCTCGGAAACATTCAACTTGGGAATGGTTTGTTTTCAGACTACGAGAACTTCCGTTTCAATGACGAAAAGTTTCAGATTCAAAGGAGCCCAACAAGCATAACGGGCTATATTAATGAGTCTGCCACTTCGCCAGTTGGGGATACTATAAACATAAACTATACTATTTCATATTATAAACACACTTTCACCGCTTATTTTCCAACGACAGAAGGATACAATTCACTCAGTTTTCCTGGAAGCCGAGCATATGGTTCAAACTTACTGGTAGTAGGAAATACTCCCTTTAAATATTTAACTATTAACTTTGCAATCCTCTGGACCGGAAATATCAGCACAAATGGATTTGCACTAAATCAATTTATGGAGCTGAGTGGCGCAGGCCTATACAATATTTCAATTAATTCTACGAGTTCACATTACAATATTTACCTTCCAGGGTTTGTGAAAGTGAATAATGAGCTCAAGGAAGTCCATTTATGGCTCTCAAGAGCAGGAACGTTTATAGCGGTAAAAATGTCTATACCAATCAACGACGGAAAGTTTATGCTGAACGTGCCATCGGTGCTTTCAGCATCTTCAGGCATTTCTCAATACCTGTCTGCGACTTCGAATATTTCTGGCCCCTTCGCGGGTCTTTACAATGCAATAATGGGAAATATTGTCTCTGTAGTACTAGGTGGTGCGGTCTTCCTCAGCCTTTTCCTGGTAATATATTTTGTATACAGGAGAAAGTGAATCTATCTGGTCCAGACGGTAATGAAGTCCTGGATAAGCTTGTCGAGAAACGATTCCTTATATTCAATGATAATACCCTTGAATAATTCAAGGTCCTTTATACGATAACCTATCCCTTTCTCGATTTGAATTCTTTCCAGCAGGCCGTCACGAACTAGCAACGAAAGATGATAACTCAGTGTAGGCGGACTTATCCTTAGGTCCTTGATGATTTCAGAAGGAGCTCTTGATTCCCCCGACAAGAGTGATCTGAGGATTTTATTTCTTACTCTGTCTCTCAGATGACTGAAAATGATGAATTGGGTGGAAGTGAATGAGCGACTGGGAAAGTAACAGGTCTTGCCATTCAGTTCCTTTGCAACTACATCACCATCCTTTATCAAATTGTTGAGATGATATTGCAAGACGCCTGTAGGAAGCTTTAAAGACCTCTGCAATTCCCTGAAATAGTAACCGGGATTGGCTTTGATAAAATTAGATATATCATCTCGCCGGATAGTTTGCAAGAAAGGGTCACCTTGTGATTGTCAGCACCAGCAAAGATAGTATTATGACGAAATCTGGTAGAATAATCACGTAGATGTTTATCGGGATCCCCTCAATTTCATAGTAGATGAAGAAGAGATACTTTATCGACATTATCAGGAAAAAAACGGCAAGAATTGCACCTTTAATTGTATACTTTCTAAAAATCATCAGAATTGATACTACCAGAAACAATAGTGCTATGGCCAATATCAATACTCCCAAAACAAGGGGGAAACTCATAAGTATCTATTGATTTAGACTATTTAAATTGCTGATGTACTCTTAGCGAGATACTGGAGGAATTAAAAGAGGAAATTTATATTTACATGGAGTCAATTGTGTCATTCTTATGAGTGCGATTGCAGGCTGAGAAGAAAATTGGATATCTGGGGAGTTATCCTGCTCGTAGTATAACTCACGTTTACTGCTTCGCAAAAGCCAACTCCCCTTTTATCTTTGTCAAGAAAGAAACAATTATTCAATTCTGCTGTGACCCATTCCTCTGCATCTGACCTCCACTAAATTAAACGTCCATTTTCAAACTCTTTTTCATATAAGGTCCATTCCTTTCGTATCCATTCTTTCTGAAATACTCCCTGACTCCAATTCCCGATATTACCTGGATTTCTTCGTACCCCTCTTCCCTGGAAAGTCTCTCAGCCTCTTTCAGAAGTTTCCTTCCATACCCCTGATGCTGGTACTCTCCCCCCTGGCTTATCTTGGCTTCCTTTCCAAATGTTTTTATTTCTCTTATCATACTTTTGTTGAACGATTCGTGCCTGAACTGATTTTGCCCAGGGAATCTGAGTCTGAGAAATGCGATGATTCTATTTTCCTCATCCACATATTCCAAGAAGCGTTCAATCCCGCCGGATGCAAAATAGGTAGTTGTTCTAAGGTCAATTCTACCCGTGGGTCCGTGAGTCCGTCCAATTTCCCTGTATCTGATTTCATCAATCCTGAATCCTAATTCTTCTGCCCTTTTGATTGCAAGATTGTGAATGTCGCTCCTCTTTACTCCCTGTGTAATCTTGTACACCGGAATGTCCCTTTGTATCCTATGTATCCTCACATAGTTAGGAATGTACCTGAAAATACTGGCTATAAGCTCAACTGCCTCGTCGCTCTCATATGACCTATACTTTCCTGTTATGTAATCGTCGTAATATTTAGTCCCCCCAACGACCAGCGCAGGATATATTTTTAACATATCTGGTCTCAGGTTCTCATCCCTGAAGATCCTCTTGACGGTGGATATGTCACCTTCGGGATCGACCCCACCAATTCCTGGCATCAGGTGGTATAGTATTTTAAGGCCTGAATCCCTGGCCATGGTTGTGGAACGTATTACGTCGCTTATTCTGTGGGCTCTCTTTGTATCTCTGTGTATATCGTTGAATGCAGTCTGAACCCCCAGTTCGACCTTGGTTGTGCCATACCTTAAGGAAAGGTCTATCTCCTTCTCGTAAAACCAGTCGGGCCTAGTTTCTACCGTGAGACCAATGCACCTATTGTTAGATGTTTCGTTCGTCATGATTGCTTCTTCCAGGCTTTTAGCAACAAATCCGTTCATTGCATCCAGTGACCCCTTAACGAAATCCATCTGGTATGAGTCTGGTCTTGAAGTGAATGTTCCCCCCATTACTATCAGGTCTATCTTATCAGTAGGATGACCTATTCTGTTGAGTTGATCTATCCTGTTTCTAGTCTGCAAGAAAGGATCATAATTATTCTGTCTCCCCCTCATTGCGGCAGGTTCAAGTCCTGTGTAAGATTGGGGGGAGGAGAACTCTACCCCTCCAGGACAGTATGTGCATCTCCCGTGGGGGCACGAAAAAGGAGAGGTCATTATGGCAACAACCGAGACCCCTGAAATAGTTCTGGTTGGTTTCCTAATCAATAATTTTTCATACCTTTCCTTGTTCTCAGAATCCAGTAAATGAACCATGTCTGTATTACTGATAACCTTTGGAAGCTTGAATTTCCTTGTAACATCCATCCTTATTCTCTCAATATCCTCTTTTCCTCCTGCGTTCTTGAGTGCTTCATTAAGGAAGATGGACAGAGTTTGATTCATTCTCCACATCAATCGCAAAATAGTATTTAATAAAAATGTTCACCTCCAAGTTTATTCTAGCGACCCCGTCGGGTCTATAGGCTGCGACTTACAATAAACGTTAGATTTATTAATAAAGTAGTAGTTCCCTATTATGACCCGAAAGGTTGATTATAATTCGAAACCAATAGATGATAACTTCTTTGATAAGCCAGATGAATATCCAGTTACAGGTTCACACGTCGGACACGAGGTAAGGGCTGAAGGCAAGCAGAGGATGGATAAGGACGGAAAACCATATCCAACCACGCTCGGTATCCATGGAGTTAATGTTGCTGTGGATTGGGAAACGTGCACGGCTGATGGAGCTTGCATGGATGTTTGTCCTGTAAATGTTTATGAATGGTTTCTCAACCCGGGTAATAAAGGTTCTGGAAATGATAAAGTCTTGGCCGAAGGTTCAGACGAGTGGAAGAAGTACAGAACAGACAAGGCAGATCCGATAAGGGAAGCTGATTGCATATTCTGCAATGCGTGTGTTACTGCTTGCCCAGTTGGAGCGATTTCAGTAGCAATGCGCAAATAGAATTTTAAGTTAAATTTTTATAAATTCCTTTTATATAGATAAGAATGACAAATGATAAGAATGAGAACCTAGAAGAAATTTCAAGAGTTATTTTACCAAATTCCAATAAGGGCGAGATGTTCGGAATTGTAGAGAAATTACTCGGTAGTTCAAGGCTAGTTGTAATGTGTGCGGATGGCAAGACTAGGACGGGAAGGATTCCCGGGAAAATCAGGAAAAGAATGTGGATGAGAGAAGGTGATCTAGTCATTGCAAAACCATGGAGTTTCCAGGATGAGAGGGCGGACGTGACTTTCAGGTATACTAAAACACAGGCTGCTTATCTTTCAAGAAACAAGATACTTCCGGAGATTCTTGATGTATTCAAATGATGATACAAGAATAAAAAATGAGGAGAGACTCAAAGAAACTGAAAAGGTTTTTGGTTATGTTTTTGATAAGTTTACCCTTCTGAATATATATAGGCTGTTTTCTGGCAAGTACATTGAAAGATTTGAATTCCCTATTTCTTCTGGTAAGGAAAGCATCGTGTTTGCAGCATCTGATTCCAGGAAATTCTATGCAGTCAAGGTGTACAAGACTGTGGCGACAACATTCAAGAATATAGAGAGATACGCAGGAGATAGATGGGGAATCGAGAATTCGAGAAACAAAAAAAAATTCATTTCTCAATGGGCATACAGAGAGTACAGAAATTTGGGGTTGGCTCACAGGGCCGGCGCGGGAGCCCCAAGACCAATTAAAGTTATCGGGAATGTGCTTTTGATGACATATATTGGGACCAGGTCGAAACCTGCTCCTACAATGAAAGATTATGGGGTCGATGAAGACATTGTGAATGCATCTCTCGCGGGCATCAGGAAACTCTACACAATAGGAGAAATAGTTCATGGGGACCTGAGCGAATACAATTATCTCATTTTCAGGAAAAAACCATATATGATAGATATTGCCCAAGCTGTTGATATCAAGGACTCAGCGGCAATTGTCCTTCTCAAGAGGGATGTCGGGAATATGGTAAAATTCTTTAATAAATTTGGGTTCGCTATTGCAGAACAGAAAGCATTAAAGTATGCGGTGGGAGAATCAGATGATTACCGTTAGAATACCTCAGGACAGGATCGGCGTTTTGATTGGAAAGAACGGCGAAATTAAATCCCAAATTGAAAAAATTTCGGGAGTGAAGGTCGAAATTGACTCTGTAACTGGAGATGTCACTATTGATGAATCCAGTTCAAGAGACTATGAGATTCCACTAAGGGCGAGGGATGTCGTTAGGGCAATAGGAAGGGGGTTTTCTGCCGAGAAGGCTTTTCGAATATTTGATACTGGTGTTTACTTGGAAATACTTGACCTGAAGGATTATACTGCTAAGAATTCAAAGCGAGTCAAAACAGTGCGAGCAAGATTAATAGGCACAAAGGGTAAGACTAGAAAATTGATTGAGGAGTTATCTGAAGCATATATTTCCATATATGGGAATACTGTTTCAATAATTGGCGACTACGTCCAGATGGAGATTGCAAGGGAAAGCGTTATGATGATCCTGAGAGGAAACCAGCACGGTACCGTTTATAAATATCTGGAAAGGAAAAGAAAGGATATCAGACTTGCAATGCTTGATTCCGTTTAAGCCTGAACTACTGCCGCTATCATGTCTGCAAGCCTCAGTGGCTCAGGTGTTTTCCCGTTTAGTGTGATAGAGTTAAGGAATTTGATTGCAGTCTGGGTGGTAATTCCCAGGGATTGAACATACATTCCGTTCATTTCAACAAAATCTCCTGAAAGTAAATTGTATCTCTTTTCCCAGTCGCCGAAATGATTCAACAATGCATTTCTAATTCCTTCCATATCAGGTTTATGGTCCATGAAATTGATCGATGAAATCATAGTTTCCTGGAACACTCTTTTGACATCAAGCACGTTGAAACCGCCGAATGTCAGTCCCTTGGTCAGAAGCACGCTGATTCCTTTTCCTCTTTCATTTATTATTTCCAAAACCTTATCGGTGACATCCATTCCATCAACCTGGATGTTCTTCACAGTTAAGCTCTCAATGTATAGGTCCCTCCTCATAATTATGCCAACGATCTTTGTTGTGGAATCCTTCTTTTTAAAAGGAGCATCGTCCACTGCCAATATCCTTGTGTCCTTATTGAAAAAGGTATTTTGATCCATCAGTTTTCTAATCAATACTTGCTAAAATCAGTTTTCCTTATCCATACAGGTGAGTCACTTCTAGTAGACCAAGAAAAGGCTTTTGAAACGATGAAACATGATTTTCTTTAAAATAATTCTTAAGAGTACAAACGGCTGCTAAGAATTCATATCCTTGAGGATGAATTCACATTCCAAATTAAATCGATTGTGAAAACATGCCTGAAACATTTCACAATTACATGGCCAGTTAGAGCTAAATTTCTTAACTTAGTGTCAATTGACATCTTCGTTGCCCAATTTCTCTTTATGAAGGTGCATTTTCACCAGTGAAGAAGATGCAATTGAAATTGCAATTGTTGCAAGTATAACGATGGAGTAAACAGATGAATTGATTAAACCTCTTGAAAGTGAATATGTGGCGATTACAATTCCTACGGCCCCCCTTCCACCCAGGATCCCTGTTGTCTTCAATATATTGTCTGGTTTGACAATTCTTTTTGCGATTATGATATCCAGTAAAAGGGATACTACGACATCGATAGATACCACCACCACAACGACTATCAGTCCCGTTCGACTGGGGAATGCTTCTATAGAACCTGCGATACTGAAGAATATTGGGATGAAAAATGTGTTATTGAGAATTCTCATTGATGATGTGATATTCTTGTAGATATCCTTTCCAAGGAATTCCTCCCTGATAAGCATTCCTGCAAAAAATGCACCGAGTATGAAACTCAGATTTAGAGACACAAATATCGAAGATATTACCAAAGCAAAGAGGATGATTATAGTCATGGATAACTCGTCAATTCTTTTTACTTTCCTGAATATGAGGGACTCAAATGAAACTTTAAAATGAAGGAGAGTTTTATCGAGAATGAATATAAAAGCAAGTATGGCCGCAATCACAAAGAGAACCTTCAAAGTTAACGCAAGGCTTCTCCCTATAGAGGCAATAAATACGAACGAGAATAAGTCTATTAGAACAGTAGTTAGCAGTATCAGGTGCCCGTCTTGATCGCTCAAGAGGTTATTTTGCATCACTAACACGGAAACAATGGAGATTGAAGGGACAGAGATTGAAAGTGACAGAGCGACTGAGGTGATGACGGGATAATGGAATACAAAAACAGTGGATGTGATCAGTACAAGGAAAGGAACAAGAAATGTCCCTATTGAAATCAGTACAGCGTTCCTGATATTCTTGGCAAAAAGGTCAGTTGTGACTTCTATGCCGATGAGGAGTACGATGAAGAATATTGAAATATCTTCGATTGCACTGACCTGATTTGTAACCTGGATAATGTTCAAGACGGCAGGGCCAATTATAATGCCAGAGATAAGATTCCCAACTACTCTTTCAATTCCAAGCCTGTGAGTGATCTCTCCTAATATCGTAGATGCGAATAATATGGCCAAAATGGCTGTGATCAGATTCATTTGAATCTTTAAGTAACTAATTAATCACCTGACCTTATTTCAACGTTTCTCAGAATAGATGTCAGTCTCAAACATTATTCAAAGACTTTCTTTCATTTGCAGAAATAAAGGAAAGAATTTATTCAGCAAAATTATCTTTGCTTCAATGAGTGAGCTCATAGAAAAATATTTCCTCACGAAAGGTTTCCTCGTGGAGGACAGGGTTATCAGGGAAATTGAGAAAAGAGGAGGGATTGATTATCTGGAGAAAATTGAACCTAAACTGAACTTCACAAGTCCAATATTTACTTTAAAAAATTTACCGGTGGACAATGAATTTTCGATTGTGAAGGAGTTCCATTTAGATGGTTATCCAGGCGTTTCCAATAGCTTCGTCGACCTATTCAGAGACAGATACGATAGTCTCTCTTCAAAAATAAGGAGCAGGACAGTCTCCCATCATTTTATTTCTATAGCCAGAGCCAAGAATCTTGAAGGAAGAGTGGACGTCATCGGTACAGTTTCAGATATATCTACAAGCAAAAAGGGGTACAGAATTGTAGAATTAGATGATAAAGAAGATAGAATAAAGATCATTCTGAACCCTAGAATGCAGGAGCTCATACTTCAGGATGAGGTGATAGGCGTAACAGGGTCTCTAGCGAATGACAGAAAAGCAATTTTTGCCGATTCAATTATCAGACCGGAAGCCGAAAAGCACATTGAAACATTTCCAACTGGACCTAAAGTATTGGTCGTCTCGGATATCCACGTCGGATCAAAGAATTTCCTTCACGACAGTTTCATGAACATGGTGGATTTCGTCAATTCTGAGCCAATATCTTACCTGATCATGAATGGGGATTTGGTAGATGGGATCGGTATTTATCCCGATCAGGAAAAGGAGCTGGAAATCCCTGATATAATCAAGCAGTACAAGCGACTTGCTGAATTGATTTCATTGATTAACAGAAATGTGAGGGTAATTATCATTCCCGGTAACCACGACATAGTTTACCCGACGGAACCTCAGAATCCCCTCCCTCCAGAAATAAACAATCTCTTCCCCCCGAATGTGGTATCACTTTCAAATCCAGTCTGGGTTGATATAGGGAAAAGAACGTTCCTCCTGTATCACGGTACTTCAATTATGGACTTTTTAGAATCCATGCCAGGAACCTCGCTTAATGATTCGGATAAAGTAATGAAAGAAATGCTTAAAAGAAGCCATATTGCCCCAATTTATGGGAAGAACCTCTCATTCATACCATTGAAGAGGGATTTCTATGTTATGGACCCTGTTCCAGATGTATTCATAACTGGACACATACATGACCATTCGGCCTCGACGCACAAGGGGATAATAACAGTGAATGCATCTACATTTCAGGCGCAGACGGATTACCAGAAAATGATGAATTTTAATCCAAAGCCGAGCATAGGGACAATGATAAATACTTCCGATTTGTCTTTCGATTTGGTGAAATTTTGACTTTATGGGGAAATAAGCTAAAGAATGATGGTTATCTCAAGGACCCTAAAATTATAGAAGTATTCAATCACATAGACAGGAAAGATTTTCTTCCGGATCAATGGAAGAATTTTTCTGAAATGGACGAACCCATTGAGCTTGCGATGGGACAGACTCAATCAGCACCGCATATGGACGCAATAATGGCCGAATGGGCAAAGACAAATGTCAATGATGATGTTCTTGAGATTGGGACAGGGAGTGGTTATTTCACCACGATTCTATCATTCATGGCTTCCAAGGTCCTTTCCGTTGAATACTTTGAGGAGATGATCAGGTGGGCAAAGAAGAATATATCCAAGTATAAAAGGGACAATATCGAACTTGTGGGTTGCAACATTAACGATTTTTGCATTCGCAAGAAATTTGACCTGATCATATCAACTGCAAGCTTTTCCAAAAAACCTACATTCCTGTATGCGTTGATGAAACAAGATGCCAGATTGATATATCCTATCGGCAGTTACCCACCTCAAAGGATGATCTATTACAGAAATAGGAAGGAGGAAATAATAGCTGATGTTGCATTTGTCCCAATCATATATTGAGACTAACCATCAGCGACTCCATCCTGGGATACGATAATTACAGCTTCCCCCTCTGGCAAATGTGGTGAGTCGATAAGTCTTGCTATTCTTTTTCCTCCCTTGGATTTCCTTAGATATACCCTGTAGGTAGATGCATGACCAACTATGTTACCGCCAACCGACGTGGTTGGATCCCCGAAAAAAACGTCAGGTCTTGCTGCTACCTGGTTTGTTACGGCTATGGCTGCGTTATAAATATCTCCAAACCTGAGGAGATCGTGCATATGCTTGTTCAGGAGTTGCTGTCTTTCAGCAAGAGTCCCTCTCCCAGCGTACTCCGCCCTGAAATGTGCAGTCAGTGAATCCACAATAAGCAATTTTACGGGGAATTTATCCGTCAGCTCATAGGCTTTCTCGACAAGAAGGATTTGGTGACTTGAGTTATAAGCTCGTGCAACGTGAATCTTCTTGAGTACTTCTGTCGGATCGAGCTCCAGATGCTTTGACATCTGAACGATTCTTTCCGGCCTGAAAGTATTTTCCGTGTCGATAAACAGAACGTGACCATCCAGACCTCCCTTTTCAAGCGGAAGGGTCGCGTTGACAGCAAGCTGATGCATTATCTGTGTCTTGCCAGAGGCAAATTCACCAAAAAACTCTGTGATGGCACTAGTCTCAATTCCGCCCCCAAGAAGTTCATCAAGTGTTTTTGATAAGGTGGTCAGTTTCTTGATCTCCTTCCTTTTCTCTAGAAGTACGTCCCCAGATTCAAAATTCCCAATGTCTGCAGCCTTACGCGCAGCGATTATAATCTTTGCTGCCACGTTTTCACCAATTTCTGCAGCATCAGATACGTCTTTCGGAGATGCAACTGCTAGACTCATAATGTCCTGGTAGCCTGCTTCCTTCAATTTTTCGGCTATTGATTCCCCTACCCCGGGTAAATCTTCTATTTCCTTTGCCTTCTTTGCCTTATCTGCCATAAGCTAACTCCCCTATCCTGAGTGATTTATCTGTCTCATTTATACTATCCTCTTTCTCCTTCAATTGCATCATAGATCTTATTGCATCAATATTCTCTGGGACAACGTCTGATTCTTGGTGAATTCCCTGATAGTAAAAGAGTTCACTTCCCTTCAAACTTATTGCTTCTTTCCACAGAACTATTTCGTAGAGGTCAGATCTCATTCTACCCGTTTCCCTTGCAATCTCCATTAATTGGGAGGTACTTTTCACCTCGTCTTTCCCTGAAACAAACATCAATCTCCTATACCTCCTCCAGTTCTCTATGATATCATCTCTGGATACTTCTTTATCAAATGTGACGTTCACAAAATGTACGTGCATGAGAGTTGATGGAACTTTCACTGCCATAGTTTGAATGTCCAGGTCTTTGATCACAGATCTAACATCAGGTCCGTGATGTGAGGGAATTTTTAGATCAGGTTCAATTGAGTTGATAGGACCCTTTTTATGATCATTCGGATCTGTCGCTCTTCTTACAAGATTTGCTCTAACTCTGACTTTCCCCAGTTCCGTCAAAGGAAATATTGTTCGAATTAGCCCAGTTGTGTTACATGAAACCACTCTAACATAACTTGCCCCCCAGGCATCCTTGAAATTAGCATATGAGTTAAATGAAAGATTTGTGAGGTCGTGATCTTCCCCTCCTTGAAAAATTGCTTTCTTTTTATGAGTTTCATAAAAAGGCTTATTGAGCTTCCCTACGTCGTCAGGCGTGGCATCTACAATTATCTCAGAATCATCTACTAGATTCTCCATTGTTCCCTCAACTTTTATTCCTGCATCTTCAAACAATTTCTTTGACTTTGAATCTGAGATAAATATCTTGAACTTCTTGCTCGCGACGAAAGCCATGTAGTCAGGATGTGCCTTTACTATTCCCATAACTTTCATGTCCGGTTGCAGGCTGACTGCATCCGCGACTCTCTTACCGATTGTGCCATACCCATTGATTCCAACATTTACCATAAATGCACCAATTGAGAATTGACATGGGACTAAAAGTTTTTCCACGATCTAATATGTAAAGTCTTTAATGAAAATAACCCTCAAGTCCTTTCAGTTAACCTCTATTGAGGAATTCAAACGCAGAATATGCGTATCTAAAGAGACATGTTAAATGGCATGAATTCAAAAAAAAGAATTCTGATGGGAAGAGATCATTCCTACTTAGGAGGTGATCCATCCGCAGGTTCCCCTACGGATACCTTGTTATGACTTAGCCCTCCTCATCAATCTTGGATTCGAATGTACCAAGAAGTACACCCTCATCCAAAACCAACTCGGATGGCTTGACAGGCGGTGTGTGCAAAGAGCAGGGGCTTATTCACCGCGAGCTGTTGACTCGCGATTACTACGGAATCCAGCTTCGTGAGGGCGAATTACAGCCCTCAGTCCGAACTACGAACGGATTTCGGGATTAGCCTCTCCTTTCGGAGTCGCGACCCATTGTTCCGTCCTTTGTAGCGCGCGTGTAGCCCAGGAAATTCGGGGCATACTGACCTGCCGTTGACCTCTCCTTCCTCCAGTTTAACACTGGCAGTCTCCACATAGTGCATACTGTCTCGCGACAGTATTAGCAAAAGTGGACGGGGGTCTCGCTCGTTATCACACTTAAGTGAACGCTTTACGGTACGAGCTGACGACGGCCATGCACCACTTCTCCATGTAATCGAGTAAGCTCTTCAGGTTGACTCTCATACCATGGTCTTTCCTGGTGAGTTTTCCGGCGTTGAATCCAATTAAACCGCACGCTCCTCCCGTTGCGGTGCTCTCCCGCCAATTCCTTTAAGTTTCAGCCTTGCGACCATACTCCCCAAGCGGCCCACTTAACACCTTCGCTCCGGCACTGCCCCTTCCCTACGAAAGGGCAACACCAAGTGGGCAGCGTTTACAGCTAGGACTACCCGGGTATCTAATCCGGTTTGCTCCCCTAGCCTTCGTCCCTCACCGTCGGAGTCGTTCTAGTAAGACGCCTTCGCCACCGGTCGTCCCCCCAGGATTACAGGATTTTACCCCTACCCCAGGAGTACCTCTTACCTCACCCGATCCCTAGTCTTGCAGTCTCTCCAGAATTCCCACCGTTAAGCGATGGGATTTACCCAGAGATTTACAAGACCGGCTACGGACGCTTTAGGCTCAATAATAGTGGCCACCACTTGAGCTGCGGGTATTACCGCGGCGGCTGGCACCCGTCTTACCCAGCTTTTATTCCTCGATCTTTTTAGGATCAAGAAAAGCTATCACCCAAAAGGATAATAGCACTCGAGTTCCCCTCGTCGCGCTTGCGCGCATTGCGAAGGTTTCGCGCCTGCTGCGCCCCGTAGGACCTGGGTTCGTGTCTCAGAACCCATCTCCGGGCTACCCCTCTCAGGGCCCGTACCCGTCATAGGCTATGTGGGCCTTTACCCCACCTACTACCTGATAGGCCGCAGACTCATCCTAAGGCGCCATAGCTTTCAGTCCCAAAACATTCCAGTTTTCAGGGCCTATAGGGGATTAGCCTCAGTTTCCCAAGGTTATACCCTACCTAAGGGTAGATTATCCGCGTGTTACTGAGCAGTCTGCCAGTACCTTTCGGCCTGTGACTCGCATGGCTTAGTCGAAACTCGATAGCAGTGACCGCCGGCAGGATCAACCGGAGTTGTTGATTCTACCGTAAATATATTTTTGGATTGCGGAATGGACTATCTCTTCCCATCTCAGATTCGAGCTTTATTATTCCTCGAACCCTCATTCATTTCGCCGTTCAGGAATCAGGTCATCATGTCATCCCTAAGGACTATCTGATCTGTCGCATTTAACGGCAAAGAAAAGTAAAGGCAAGCCCCTATATTAGGTTTCTGGTTTGCCGATAAATCCCGATAAATACATAATTATTTTGATATTATTGATCCTTCTTGTGCGGTATACAAAGGTATTATAGTTCAGATGAATTCAATTTTTGTGAGCGGCGATATAGTTGGTAATACTGCGAAGGCACCAAAAGTAGATGGGTACTCCAAAATTTCTTTTTGGAGAGAGGGCCCTGTGGGCATAGTAACAATACTCTCCCCAGGTACAATTGATAAGAGTTTAGTTCACGAACTGATAAGCGTTCTGTCAATAGCGGCTGTTGACGACAGCGTCAAATCCTTGGTGCTGACTGGTTCGAACTTTATATTTTCAAAAGGTCTTTCACTTCCTCAATCCAGGACATATGCTGACTTGAGAGACTATTATGAAAGCCTTAAAAATTTGATCCTTTTCTTCATCTCTCTGGAGAAGCCCATTTTTGCAGCGATTAATGGAACCGCAATTAATAATGGCCTCTTCCTTGCGCTCCTGTGCGACGAAGTTTTCCATTCTGAAAATTCAAAAATTGTGATTGATGACAAGGAGCCGCATCTACTATTATCCTCAATTACCCTTCCTCTTAAAATCAGTTCAAATGGAGAGGGAATTGTGCTAAAAGGAATTAAGGTAGATGCAGACGATATGATGAAATTGGTTCTGGCTAACGCAAAGGAGCTAACGGTCGTCCCTTATCATAGGAAAAGAAGATTCGATCTTACAGGATTTGAGAATATGATTCTCCAGGAAGAAATAGATTTTCTGGATTTCTATCTTTGGTGCCAGGGATGTGGTCAGGAAAACAAGTAATAGAAATGAACGGGGGTTATTCCAGCAAAATGAATATTTAAGACGTGGGAGTTGATTATAGATAGACTCGCCCCTGAAGGCGTAAACTTCCTTGCACTGAAATTTTCAGAGAAATGATGGAATCGACCCAATTTTGAAATCTTAGTAAGATTAAATGTGAGAAATTTATTAGTACGACCAAAGACATAGTATAATTCATGGAAAAAGTTGATTACCCACCAAGGGCAATTGATGAAAATTTTTTCGATCTTCCGGACCAATATCCAATAACGGGAATGCACAATGGGCACGAGGTAAGGGCGGAAGGTAAAGTGAGGTTTGATGAAGAAAACAAACCGTATCCTACACGATTAGGGATTCATGGTGTGAATGTTGCCGTTGATTGGGATAGCTGCATTGCCGATGGATCCTGCATGGAAGCCTGCCCGATGAACGGATTCGAATGGGCTCTGAATCCGGGTAAACGGGGAAAGGGAAATGACAGACCGATTGAACGCGGAACTCTACTCTGGGATACTTACAGAACCGATAAGGCAGACCCTGTGGGAGAGAAAGATTGTATTTTGTGTAATGCCTGCGTGGCCGCATGTCCCGCTGGAGCCATTTCAGTAGCAAAGAGAAAGTGAAATTAATTCATATTTTCTTCTATTTTGCCTTTCTTAAAATCTCAACCAGTTTTGATGATTTCTCTTCTGGCGTTCCATCTATGATAATTTTCTTCCTTGATGACTGGGGAATCTCTACCAGTCTCTTCACCGTGGTGAAAGATCCTTTGATGCCTGTGACTGATTCGCTCAGTTGCAGATCTTCCCCGTTCCAAACTTTGACCTTGTAATTATTGTCAGCCCATTTCTTCTTCTTAAAGTCTGGAAATCTGGGTTGATATGCTCCCAGAACTACACTTACAACAGCCGGCAAATCTGATTCTAAGATCTCATAACCTCCTTTTATTGACCTTCTGGCGATCAACGTACCTCCAGATATGTCAGTGGTGGAAGCAAAAAGGACCTGGGGGAAATCCAGAAATTCTGCTATCTGTGACGGTACTTGCCCAAGTCCGGCATCTGATGATTCTTCACCTGTCAGCACTAGATCTACGTTCCCAATTTTCTTGATAGCTGTTGCGAGTACTAACGCTGTGGGGAAAGTATCTGCACCACCAAAATTTCTATCCGAAAGAAGGATTGCCTCGTCAACCCCCATAGCTATTCCTAATTTCAGGAACGGTTCAAAGAAAGGGGGTCCCATTGAAAGTAATGTTATTTTTCCACCGACTCTCTCTCTTATTCTTAGAGCAGTTTCAATTGCACTCTTGTCTGCTGCGTTGATCTGGTTTTCTGCCTTAGTACGGTCAAGTCTCTTGTTTACCGGGTCAAAAATTATATTGTCGGATTTAGGTACCACCTTGACGCAAACAATGATGTTTTTCATCTAGTTTCCTCCATTTTCTTTATTGTCAGCGGAAGCACCTCGAAAATATCCCCTACCATACAATAGTCACAGTGGTTGAAAATTTCTGATTTCTCGTCCACGTCAATTGCAATGACCTCCTCACAGTCTCTTATCCCAGAAGTGAAATGTTCCGACCCGCTGACTCCAAGCACCAACGCGATTTTGCTTTTCAGAGAGTAGCCCGTCGAACCCACCTGCAACTCCCTCGGGGCTACCCCTCTGTCTGCTAGAGGTCTTGTGACCCCTATCTCAGCATTCATCAATTGAGCCAATTCCTTTAGCAGTGTCAGGTCACCTCTGGTTCCGTTACCTCCGATGATTGTCCTTTCAGATCTTGTTAGATCGTTCACTTCGCTCACATTTCTTTCTACAATTCTCACTCTCTGTCTGATAGCAGATAAATTTGGAATGAATTCATCAACCTCCCCTTTTTTATTCTTCACTTCTTTCATCTTAAATGTTCCTGGACGTACGGTTGACATTTGCGGTCTCCCGTATTCACAGCCAATTTCAGCGAGAATTTTTCCACCATATGCAGGAACTCCTGCCAGGAGCATCCCTTCACGGTCAATTGATAGAGTAATGGCATTTGCAGTTAGGCCAGTCTTCAATCTACCTGCCAGTCTCCCTGCTAGGTCCCTTCCATTTTGCGTTGCTCCTATCAGCATAACTTCCGGAGGATCGTTCTTTATATATTCAGAAATTGCATTTACAAAATAGTCAGTAGAATATTCATTCAACATTTCATTCTTAAGTAGTGCAACTCTGTCTGCCCCGTGTTCTATCACGAGGTCTATCAACTTCTTTTCTGGAGTACCGGCAATCAGTCCGACCAGTATGTACCCAGAAATATTTGACAATTCAGTTCCTTTGCCTAATATTTCCAATGACACGTCTTCAACACCTGAGTTGTTCCTCTCAATATAGACCCATATCTCCTTCCTTGTCATTCCGTTCCCCCCTTCAGGAATTCGGAAAGTTCCATAATTTCCATTTTTATTCCATTTACCTTCCTGCTGTCTGAGAGATTCATGTTGCAGATCGGGCACGCGGTTATGACTACCTCGGCACCGGTGTTCTTTGCTTGTTCCATCCTGAAATCTGAAAGCCTCTTTCCTTCGAAATCCATGAAAATCCTGTCCCCGCCACCTCCGCAGCATAAGCTGTTTTTACCGGAATTTTCCATTTCCACTATTTCAGTTCCTGGTACCTTAACGACCAGTTCCCTCAACTCTTTCGAGTCTCCTCCATATCTACTGAGGTAGCATGGGTCGTGAATTGTTATTTTTTTCTTGATTTCAGAATTGATGGTAATTTTCCCATCCCTGACAAGTTCATTTAAGTATTCTGAATAATGCATTACCTTCATCTTCAACCCTTTTTTCTTGTAGATCGTCGAGAACATGTTGCTGCAGTGTGGCGAGAATGTCACAAGAGTCCTGGCCTTAGTACTCTCAAACTGTGATATGTTTTTCTCTACCAGCTCGTCTAGGTACCCCGTTTCCCCTGCGTCCCTGACAGGTTCGCCGCAGCAGGATTCTTCATTTCCTAGGAAACCAAAATCTGTTCCTGATTTCTTCAGGATTTCTGCAAGAGAGCGAAGCGACTTGTGGAGTTCCTTATTGTATGCACCGTCGCATCCCACGAATAGTAGCGTTTCCACCCCTTTACTAGCATCCTTTATTTCCAAACCTTCTGCCCACTTATTTCTGTCTCCCTTCTTCCCTCCCCATGGATTCCCATCCTCATATATATCCCACACAAGTTTCTCTATTCTTTCAGGTGCCTTCCTATCTTGAAATTCCAGCTCTCTCAGCCCCAGTACTACATTTACAATATCAACATCCCTGGGACAAGATTCCTCACATAGTCTGCAGGTAGAGCATTTCCAAACGCTATCCGGGAGTTCCGCGCCAATCTGCGCCCTTCTCAGAATGTTACGGGTATCTATGGTCTCTTCTCCCATGAATCCCAGAGGACAGGTCGCCGTACACACTCCGCATTGAAAACATTCGCTTCCGCTGAACCCGACCAGATTGGTGATCCTTTCCCATCTTGAGTCGTCTATTTCGATCGTTTTACCACCCCTCCAATCTTTTCTGAAGTGCTCAGAATCTCTTCCTTAGAGAGAGATTTGATCAGCGCATCCATTTCCTTAATCTTTGATGCAAACCTGTTACCTTCTGCGGCGCTGACCCACCACAATTGTAATCTATCCGGATTCACGTTCTTCGCTGATATGAACCTCTTCCATCTCTCCATTCTTTTCTCAGTATGAACGTTAGCGTCTATGTAGTGGCAATCATTTATATGACATCCAGTGACCAGGACTGCCCCCGGATTCTTGCTAAATGCATACATGACTAGTTTTTGGGATATTCTGCTGGAGCACATGGTCCTTATAACTCTCGCACTGGGAGGGTACTGTATCTTTGATATTCCGGCCTGATCAGCGCCCGCATATGAACACCAGTTACAGGCGAACACCAGTAACTTCTCTTCTGCTTTTTCGGCCGTGGCCTGATCGATCTGCGTCATTATTTGTTCGTCGGTGAAATTGGGCATGGTTATTGCCCCTTCAATATTACATTCAGCGACACAGTTCCCGCATCCCATGCACGCTGCTGGGACTAGGTTTATCCATTTTCCCCTTTCACCTTTTATCGCCCCGTACGGACAAACCTCTGCGCACTTCAGGCACTTGACGCACTTGTTTGTATTGATCTGCGGAATTATGGGTTCCTTTGATATCTTCCCTCCCATCAGCAGCTTTGCTGCCTTGGAAGCTGTGGCATAACCCTGAGAAATTGACTCTTTCACATCCTTCGGTCCCTGAACTGTTCCTGCCAAGAAGATACCCTGAACTGCGGCTTCCACGGGACCGAGTTTTGGGTGAGATTCAAGCAGGAAGCCTTCGTTGTCCCTCGAAAGCTTCAATTGGGTGAATATTTCCTGATCCTTCGGCATAAGACCGACGTTCAATACGACTCTATCGACTGGCGCTTTCAATTTTGCGGACGTAAGTTCATCCACGAATGTCACTGAATTTCCGTCGAAGAAAATTGCCTCTTGTGGGAGTTTTTCTGAATCATACCTGTAGAATTGGACCCCTTTTTCCCCTGCCTTCTTGTACAATTCTTCTGCGTTTCTCTCATATGCTCTGACATCCTTGTAGAAAACCCTTACGATTTTTCCCTTCTCTCTCAAATCTATTGCCTGCTGGAGCATCGTTGAGCAGCAGAATCTTGAACATCCTTTCTCCCTAGTTCTTGATCCAACGCACGATATTAGGGCAAAGCGTTCTCCCTCCAGTCGTGAGTATTTCTTTTCTATGTCATTCGAAGTGAGGATCTTTTCATCTTTTCCATAATTGAACTCGGTAGGGGAGTAAGGGTCAGCACCGGTGGCTATAACTATAGCTCCCGCTTCAATATTCTCATTATTTGAAAGCTTAAGGGAGAAATTTCCTACAAAACCGGTGATCTCTTTCACTTTTGTTGATGTATGAATACGTACATTAGATTCTTCCACTCCCTTCTTCAATTTTTTAAAAATCTCAGCAGCCTCAATATTAGAAGGAGCTACCCTGTCTAGCGAGTTGAGAAGCCCTCCAAGTTCTCCTTTCTCCTCTATCAGGTGAACCTCGAGTCCAATGTTGGATAAGGCCGCAGCTGAAGCCATTCCCGCAGGTCCTCCCCCAATGATGACGCCAGTTTTAATAACTGGAAACTCGATATCATCCATCGGAGACAGTAATTTCACTTTTGCGACTGCCATCTTCACCAAATCTGTTGCCTTCTCCGTCGCTTTATCCTTTTCCTTCTTGTGGACCCATGAGTCCATGTTTCGCACATTTGCCATTTCAAAAAGATAGGGATTCAGGCCTGCCCTTGAACACACCCTCTGGAAGGTTACTCCGTGAGTCTTGGGAGAGCATGCCCCTACCACTACCCTGTTCAACCCTTTTTCCTTGATTTTTGCAGCTATTGCATCCTGAGAGCTGCCAGAACAGGTGAATTTATTCTCCTCGACGTAGACTACGTTCGGCACTTTTTTCATTTCCTCTGCAACCCTTTTTACATCAACCACTCCTGCTATGTTCGAACCACAGTCGCAGAGGAAAACTCCAACTTTTGGGTCTCCTGACATATCAAGAGGAGGTGCTTTTGGTTCCGCTATCCATTCTCTGTTCTTGACATATTTCTGCGCTCTGGCAGAAGCTGCAGAAGCTTCTGTAACGCTATCTGGGATATCCTTTGGCCCCGAAGCGCATCCAGCCACAAATATCCCTTCTCTTGATGTAGAAACTGGGTCATCTTGTTTGTTCTTGAAGAATCCGTCTTCAGATAACTCCAGTCCGAGAATTCCAGCTAACTTATCCGTTCCCTTTGATGGGATCGAGGCAGTAGCAAGAACAACGAGGTCATAGTCCTCCTTCGTGACGGAGCCGTCCTCCTTCGCGTATCTTACCTCTATGGAATCCCCCTTCCTTCTAACGGATGCTGGCCTTGACCTTATATATCTGACGTCCCTTTGTGACCTTGAGTAGAATTCGTCGAAACCTTTCCCATAAGCTCGGATATCCATGTACAGGACTGAAACATTCTTTATTCCGTGGTCTACCAGCTGGGAAGCTTCTTTGATGGAATACATACAGCAAGTTCTTGAGCAATATGGAACAAATCTCGCATCTCTGGAACCTGCGCACAGAACAAACAATACTTTTTCAGGGTGCTGTCCGTTTGAAGGTTTGATTATTTCTCCATCCGTAGGGCCCGCCGCATTGATCATCCTTTCCAATTCGTAGGATGTCAGAATGTCAGGATCCTTGCTATAACCGAACTCGTTCAGCAGCGATGCGTTGAATAGATCGAACCCGGTTGCAACAATGACTGAAACCACCTTTTCTTTTATCAGTTTTGGCTTCATGTTGAAATCTATCGCTCCAGGACCGCATGCGTCTGTGCATCTTCCGCAAGGTAGATAGTTGGGTGGTTCGTTCAAACAGCTATCAATATCGATGACGTATGGACCTGGTTCCGCCTGTGGAAATGGGGTATATATTGCCTTTCTGGCTCCAATTCCAGCGTCGAATTCATTCTTCAGTATTTGGGGACAAGCTTGCACGCATAAATCGCATCTTGTGCAGGAGTCATCGACAAACCTTGGCTTTTGGTAAATAGTGACCTCGAAATCCCCCTCCTTCCCCTCAATTTTTGTGACCTCCGATAGTGAATGAACTTTGATATTCGGATTGTGAATGACGTCGCTCATTTTTGGTGCTTCGATGCAGATTGAGCAATCCATCGTTGGAAAATTCTTGTCCAGCGCTGCCATCTTGCCCCCTATTGAGGGACTTTTTTCCACAAGTACCACTTCTACTCCAGATTCCGCGAGGTCCAAAGAAGCCTGGATTCCAGCAATTCCTCCTCCGATGACAAGGACTTTGTCAGCCAGGTCGAGTCACCTCCTCAAAACCTCTGTCAAAGCAATTTATGTTAATTTCCGAGAAACTGGGAAATCTTTTCGAGATGGCAGCCCTGCCTGATTCCTTCGAAAAGGATTTCGTAACCCCACCTATCGCCCCCATTATAACCATGTTAGTCCCCTTTGGATTATTCAGGGATTTGGCCAGCTCTATTCCCGGTATTTCAAAGGCCTGTTTCTTATATAAGTCGGGCACCTTAACAAGAGACTTTTCAGTAATTAGTTTGGAGCTCATTTTTATTGATTCGAGATTTTTCTCCAGCCCTTCTTGAGAGAGAGTGACGAGATAATCGAGATTCTCAATGAGCGGATAGTCTATCTCATGATCGCTGATAATAAGATCGGCTGTTGACCAGCCACCAGTAACATAAGGGCTATACTCCTCGGTCATGATCGCCGATTTCCCGTCTTCAACTGCAGCTTCTCCTATCAGCTTGGCCAGTGTGATAATCCCTTGCCCTCCCATTCCATAAATCCTTATGTTTACAGTCATTTTTCCACCACCATCGCCCTTCGATTGACCTCTCTTTCCAGCTCTATGAAAGAAGGTCTTCTTTTGTTGACAAATTCTCCCAGAATTATTTGTTTGCCGTGATGTGGGTCAATTGAGACATCCTCTAGTTTTGCCTCATTATCGACTACAGAATTCTTTCTGTAGAACTCCATTTCTGCAAACCCGTCTGAAAAGCCATTGAACTTGCCAAAGTTTGGAGGACATGGAGATAACACTTCCACAAATGCAAATCCCCTTATATCCATCGCTTTAGACAGTGACTTTGTAAACTGTCTTGGATGCATGACTGTCCATCTGGCAACATACGATGCACCTATTGCTGCTGCAAGATATGGCAGATTGAATGATTGCTCTATATTCCCGTAGGGTGTAGAGGAAGACAGGGAGGAGGGCGGGGTAGTTGATCCGTGCTGTCCTCCTGTCATGCCATAGTTGAAATTATTGACACAAACCACCAAAAGGTCCATGTTCCTTCTTGCGGCATGTATGAAATGATTCCCACCAATGTTGAACAGATCGCCATCTCCGCTGATCACAGTCACTTTTAGATCCGGATTAGCGATTTTCATTCCAGTTGCGAAAGGAATCCCCCTTCCGTGGGTTGTGTGATAAGTATCAAGATTTGCATACCCTGGAAGCCTGGCCGTACACCCTATTCCTGAAATCAATACGTGATTTTCCAGCCTGATTCCAGATTTTTCAGCTGCATTGATGTAACTTTGAAGTACGATCCCCAATCCACAACCTGGGCACCAGATATGCGGGAGTCTCTCGTCCCTCAGAAATTGACTCTTTGGATGCACTTCCTCAATGCTCATGTAAATGACCTCTCAATTTCCCTTAAAATGATCTTAAAATCAGGTATTGCACCAGGTGGAAAGTGAATCTCTTCTGTCTCCCTTCTGCTGAATTCCCTGACTGGATGGGAATACTGGCCATAGTTTATTTCTGGCACTATGAATTTCCTTGTTTTCTCTGCGAGTTCAACTATTCTTCCTTCGGGGAAGGGCCAGAGCGTAATGGGCCTGAATAGGCCGACCTTCAAACCTTCATCCCTCGCATTCTTAACTGCCTTTTTGGCAGACCTTGAGGTGATCCCATACGCAACAACTATTACTTTCGCATCGTCGGTCATATACTCCTCAAAACGTATTATTTTCGTTTCGTTCCTCTTGATTTTTCCCAGTAGATGTTCAAGCATCTCCCTTTCCACTGATGCATCATTAGAAGGATAACCCATTTCATCGTG
This sequence comes from Thermoplasmata archaeon, assembly GCA_021817415.1. Classification (GTDB taxonomy): domain Archaea; phylum Thermoplasmatota; class Thermoplasmata; order Thermoplasmatales; genus JAKAUZ01. The sequence goes on along the minus strand of JAKAUZ010000013.1, from coordinate 45,713 downwards.
CGTGAGACTATCGACGTTACCTCTGAATCCTGTTCCGGGAACAAACATTGGAATAAAGTCATCAGAATAACTGAATGTATTGTGGTTCCCGTTCGCTTTCTTCCTGGTAAGTCTCTGGATCACTTCGTACTCTTCAGGATTACCAACCGTAAGAATCTCGCTTAGGTGGCCAATTACCTGGTCAGAAGCGATTATTACCGGCTGCCTATAGATCTCAGCCGAATTGAAAGCTAATATCGTTAAATCAAATGATTCCTGTACACTGTTAGGAGAGTAAGTAATAGGTGCCAAATCTCCGTGAGAACCCCACCGAGTTTGCATTACGTCTCCCTGGCCCACTCTGGTTGGGATTCCAGTGGAAGGTCCAGCCCTCATTTCATCAATGATGACCGTCGGAGTCTCGGTTATCATTCCCAGACCTATATTCTCTTGCATCAAGGAAAAACCAGGTCCTGAAGTGGCAGTCATGCTTTTTAGCCCGCCGTTGGAAGCACCAATAATTGCGGCTATGCTGGCTATTTCGTCCTCCATCTCGATGAAGTGCCCTCCGACCTCTGGTAAACGTCTGCTCATTCTTTCTAATATTTCGCTTGAGGGTGTGATAGGATACCCTGCGAAGAATCTACATCCACCATATAATGCTCCTTCTGTGGCAGCAAAATTTCCGTCTGTAAAATATTTCCCAGGAGGTAACATATTCAAGTTCACTGCACCTCCGTGACAAATATTGCAAAGTCTGGGCATATGGTTTGACACATTCCGCAATTTACGCAGGAACTTTCTTTTCCTGCCTTGACCTGCACGTAGTGGTATCCGTGGCTGTTTGTGTTAGTGGATCTTTCAAGCACCTCATTTGGGCAGTAATTTGTACAGTAGTTGCATTCCTTGCACCTTTCGGCAATAACATGAACCTTGCCCTGGGGTTTTCTGAAAAGTGCAAGGTTGACTGGTTCTCTCCAAATCTCGTCCTGGGATAGATTAGGTTTATTTTCCTTAATCATAAAAACTCCTGACGAATTAACAGTCTATTCTTAAAACGCTATAAATTCTTTTCGTAGAAAATATGCCAATTATCTAATGTATACTAAAATATTTAGGTTAATTAAATCTTATTTGTGTTACTTAATTAAAGCTGAATTTCTGTTATGATGACAGGAGTTGTATCCAAAACAAACACTGAAAGCGCAATTGAAAATCGATGAAATATAATTTCCGAATGAAATAAGTAACTTTAATATGATTCTTAAGATACTGAAAATTCGCCCTTAAATGTATCTCTTTTGGCTTTCCCATTAGCCTTATTTCGCAGAGATGTGATGCCGGGATTTGTAGGTAAATAAAAATTGTTCACCATAACATATATAAAAAACTAAATCTATTTAATGTCGCTAAATTTTATTAAAACTCTTTAATCCCACGTTACATTTATTAACATCAGTTACTTAAATGTCGGATGATAAGCGAAAAGACGTTTTATGCCATCATAGCAGCCATTATTCTTGTTGGTGGAATAGGAGTGGGCGTAGCTTATGACAAAACTCTGTCTTCAACCCCGCAGCAGCAGTTACCTCAAGGACCTGTATCTTTGACCCTGTTGATTTCGCCTAATAACTGGTTTGACAATGCTACAATACATCATACTCAGCCTGCCTTCTTCGTAGTTGGACCAAATGGTCAACTTGAATCTTCTGCTGTGATTACACTTCCTTCACACAGATTGATAAAGCTAACTATAATCGATTATGATAGTGGAGTGACAAGCATAATCGGCCCTAACGGAACTTCAAATAATTCTTCATATGCCAAAGTAATAGGAACAGTGGGTGGAGTCGAATATGTTTATAATGGAACAGCTCAGTATATAAATTCTACATTAAGTGGCAATGCTTCTAACGATATTTCAATAGTACATGGAAGCGGATGGGCAGTTTCGTCGCTTCCGTGGAATTCTACATTTGGAGGGTGGGAAGTCACTCACACTTTCACTTTGCTTTCAAACGGACAAATTGTGCTAAATGTTCCAACATTTGCTGGAACGAATCCATCGGGAGGCGCAGTGACATTTACAGAGTTTTATCTTAACAATACCGGTAGCTATCCCTGGCAGTGCTATGTGCCCTGCGGTCACGAGCTTGACGGTTGGGGAGGAGCGATGGCAACTGCAGGGTGGATGGAAGGAGTAGTCCAGGTAACGGCTTAAGGGGATGTCTGTGCCAACAAGAGATGAGATTAAGGATAAAGATAGACGAAATTTCATGAAGCTCTTAGGAGTGATGATAATAGGCGCAGGAGTTGCTGGGACGCTCAGGAGCGTTGTCCAGAACATCATCCCTCCAATAGAAGGTGGAGCTTCTTCATTTCCTATCCTTACCCTTTACTTGCCAAACGGGAACCCGGTAAGCACAGATGATCTTATTGTCAACAACCCGCAAACGGTGACGTTCAATTTCCCACTAGAAAACGAACCTAATTTTCTCCTCAGACTTGGTGATTCAAATAACAAGGACGTCGAAATCAATCCAACCGAAGTGAGAATCCCTGCAAATAACACGAAATACAAAGTTCCTGGGGGGGTCGGACCATATAAATCAGTCGTTGCAGCTTCCGCAATATGTCAGCACTTGGGTTGTATTCCTCCGGAAATACATTTTAACCCTCCATCATCTTCTTCTTTCCCTGGAAAGATACACTGTGACTGCCACGGGAGCACTTATGATCCCTATTCCGGATTCGGCGTCGTAACAGGGCCTACACAAGCACCCTTGCCCAGTGTTGTCCTCAGTTATGACGAGAAATCTGATTCCTACAGTGCAACATTGCTAGTTGGACCCACCATATATGGGCACTCTTCAGATCTGACAGGTGGAAGCAACATTACCCCATCGGGGAAAACCACGGTCACTACGACCCAGTAGGTGTTTAAAATGACTAAAGAGAATCTAATTGAAAAATTGATGAATGAGCCTCAGCCTCTTCCTAGAAAAGTACCAGACTACATGAGACAGAAGGGAGGCATCTGGTACTGGACAGGGGCAATGATAATGATTGCTTTCTTTTACGAGGTAATGACTGGGGTCATATTGTTTTTCTATTATCAGCCTTCTAATGCGTACATAAGTACTGAGAATACGCTCCATATTCCTTACGGAACAGTAATCATGACAACTCACCTGTATGGCGCTTACATCATGATAGCTCTTGTTTACATCCATCTACTCCGCAACTTGTTCGTTGGATCCTACAAAAAACCAAGACAGGTGCAATGGCTTACAGGAATCGTACTCATGATACTGACAGTGGCTATCTCCTATTTTGGATATTCCATGACAGGGGATGTGCTTTCTGCAGATGCAACTGATGTGGGAAGGGGGATTGCAAACGGTTTCCCTGTTATAGGTTCATATCTTTCAACGATATTCCTTGGAAATGGGAGTGATATCTCCCTTTTCAGCAGACTTGAAGGCTGGCACATAATACTTGCAGGATCAATTCTCATACTTTTCGCTGTTCATTTCTTCCTCGCTGAGTACAATACAATAATGCCCTCCGCTAAGGAAACTGGATTCAAAGTTCCGGCAATAGACAAAGAAGAACCATCCTATAAGGCGTGGTATCCCTACAATCTTTTGTACATGGTCCAGATTGCCTTCTTCACTATTGCTCTAATTTTCATAATTCCCTCTCTTCTCACTATACTTCCAAACGTTCCGGCGCTATTCTCTCCACTCCCCCAGGTGGCTGCATCAAGTCCCCTTGCATCATCTGTGCCACCGTATCCACCGTGGTTTTTACTGTTCGTGTACAAAGAACTTGATTTCCAGGTCTCGACTAGTTTGGGTCCATTCTGGGCTGTTGTACTCTTTACTGGACTTCCGCTTGCATACCTATTTGCAGTACCCTACTTCGAAAAAAAGGATACCTTGAAAATTACCAAAAGAAATATTGTGGTATCGACTGGAGTTGTAGGTCTCATATATCTGTTTGGCCTGTCTGCGTGGGGGGCTCTTGATCCGGGGATACCTGTGAGCAACATAACTGGGCTGTTGTTTTTCATAATACCATTGGCGGTCGTCATACCTTTGATTTATTATCTTGCGAATAGGATCGAACTCGGTAAATCCAGTTTGGGAGAAAATGCATGGAAAGTTTACGCAATCCTTCCGATTCTTGGATTCATTTCTATCTTGACCGGCATATCAGTATACTCTGTAATCGTTTACCCTACATTCTATAATTACACCGCCATGATAATTCTACTTGTGATATTGGGTCTGACTAGCCTTGCAACCTTTGCATTAGTTTATGGAGTCAACTTCAAAACTCCCACAAAGAAACTGACAGACAAGGGGCACCTTGTATTTGGCAGCATATATGCTTTTCTAGCTATTGCGATAATTGCAATTATATCAGTCATGTCTCCAACTCAGATTACCTCCCAGGGACTTTATGGGGTCGGGATGGCACTCCTGTTCACCCTGGCCGGTGCCTTTGTAAAGTTGTACAGATCACATGCATTCAAAGAATGAGAAAGGGACGCCTTATTCAATTTTATTGCTTATTTCTTTATTCTTTATCAATACTTTTATCATCACTGGCTACTATTCGAAATACCTTTTGGTAACTTCAGATTCAGTTTTGCAGCTAATTTCATATTCAATAGTCCTTAACTTGTTGGTGTTGTCATCACTTCTTTCTAAGTGGGAAAATCTCTCATTTTACATTCTAGTTACGATTTCATTTTATCTTGCTGGGTTAATTGTCATATCCAGGAGTTTACTTTCTTTCCTTCTTCTGATTCCTGCCCTTGCGGGGATGGTCATCTATGCTTCCCAGCTTGGGAATAACGACAAGCTTTCAAAGGGAGTCTCTTTGTATACTGTAATTTTCCTCGTTCTTATCATTTCTAAGGTTTTCGTATTTGTAAATCAACAGACTGCTTCCTCGATAATCATTCAAAACCTTTCGGACAGGATTTCAACTATAGGCTTTTCATTGCCAATTACTGAGATATATGGCATTTTTGTGAGTACCCCATATGCTGACGTCATAATTAGTCCTCTTCAATTCTTTCTAACTATGAGCCTTTCATCATTGTTAGTTGAAAACTACCACAGGATATTCAGTCTGATTGCAAAGAGAAGAAATGAAGATTCTGCAGTGAATGGAAAAGAAAGCGGTGTTATGGCAGCTGGGTACGGAATTGTGGCTGCTCTGAGCTGCCAATGCGAAAGTTCAATTGCTCTTCTTCCTGCTGTTACAATTCTCTTACTTAATATCCTGCTCATCCCCTTTATTTTCTTGAGCGTTTTTTTGCTTATCATGACTTACTTTTTTGTGTCAAGATATTACGAGAGGAAAAGAACCCCCAGGTTTTTAGCGACTTTAGGCCCAGCAAAAATTGGTATGACTTTAGTAATGGCCCTCACCATAACATTTTCCCAGTTGCTGGTTTTACTAGGCATTCTGTATGATTTGGAAACTTCACCTTTCTTTCTCTTTGGAACAGGGATGTTTATGATTCTAGACGGATTCATCTTATTTTACCTTATTTCTTCAACCTTAAAGAGACGCTTTATGAAACCGTATTTTGGCATATTTTTGCTCTTTATTTCTTCTTTTCTTGCCATCATTTGGTTCGACCCACCTATAACTCGGTTAGCGATTGAGAACGCAGTTGTATTTTCAATAATGTCATACACGATGACATTGTCTGGATTCTTAATAGGGGCTTCATTTTTTATGTCTGGTAAAAGAGTGGGATTAGGGATCATCGAAGTTTACGCTGTTTTACTTGGAATTGTCCCGATTTTCATATATTACTATACATTTTCACTTCAGTCTAAGATATGGCCATTCTGGTCCCTAGGACAGCAAACAGAATTAGCGGTTTTTCTGTGGATAATCATGCTTCCGGTAATGTGGCTCTCCACCCAAAAAAGTCTCTCCCCCTATCCGTCGATTCCTAGTTCAATTACCTTACAGATGTAGTTTCAAATTTAAACACAAAGAATAACTATTGATGTTCAATTGCCCTCCTGAAATGATTTTGCAATCATTCTTCCCCCCAATAATTATTTCCGTACTTATAGCTTCGATAATGCTCATTGTGATGGTATTTTCTATTATGCTCTTCAAGAGGGACTCTCTTCCTTATGGGAAGAACTTTTCACTATTCTTGGCGGTGGAAATGATTGGAATGAACCTGTCAATATATTCATATATTGTAACTGGAAACAAGGTGCTTCTACTAATCGTTTCTGCGTTATTCATGATCGGGGGTTTTTCACTTTTCGTCAAGAAGATTGGTACTTCTGTAATTTCAGCTGGAGCATTTTCCCTGTCGCTGGTGATAGCTGAAGGGGCAATGGGGGCACTGATTTATTCTCTCTTGCATGGTTTACCAAGTTCATTCAATAATGCAATAGATTCCCCCTGGTTTGTCTTTGTTATGGAAGCAGAGATGATCTTTTCCATCGTCATCTCCTACAAAAAAATGGCTTCTTACAAGCGGCTGTACCTACTTGTTTTCCTTTTGTTAATGCCCCTTTTTCCATCTCTTTATGTATCAGACTACCCAATAATTTGGCTTTCTTCAATAGTTATGATCGTCGGTACTGTACTAATTTTTGATACCCTTTACAGGTTCAGGATGAGAAAGGGTCCGGAAGTCTATATTTCAATGGAAATGATATGTCTATTTGCCATTATGATGGCCAGTCAATTTTATTTCTTCGTTTCTGGTTCCTGGCTATTTTTTGATGTGGTAATGGTCTTGGCAATGATCTGGTTTCTCTTCCGAGTATTCGTTGATCCCCCCAAAAGGATCAGTTACCTCTCAAGCAGGAACATTGCATTCCTCCTTGTATTATTGACTTTTGTTATGGAATGGTTCATGGGAGCAGTTCTTGAATTCAACCAAGGTCAGTTCCCTCATTCCTTCGGTGGATTGATAACAAACCTATCGCTGGGTTGGGTGACTCCTTCAGGTATTTTGCCATTTATATTCGACGTGATTTCTATCATCGTGACAGTGACTGCTAGCGTATGGTTCCTGATAATGATGGGACTTGAAATGGGTTTCTTGGCCTTCAGGAAAATTATGGTTTCGAGGATCAGAGAAAATAAAGTGAGATTAGGATTGATGATTTCAGCCTACGCAGTGTATTCTATTTATATTCCCTCCTTTTCCTCTCTTTCTGGTAGTGTCAGATATATACCCTACTTGTGGTCTATGGGTATAGGGACAAACGGAGCGGTTACGAATGGCGTCATAGTAGCGATAGCTGGTACCTATGTTGTTTCAGCTGCATTGTCATTTCTTTTTGGCGCAAGGCAACTGTGCTCCGTGACTTGTACTGCTCCAATGATGTATCAAGGGACATTCTATGACTCGCTCAAAGTATATAATAGGAGTACTAAGACGGGGAGGAAGACTCTGACTTCGAGGATAAGCAACTGGGTAAAGGGAATAATACTGACTGTTAACCTCGTCATATTGTTAGCTGCAATCATTTCTTATTTTGACTCTAGAAGCATTTTTGCTTGGTACGTTTATGGGAATGACCCGTCATATCTAGCTTATACCCTGATGTTCAATCTGGTATGGTATGTCGGGTTTGTAATGTCGCCGCTGATGGGTACCTATGCTTGTGTCAATCAGGGATGGTGCTATTGGGGGACGTTCAATCAATTGGTTGGCAGATTCGGATTTTTCAAGCTTAAGGTCAGGGATGCAAATGCCTGTGTGAATTGCAAAACAGTGGACTGTGCGCTTGCCTGCCCTGTTGGAATTACAGACATGAGGGGATCCTTTATTGATAAAGGGGAATTCAAATCATTCAAATGCGTCGGAGTTGGCGATTGTGTGGAGGCTTGTCCTTATGATAATATTTTCTTCTATGATGTGAGGAATGTGATAAAAGAGAGAATTCTGGGAAAATAAATCAAGACTGAGGACCGTTGAGAGCAAGATAAAAATAATAGGTCATAGAGCCTAAAGTAATGAATGCAAATGGAAGCCAGGAAGCATAAAAAGTGAGTGGAGACACCAGCCCAAAGATGGCTCCTGCAATCATTAGTACCAAAATGAGAATTACCCAGAAAAATGTCTTGAAAAATACCTTCCCCCCTGTCATCTTGATGAAACCCTGCCATAGTAAAAATGCGGTTGAAACAGACATTAGAATCAGAAAGGCTAGCAACAAAAATGGTAAGAAAGTTGAATCCCCAAGTAGTGTGGGTGGCGAAAGGGATGCTATTAACAACACCACCATTTTTGTCCTGACTACACTTTCAGTAGTTAATAGAATTAAATATAACATCTCGACCAGCATTGGAAAAATGAAAAAATAGAGACTAAGTCCTCCAGAAACCATTGAAATGATGTAAGAAATATGATGTTGCCTCCCTGGTAAGAGGAGCGAAAAAAGGAATATCCCCATGGAGCCTTCATTCCAAACCATCAAAAAGTCTATGGCCAGATCCGAAGTCTTACTATGTTTGAACTTTCCTTGAGCACCCAGATAGCCAAGGGCGACTACCGCAATAATCATTATTTCCATTGAAATGTTGAAGGCAACCACTGTGCTGAGGAAAGTCTTGATCGAATCGATGTAATAGGTGAAGGCATTGAGCATGGAGCCCATCATTGTCAATATTAAGACAACAATCGCAAATAACCTGAATGTGATTTTTTCATATTTTTTATGGTACACGTAGAATATTACTGAAAGCGTAAGAGTCATTGTTGTTGCAACGGCTAAAGCAATAATGTACTGAATCATTCGTCTTTTATGATTATCAACTATAAAGTAATTCCACACGAGGGTTCCGTTGTACCGCTCTTTGGCACAGATGTAATTTGTACTTTCTCAGCTAATTTTCAGCTGGCCTACAGTACTAGCTTAACTCTTATGAGCGTTATCGATACTGATTAATTTTATTGCATGTTCAGTCTAACTGTTAAAATGTATCTATATCCTTGAAACGGGCTGGAAAATCATTTAAAATTATTTAATTATTGTGAATCTTATTTTATTCGGCGCATATATATTAAGTTACCAGCAAATTAATATATTGAGTTTGAATAGCAAGGCTATGCTAGGGAGTCCAACTGATTGGTTGATCCTGATTTTAGTCGTGCTTCTGGTACTTGGAGGGTCAAAGAAGATACCGGAAATAGCAAGATCAATGGGAAGGGCAATGGGAGAATTCAAGCGCGGTCAACTTGAGATTGAGAAAGAACTTAAGGGAATAGGAGAAAAGGAAACTAAAGAAGAAAAGAAAACGAACTAACCCTATCGTTTTCAAATTTACAGAGAAGGAAATTTTAACAGCAAGGGAAGAAGTTATTTTATGGTTCCATTTTAGGGAATTGTAATTCCCAGAGAGACTGTCAGGACGAGATACAGAGAATAATGTCAAAGGGTGAACTAAATTGTCAGTACTGGAATCGGAACCGATCGGAAACTTCTTCAAAAACCTTGACGAGTTACTTGGAAGGTTAAAGATTACAATAATATTTTTCTTAATAATCTTCTTCGGGACGTTCCTGATTGGACCCACCAGAGTAAACTGGCTAGGTTATGATGGGTACCTACCTCTTCCAAATTTTTTCAACAGTTTTTCAGTGCTCTTGTTGAGATTTATTGAAAGTACCCTGGTGCCAAAGGGAATGATACTGATTAACGTAGCACCGTTTGACATTGTGGTAAGTGATGTCTATGTCGCCCTATCACTGTCTATTTCTTTGACCATGCCAGTAATGGTTTATCAGGTATTCAAATTCGCAACTCCGGGAATGTATCTCAAGGAGAGACGAGCCGTAAGGTTCTCTTTGTTACCTATAGCAGTCCTATTCATAGCAGGTGTTTTATTTGCGTACATTTTGATTATTCCCCTTCTCTTGCACGTAATATATGAATTCGCCCTTAATCTCAAGGTGGAACCGACTATGGGGATAAAGGACTTCGTATCTATCATCCTCCTGATCTCTGTGGGCATGGGTGTAATATTTGAAACACCGGTCATTATTGTCACCTTATCCTATCTCAGGATAGTGAAACCTGATTTCTGGTTCAGGCAATGGAGATATGCGATCATTGGTGCTTTTTTTGCAGCACTTCTGATTTCCCCAGGAGCTACTGGTGGTATTATGGAAACCACAATTGCAACCATAATAATCATCCTGTATTTCGCTGGTGCCCTCGTTGCAAGAAGATTCTATCGGAAAGAATGAAGGATACCAATGGTATAAGCTGCTATGATCCTTGCTGGGCCGTGAACAAGATTTTATGTTTGTACGGAATTACCTCACCGTGGACAGAAATATAATTCTGGCGCTTGATACTGATGATAAAGACAAATGTATGAGTATTGCCCGATTAGTCGGGGAACAGGTATATGCATTTAAGATCGGATATCCGATGTTGCTGAATCATGGCCTTTCTGTTCTTGATTCATTTTCTGAGATGGGAAAAATCATCGTAGACATAAAAATTGCAGATATACCTGATGTTTCCAGAGAAATAGCGAAAATGATTACCTCCCACGGTGCAACAGGGGTAATAGTTCAGGGATTCATCGGAAGAGACAGCATCAAGGCAGTCCGAGGTGTTGTAAAGGAATTGTTCGTAGTAGCAGAGATGAGCCATCCTGGAAGTCTGGACTACATTTCCCCACAATCCGAAAAGATAGCAATTATGGCAAGTGAGCTGAGGGCTGATGGATTAGTCGCACCTGCAACCAGACCTGAGAGGATTAAAGTTCTAAAGAACATTTCAGGCTTGAGTATATTGTCCCCAGGGGTGGGAACACAGGGAGGAAGTTACGACGAGGCAATAAAGAATGGAGCTGATTACGTCATAATCGGGCGAAGCATAATGTTGTCACAGGATCCTTTACAAAAAATTAATGAGTTTTACTCAGGAAGATCCAAATAATGTTTCTCACACCAGATGAAGAGAAGATTTTCGATGGGGAATCTGGAGAAGCAAAAAAAATAGCAATACGTTTATTGTACTCACTCGGAGAGCTTGGAAATGCTGAGAAACTTATCCCAATTAAGTCAGCACACGTATCAGGAGTTTCATACAAAAACATAGGAGATGGAGGACTTAAATTCCTTAAGAAAATATCAACTCCTGTTTCGGTTCCAACCACTCTAAATCCACTCGGGTTTGATCTGACAGGGGACGGCCCTGTAAATATTGATGAACATTTCAGGGAAAAACAGCTTGAGATTATCAGGGCTTATATGGACATGGGAGTAATGGAGAGTTTTACCTGCACACCCTACTATTTCTATAACGAACCATCTTTTGGAGATCATCTTTCGTGGGCAGAGAGTTCTGCAATTACTTACGTGAATTCTATCATTGGCGCTCGGACAAACAGAGAGAGTGGACCATCTGCACTTGCTGCAGCAATCATCGGGAAAACTCCTGATCATGGGATGCACATGGAAAATAATAGAAAGGCAAAACTCATAATCAAAACTAATAGAAAACTCGAATATTCAGAGCTCGGAGCGTTGGGTCTTTACATAGGTTACAACGGAAAAGGTCAGATACCACTCATTAAAGGACAGAAAGGTGCGAAAGATTTTGAAATTAAAGCTTTGGCCGCCGCTATGGGTGCAGCATCGTCATCTCCAATGTTTCACGTGGAAGGCGTTACCCCCGAGGCTCATCTGGTTGCTGATGATGCCTCAGTACTTGACGTTGAAGAGGATCAAATCAAGGAGACAATGAATAAATATGCTGGGGACGAAACTCCTGAGCTCATTTCAATCGGTTGTCCCCACTTATCCGTGGAAGAGCTCAACTATATAGCATCTCTTGTACACGGAAAGAAGAAGATCGGCCCGGATCTATTCCTTTTTACGAACAGAAAGGTTAAGGAGAGAGCTGCTGGCGCCGTAAAGGTGATAGAGGACTTTGGCGGGAAGGTATTCGTAGATACGTGCATGGTTGTTTCTCCCCTAAGCAACAGATATCAAAAGAGTGCCACGAACAGTGGGAAGGCCTCATTCTATCTTCCTCTGAAGGAGTATGGAAACCAAAAAATTGCGTTCAAAGGTATATTGGAAATGTTGAAATGGGTGATAGCTTGATCAAAGGAAGAGGAATGGCCCCTGGAAAAACAACCTCGACTGCGATGGTCTGCAATCAGTATATATCACCACTTGGTGAAATGAGCAAGAGCGGCGTCATTTCATCAGGATTATGTGAAGGAAGGTCATTCTCTGACAAGATACTGATTTTCAAGGGAGGTAGGGGCTCTACAGTTGGATCATATGTGATATTGGAACTGAAGAATAAAAATCTGGCTCCTTCCGGGATCATCAATGAAACTGCGGAACAAGTAGTTTTGACTGGTGCAATAATTTCAGAAATACCAATGATAGACCAGATCCCGATTGATATTTTTGTTGATGGTGATACCATCGAAATGGATGGGAAAAAAGGGACTGTGGAAATAAAGAATGCTGTTTTAAAAGATATTGCAACAGTGTTCCTAATATTTAAAGGAAAACTCCTTGTATTAAAACGATCATCAAAGGTTTCTTCATATCCAGATATGTACGGCGGTGTTTCAGGTTACGTTGAGGAGGGTGAGAGACCAGAGGAGACTGGGGCCAGGGAGTTAAGGGAAGAGTGTGATGTCTCTGATGCAAGATTGTTACGGAAAGGCGAATTAGTATACGTGAGGCACGAGAATACACTTTTTAGAATTACCCCTTTGTTAATGGAACCCAAGGATGATTCGATAAAACTTAACTGGGAAAATTCCCAATATTTTTGGGTAAGTTTTGACGAACTTTCCAGATTTGAGACTGTGCCAAAATTCAAGGAAGCGTTCAAAGAACTGACTAGGCCCTAGTAGTGAAACCCGCATTCTTCACAAGCATTGTTCATAACCCTGCCATTACAGAGGGTGCACCTAACTACATCTATTTCGTCTCTAGGCTCAACTACCTTTTTTCTTGCTTCAAGTATCTTTCCCCTTATCTCGCTATCCTTTATAGGAAGTGATACAATGTCACCAATTTGCAGGACATACATATTCTCTATTCCATCATCCAGTACCTTCTGTACTTGGACAGGAGTGAGATCTAGGTACCTCTGAAGTGCGTTCATAAGGCTATTCCTGTAGAAAGGAGTGACCGAGAACTTATCTCCAAATGAAAGTTTCCTTAAGTTGGTTCTGGTTGCTATTATATTGTATTTTGAGTCAATGTATTCTCTGCAATCATCATCGGGTACAATTACATCAACTGGATCGTCCCTGCGCATTTTCATCTTCTTTCTTTCAAAATTTATTTCCCCCATCAGGTCGTCCACCCTAGATTTACACTTTTCCTGGGAGACTTTTAAATAAAATTCGCCAAGTTTGAACTTTCCTTTTAGATATCCTTCAGAAACCTGCGGGATAATGTTCACCATTTCCCTAGTTATCCTGAGATTCTGCCCTTCAACACCCACATAATATTCCCCTGATTCTATCTTCTTTATGATATCCTTGGCCTCTTTCTTACTGAGAATGTACGAAAGTTTAGAGGCATAGTTCTTATAATATTGCCCTATTTTTTCCCTGTTTGGAGTCACTACGAATTTCACACCATGCCATATTCCTGTGATTATCTGAACTTCATCTGTATTAAGTAAATTCCGTATATAAGACTCTGGAGGGAGGGGGGCAACCGTGCTTACAACAATCTGTTCATACGCATGTCTCCGACCTCCACTCTTTGATTTTAGTTTCTCTACGTTGAGGAACAAATCTATAAGATTATACCACTCTTCTTCTAGATGTATCCCTGAGAAGAACAAGCGTTCTCCAGAACCATTGAAAAGTGCCTCAAATGTGTATTCAAGTTCCTTCACTGCCTTTCTGGGAATGCCGATCCTTCTTCTACCCCCCTGAATGAAAAACTGGTCGAAAACTGATACACCAGAAGAGAATCTTTTCAGTGCTTCGATATACTCTCCTTTCTTAATCAAATCACTGATCTCTAGTTTCAATGATTCTGCGTATTTTAAGGCAATTATGTCAAGGTCCTCATTTTCCTTACCTGTGAGTTCAGTCATGTTTCGAATTTTTTGGGATAACTTCTCAAGTATGCTACCGTACCTCGATATTCCCTTGTAAAAAAATTGATTGATTTTTACATCGTTTCCGTCCCCATTTCTCAGGTGAGAAGTTGAATTTGGTACCAAAATCTTTGTGACTCCATTTCCCTTGGAAAGTGCGTGTATAATACCTTTGTCGTTGAAATAATAGTTTCCATTCTGGTCATGGAAGCCGAGTACAGTCTTTCCAGATTTGATGGGTCTGAGCATCCTTTTCTTTAATTCTGAGCCACAAATTGGGCAGTAATTCCTGTATGAAAAATACTTCACTCTAATGGATTTGAAATAATAGGGCGATTCACTATATGGATTCTTCAGTGCGGGGAAAGTAATGTCGATTATGTCTTGATGAACTTCCTTGCCTTTTTTCGTGAAATCCTTGATCAACCTGTATGACTCTCTGTCAATGTAGTAAATAAATTCCCTTCCCTCCACTCTTGCCCACTTCGTTGGCTGATTAACTCTGGCCATTAACGGCAGGAGGAGGTACTTGTTATCTTGGTTTATGAACCCTATTATCCTATTGTCTTCTATTTTCTTCCGCACTCTATTTTTCCCCTCGATAACAATGTCGCAGCGGTCACAGTAATATTTTGTAGCTTCAGGCATCTCGTCCGTCCTTTCTCGCGTTTCAAAAAAATCTTTCAGAATCTGCTGGAGACGTAATGTTTCATCGTTGCGTATTATCGTCCTCTGCTTCCTGTCATACTCACTTAACTGGTCAGTTTCAATCGAAAGCGACCTTAGTGCACTGATAAAATTCTGATCATAGTTGGTCAGTTTATAATTTGCTGGAAAGTAAACTAGGTATTTTTCCACATTCATGTAATTATGACCAAAATTTAGGTTTTGTCTTCAAAGCGACTGATTATTCTGAATCCCATTTTAATTTACATTTGCCCGATTTTACAGTGCAAAATGGGTTTCCTCCCCATTCATGACTGAATTTTATCAGAAAGAGATATGTACATAGTCAAATTACGAAGTCATGCACATTTCCAGCTTACTGAGTGACGAACATGTTGGATCTTTAGTCAAAACTAGAGGGTGGGTCTACAGATGGAGAGAATCCGGCCCTCTTGTTTTCATCATTGTCCGGGATTCAACCAACATAATACAGGCTATAGTAGAAAGAGGAAAACTTTCAGATGATGACTTTGAGACAGCCAAGAAGCTGACCATAGAGAGTTCAATCGAGCTGGAGGGAAATCTTGTAAAGGAGAAAAAAGCACCTACTGGATATGAAATTCACGTGAGCAAGCTAACAGCTTTTAACATAGCTGAGAAATTTCCAATTACGAAGGATAAGAGTGATGAATTCCTTCTGGACATAAGACACCTTTGGTTAAGAAGCAGGGAGATGACCGCTACGCTGAAGATAAGGGAGACTATTTTTGAGACTTCTAGGGAATATTTCAAGGAGAAAGGGTACCACGAAGTTCATACTCCCATGTTTGTCGGTGCGGCAGTTGAGGGAGGATCGACCCTTTTCGAAGTTCCATATTTCGGGGAAAAAGCATATCTTACTCAATCATCACAATTCTATCTGGAAGCTTTCATTTATTCGTTGGAAAAAGTTTACACGATTTCACCATCATTCAGGGCGGAAAAGTCTAGGACTAGAAGGCATCTCACAGAATTCTCCCACCTTGAGGCAGAGTCAGCATGGATGAGCAATCAGGAAATGATGACCTTTGAGGAGGAGATGATAGTTAGGATTGCCTCTGATCTCTTGGACAAAAGAAAGGATGAGCTTTCAATCTTGAAGAGAGACCCTGAAAAACTCAAGAACATCGAGACACCATTCTACAGATACACATACGAAAAGATCATAGATCTTGGACGTTCCAAGGGAATGGACCTACCAGATATAGTGGATCTTGGAGAAAAGGAGGAACGAGAAATTACAGAAGGTTTTGATAAGCCCTTATTCGTGTACAACTTTCCAACATCTCTTAAGCCTTTCTACCATCGGCCTGACCCGGATGATCCTGCCCATGTCTTATGCCACGACATGCTGGCGCCTGAAGGGTATGGAGAGATCATAGGAGGAGGAGAAAGAATCTGGAATAAAGATGAACTGTTAAGGAGAATTTCTGAAAATGGCCTGAATACGGATGACTACGGATGGTATATTGATCTCAGAAGATTTGGGAGCGTTCCACACTCTGGTTTTGGATTGGGTATGGACAGGGTCCTCACATGGATTGCAGGGCTGGAACACATCAAGAATGCAGTTCCTTTCCCAAGAACTATAAGGAGGCTGAGACCATGATTCCACCCTTTATCATCTATTAGATCGCTTGGTTACTTGATTGCTTCAGTAGTCAATCTCAAGATTTAAATTTACTAGGCGGAGAATTAAGGTATTCGAACTGCCCGGCATGGTGATATTGAAGTGAGCCAGCGTTACTGGCTTGGAATGCCTCAGGGGGAGAAGAGGTATCGTTTCTATTCCTTTCGTGATACAGGGAGATATAGTAACTCAGATTCCCCAAGCCCCTTTGATTGAGATAGGCATTGACGTAAGTCCAGTTGATCCCAAACAGGTAACTTGAAACATTCTGGGTTGCTGACGTATTCTCATACATTAGTTCCATAGGTTCAGTGAAGAATTTGCTGAAGGAAGATGCATTCATGTATACTGGTGGCTGATTGGGATTATTGCTTCCGTTGTACCCCCATACCCCGTATTCGATCATATATGACGATATCAGTACATACCCAACTGGAAGATAGGTCCCATTTTCCCCTATAATCTGCCAGATAGCCTGAGTCCAGTTTGTAGAATTCCAGAATATGGATAAATTGTTGAAGGGGGAAGAAAAACCAAACGATTCTATGTAGATTCCTATCTGGTGGTCCGTAGCTACCGAGAGATTCCTGTTTCCAGTCTGATTGAGATATTGTATTGCCGCTTCATCCTGATACGTGATTGCCTCTGTGTGAGAAGGAATGTAGTCGGAAGTCATGGGATAGCTCACCACGCCCATTAATAATATCAATGATAGTGCGACAATTATGACAATATTCTCTGCCGCAAGACGCTTTGCGACAACATATCTCTTTACTCCTTCAAAACTCGGCTTCGTTACACTTTTGTGAGAATGAGATTTATTGGAATCTTTCATGGGTATCCTTATCATTAATTGCTGGGTTGCCCCCTGCAGGTTCTTAAGTTTGTGAGTTTCCTTGTAGTGAATGTCCCATTTATAAATAACGTAAGCAGCTATGATTGAGAATGGAGCCGCAAGATACTCAAAGTATCTTGCAGGTAGGAGTACCGTATTCCTTGAAATAACACTGTAAAGAAGTGAAACTGCTATGGTAAAAGACCACCCAAAGACTTCGGCAATATTCATTTCGGTCAGAAAATACTTCAGGCCAACGATGGAAATTGATAAGAACAGGAAGAAAGGTATTGATATGAATATTGAATTGAATGATATGTAACTGGGCAGCAAACCTGTTATCATTCCGACCACAAACACCAGCATGATCGCCAGTGTGGATATTATTGTCAGATAGAAATCCCTGCCAGGATCAATATTCAATTTGAATCTAATTAGGAATGAATTGAGGTGCTTGGAGAACCTCTCTGTTTTCCATCTGCTGAGAACAATGTAGATCAACATGGTTGAAACGTAGAAAAGAACCATCACTCCACCATAACCGATCCCCAGCATCGCGCCAGAAAAGAAATGCACCATTGATGGGATCCTTAGGAGTAGGTAGAGCATCATGAACGTACCCGTTGATTCAATAAATAACGTGTCCCAGAGAAGATAACTCTTCCACTTATCACTAAGAAGGTTTACAAAGATTACGATTCCCTCGATAGAAATCAAGAAAATGTATGTTGATAATTGATGGCTCATTATTAGAAGGGCTAGAGAGATTACAAGAGGTACGAGATACTTTCTGTCCTTGTGGAATTTAAAGAAAAACAATATGGTGAGGAGCAGGAAGAAGTGTCCTGTTGTAAGATAATTCGGTTGGGAAGTTTGGTAGACCTGGACAGGATTCACAGCCAGCAGGAATCCAGCAAGAACTGACACATACCTGTTGAACCCCAGTTGTTTGGAGATCAGGTACAGCAGGAAAGGGGTGAGGCCACCGAGAAAAGGTATTGAATAATTAAGAGCCACATTCAAAGGAACTCTGAACAGGTAATGGACTCCCAGGACGATGAAGTATGTGACTGGAAAAAATTGATAACCATCATTCCCCCATGGAGAATTTGGAGGATAAACTATAGACTTACCCGTCAAGAAAGCCTGACTCAGATAATAATAAATGCCATAGTCGTTCCCCCATGCAAAATAGATTATATTCGGAATTAGCCTTATAACTACACCTACTGCTATAATAGATAAAGCTAGCGCTATCTCAACGTTTCTTTCTTTCATCGTGCCATGTATAAATGTCGGCAGCTATTTTTTGTTTTTGGTATAATTTCGCTTACTCCTGATCTTTGAGGTTTCTAATCGCAGTCTTCATTCGGAGGTAAGTCATTAATATTGGGCCAGGATTCGCATTTTAGTCCTGGAGAAAAGAACAGTATTTATTTCAGTAGACATTCCATACTTATGAGATGCGCATTCTCTGACCTTACGGGGGTATGCCACTTCAAGTATCCGGGGTACAAATGCATAGAGGAAGAGTGTGAAATATGGAACAATTTCGTTGTAATGGAAAAAGAGTGCGTGTATCTTGATTCCCAGGGATGCATTAAGCTGAACCTGTTAACTTGCAAGGGAAAAGATAATTGTGTGTACTTTAGGGAATATTTTGAAAGCCCTGAGGAATTTCTAAAGAGCAGAAGAATTGCCCAGGCACCAGCTCAGGAAATAAAATAACTTTGGTTCATGCAATATTATCTGAAATACAATTGATTGATGACGAAAACAAGTTGGATACATTTGTGGCTGGAATGTGCTATTTCTTCCCTATAAAGATTTATTTTATTATACATTAGGTAGAATACGAAATGCATAATTTGTGGAAAAGAAATCAATAAAGGAATAATTTGCGCTGAATGCGCGGCTGCAAGGAACAAAGTCGCTTTAGAGCCGATCAAGAGCATAAAGATCAAGAGATGCCCCCACTGTGGAGCACTTTTCACTGACCAGTGGGTTTATGATCCATTGTCAGAGGAAGATATTGTAAGGTATTTCATTGGAAAGGATATGGACATTCGGGACCTTGAACTTTCGTTCTCTGGAGATGAATATAACAGGAAGGTTTCGTATGATGGATATTTTATTACTGAGCAGGGTGCGAATCACATGTCTGGTGTGCTCTTCTTGAGTACCTCACTGGCTTCCTGTCCTCAATGCACGTTGAGGAGGGGGAATTATTTTGAGGCGATACTCCAGCTCAGAGGAGGAAGGGACCATAACTTGGATGACGTACTGGAATATGCGATTTCTCAATTCAAGACCACTACAAAACCGGGGATTTTCCTCACAAAAACCGTGAAGAGAAAGGAAGGATTTGACCTTTTCATTTCGGAAAAGCAATTTACTAGAAACGTTGGGAAGAAGATAATTTACAAATTTGGAGGGACTCTTATAGAGACCTCGCATCTTGTAGGAAAGAAGGAAGGAAAAGATCTATACCGAATTACCGTTTCTACTAGAATTCCAGATTTCCACATTGGTGATGTTATCAGAGTAAGAGGAGATGATTATCTAATCCAACGAATAAGAGAAAACGAGGTCACTCTAATAGACGTGAAGAAAGAAATTACCGCGAAAATGAAATTAAATGACATTAAGGAACATTCCGTGATCCTGAAAGGGGAAGATATACTTGAGGCACAGGTCCTCTACAGGGAAGGGAATACAGCGTACATCCTAGATCCATATGACTTTAGGGAAAGGGCCATACACGATACAAAGAGGAGAGATAGCGTCTATGTGGCAAAGATAGACGATGATTTGGTCTTAATTCCGAAAGACTAGATCTTTGATATCGTAATTATCAGCTTCATTTCAGATATCTCCCATTCCTTGTTGAATCCACTGTCCTCTGTGCTCTGAACCGCCTGTGTGCTGTCCAGAATGTACTTTTTGTTTGAGTCGAAAGCTGCAATGAGATCCTGATCCCCATCTATCTTCAATCTTATCTTGTCCGTATAGTCGAAACCGGCATCTTTTCTCATACTCTGTATTCTCCTGACAATTTCCCTAGCAAGTCCTTCTAGTAAGAGTCCTCTGTCAGACTCCTTATTTATTAAGATGGGAACTCTTCCTTCTGGATCAGTTACATACCCCTCCTTCAGGTGTTTCTCAACTAATACCATCGATTCTGATATTCCCCTCCCCATTATAGTGACTCCCTTGTTTGTTTCAAATAATTTCTGATTCTCCTCTTTTGAAAATTCTTCTTCTGCCTTTGCTAAATCCTTCCCGAACTCCTTTCCTGCTATTTTTCTGTTGAGCCTGTAATTTCTGGTCATGTAATTTTCTATATCTGCTATGACCACATCCTTCGTATTCAACTCCTTTGAGATTAGAGAGCGATATTTTTCGGCTACTCCCTCAAGTGTCATATCTCCTATCACGACTTGCTTTACTGGTCTCCTTAAAGTTAGGCTATTAATTTGTCTTATCCTTCTTCCTGTTTCAACTATTAATTTTACCTTGTCCATTTCCCTCAAAAGCAAATCTTCAGTTTCTCCAGCCACAGGGAAAGAGGATAGATGAACCGAATCTTCACCTGTCATTTTTGTATAAAGAAAATCGGAGAAATAAGGAGTAAATGGTGCGAGCATTTTGACAGTCTCCAGTATGGCATAATGAGTGACAAAATATGATGATCTCTTCTCATCAGTTATATTCTCATTCCAGAACTTGTCTCTAGAGAGTCTCAAATACCACTGACTTAGATCCATGACCAGTGCCTCTATTTCCTCCAGTGCCCTATGAGGTTCATAAGAATCCATGTACTTGTTGACGTTGGTGATGGTCAGATTAGTCCTGTAATAGAGCCATTTATCTAGATTATCAATCATGTTTTCCTTCCTGGGATTCCACTTGTCCAGTCTTGCGTTTGTTGAGAATAGCATATAGGAATTGTAGAGTGTTCCCAGCACTTTCCTCGCATATTCATCTGCAATCTCCTCAGAGAATCTCTTAGTTTTCCAGGGGGGGCCTTGATAAAAGAATAGTCTGAGGGCATCTGTACCTATCTTTTCAATTATCTTCATTGGATCAACAACGTCCCCCTTGGACTTGCTCATTTTTTCTCCTTTGGAGTTGAGCACAAATTCCATTACAATTACGTTGCTGTAAGAGTTGCTTCCAAATAACATTGACGAGATAACGTGGAGTACATAGAACCATCCTCTCGTCTGATCCATCGCTTCCGTAATGAAATCAACAGGGAAATTTTTCTCAAATAGTTCCTTATTTTCAAATGGATAATGGTACTGAGCATAGAAGGCCGAACCGGAATCAAACCAAGTGTCGATTGGATATGGTTCTCTTTTCATAAATGAGCCGCATTCATTGCATTTCACCCTGATGTCGTCAACATAAGGTTTATGGAGTTCAAAGTTTTTAGGCACTTCAGCTGCATTTTCTAGTAGTTCCCTCTTGCTTCCAGCAACAAATGTATGACCATTGCTGCAGGTCCAAACGGGTAGTGGGGTTCCCCAGTACCTATTCCTCGATATGGCCCAATCCTTCCCCTCTTCTAGGAAGTTCCCAAACCTTCCATCTCTTATGTATTCAGGTTTCCAATTTATTCTCTTGTTGAAGGATACAATATCCTCTGTCCTTCTGGAAACACCAATAAACCACGATTCTACGGGATAATATATCAACCGAGTGCCACATCTCCAGCAGAATGGATATGAATGTACTGCCTTTTCTTTCTTCAGCATCCTTCCATTAACCTTTAAATATTTCAGTATCTCATCGTTGGCATCTGAAATCTGCATACCTTTCCACGGTGATTCAAGATTGATTTTTCCATCTTCGGCTACTGTAACGTACAATTCTCCATTTTCTCTTTTCAATATTTTATAATCATCTGCGCCGAATGCAGGGGCTATATGTACGATTCCTGTACCATCTTCTTTGGTCACAAAGTCAGCTTCCACCACATATAACCCCTTTTTGAGTTGCAGGAAAGGTAATAGCTGTTCGTATTCCATCCCCTTAAACTCCTTTCCTTGTTTTTTCTCGATTATCTCAAAATCCCTCAAGACCTCCTTGACCCTATCTTCGACCAACCAATATTTTTCTCCACCAACATTTACAAGGACGTAGTTGAAATCTGGATTCACTGCCAGGAATGTATTGGCCGGAAGTGTCCACGGAGTGGTAGTCCAGACCAGGAAATACTCATCCCTTCCCTTTATCTTGAATTTTACGTAAATGGAAAAGTCCTCAATGTCCCTGTATCCTTGTGCCACTTCGTGCGCACTCAAAGTAGTTCCGCACCTGGGACAGAAAGGTGAGATTCTGAAATCCTTAAAGAGGAGCCCTTTTTTGTAAAGTTCCTTTAGAGCCCACCAAACGCTCTCGATGTATTCATCTTTCATTGTTACATAAGCGTTATCGTAATCTACCCAATAACCCAACTTTTTTGAAACTCTCTCCCAGTCCTTAACGTACTTGAAGACACTCTCTTTGCACAATCTATTGAAATTTCCAATCCCCATTTCGTCAATTTCTTTCTTGTTCTTTATTTTCAGGGTTTTTTCGACTTCTATCTCGACTGGCAAACCGTGGCAGTCCCAACCTGCAATTCTTGGGTATATATTATACCCTTTCATTGTCTTATATCTTAAGAAGAGGTCTTTCATTGCTCTTGTTTCAGCGTGACCTATGTGTGGCGGACCATTGGCTGTAGGAGGACCTTCCAGAAATGAGAAATTTTCCTTTCCCTTATTAATTTCAAAGGATCTTTCCATAATCTTTTTCTTAACCCATATACTCGATACTTCAGCCTCTATCTGGACCAAATCAAATTTTTGAGGTACTTCAGACAACACAGCTTACTGTATTTCGGACTTGTTGATAATTTTTGCCGGCGGCTATTTATGAGCGGATGGAATGGAAGGAATGGGACTTTCTAATAGATATTACAAAAATATTAAAATTTCTTCGACTATTTCTTCGCTAAAGTTGCCTCATAAATGCTTAAATACGCATTTAAAATGCCCTGTAAATCTTCGGTGATGTAATTGAAACTTCCAAGAAAGGTTATGAGATATTGCCCTCATTGCAAGAGGCATACGGTACAAGAGATAGAGAGAGTCAAAAAGAAGAAGGCGAGCGAACTGAGAAAGGGACAAAGAAGATTCAGAAGGGTAACATCAGGATATGGAGGTTTCCCAAGACCAGTTTATGAAGGGAGAGAAAAGCCGACCAAGAGGATTAATATCAGGTACAGGTGCCTTGAATGCAAGAAAGCTTATCATACACCCACCTGGAGAGCAAAGAAATTTGAATTTGCGGAGGCAGAGGAGTAAATGTTCAAAGAGATCAAAGGGCTCGAGAAGTCTTTCATTAAAATCAAGTGTCCTGACTGCGGATCAGAGACAGTGACTTTTGCAAGAGCTAGCAGCGAAGTAAAATGTCAAGTCTGCAATACCACAATTGCAAAACCAACTGGTGGGAAAGTTGTAGTAAGCGGGGAAATTACTGGAGAGTATAAATGAAAAAGAAAGATCCGGAAGCAGGTGATCTGGTCGTCTGCACGGTCAAGGACGTTAAGGATTTTGGGGTCGTCTGTATTCTGGATGAGTTTCATAGCAAGGAAGGATTCATTCACATTTCTGAGATATCTTCTGGATGGATTAAATACATAAGAGACTACGTAAGAGAAGGGCAACGGATTGTCTGCAAAATAATTGATGCAAACCCGGCAAGGGGAAAGTTCGATCTTTCACTAAGGAAAGTCAATGATCACCAGAGAAGAGAGAAACTAAAGGAATGGAAAAATGAACAGAGAGCTACAAAAATACTTGAAAACCTTTCAGCTCAACATAAGTCTTCATTTCCTCTCGAGAGAGTTACTGACATTCTTGAAGAGAAATATGGTTCACTTTCATATGCCCTGGACTATGCAACTTCTTTCCCAGAACAGTTCATGAGCGGTTTGAAAGAACATCACTGGGCAAGAGTTATTGTTGATTATGCTAAGGAAAATCTCAAACCTCCTGTTGCAAAGGTTTCAGGTATAATTCAGCTTCAAAGCACTGCAGGAAACGGAATAGATGTAGTCCGTAAAGCACTGGAAGCGGGGTTGAAAGGGGGGCTAGAAATAACTTATGCAGGTGCTCCAAAATATAGGATTATATCTTATGCTGAGGACATGAAGACTGCAGAAGAAAACATGAGAAAGACCTCAGAAGCAATTATAGCTGCAATCAAGAAAGCTGGTGGTTATGGAGAAGGGCCAGTGAAGGAGTAAATGAAGAGCATCATCAAGAAATGTCCAGAGTGCAGGTCTTATACACTCGAATCAACGTGCAAGAAATGTGGGACACAGACGGTATCGACCCTGCCGCCAAGGTTCTCGCCGGAAGATAGATTCGCAAAGTACAGGATCAAGGTATTGTATGGAAAGGATAGGTGAAAATGAATGGAAAGTGTAATTGTTAAAATAGATGCCACGATTAAATTAAAGAATACTGTAATGATAGTTGGACTGCCAGGTATAGGGAATGTTGGGAAGATTACAGCAGATTATCTGGTGGACAAGATGAGTGCAAAAAAGTACGCAGATATTTACTCATATCATTTACCGCCACAGGTTCTGATGAATAATGAGGCACAAGCGAGACTAGTAAAGAATCAGCTTTATTACAAGAAAAGGAAACAGGGTGACATCCTCATCTTCACTGGAGATTTCCAGGGTTTGACATCTCAGGGGCAGTATGAAATTTCATACAGGGTACTGGAAATTGCTAAGGAACTTGATGTCAAAAAAATCATCACTCTTGGTGGATACCAGATAGGAAAGCTTGTTGAAATACCGAGAGTCCTCGGAGCATTTACTGATGATACATTGAGGAATGAAGCAGAGAAACTTGGAGTTTTATTCTCAAAGAATGAGCCAGGGGGCGGGATTGTAGGAGGAGCTGGACTTTTCCTTGGAATAGGCTCTGAGCTATTCGACATCCCGGGGATATGCCTGATGGGCGAGACCTCAGGTTATTTCTCGGACCCAAAATCCGCTAAGCAGGTCACAAAAGTGCTTCTGGAATACCTTAAACTTGATCTGGATACGGGCGATCTTGATGAAAAGATTAAGGAAATTGAAGACATAACGAGCAGAATTGTTGAGAACCCCCCTGATGAGAAGCGGGAAGATCTGGGATACTTTGGATGAAAGAAAGAATTCGTGCAGTAAGTGCATCCGAGCTGGGTCAGTACGAGTTCTGCAGCATGTCTCATTATCTTTCCAAAGAAGGGGCTAGGATAAGTGGAGAGGGAAAATCAAGACTTGCAGAAGGGAAAGAAGATCATAGGATTCATGCCAAGGTAATTACGAGAAGAAGATCGTTAAATCGATTCTTTACTTATTTAATAATTATAATATTGGTGGCGTTACTATTAGTATATTACTTCCAATTTTAATAGCCATTTTTCTGCTTGCACTAACAGCCAAAATTATAATCAGAAGAAGGCTAAGAAAGAGTGGGGCATTGAAGGGAGAGTTGATTTATGATGATCTAGGTGGATCGGAGAAACCTCTCATGTCAAGAGAATTTATGATTACTGGAAAGCCAGATAGGATAATGAAAGTGAAGAATGGTTATATTCCCATAGAATACAAGGATTCCATTCACAATAAACCTCTTGAAGGGCACGTGCTACAGTTGGGAGCGTATTTCATTATAATTGAAGAAAATTTTGGGAGAGCACCTTATGGTCTGCTCGAGTATAGGAACATATCATTTAAAATCAAAAACACAGAAACATTAAGACTCAAGGTACTGGAAACTGCAAACAGCGTAAGGAAAAATAATAATCCTTTTAGAAACCACAATAATCCTGCTAAATGTGGTAGGTGCCCATTCAGAGAAGTGTGCTATCTCAAACTCGCCTGAAAATCATGACGTTCCAGCATTGATTTAAAGGATGGGATAGAACGTCTCACTTTTTCTTACCCTTGACCCCATTGAGTGCGTGATTTGGAGTCTATTTTAGAATTTTCTACCCTTTTTAGCAACGCACAGACATAATGTGTGAATGAATGAAGTTGGCCCAAATCAAACAAGTGCATAACCTACATTGTTGCTCGATTCGTGCAGCGAGAAAAATTAGAATGATATTTAAATCGATTGTGCTATTGTGCTTAGCGATACTTCCCCCACAATTAGCACCAATGAATCCAGATTTATTTTAAATAAGACGAATTCGCGGATATGTTGATAAAGGATTTTAAAGGATTGGAAGCAATCTGTGGATGAGGAAAGAGGGGAAGACACCAATACGGGACAGTAGTTGAAATACAAATTTCTTTTCTTAAGCGTTTCCGCCAGTTTAGTCATCCTGTTTATAGAGGGGAAATGTTCCCGTTTCTGAGGTGCATGTGATTGCGCTAGCAACTGTATGCCAGAATATTTGGTCAATGATCCCTTCAACCGATTTAGAATACTCCGGCGCGATAACATTTTGGGTCTTGAGATAATTCATGCCCCATGTAGCATTTTTATTAATCCGCTATTTCAATAATAATATTCATTGACCATGACGTATTGATATAAATTTTCCTTAACTCGCCTGATTTTTCTTTCATATAACGTCTTTATAGCCGCTTAAACATGCCCAGTAATTTTAAAAATAGTTATAAAAAATATTAGTATATTTCGCTGACATTATGCCTTTAGCCCAATATACAAATTCTATGCCTTCCTCAATTTGAATGTGCTGGATACTTCCGTGAGGATTGATTTCTCACGCTGTAAGGATAGCTTGATGTGGCACTGCCGAGATGTCTCATATCCGTTATCGCCTAGCTTCTCAGAGTTTGGACCGAGAGCTTTCAGGAGTGCTTCTGCTGCTGCAGTGTAGTCACCTGAAGGGAAGGTGTACCCATTAGAATCATTTATGACCAATTCGCTGCTTCCTGCTCCCGTGCTTACTACTACTGGTTTTCTGTTGACCCAACCTTCTAGTACCGTGATCCCGAATCCCTCCAGTTCGGATGTTAACATAACGACTGAGGCTAGTTTGTAAGCTGCACGAAGCTCACCAGGCGACGCATGACCCAGAAATATAACTCTTTCATGAATCTTTAGATCCTTCGCGAGTCTTTCCAGTTCTGAACGCCAAAGCGCACCTTTGCCATGTCCGAGGCCTCCTTTCCCGGAAGAAGAGAAGCTACCATTCCCTATTAATAACAATTTCAACTTCCTATTTCTGCTTGCCAGAGAGAATGCCTTAATAGCAACATCCTGAGATTTAATCTTGTCCATCCTTGCGACTAAAAGAACCAGTTTCTCATCCTTTTTTAGGTTTATCCTATCACTTAACTCCTGCATTTCCTTGGAATCAGAGTGGTTTGTCCAATGTCTCGGATCAACATAAGGGTATAGCTGGTAGGCTTTCCCGCGGAATTGTGATTTAATCAAACCCTCAAGATCCCGTCTTGTGCTGACGATTATGCCATCGAAAGTCTCCATGTTTCTGAGTACAATTCTTCTCGCAAAATTTCCCATCTTTTCCGGTATGAATGGAATGTGCCATCTCAGAAGTGCTGGTGCAGGGGGGCCAATTATGGGGCCGGTCATCAACAATTGAAAATCTTGAACATAGAAAATGTCAGTTTCATCCATATATTTATACATTAACTCAGCATTCTGCCAGTTGTATGATGCATATGCACTGTACCCCTCCTGCGTAAATTTTCCAGGTCTAATGCCGTGAATTTCTGCCCAGAGTTCTTCCTTGAAGGACGTATAATTCTTCATTAATTTTTCTTCTATTTCTATGTGTGATATTTGGATTCGCTCCGCAGTTACTCTCGGCGGATAGTTTACCCCGAGCGCGATCCACCTGACTCCCGTCAGAAATCCATCATCCAGCATCCTTTTCATTGATGGGTACACCATTGAAGTGACTCCCCCGGGGGAAAATTCATAGTCCACCTTTTCCTCGAGTTCACTGAGGTCAAGTGGGTCTGATAAGGATCCATATTTTTCTAGAAGATCGCTGTAACCTAACTTGAATCTCACAAAAGGTGTTTGACTATTGACACATATTTTCATTTCCGACTCCTGCCATTTACATAAATGGCGGGATGTTTTAAAGTTTTATTGTGCCCTCTTTAATCAGGTTTAAAATATTGAAAATACGAAATTTCACCTGACGAGGATAGAAGCAGATGGACATTGCAATCAATCGGACCTGATTTATCAGTCAGGGAACAATGCTGCTTTGTCGTACTATGCCTGAATGAACTATATGCTGAAGATCTGATTGCTGATGATAATTTTTGGTTGTACCAACTGTTATATATTCTCACACAATTGAATTATTATGGAACGCAAATTTAACACGAGAGCAGTTCATGGCGGGGAATACACTGACAGGGCGATAGGAAATGTCACTACACCTATTTATGAGACCTCAACTTTTCTAAATCCAAATCCTTATCCGGATGCGGCCTTAGATCATACTCGAAATAAACCGTTTATGTACACAAGATGGGGGAATCCAACTCTTGAGGTCCTTGAAATAAAATATAGAGAACTGGATGACGTTCAAGAAGCTCTTTCTTTCTCCTCTGGAATGGCAGCAATAACATCAACAGTATTATCTCTCGTTAAGAGCGGTGACAGACTGTTATCTTTGAAGGAACTGTACGGCGAGACATTTACCTTCTTTACGAAATTTCTTCCAATGTACGGGATCAAGGTAGATTTTGTTTCCCTGGATGAACTTAATTCCGGGACCATTCCGGTGAAAGGGTATTCAGGTATATACACTGAATCTATTGTTAATCCAACTTTGGGAATAAGTGACCTCATAACAATAGGAAGGGTTGCCAAGGAGGAAAACATTCCCATGATAACTGATGCCACCTTCGCGTCTCCGTACAATCAAAATCCTTCCAGTCTTAATGCTTCAATAACCATCCACAGCGGAACAAAGTACATTGGGGGTCATAGCGATATCCTCCTAGGGCTGGCCGGGTTCAAAAAAGATTTGATGGACCAAATTTGGTCAAAAAGAAAAATGTTTGGATCTGTCCCAGACCCAATTCAAGCTTTTCTTGCAATAAGGGGGCTGAAAACACTTGGAGTGAGAATGAGGGCACACAATGAGAATGGTCATCAAATTGCCAAATTTCTCAGCGAGCACAAAAAAATTGACAAAGTGCACTATGCCGGATTGGAAACGTCAAAGTACTATGAGATAGGAAAACGTAACCTGAAAGGATTCGGAGGCATGGTGTCATTTGAAATAAATGGCGGAGTGGAAGAGGCGAGAAGAATGGCGAAGAAATTGAAATTGTTCGCTTACGCACCAAGTTTGGGAGGAGTGGAAAGCCTGCTGACTCTTCCAGCTGAAACCAGCCATCTCTCACTTACCAAGAAAGAAAGACAGGAAGCTGGAATTGCGGAGGGACTGGTTAGAATGTCTATCGGAATCGAAGATGCAGATGACCTGATTGAAGATCTTAAGAATGCTCTGGAGTAGGATTCTCTGGACCGAACCCAAAATTATTTATTAACAGCAGTTCAGGAACCGAAGATAAAAGAGACGAGCCTGGTTAGTGACCCCACAGTTCATTCTCTTCAAATTTCATTGTATCAACCAGGGTGTTGGTAATTCTAATAAAAAGGCCATTTTTCACCTTCTTGGAGTGGTACTTTATTGAATGCTGCGACGTGTTGCTCCTTGGATCTTTCTTTGAATGACTTTCTATCATTGAATCCATAACAGAGGTGAGTATTTTTATATTGTCGTAATTATGTATAATTAAGTCAATAACAGGTGGAAAAGACTATGAGACAATTAAAAGACACTTTCTGATAATTATTAAAGAAAAATCTAGAAGTTAGATTTATAGAGATGTTCCTTTCTACTTATTTGCATTCATGGTGAATTCTACCAGGGCCGATATGTACATGGATATGTATTCCTTTGTAGCTTCATCAACTATTTTTCCGTTCTTTATCTTTTCCCCTGCAAAAGTTATGAAAACTTCGGGTTTTTTCATGTCTTTGGTTCCCAAGTACAGGAAAGATTGACGTAAGTGATATTGAGCTCTTGCTCCTCCGAGCAGTCCAGTCGATTCAGATATTACCCCTACTGGTTTTCCCGCGAATACGTTGTCCTGGTACGGCCTGGAAGCAAAGTCAATTGCATTCTTTAGGTATCCGGGCACTGAATAATTGTATTCTGGCAATATTACAAGGAGAGCGTCGCTGGTTCTAATTGCATTCTTGAAGCGAACCACACTGGCAGGCAAATCTTGTTCCAAATCCTGATTGAAAGGGGGTATGTCAGCTATATTATAGTCCTCTATAACCACTCCTTTAGGCGCAGATTCCTTACACTGTTCCGCTACGATTCTTGAGAACGATCCGCTTCTCAGAGAAAAACCAAACTCTAGTATTTTCATAATGGATTAACTCGTGATCCGATAAATAGATGTTTTACATTAGATATTGTCAGGGGCAGGAGATAAGAAAAATCGAGGTTCAAATATTTACTCTCCCACCTCAGAAAAGACGTGCTGCATATTTCAATCAATATCAAGGGGTAAAATAAATTTTCATAAAAGATATGTTGACCGTTCATTTGCTTTAGCAATATTTTTGAGCAGTGTTTCAGTCCTAACGTATGCGTTACATAACCGAGAAAGAAGTGTCAAAATATCTACAGATGAAGGATACAATAGATATTCTTGAGGATGCATTTGTTGAGTACCATAATGGAAACGCTGCCGCAGAGGCAAGGATTCGGACAATGCTGGATGGTAAAGTGCTGAATTCCATGCCGGCCATAATATCAAAATACAAAATAGCCGGACTGAAAGCATATTTTGCCACCAAGACCGGAGCCAAATTTGTGGTAGTTGTATTCAACACCGAGACAAACGAATTAGAGGCAATTTTGGAAGCTGACGAATTGGGCAGGATTAGAACTGGGGCGCTTACTGCAATGGTTTCTCGCAAAATTGTGAAAGATAAGAATCCCCCAGTTACGATCATAGGTTCTGGTTATCAGGCAGAAACGCAGCTAGAAGGATTATTGAACGTATTCGAACCTGAATATGTATTTGTTTATTCCAGAAATAATAAAAATGCAAATTCATTTGCGACAAGAATGTCCGGTAAGTTCGGGATTGATATCACAGTCGCCAACACGGCAAGGGACGCCATCTCTAAATCAAGGGTGATCAACACAATCACAACTTCGAATTCCCCTATATTCTCTTTCGAGGACCTGGGAGACGAATTCCACATCAATTTAGCAGGGGCAAATCTACCATTCAGGAGGGAAGTTGATAATAGCGTCCTCGAAGGGAGCGAAATGGTAATAGTGGAACACCTTGAGCAGTCTGCGAAAGAATCCGCAGAAATCATGGATTATCTGTCCTCAAATGGTAAAGGGAATGTGCTGGAACTCAGAGATTTCGTTACCACAGATAGTACTAAGGAAATAAGAAAGAGTGTTTTCAAGTCCATGGGTATAGGTCTTGAAGACTTGGCTGTGGCTTATGTTGTGATGAAAAAGATGGGGATACGCTAGGAAATTTGCTCACCTTGATACACCAATACTTGCCAGAATGACCTTAAGCAAATCGTTCAGTCCGAGGTTCATGGAAAGGCCAAAAGCCAACAGTATAACGTACTCTAATATGGATACTGGCGTTATTATGTTGAATCCAATGAGGGAGAGAACTGAAACCACGACCATATCTATTGTTATTGAAAGTGTCAGCGTTTTCCCCGGTTTAGATTTCCAGAAGAAGTCGTTCTCCCTGATAATCACTGGGGTCAAAAGTCCAAAGAACATTATTTCTGTGAAGAAAAATGTATTCAGGACATTTATGTTGTTGAGATGCAAATAGCTCAGGCCTATGAATAATAGAAGAAACATCTCGGCTACCTGTATCGCTCCCATTGATATCCCAACCTTCACCAGATTTTTAATATCCCACTTTTCTGGATTTTTCGAGCCTTTCATGCTGTCAGTCGATAGCGAAATCGTCACAAAATCAATCAGGAAGAGGAAAAGAATGATGTCCAGCGGAGAAAGGAGGAAATAACCGGTGACTATGAATCCTATTGCGAGGAATACGGCAACCTGGAATGTTTTAACTATCTTGTTTATAACCCATGTCACAATCCTTTGGTAAGTTATCCGCCCGGTTTTCACAAGGTCGACTATATTTGCCAGACCTTCAGACGTAAGGACCACACTGGCAGCTCCCTTTGCTACGTCAGTGGCATTGCTTACTGCTATTCCCACTTCTGCCCTTCTCAGTGCTGGTGCATCATTTATTCCGTCTCCAGTCATTCCTACGATGTGTTCCTTTGCCTGGAGACCTTTCACTATTGTGTATTTGTCCTCTGGAAAGATCTCTGCAAATACATCGCTATTTTCTGCAAGGTTAGCTGCTCTAACAGGGTCCCTCACTTTGAGTTCTTTAATTTTGTTTCCGGTGATTACTCGCTCACCCAGACCTATATTCTTGGATATCTCCCTTGCGATTGGTTCCGCATCCCCAGTTAGCATTTTAATGCTGATACCCAATTCCTTGAGTTCTCCTATTGCTTGAGCTGTATCTGGCCGAGGAAGATCTGACAAACCAGCCAACGCAACCATCCTGAACCCGTCTTTCTCTGATATGGCGATGGCAATTATCCTGTGTCCATGGGATGCAATTTCGTTTTCTATTTTCAAAATTTCCTTGTTGCCAGTATCGTTGCATAATTTCAATATTGTGTCAACGGCCCCCTTTACCACTCTGAGATTCTTTCCAGCAATAGTAACTGAGGCTTCTGTCCTTCTGGTGGATGGATCGAATCCCCTGAAATTTTCTATATTGATGCCCTCTTTAGAGATCAATGAGCTCTTCGCTTCAGTAATGAAGGCAATATCTATAGGATCATTATCCGCTTCTTCAGACGCAAGGTAACCGTATAGGACGGCGTCTTTCCTGCTAAAATCACCAAGAGGAACTATTTCTGAAATTGATAATTTGTTCTGGGTTAGTGTTCCTGTTTTGTCTGCACAGAGGGTGTCCATGGTGGCAGCATCTTCAATTGCATTCAGTCTTGTTACAAGAGCCCCCCTTTTAGCGGTTTCCAACGACCCGATGGCCATGCTAACCGTGAACATCGCCGGGAGGGCGACCGGTACCGCAAAAACTACAAGCATCAGTGCCAGTGGAACTACGTCCAACAGATATATTCCCCTGACATAGGAGAAAATGAATATTACTCCTAGAAGAATTATGACTATCAGTAGAAGATAATTGACAATCTTTTCTGTCACTTCCTCCATATGCAGCTTTGGTTTTGCTATGCTGACCAGTTCGGTTGTCTTTCCGAAATATGTCTTTTTGCCTGTAGCAACAACTATCCCGGTACCCTCCCCTTTCCGCAGAATTGAGCCGGAATACACTCTCTCTCCAATTTTCTTAGCGACTGGAAGAGATTCTCCCGTTAGAGCAGACTGATCTACGTCGAGTTCCTCACCCTCTACTAAATCCAGATCTGCAGGTACGAAGTCCCCTGCCCTTATTCTGATGACGTCCCCTGGGACTATATATCTTGCTTTCAGTTTTGTCCACTTCCCATCCCTCAACACTTTAGAATTTACTTGAAGACTATTTTTCAGCAATTCGACTGCCTTAGAAGCTTTCTCTTCTTGGGTATATCCGATAATTGCATTTACAACCAAAAGACCGGCTATGACGTAAACATCAATTAATTTATG
Organism: Thermoplasmata archaeon; assembly: GCA_021817415.1. Taxonomy (GTDB): domain Archaea; phylum Thermoplasmatota; class Thermoplasmata; order Thermoplasmatales; genus JAKAUZ01. The sequence goes on along the minus strand of JAKAUZ010000013.1, from coordinate 11,653 downwards.
GATAAGAAAAGAAAATATAATCGTTATTTCAAGCATCCAGGGAGTCAGCCCCCAGAATCTCTTGAGGAATTCTCTCGCAGGATTTCTTTTCTTTTCTTCTATTTCATTATAACCATAATCAGAAATCCTTCTGCTAGCTTCCTCACTCGTTAGTCCCTTGATTTGATTCTTGTCAATTTCCATTTCCCTATCCTTCTATCTGTCCACCTCAATTATCCCTTGGAGTTAATTAATTTTTTAGGGGAACCCCTCAGGTTCGTTGTGAACGTATGGGCTTGTCCGGATTTGAACCGGAGTCTTCGACTCCCGAAGCCGAAAGGATGAACCAATCTACCCCACAAGCCCCAATGTCGGAATCGTCCATGAATTTAAAAACCTTTAGCATATTCTCTTTCAATGGAAAATTCCGATCTAACCATGCGGGAGCTGACATTTAACATAGCCGGAGAAATAGTCATGTCTGATAATCCCGGGAAGACCATTAAGAAATGGAGGGAGGAATTCGATGTCACACAGAAGGATATTGCTGAAAGGATGCACATGAATACTTCAGTAATAAGTGATTATGAAACTGGGAGAAGACGCTCCCCCGGTGCAAATTTCATACGAAACATCGTGGAAGCAATGATTGAAATCGATGGAGAAAGGGGTAGCCCGGTTATTCTTAGGCATTCTTTAGGCACCGGAAATAAGGTCATAATTGACATTAAGGAATTCTTCTACGACGTTCCATTTGATAAGTTCATCAGAATGATAGATGGAAAACTGGCCTCTAAATTGGACATCAAGAGAAATATAAGGGGTTATACTATTCTTGATTCGCTAACCGCAATTCTAGAACTGACATCATTTGATTATTTCAAAGTATACGGGTGGACTTCAGAAAGGGCATTGTTTTTCACAAACGTGGAATTTGGCAGGTCGCCTATGATTGCAGTGCGTGTTCACCCTTTAAAACCTGCGATGGTGGTCTATATAAGACCGAAACGAGTCGATGAGCTTGCTATCAGAATCTCGGAACTGGAACGAGTTCCTCTTGTGACTACAGACTTATCTCCTGCGGAAATTAAGGAAAAATTAAAAACAGCCTAGGTCAGTAGCTTGTCGAGATACCAGTCCAGACTGAAATTTATCATATCTCCGTAATTTTGGCCTGTTCCAACGTAATAGATTGGTTTCTTTGTTTCCGCCAGAAGAGTCAAAATACTTCCACCCTTTGCATCTGCATCTATCTTGGTCAAAATATAGCCGTCAACTTTTACTGCCTCATCAAACATTCTAGCCTGATTGATGGCATCGTTACCAGAGAGAGCATCTAGCGTAAGGATTACCATGTCTGGTTTTGCAATCCTTTGTATCTTTTTCATTTCTTCCAGGAGGTTCTTGTTGGTTTGCATCCTGCCTGCGGTATCAATTATCACTACTGCCCTCATGAATTTGGATGCATGCTTAATTGCATCAAATGCGACAGCGGCAGGGTCTCCTCCCGTTTGATGCTTAATGATCTTTACACCCAACTTTTCACTATGTAGAGAGAGCTGTTCAATTGCCCCCGCCCGGAAAGTATCAGATGCAGCAAGTACGACATAGAACCCCTTATCCTTGAACGATTCGGCTAATTTGGCTGCTGAAGTTGTCTTTCCCGTCCCATTCATCCCTACAAGCATTATTATGAATGGCGACTTTCTCTCTGCCTCTCTTGTGATATCAGGTATTTCAATCGAGGTCAAGTCCTTGATCGTCATCCTTACCGCTTCTTTCAGCACCCTGTCCCTGTCTTCTCCAAATCTGATTCTCTTTCCCGATAATCTTTCGTACATTTCTTTACCGATTTTTTCCGAAACTGGCAGGGAGACGTCGGCTTCCAGCAACGATATCTTCAGGTCCTCCGTATAATCTTTGAAATCGCCGAGTGATTTCCCAATTCCAGATGTCAGACTGTCTGATGGAATTGCTCCATCCTGCCTCTTCCCTATTCCTAGCTTTTCTTTAAGCTTGTCAAACATTTTTTCACTTTTGGTAGACTCTGTTCAGATAATCTTCGAGCTGAAGGTATCTTCGCTGGATTTCCTCCTCAGATTTCCTTGCATTTTCTAATGCTCTGGATATCTCTACTCTTCTATCCTCAAGAATTGAAAGTGCGTCGTCAACTTTTGTTTTCTTGTATGCGCCTGTGCCAATGTCGACCATCACCCTATCCTTGTCCTTTATATCCCCTACCACATAGAGACCTCTACCAATCGGGATAAGCGAATCCCCCTCGACTCCTGATATGTTCCTTAGGAAATTTAGGCTATTCAGGATGTCCTGGAGAACTAGTGCCAGTGATTGCTCCTGGTCCCTAACTTCTCCCATCTGCTGTTTCAGTATCTCCATTGAGTATGCAATCTGGTCAAGTTTGCTATCATCTGTCATATCAACTCTCACTGAATTTCTTCTTAGAATTTATAAGTGATTCTATTGCCGGCATTTCTTCTCCAGCAAGATAGCTTATGAGGGCCCCCCCTCCAGTGGAGAGATGATCGATCCTGTGGCTGAATCCCATCATATCCAACGCTGCATTGGTATGACCTCCTCCTGCAATCTTGTAAGCGCTCGAATCCGCAATTGCCCCAAATACTTCCCTGGTGCCCGTTGAGAAATCTTTCAGTTCAAATACCCCCATTGGGCCATTTAGGATGATCGCACTTGCCTTTCGGATGGTTGAGGCGAATGATACTATTGTGTCTATCCCTATGTCCACTGCAGGGATATCCTGACGGAAATTCTCCAACTTGAAATAAACTGGTCTCCCATTATCTGACCCTGTAAAATCAACCGGTACCTCAACTGAATCATCGTATTTTGAAATAATGTCTGCAGCCTGTGAAACAAGCTGATCAAGATTCTTCAGTTCCCTGTTGAGCACATCTTCATTCGGCTTCCCTATACTTACCCCCTTTGCCATCAGGAACAAATGGCCCACCAGACCTCCGATGAGTATCTTGCTGAGTTTCCCTTCACTTAGCATTCTTTTTATGATCCTAAGTGAATCGTCCGCCTTTGACCCTCCAAAAACGCCAATCTTTGGTTCCTTGTTTAGAGAGTAGAATCTCTCTACCCCAGTAATTTCTCGCTCCATAAGTCTTCCCGCTATGTTTGGAAGAATCTCTGAGAATCCGATCAGGGTCACATTCGGTCGATGAGCAGCAGCAAATGCATCATTTACAAAAAAATCCATGTGTCTTGAGAGATTTCTTATAATGTGCGTCTGTTTCAAGACATCCATTTTTTCATCTGCAAGTACTACCTCCTCAGAATACACCCGGGTATTTTCCAGCATTAGCACGTCCCCTGTCTTGGCATTATCGATTTCTTCCAGTACGTGATCTTCGTACAGGCCTGGAACAAATTTCACCTTTCTCTTAATCAGTTCTGAAAGATGCTCTGAATGTATCTTCAGACTTGTAAAGTCTTTCTTGCCTGGTCTGCTCTGATGTGCGAGTATGACCAATTTACTGTTCCTCAATTCGTTTATAGTCTCCAAGTGAGCTTTGAACCTCGAGTCATCGAGTATAGTGTTCATCTTTGGATCTACAGGCGAATTGATGTCCACCCTTAGAAAAACTGTTTTGTTCTTCAGGTCAAAATCATCAAGCGTGAAGAAAGGGAGTACTTTCATCACCTCCTGATTTTGTACATCATTAAATTCATTTCTGTTTTGGGCCCAGTGCAAGATGCAATTTCCATTTTAATGATCGGTTCCATATGATTTATCTCTCACGCCCTTTCCATTTACAATGACTTCCTCAATTGGGTCCTCTCCAAAAATATATCCAATATTTTCGTAGGAGTCGCTGAGCACTATAAGATTCGCCTTCTTCCCAGGATGGATGGTACCTGCACTCTGACTCAGTCCTAGAGAATAAGTCGAGTTTATTGTTGCCATGTTTATCAGTTGTGACAGCGTGAAAGGAGAAGTCTGTCTTGCTAGAGATAACACAAATAAAAGCGAAAGGACATAAGAATTCGGCGATAAGTCAGACCCAATAGCTATTATCTTGTTTGATTCCAGAAATCGTTTGAAAATTCTTGGATTCTTTCCAAGAAATAGTGAGGTCAGTGGAAGGAAAGTGATTACTGCGTTAATCAGTGCGATCTCTTCCTCCCGGGTTTCAATCATGTGGTCCCAGGACCTGATACCAAGTTTTGATAGCTCACTGATTCCATTCAAATTGGCAATTTCATTCATGTGCACTCTGGTCCCCACTCCCATTTCATTTGCTTTCGTGAATATTTTCTTCGCAGAAGCAACAGAGAATGCACCTGTATCCACAAATACGTCAACGAAATCTATTCTTGCCCTCTCTTCTTCCATGAGGCCTGTAAACTCATTCACATAGTCAGCTTCTGAGTATCCTCCTGGTATCACGTGAGCTAGAAGTGTTTTCTTCACGGATATTCCAAGATCCTTTTCCACCTTTTCCATCACCGCTAGCATTCTTTTATCTACACTAAGGTCTTTTCCATAACCTGTCTTAATCTCGAAAATGGCAGTTCCATTCTTCATCATCGATACTATTCTCTTCTTGCTCTGAACAAGCATCTGTTCTTCTGAACACGATGATGTGTCAGCGATGCTCTTGTATATTCCCCCGCCTTCTTCCAGAATCTTTTGATAGCCGACCTCTTTCCTTCTGTCTATCTCATTCTCCCTTTTTCCACAGAAGATTGAATGAGTATGAGGATCTGTGAATGCAGGTATTACCCATTTGTCCGGATTGCTCTCTTCGCTGCTTCTCTTTATTGATTTTATGATGGAACCTTCGATTTCAATATCCATCCCCCTCGAAATTTCAACTCTACCAAGTTCATATCCTGCCAGATACTCCATATTTGGAGGAGTCAAGATGTTTACGTTTCTTAATAGCATCCTTTACCTTTTGCTCAGGTCAAGCCACGCTGAATTTGCCGCTATTGCACCATCAGATGCTGCCACGATTATTTGCGCGAACGATCCTGCCACATCCCCAGTGGCATAAACAAGATCCAGATTAGTCCTGCAATTCCTGTCTATTTGAATAAAACCCTTCTCGTTCAGTTTGACTCCCATATCTCTTGCTACGTCCGATTGCGGTGTGAGCCCAACATAAATGAAGATACCATCGAACAGTTCTTCCTTTTCCTCTCCAGTGGATCTGTCCTTAAAGACCACAGACCTGACTGATTTTCCATCTCCTTTTATCTTGGTTACCTGAACGTTTCTCTTATATTCGATGCCCATTGATTGAATTTGCTTTACATAAGCATCTTCGCACATATATTTTGGCATGAATTCGAAAATCTTCACTTCTTTCGCTATGTTCTTGAGAGATATTCCTGCGATGGCTCCAGAGTTCCCCCCTCCTATTACAAGCACCTTCTTATTCTTGAATAGATAACCATCGCACGTTGAACAGTAGGACACTCCTTTGCCGTAATACTCTGCTTCCCCTTCAACCCCTAAGTGTTTGTGCTTTGTCCCGGTCGCGAAAATAATTCCTCTGGCGGAGAATAATCCCTTCTCTGTTGCAACCTTGAAATTCCCTTCCTTTTTGATTGAGAGAACCTTGCAGTTGTCGATGATTTTGACATAGTTTCTTGCGTGCTCAACCATCAGGTTCGCCAATTGTGTACCTACAATCTCGGTGAATCCGAGATAATTCTCCACAAGTGGAGCTTCCGCCGTTAATCCACCCGGAGTGCTCCCATCAATTACTATTGTCGAAAGACCAGACCTCACAGAATAAATTGCGGCCGAGAGCCCGGCGGCCCCGGCGCCTATAATAAGAATGTCAAAGTCTCTTTTTTCTATTTTTTCCTCTTCTTGGCCAAGTATCAGGTCCATGGTACTGCCTCACATTGGAGGCATTCCGCCCATTCCACCCATGCCACCCATTCCGCCCATTCCTTCGGGGCCTCCTCCTTGTGGTCCTCCTTCTGACTTTGATTTCTTCGAAGAAATGACGTCATCAATCCTCAGTATCATCGTAGCCACCTCAGTCGCACTCTCAATTGCGTGGCTCTTGACCCTTGTCGGTTCAAGTACATTTTTTGCCAACATGTCGCCTGTTGCCCCGTCCAGGGCGTCGACACCAAAATTCTTTTTTCCACTCTGGTGTGCAACTCTAAGAGCTAGCAAGGTGTCTATTGAATCCATTCCAGCGTTCTCTGCTAGAGTTCTGGGGATCACTTCAAGAGCATTTGCAAATGACTCAATCGCAAGTTGTTCCCGTCCACCAACTGTGGGGGCAAGCTTCCTTAACTCCAGGGCTATTTCAGCCTCTATTGCTCCTCCTCCAACAACAATAGCTCCGTCTTCTATTGCTACTCCCACCACCTTCAGAGCATCGTGAAGAGCCCTTTCGACCTCATCTATCGTGTGCTGCGTTCCACCCCTTATCATAATTGATACTGACTTCGGGAATTTGCAACCCATTATGAAAGTGAGCCTGTCATCTCCAATCTTCCTTTCCTCAACCTTGTTTGCGAACCCTAGATCCTTCTGAGAGAGATCGTCCAAATTGGTGATGATTCTTGCACCCGTTGCCTTTGCTATCTTTTCCATGTCACTCTTCTTGACCCTTCTTACGGCATAAATTCCCTCTTTCGCAAGAAAATGCTGTGCAAGGTCATCAACTCCCTTCTGGCTCAGAACGACATTTGCCCCAGCTTTCTTGATTTTGTCTGCCATGGTCTTAAGCGTTTCTTCTTCCTGGTCAAGGAATGCCTGGATCTTTGATGGATCTGTTATCTGTATTTTTGCGTCTATTTCCGTCTTCTTAATTTCCAGTCCTGAGTCAATTAAAGCAATCTTTGCGCCAGTAACTTCTGATGGCATCCTTGGGTGTACTTTCTCCTTGTCAATTACAACCCCTTCAATAAGCTCAGTATCCGTGATGCCGCCACCAAACTTCTTCTGGACAAGTATATTATCAACATCAACTACTTTCTTCCCGTCCCTCTCTTCGACAATAGATTTGACAGCTTTAACTGCAATGTCCGCAAGGAAGTCGGTAACACCTCCTACATTTTTACCTGTCATTGCCGTCTTTGCAACGTTCTTCAGTGAGACATCATCTATATTCTTCAGTGCTATTTTATCGAGGACCTCAGTAGCCTTTGTTGAGGCAAGTTTATACCCGTTTGCTATGACAGTTGGATGCACACTCTGCTCCAGAAGAACTTCTGCCTGTTTAAGCAGTTCTCCTGCAATAACCACAGCACTTGTAGTCCCATCCCCTACTTCCTGATCCTGACCTTTTGCTATTTCAACAATCATTTTTGCTGTTGGATGGTCCACATCCATCTGTTTCATTATTGTAGCGCCATCATTTGATATTGTAATATCACCTAAGGAATCAACTAACATTTTATCCATTCCTTTTGGTCCGAGGGTCGTTTTGATTGTATCTGCAATTGCCTTCGCGGCTTCTATATTATTTCTCTGTGCGTCTTTTCCGGATTCTCTTGCTGTTCCCTCCTTAAGTACTAAAATAGGAATTTGACCTGACAACATTCGATTCACCCTAAAACGTTAATTCGTTCTTCTATATAAATCTTATAGAAATTGACAATGCCTATTACTTTGCAATGTGGCTGAAAATATGGCTGAATACTCAAAGTTTTAATTCTTTAATTTATGGAGGTAAAATGAGAGCATATAGGTGCAAAAAGGAAGTTGATGGGACCCTGGTAAATAAGGCAATGCAAGATATCTTTGGGAATTCGAAGGAAAAAAATGGCAAATTTGAAGCATCTTTTCCACCTCTTGTAAGGATTTCTGTAGTTCTAACCGGCAAGAAAGAAATATCTGTGGAAACAGAAAGCCGTGGAGAGGACAATTCAGCTGAAGCCATTAAAGCGTATAATAAGTTCCTGTTTGAGGTTACCGGGTATACCGCCAAGGAAAGAAAGAAGATGGCGATGAAATAAATGGGTCTCGAAGCGATTTTTGAACCAAATTCAGTATGTGTTATTGGGGCGTCTAGGGAAAGAGGAAAGGTTGGCAACGTTATACTTCAAAATATTGCTTCAAACTTCAGCGGCAGAATATTCTTGATACATCCCATTGCCCAGGAGATTGAAGGACTCAGATGCTATAAGAGCGTTGATGAACTACCGGAACCTCCTGACATAGCGGTAATCTCCCTTCCTCCAGAGAAAAGCGTGGATTATCTGGAATCCCTGGGAAAGAAAGGGTGCAAAGTTTCCATTCCTGTATCTGGAGGTTTCGGTGAATCGGGAAGCAGAGGAAAAGAACTGGAGATAAGTATCAAGAAGATTGCAGAAAAATATGGGATGAGGGTTATTGGACCTAATACTGTGGGTGTGATCATTCCGAGATCTGGGCTGAATACCGCTCTGACAGAAGCGGAGAAATCAACTTTTCCATCCGAAGGCGCACTGAGCTTCATATCGCAAAGTGGCGCGCTAGGCCTCCTTTCGATGGATGCTGCCTCTGACTGGGGGTTGGGTTTTTCTTCTTTTGTCAGTCTGGGGAATGAGGCTGATGTCAGTGAGAATGATGTGCTCGAACTTGTTGGAAGAGATAAGGAGACCAAATCCATTGCACTGTACCTTGAAAAGATTAACAATGTTGAGAATTTTCTTTCCATCTGCAAGAGAATAAGCAAGGAAAAGGGCATCGTTCTATTAAAAGGCGGGCTAGGAGAGTCGGGTAACAGGGCGACCAGTCTTCACACTGGCTCATTATTCAGAACTAATTTTTCGTTGAGAGGAATTTTCGCCCAGCATGGAATTATTCAAGCTTTAGACGAAACCCAACTTCTTGATTATGGAATGGCACTCTCGTACGGCAGGCCCATCTTCGGAAAAAGAATCGCAGTAGTAACATCCGCCGGAGGGGTAGGAGTAGTATCATCAGATTTGCTTGAGATGAAAGGATTTACTCTTCCCAAGCCGTCCGGTGCTATAGAGAAAGAGATCCGAAAGATCATTTCTCCTCTTGGTTCTCCTTTTAACCCATTTGACATGACGGCAGAGGCAACTGATGACCAGTATGAAGGGTTGATTAAAGTGCTGGAAAAATCAGGAGAATACGATGCAGTACTTGTATTTGCACTATTCCAGACCGCTGGGGTATCGAGAAAAATGATAGATATTCTCAGTAAATTCAACCGCGAAAGCAGCCTACCTATTGTCGTTGGGATAATAGGGGGGGAAAAATCTAAGGAAATTCTGCGAAAAGTCATAAAGAATGAAGTGCCTGCCTACCCTTCCATAGACAGAGCCACAAATGGTTTATGGGTTCTAGGGGAAAGAGGGAAATATCTTGGAGGTATCAGCAATGAACATAGTCCCTGAATTCGAATTCAAGAGTCAACTGGCAAAGATGGGTTATACCCTTCCGAATGGCATGATTATTAAAAATGGCCGTGATTACTCGGGGAGATATCCTGTCGTCGCAAAGGTGAATTCTGACAAAATCACTCATAAAACTGAAGCTGGTGCAATCATAGTGGACATAAAGGGACAAGAAGAACTTATAAGTTCAATAAGCCTGCTAAATCAGAAATTCCCTGGAGAAGAGATATACGTAGAGGAGATGGCAAGACGTGGAATAGAGGTTATTATTGGGCTCCTGAAAGACGAGAAATTTGGGAAACTCATTCTCCTGGGTCTTGGGGGTTTCTATTCGGAGCTGCTAAGGGATGTAACCTTCAAGAAGTTGCCGATCACAAGGAACGATGCTGAAGCGATGATTGGTGAATTGAGATATTCCAGAATATTCAATGGATACAGGAATCTGACCACTAACAAAAAAATGATTGCAGATCTGTTGGTCAGGTTGTCAGATGACTTTAATAATAAGGAATTTCAGCAGATAGATTTCAATCCCATCTTCCTTTATGCAGACTCCTATCTCATTGTAGATGCCAAAATGATTGTTTAAAGTCACGCAAAATTTTTATTGGGTAATCGTTGGGTAAATCATGGCATATGACCCAGCTGAGATTTTGAAACTTGCGGACAAGAATGATCTTAAGCATTTTTATTTTCAGTTTACTGATATCAGGGGGACCGTAAAGTCAGTCATGATACCCAGAAACAGGTTGGAAAGGGTTCTTGAAGAGGGAGTTCTGTTTGACGGTTCTTCTGTACTTGGCTATGCTGAAATAGAGGAAAGCGACATGAGGGCTTTCCCAGACTACGATTCGTTCGAGATTCTCCCCTGGACCAGTGATGGAGGGAAATCTGGCAGGTTTGTCTGTTCAATCTATACTCCCGAAGGGGAACCTTTCCTCGGAGACCCAAGATATGTCCTCAAGAAACAACTGGAAAGATTACAGAAGGACGGACTGAATTTTTTCGTGGGTCCTGAATTTGAATTTTTCCTGCTTGAGATGAAGGACGGAAAGTATGTTCCTCACGATTCTGCGGGTTATTTCGACTTTGGGCCACTGGACAAAGGAGAACTTGTGAAAAAGGACATAGTGAATTACCTGAATATCCTTGGTTACGATCCGGAGGCAGCCCATCACGAAGTCTCGCCTGGCCAGCATGAGATAGACCTCAGGTATGCTCAGGCTTTGAGAATGGCAGACAGAATAATAACAATGAAAACTGCAATAAAGACTGTGGCAGCGAAGTATGGGCTTTATGCCACCTTCATGCCGAAACCATTCTTCGGAATAAATGGCACCGGAATGCACGTCCACCAGAGCATCATGGATGAAGAAGGCGATTCAAACAAATTCTGGGACAAGAATTCCAAATATGGACTATCGGAATATGCGTATCATTATCTTGGTGGTCTGCTCTCTCACGCTGTTGAGATCGGTGGGATTATTGCCTCATGGGTCAACTCCTACAAGCGTCTTGTACCTGGATACGAAGCACCGGTATACATTTCCTGGGCAAACAAGAATAGATCGGCTCTAGTCAGGGTACCTGCTGGGGAAGGGCTGAAGAAGAGATTTGAATTCAGGGCGCCTGATTCCGCAGGGAACCCTTATCTTCAGTTCTCGGTCCTGCTTGCAGCTGGACTGGACGGGATAAATAGAAAGATAGACCCACCAGACCCTGTCGAACAGGACATATTTCATATGACTCCGGAAGAAAGACTCAATGAAGGAATAGATTCCCTCCCTGAGTCTCTCGGAGAGGCGCTCCATCATCTCCGGAAGAGTCAATTTGTAAAGGATACACTGGGAGAACATGTCTACAACAATTTCATATACATAAAACAAAAGGAATGGGACGAATTCAGATCTTATGTAACTGACTGGGAAGTGAAGAACCTACTTCCTATCCTTTAATTTTTTTCTTCCCTGTGAATTTGTTCCACGGCAAGCTTAATTAATGACAAAATTTTAAGGTTGCAGGGCTCGTGGTCTAGCGGTTATGACGTCGCCCTTACAAGGCGGAGATCGCCGGTTCGAATCCGGTCGGGCCCATGTCTATTGAGAGGTTAAAAACCTCCGACTGATTTTTATTTTTTTTTTTGATATTCGTATATTATTATATGATTTAGAGCGTCTTTTCTTCATTTATTCTATAAATTGTAGAATTGGCATTCATTTATTAGCAAAAACGGGCCACGGGCCCGCCGGGATTTGAACCCGGGTCGCTGGCTCCGAAGGCCAAAAGGATGATCCAAACTACCCCACGG
>JAKAUZ010000044.1 GCA_021817415.1 Thermoplasmata archaeon | reverse complement strand
CATATCGATTGGCATGTAGGACATTACGTAAAAGTGATTATGGATGAGATTTTTGGAAGGGACAATTTTGTTAATGAAATAATATGGCAAGGAGCAATCGGAGACACTTCTGCAAAAAATAAAAAGTTTATAAAATCACATGATACGCTTTATTTTTATAGGAAAAATAACACCAATGTCTTATGGAATAATATTTTTCAAGAATATCAAGAAGTTACACATGAGCATTATAAACATAAGGATGAACGGGGGTATTTTGGTAAAAATCCAATAGATAACCCCGGTGGCGGCGGTTACTATTATGACTTAGGTTATGGTGAGATACCTCCAAAAAATGGTTACAGAATGCCCAAAGAAACTGCGATTCAATGGTTAAAAGAAGGAATATTAATAGTAGAAAAAGGGAAAGTTCCTGTAAAAAAAGTCTACAAGTCAGAGGAGGGCACAAGGTGTAGAGATGTTTGGTTTGATATCGCTTCAGCAAGAGGGTCCCAACTGGTAGGCTATGGTACTCAAAAACCAGAAGAACTGTTAACAAGAATAATAAGTGCATCTTCTAATAAAGATTCGCTTATCGCAGACTTCTTTGCGGGCAGTGGAACTACTGGAACAGTCTCTGAAAAATTAAATAGAAAATGGATAATGTGCGATCTTGGGAGACCTGCATGTATGATTTCGAGAAAACGTCTTATCGATCAAGATGCAAAGCCGTTTCTTTATGAATCAATTGGAGACTACCAGAAGGAACAGTTTGAAAGATCGCAATTCAGGCGTATAGGAGACCTTGCTCATGTAGTGATCAACCTCTATGGAGCTCTACCCTTTCCGATGCAAGAAGGTACTCCCACCAATCTGGGATACATAAAACAGAGTAAAACCTTGGTGTTTGTTGACTCTCCCACAAAAATTACAGGCTATGCCACTCTCAAAAAGGCCCAGGAGCTTAGAGCCTCTTTCATGGGAGGTTGGGAAAAGATAGTAGTTCTGGGATGGAACTTTGAAACAGATATTGGCAAGATCATAGATAGTCTGAACGATGATAAACTGGAGGTACTAGTAATTCCGCCAGATTTATTGGAAAAGCTAAAGCACAAGCCTGACTATGAGAAACTCGTAAAGGAAGGACGCGTCAGATTTAGCTCCTTACAGTATCTTACTGTTAGACCGATCCCCAAGAAGGCAGCAGAAGACGATAAGGAGGAGCTCACAATTGAGCTTGAAAACTATGTTCTTCTATCTCCTGATGCACTGCCATTAGACAAGGTAGACAAGGACAAACTGGAAAAGGTCATCGAAGAAGACCCTCTCAGCTTGGTTGAATACTGGAGTATCGACCCTGAGTATGATGGGCAGGTGTTCAGGAGTAAGTGGCAGGATTACAGGGAAAACCATGAAGACACCACAAAGGTGGACAGAAGAGTGAAGCTTCTCGTCCCAAAGATCAATGGAAAGAGAAAAGTTTGTGTGAAAGCAGTAGATGTATTCGGATTTGAGAGTGTGGCAGTCAAAGAGGTATTCTGATGGTAAACATAAAGTCCCTGGGCACCAAGGACATTCCGCTGAAACTTGCAAAAAGAATAACGGAAGAAGTGAACGAACTGTGGAAATCAGGGGAATTTATGCAAAAAGTCACACCAATTACCCAGGAACTCCTAAAATTCTGGGATCCAAACGGTGTCTTCGCTGATGAAAGAAACATCAATTTTCATGAGGGTCAGTGGCAAGCTATTCGTAATATAATCTATATCCACGAGATACTCAAGCTGAAAAGCGTTGGTGAAATCTATATGCACATTTATCCAGAATTGCTCCCCCAGATGGATATACTTGATCTGAAACGGGACAAGTACGAGCATCCAAAATACTGCGTCAAGATGGCCACCGGAACAGGGAAAACCTGGGTTATGGACGCATTGCTGATCTGGCAGTATCTCAATTCAAAATACGAGGAGGATGAGAGTGACGAATACTCTAGGAATTTCCTTCTTGTTGCACCAGGCATTATTGTATACGAAAGACTGCTCGATGCATACTTAGGCAAAAGAACAGAAGACGGAACCAGAGATTTCGAGCAGTCAGACTTCCGAAAATTCGAGAAGCTTTTCATTCCGCCTTCTCACAAAGAAGAGATCTTTGGATTTATTCAGGGCTGCGTATCCCGGAAAGAGGAAATCGGCAAGAAAATTACCGGCGATGGATTGATTGCAATAACAAACTGGCATCTGCTGGCGGAAGATGAAGAAACCCTTGATACCGAATCGCCATTGGACAGGCCCGACATAACTGTGAATGAGTTGTTGCCCATTACACCAGGCACTTCCCAGGGCCATTCATTGGAGGAGTTGGACAACCAATACCTTCGAGGCCAGGAACTGGACTACCTCGTAGATTTGCCTAGTCTCGTAGTTTTCAATGACGAGGCCCACCATCTTGGAGAGATGAAGAAATCAGACGAGATTGTGGAGAAAAAATGGCAGGAGGCGCTCGATAAGATTTCAGAGAACAAGCGGAAAAAATTCATACAAATCGATTTCTCCGCTACTCCATATGTAGTCACTGGAAGTGGTCAGAGCCGGGTACAAAATCACTTCCCACACATTATAACCAATTTTGAACTGGTCGACGCAATAAAGAAAGGTCTTGTGAAAACCGTCGCCATTGACAAGAGAAAGGAGTTCGGCGCAATACCTCTGGAAGACTTGGAATATAAGGCGGAACGTGAAGGAAGACGGGCCACCAGTCTCTCTGATGGTCAGAAACTTATGCTGAGAGCTGGAATGAAGAAACTCAATATACTTGAAGAGGAATTTATCAAGCTTGATCCCACCAAGTATCCCAAGATGCTTATCGTCTGCGAAGACACAAAGGTAGTACCTCTTGTTATGGCTTTTCTGATGCAGGAGGGTTATTCTGAAGACGAGATCATGGAGATACATTCCACAAAAAAGGGCGATGTCAGCGAAGATGAATGGAAGGCAATAAAACAGAGACTTTTCGACATCGACAGGCAAGAAAAACCGAAGGTGATAGTCTCTGTCCTCATGCTCAGGGAAGGATTTGATGTAAACAACATTTGCGTCATAGTCCCTCTTAGATCCGCATCTTCTTACGTCCTTCTGGAACAGCTGATAGGGAGAGGCCTTAGGATGATGTGGCGTGGCCCTGATTACGATGACATAAGATCGGAAAACCGCGAGAAACTCCTGATTAAGAAGGAGGAACCCGATAGCTACATAGACATATTAAGCGTGGTTGAGCACCCGAACTTCATCGAGTACTACGAAAGAGTTCTTGCCGGGATGGTTGGAAAAGTTGGCGAGGAACCGACAAAGGCAAAGGTCGTCGGTGACCTGATCAGGGTTGGTCTTAAGCCAAATTACAAGGATTACGATCTGTTCTGGATCACTATCCTGCAGGAAAAGGAGGAGGAACTCGCAGTCCCCGATCTCTCCATTGAAAAACTTGACCCGTTCCCCATGAAACTTGAGGAATTAAGACCCCTAGTAAGGAACAAAGGAGACACTTTTTACAGCCAGGAACTCACAGTAAAGACTACCTTTGGTGAATACACAGTCACAGCGGACATATTCACTGCCAGGAGCTATAATTCATTCATCCAGAAAGTGGTTAACGCAGTTTCGGTAATCCACGTTAACGCGAGAGGGCGAAAGCAGAGAGATTTCCCAATAATGCAGGTCAATTCAGCCCTCATAGCAAAACTCACGGATGAATACATAAGACACAGGCTTTTCGGCGAAGAATTTGATCCGTTAAAGGACAATAACTGGCGTATCCTGCTCATAACACAACAGAGCCTGATCAAGCATATTGTCAGCAACATTGCCCAGGCTGTTTACGATTCGATGAAGAATCTCAAGGTCAACGAGGCAAAGATTGTGAAGAAGTATTTCTCGGAAGTCCCCGAAATACGCATTAGACAGACATACGCAATAAGTGCAGCAAAGAATATCTATGAAAAGATTGCCTACCCCTCGCATAGCGGAGGATTCGAGAAGGAATTTATAGAATTCATAGACGCAGACTCCAAGGTAAAGGCCTTCGTGAAGATCAACGAGTATTACAATGACTTTGCCAACATCATTTACATCAGGGATGATGGTCTGCTGGCACATTATTATCCCGATTTCATGATCAGGGCTTGTGACCAGATTTACCTCGTTGAGACGAAATCTGAGAGAGATATGAATAACAAGAACGTGCAAAATAAGAGGCTAGCAGCATTAGATTGGGTAGACAAAGTGAATGAACTGCCAGCAGAAGAAAGGATGAATTGTACTTGGAGTTACGTGCTGCTTAGTCAGAACACCTTCGAACAGATGAGAAAACAGGGAGCAACGACATGCGAAATACTGGAATATGCCAAACTGACCAAGGCAAAGGTGAGAGGTACGCTGGGAGATTACATGGGCTTCAAGGACTACTGAAGATCGAGTAGAGGCTGGTATTTATGAGCTACACTGTTGAATCAACGGAAGCATTCGAAAAGGAGTTCTCCAAAAACCATAAGGACAAGAAGGAGTGGCTCCAACACATGGCGGAAAGACTGGAACAGGAGCCACAGTCTGGAAAACCATTGAGAGGCAAGCTTCATGGCCTATGGCAACTTAGAATAGGCCCTTTCAGAGTCTGGTACGAGATAAACGAGGAACAAAAGACGGTTACACTCAGAGCTATACTTCACAAGGATGAGGCGAAGAAGTATTATTAGAGTTCTTTTAGAAACTCTCTAACGTTCCTTACTCTGCCGTTTTGTATGTCCTGCTCACTTCTTTCCAGCTGATCCATGACATATTCATTCTCAAGAGTTTCTATGGTAGCCTCAAGGCTATCTAAATCAGATTTGGGTATGCTTACAAGCCTTGACTGTTTTGCTGTGGTCATAATATAACACTATATCCTTTCAGATTTTAATACCTTTTGGTAAGCTTCGGTTCAAATACACCCCTAACTCCTCTTTGAGCCTTCGCCAATTTGTAGTGCCCTTCGCTCGCCTGCACGCCGAGCACAGGACCCCATGCTTCGCCTTCAATAAAAATTCACCCGGTCTTGCTCACGCAATCCACCCCTCTTTTGATTTACGTCTCGCACTCTTCTTCGAAGAGCCCTTCATTCGCAATGCTCATTCAGGGTGGTGTCCTGTGCTCTCCACTCGGTCTTGCTACGCAAGACTTCCGGCTCGCTTCGGGCACATTATTCTCTCCTGCGGAGTGCAATTTGAGAGGAACAGGGGAGGGGAATTTTTGACCGCACTATGTCGCTCCGCTCGGTGCGGAATTACAAAAATGTCACGGTCGTAATATTTAGGAGCATTACTGGAATAAGTCAGTAGGTTCTTCATCAAGCGAGGAGCTGCACATTCGTTTCTCAGAACAAAAGATTAACAGTTATGAATAGCATTATTGTTGGTGCATAATAGCGGGTGAATAAGTGGAGTCGGTTAAGGATTTCAAAAAGTACTTTAACAGAGATTTTTGGCGTGCTTTCAGAGGTAAAGACACAATCATACAAGGTGTCATGAAAGAAGTTTGTTTGACTGTAATCTGATCACTCCCTTGTCTATTAACCTTTTCACAGATTCGCTGTCCATTGTCTGGGCTTTCTTTGCCATGGACTGCATCCTGTCTGCCTTGTTCTCGCCCAGACCAGCACAGGTACTTATGTCCACGAAGTCCTGATTCTTCGCAAGCATGTTGTATATGGTCACGGCGAGTTTTCTTGCCATGGCCACTATGGCCTTGTTCTTCCCTATGCGTTTCTTCAGCTTCCTGTATGATGTCTTGAACGTCTTCGAAACCTTCACCGTTGTATGTATGGAATTGACCAGGAAGAACCTCAGGATCGATGGACCGGATTTCGTGATGTGGCCATAGTATGCCGTATCGCCGGACTGATCCACACGGGGTACGAGACCGCAGTACGCGGAGAGATGCCTGGCATCAGGAAATCTGGAGATCTCACCGATCTCAGAATAGATCGCAAGTGCGGAATAGGAACCTATTCCCGGTATGGTCATGAGCTTTTTCACTTCCGGTATGTCCTTCCCCATGGATGCAAGCTGTGTCTCCACGCTCTCTGACCTGGATGAGAGATCATGGAATCTCTGCATAAGATCAGCGAGAATGAATCCGTCTGCAGGCCTCATCTTCCCTGCAGATTCCTGTATCTGTTTCAGGGATTTCTTCCCGAATATGTCCGATGCCTCAACGGTTATGCCGTATCTTGCAAGCATAGCATGGACTCTGTTCTTTATCGCAGTGATCTCCTCTCCCAGAGATCTGCGGTACCTGACCATGGATCGGATATCATCTATCTCCTTAGGCGGAAGATACGATTCCGGCAGTTCACCCTCCCTCAGCTTCTTTGCCAGTATCCTTGCGTCGTTCCTGTCGGTCTTCTTGTAGGATTCGTATATGGCCTTCATCTTCCTAGGATTTGCCATGTGTACCTCGAATCCGTTATCGCGGAGGAGTCTTGCGGCATACTTTCCCGTTGTGGATGATTCCAGCGCTATCCTTGCGCCTGTTCCCCTGTGCCAATCCATGAATGTTTTCCATTCCTCTTCCGTGTTTTCGAATTCATATTCCTTCACTATCTTTCCACCGTCGTCTGTTTCACATACTACTTCCTTACGTTTATGTACATCGATTGCGATTATCAATCCATCACCTCCAGTGATGATTCCGGGAAATATGGCCGGTAACACTCTACTATTCGTCCCTTCCGGGACACAGTGTCGGTCCGCAAACTGCCAACCTTGTATACGAGTTCGAAGCTCAAAGACCAGATCGGCAGTCCTTCCCGGACCCGTACTCCACACGTTATGGAGCACTATCAAAAAACTTCTTTCATAGTAGTACCATCTAAACGAGACGAATTGATCGAAAGTTTGCATCAAGAAATAAAAGAAAGGATATATTTTCCGTCTCCTCCAAGAGTTGTGTTGACTGCAGAAAAGGAAAATGGAGTTCCAAGATTCGCTCCAGTTTTCACCATCAAAGATTACTGCGTCTACTACTATTGTATAAAGAGACTTGAGTCAAAAATTGCCTATAATCGAGTCCCTCATACTTTCGGAGGTTGGACATTAGGTGGATTAATGCGAAAGAGCGAGAATGATGAAATGTACAGGTTAAAAAGTGAAAATCAAGGGGAAACAGATGGATATTACGTGAGCCCCTATTCATTCAATAAATACGCTTGGTCTAAGGCGTACGGTGATCTTAATTCTAAATTATACTCGTACTCGCAAGAGAGGGAGTATCACTATGTGCTGATGATGGATATTGCGAACTTTTATGACAATATTAGATTGGATTTGCTTGAACTCCAAATTAGAGAGGTAGCACAGAAGGAGGATTCCGAAACCGTGAGCATTCTGTTCACATTTCTGAATTACTGGAACAGAGTTAGGAATGGCTATAACAAACAGGCAGTAGGTTTACCACAAGATGCAATGGGAGATTTTTCCAGAATACTTGCTAATTTCTATTTACAGAGCTACGATGAGTTTATGTATTCTCTATGCAAAGGCTTGGATTGTGAATATTTAAGATATGCAGATGATCAATTCGTATTTTTAAAGAAAAAGGATGTGTCAAAACACATAGAGTATAAGGCAGCCCAGACTCTAAACCTTTTTGGACTTTCAATTAACCAGCTAAAGGTAAAGGTCATGGAAACGGGAAAACTAATAAAATACCGTTCATTTGAAATCTTTGATATAATTTCCACAGATAAAGACAAGAAAGACGTGAAGAAAGTCGAAATGTTTGCAAACGAATATATTTCACTGCTTGACTCTAACAGACTTTCCAAGTTAAAAGATAAAGGCACGCCACTTTTGAACAAGCTATTATTTTGCCAGGCTCTTCGCGATATTGACCTCGGCAAGAGAGCCAAGATTATGGGCTGTTACCTTGATGAAAGCTATTTAAGGAGAGCCGACTCAGGGAAGTTCACTCAAATATATAGCTTGTTGCCAGATGATGATAAATCCAAGTTTATTTCAAAATTGATTATAATTTCCAGAAAAAACATCTTTAACTCATTCTCGTATCAAGTTCTTGACTTTTTTAAAAAGATAGGAAACGACACAAAACAAATAGAGGACCGCATAGATGAATTAAGTAGATTCTAATTTTCGTGTGATAGTTTTGGAGATTTTATGGAATAACCCTATGGAAACTGGCGTGACACATGACTTTTGTATTCAAAATGAGTCCGAATCTTGTTGAGTATTATGATGAATGAAAAACGCGGGAGGGATTTTCATATAGGACGGTATTCCCTTAATGTAAACGCCAGGTGAAAATTGTCCAAAATCGGCAGATGAAATCTGTCCACCCATATTTATGTTTTTCATTTTCTTTTCACTTCTCCCTATAAGGCGGAGGATTGCCCTTCCTCCTGTACTTCAACCTGTAAGAATCCCCTTTTATGTTCACCACGATGCTGTGGTGCAATACACGATCGAGAACAGCGGATGCCATGACCTGATCGCCGAGAACTTCACCCCATTCTGAGAAAGACTTGTTCGAGGTGAAT